>CAYSBR010000003.1:140698-157512 GCA_964429385.1 uncultured Opitutaceae bacterium
TCACCCGGGAGCGCCTCGCCGCCGAGGCCCGGGCCCGCACCTTCCGTACCTGGCACGATTACACCGCCGAACTCACGGCGTGGATGCAAACCCTCCCGCGGCGCTGACGCCTTTCGATTTGCCAGCCTGCGGCTGCGCACCCAACCTCCATTGCTCTCATGGCGCTCACTTTCTTTTCAAAAAACCGGAAGCCGGTCCTCAATCGCTGCCGCGACGATTACGCGACCAAGATGCGGCTGAAATACGCGCCCTATTATCATGCGATGGAAGCTCAGCAGGGCACCAATATCCGGCTCGACGGCCGCGACATGATCATGCTGTCGAGCAATGATTATCTCGGCCTTTCCTTCCACCCAAAAGTCATCGAAGCCGCCCGCGCCGCCCTCCTCAAATGGGGCACCAGCCCGACCGGCGCCCGCACCTCCAACGGCTCCCGTGTTTACCACGTCGAACTGGAGGAAAAACTCGCCGCCTTTCTCGGTCGGGAAGCCTGCCACGTGCATGCCGCCGGCTATCTCTCCTGCATGTCGTCGATCGCATCGTTCGCCACCAAGGGCGACGTCATCTTCGCCGACAAAAACCTGCACTCCTGTCTCTGGGACGGCATCCGCCTCTCCCACGCCACCGTCGAGCGGTTCTCCCATAACAACCCCGCCGATCTGCGCGAAATCGCCGCCAGCACCGCCGCCGGCGTACCCAAGCACCTCGTCATTGAGGGAGTTTATTCGATGGAAGGCCACATCTGCCGTCTGCCCGAGCTCGCGGCCATCGGCGAGGAATACGATTGCTTCACCGTGCTCGATGATGCCCACGGCTTCGGCGTCCTTGGCCGGCAGGGTCGCGGCACCGTGGATCACTTCGGCCTCAACGACAAGGTGGACGTCATCTGCGGCAGCATGTCCAAGTCGCTCGCCAGCACCGGCGGTTTCGTCGCCGCCTCGCGCGAGGTCATCGACTACCTCCGCACGCATTCCAAGCAGACCATCTTCAGCGCCGCGCTCAGCCCCAGCCAGACCGCCGTCGCCACCACCTCGCTCGATATCATGCAGACCGAGCCGGAGCACCATGAGCGGCTCTGGAGCAACACGAAGAAATACCGCGCCATCCTCAAGCGCCTCGGCCTCGACACCTGGGACAGCGAAACGCCCGCCGTGCCCATCGTCCTCGGCTCCAAGGAGCGGGTCTATCTCTTCTGGCGCGCCCTGCTTGAAAAAGGCGTCTTCACCGTCATGTCCATCGCCCCGGCTGTCCCCGTGGGCAAGGATCTCATCCGCACCGCCATCTCCGCATTGCACACCGACGAGCAGCTTGAGCGCATCGCCGATGCGATGGCCTACGCGGTGAAAAAGACCGGCTGACCGGATCAGCCCATCAGCCCGGCGCGCACGGTTGCCGCCGCACCGGCCCACGTCGGCAGCTCACGCCCCGATGCCTCCCGCGCCAAGGTCGCATGATGCGCGTCATCCGTGAGGATGCGCCGCAGCGCGTCCCGCCAGGCGGGGCCGTCGTTCAATCCCGCCAGGACGCACCCGCCGCCATCGGCGTTCTCCCGCAGCACCGGCAGGTCGCTCGCGACACAGGGCACGCCCCGCCAAAGCGATTCGAGCAGCGGCAGCCCGCACCCTTCGGCCCGGGTCGGGAACACCGTCGCCCGCGTCCGCGCGTAAAGCGCCGCCAAAGCCGCGTCATCCGCCCCCGCATGATGGTGCAACCCGGGAAACTCACGCCGCCACCGCCCGATTTTTTGCGCCAGCGGCCGGCCAAAATGCGGGTTCACCCGACCCACCAGATGGAGATCAAAAGCCAGCCCCTCCCGCCACAACGCCGTCGCGACCTCCAGCAGAAACTCCTGGTTCTTCCGCGGCTCCAGAATACCGACGCACAGCAGCAACGGCGCCGGTTTGGACGCGGCCGCCTTTCGTCCCGAGGCATCAAAGTCCGCGCCCAAAGCCAGCACCTCGACCGCCGGGGGATTTCCCAAATCCAGCCACTGCCAGTAGCCCAGCAGCTCCGCCCGGCTCGCGGCCGACACCGCCCAGACCCGGTCGCTCTGCGCCAGCAGCTTCATATAGCCCGGATGCCGGGCCACACTCTGCGGCCAGGTGATTTGCGGCAGTTTCAACGGAATCGCATCATGAAAAATTGCCGCCCACCGGCAGGTTCTTCGTCCCACCCAAGATGAGAATCCCGACCGCTCCGGTTCGGAGAAAAGCTCCGCCGTCAGCACCCAGTCTTCGGGCCGCGGAGTCAGCGACCGGCCGCCGTCGGTATGATGCCAACCCCCTTCCCGCCATTCGACCGGAACCGCCGCGGCGCCCAGTTCCTTTCGCAGGCGCGTGCTCACGCGCATCAACCCCGAATGATGCGCGCCGCGACCGGCCTTGGTGACATCGAAATAAATCATCATTCCATGATCCGGTCAAAGTGGGCGATCAGTCTCTCGGCATTGCGATGCGCGTCGAAATTCTTCTCCACCCAACGCCGTGCGTTTCCCCTCAGACTCTCCGCCAACCTGTCGTCACTCGCCAACTCGCGCAATGCCTCCACCCACGCCTGCGCACCGGTCACCGGCGCCACCAGCCCCGACATCCTGTCCGTCACCGCCTCCGTCGTCGCCGCGGTCGGTGACGTCACGACCAGCGTTCCGATGGCCATCGCCTCCGGGATCACATTGGGCAGACCATCCCGGTCTCCGCTGGGAGCAATGATGCCGGTATGCAGGAGCACATCGGCCCAGGCCAGATGCTCCCACACGGCTTCATTCGCCACCTCGCCGGTGAAAGTCACGTCGGCCGACACGCCAAGCTGTGCGGCGAGTTGCTCCAGCTCCGGCCGCAAGGGTCCTTCGCCCACGATGCGCGCGGTGAACGCCAGGCCCGCCGCCTGCAACGCCGCATAAATCCGCAACTGGTGCGGCAGCCCCTTCTTTTCCACCAGCCGGGCCACACACACCAGACGCAACGGATTCCGGCGCGGTCGCAGCGGTTTCATCACCGGCAGCCGGTCGAGCCCGCGCCTGATACAATGGATCTTCTCCTCCGCCAACCCCCGTTCCGCCAGCGCCAGCCGCCCCATCTCGGTCGAGGTATGGATGAAGGCGGCATGCTCCAGTTTCTCGCGCAGCCACCAATCGCCGCCGTGCTCGTAAATGTCATAGGCATGGGCCGCCGCGCTGTAGCGATGTCCATCCATCCGCCAGAGCAACCACGCCGCCGTCGCCGGCCCGCCGCCCCAGGCCGCGTGGATCAACGTCGGCGGATTTTTTCTGAACCAGCCCGCGTAAAGACAGGCAAAACCCGCCCCGAGCATGTTCTCCCAAAAGTTCAGCCATGACGGCGCCCGTCGGGTAAAAAGCCCGTGCAGCACCTCCCGCAGCACCTCGGGCCGCCGCCAGGATTCATAGGGGATCATCCAAAAAAGCGTCAGGAGCTTCCACTTCGGAAAACGCGTGACCGGCAGCCCGTGAAACGTGCCCCCGCCGCCCCAGAAGGAATAAAGCCGCAGACGCATCCCCTGCCCCTGCATTGCGATGACTTCACGCTGCAGGAAGGTCTCCGTGGACTTGGGAAACGTGGTGAAGAAATAGGCGATGACCGGCGACTCTGGCTTCAAAGTCGCGCCAGCATGGCTCCCCACGGTCCGTCGGCAACGCCGGAAAAACAGCCGGCAGGTGCGGTTTGACCCTGAAACTTTTCCGGGTTCACTGGGTTCTTCTCCCTGTGCATGTCTTGCGTCTCATCCTTGCCGGTCTCGTGGCCATCTTCGCGATCTTCGCCACTTTCTTCGCGGCGGTCATCGTGATTGTCACGGGACTCCTCGGTCTCGTGGCACAACGCTTCCGGCGCAAGGCGGCGGGCCCGCCGCCCCCGCCATCCGCCCCGCGGCGGCACCCGCGGGCCCACGACGACGTGATTGACGTCGTGGTCACGCAGGTGCCTTCCGATCCGCCCAAGCCCTGAAACGGGCGGTGATCAACGGTCCAACGCCGCGTAAGCCTTCCTCACATAGTCGAGGCTGGCCTTCGGCGCGTAGGGATAGGCGATGTAGGCATCGGACATCTGCGGCCAGCAATCGGCCAGATTCCAGAGGAAGATGCCCCAGCACTGCGGCTGGTTGCCATAAAACTCGACCCAGAACTGCGACGCCTCGCCCTGGAGCTGCTGTGTCAGGCGGATCGTCTCATCGAGATCCTTCGGCTCGGGCCAGCCGCGCTCGCGAATGCTGTCCCAGTTGAGCCGGTAGCGCGCATGCCGGTCGAGGCGGATGCAATCGGCGCCATGCGTCAGATATTCCTCATGCCACACCGGCCACAGCTTGTCGGGGGAAACCCACGACTCGATGACCTTGCGGTCCGGAAAACTCAGGTGCCCGATCTCCGTCACCATGCGCGGCTGCTGTTTCACATAGAAGTCGGACTTGTAGGAAAAACCGTGACCCCAGATATGGCAGTCGCCCTCCAGCGGCGAGTTCTGGTCGTAGGTGAGCGGCGAGTACGGCGACGTGGGGATGTAGGGCGTGAGTGGCGCATGCGTGTGCACCACGCTCTTCAGCACCTCCTTGCTGAGCTTGTTATGCCGGTAACCCGGATAGTTGAAGCTGTTGTCCGCGAGGACATCGTTTTCATTGTCACCGAACCAGGCCGCCACGCAGGCATAGCGGCGCAACCGCCGCACCTGGAACTCCGCCTCACGACGCGCTTCCTCCAAGAAGGCGGGATCCTGCGGATAACAGCCGCAGGCATACATGAAGTCGTGCGTGATGAGGATGCCCAGCTCATCGCAACGGGCGTAGAAGTGATCCTGCTCATACACCCCGCCACCCCACACCCGCATGGCATTGATGTTGGTCTCCTTCGCGGCGGCCAGCAACTGGTCGTAACGCGCGGCATCCACCCGTGCGAAGATGGCGTCGGCCGGCGTCCAGTTCATCCCCTTCAGGAAGATTTTCTTGCCGTTGACCGCCAGGATGAACGACACCCCGCCATCCGTGTCCGGCTCTTGGATGATCTGCGTGGTGCGGATGCCAAAACGGCCGGCGCGCCGGTCGAGTTCCTGCCCGTCCCGGCTGATGACCGCCGTCCAGTCATACAGCGGCTGCGCCCCGTGGTTGTGCGGCCACCAGAGCTTTGCCTGCGGCACGACGAAGCGCTCACGTTGCCGCCCTCCGGAGGGATCACACGGAATCGTGAGCCGGCGCGATTGTCCGGCCACGGTCAGGTTCACTTCCACCGGGCCCGGCGCGCTGTGGTTGTGCCGCAGCTCCACCAGCGCCTCCAGTTCGGCACTGCCGTCCTCGCGCAGCGCGAGGGTGCTCACAAAGACATCATCGATCTCCACCGCATCCACCAGCTGCCAGGAAACCGGCTTCCAGATACCGGTGGTGACCAACCGCGGCGTGATGTTCCAGCCAAAGCAGCACTGCGCCTTGCGCACCTGCAGGCGCAGGACATTGCCGTAACCCCGCACCTCCGGGCTCCGCGACGGCCGGTCCGGCGGCAGCGCCGGCGCGCCGAGGCACACCTCCAGGCGGTTTTCCCCGGGCTGCACGGCATCCGTCACATCCAGCCGCAACGGCGTGAACATGTTCCGATGCTGCCCGATCTCCTTGCCGTTGAGATAGACCGTGGCGAAACAGTCGAGACCCTCGAAAAGCAGGTGCAGCCGCTGCCCCGGGGCCACCGTCGGCGGGTTCAGATCGGTGCGATACCACCAATCCCACTCCTCCATCCAGCGGATGTGATCATGGTTCATCCCGACAAAGGGATCGCCGATCAATCCGGCGCGCTGGCAGTCGAGATGCACGTCGCCCGGCACCTGCGCTTCAATCCAGCGCTGGTCAAACGGCAGGGCCGAACATCCCGGGGTAAGACCGAGGTGCGGCTCCACCGGCATGAGTTTCCAAGAGGCATTCAGGGGCAGGGATTTTTTCATGGGAAAGAAGCGGAGGGATGGCGGCAAAATGCCCGGGAAAACACAAAGCCAAAACCGGCGGCCCGGAGGATTATTTTCCGTCCGCACAGCGGCGGCGGAAACCCGGCTCAACTCTGCAGCATTCGCACGCGCCGGTCCTTGCGGGGAAACTGCAGCGTCACCACCGTGCCGACGCCCTCTTTGCTCTCGATGCCGATCTGGCCGCCGTGCTCGCGCATGATGCGCTGCACGATCATCAGGCCCAAACCGTGGCCGCCGCTCTTCGTCGTGTGATAGGGCTCAAACAGGCGCGCCAGATCCTCCGCCTTGATGCCCCCGCCGCTGTCGGCGAAATCAAGGATCACATGCGCATCATCCATCCGCGCGCGGATGCGCAGACGTCCGCCGGGCTGCATGGCCTCCGACGCATTCTTGAGGATGTTGAAAAACACCTGCTTCACCTGATCGCGGTCGGCCATCACCGTGGGCAGATCAGTGGGCGCATCCGCCTCCACAAGAATACCCCGGTCGGTCAGTTGCCGGTGCTGGAACGTCAGCACCTCACCCAGCGCCTCGGCGAGGTTGAGTTCGATCAGATCCGGTGTTCGCGGCCGGATCGCCTCCAGAAAATGCGTGATGATTCCATCGAGGCGCCTGACCTCTTCCTGGCAGATGCGGATCGAATCCCCCAAAGAATCGGTCTCCTTCCCGCTTTTGAGCCGGCGCAACCAGCGCTCGATCAGCTGGAGATGGATGGTCAGGGAATTCAGCGGGTTCCCCAACTCATGGGCCACCCCCGCGGCGAGCAGCAGGATGGAGGAGATCCGCTCATCCTCGATGCGCGCCTCGGTCGTCTGTTTGTCCCGCGTGATATCCGTCAGAATGACGGCGAAACGATGGGATCCCCCGCGGCCGTCGCCCCGGAAAGGCACCATGTAAAGCCGCACCGTGCGTGGCTCCGGATAGGTGAGCTCGAACTCCCGCGTGGCCACGGGCAGTGCCGCCTCGTCGTCACCCAGCGACACGCCCAGCGATGAACGCAGCCCCGGCACCAGCCGCCACAGCACCTGACCGTCCAGTTCATCCTCGCCCAGCCCGATCAACCGGTGCGCGGCGGCATTCGCGTATTCAATCTCACCATCGGCGGTGATGACCAGTACGCCTTCCTGCAGCGTGTTGAAAACGTCCTCAAACAGCCCGCGTTCGCGCGCGAGCCGTTGCACCAGGTTGGCCATGTTGACCGAATCGAGCGCATCGAGCCGGCCCAGCACCCGGTCAAGCGAGGAATGTTTCTTCGGGGGCATCGGTGGGGTTGTGCACAACGGCAGGCAGCCGGTCAACTGCGGGCGAAACCCGTCCACGATGGCCGAAAAGTAAATTGCCGCCCGCGCCTCTTTCCCTACGCTGGTCATTGCTTCGATGCAGCTTTTTCCCAATCACACTCCCAACCCCTAGAGTGCGGCCCAATAACACTGTTCGCCATGAGAAAATTCATCACGTTTGCAATTTGCCTTTCCGCGATCCCGTGCGCATCTGCACATAGCGCTGAGGTCGTCGTTGAGAAGAGCAAGGCGACTACTGCGATGCTGCTCCCTGAAGTGCTGAAAATGCGTGAAATGCTCGAAGAGCACAACCAACGAATCTATGAGAAGACAGACACGTATATCAAAGCGTTCGTGCATTACAATTTCTCAAAGGAAAGACACATAGATGAGACTCCTTACTTCAAGCTCCAGCGGGAAATCGAACACGTCGATCGTTCCGCCACAATTTTGAATGCTGTAGCGGCGGCGCGCGATCGAGCGGAGAAGAAAGGAGAGATAGGTCTGGCCCTCACTATGCGCAAGGAGGAGCAGGCGAACTTTCTGATCGTGCGCTCGGGTCTTGAGGCGATCCTCGCAGAGGTTGCAAAGACGGAGCTTAAGATTGATCGGGATGTCTTGGCTCGTCTGGCTGCAGACTTTCGTTCGGCCGGCCACACCTACGCGATCGAGATCGGTTTAGTGGAAGGGAAAGAAGGCGCCACAGACAAGCTCGACAACGAGCAACGTATTCGAGAAGAGTAAGGCAATCAAAGATCAGTCGCAGCGTGTCTGCGCTTGATCGTTCTGCGGCGCGATATATCCGGCCTACTCTTTGTCCTCCGCCAGCGACTCCGCCGCCAGAAAGTCCGTCTGCGCCGGGTCCACACGTTGCGCGAAGAGCTTGCGCAGAAACACCTCGCGGTGGTGGGGCGTCCGGCCCAGCCGGAGGAGCGCCTCGCGATGCTCCTCCGTGCCGTAGCCCTTGTGCTGCGCAAAGCCATAGCCGGCCAGCCGGGCGTCGAGTTCGGTCATCAACCGGTCGCGGGTGACCTTGGCAATGACCGAGGCCATCGCGATGCAGAGCGAGCGAGCGTCGCCGCTGACAACCCCCGTGTGTGGATAAGGAAAATGCCGCAGCGGCAGACCATCAATCAGGATGCGCGCCGAGACCATGGGCTGAAAACCGGCGGCTTCCTCGGGTGAGGTGAAAAGATCCGGTTCCCTCTTCTGCTCAAAGGCACCCGGCGGATAAATCCCCTCCAGCGCCCGGCGCATGGCCAGCTTGGTCGCGCCGAGGATGTTGAGCTGTTCGATCTCGGCGACATCCGCCACGCCAAACTGCGCATGGATCTGCCCCTGCCCCGCCAGGGTCTCGAAATCGAACCACAGCGCCTCGCGCTCCAGCGCGGTCAGCTGCTTGGAATCGTTGATGCGGCCGGCGTTTGCCACCGCCCAGCGGCTTTCCAGAAACTCGCGCGTCACCAGCACGGCGCCGGCCACGACCGGCCCGGCCAGCGCGCCACGCCCGGCCTCGTCCACGCCGATCAGGCTGGTCACGCCCTCGATCTGCTTGAGATCGAATCCGCGAAGTTGCCGGCGTCGGGCCATCGGCGCTTACCACTCCATCTTCGGCGGCGGCGGTTTGAGCGGAAGCTCGTCGAGCTTCCCCGCCTCCGCCACGACCTCGTAGGCCGTGCGGAAATGCAGCTTGGCAAAATCGCCCAGCGCGGGCGCGCCAAACTTCCGGATGATCTCATGCGCCTGCTGCTTCACCAGCGGCCCCGCGCCTTTTTGCAGCTTCGCGCCGAACTTCTGGGAAAGCGCGTGCATCTGGCGCACATACTCGGCGCGCGCCACCACCGAAGCGGCGGCGACCACCGGGTCCTCCTCGGCCTTGGTCCGCATCCGCAACTCGAAATTGCCAACCTCCTTCTTCGCGAGTTCGCGCTGCACCAGCGGCTGCTCGGTGAACTGGTCGAGCAGGCCCCACGGCACCGGCTTGCGGGCCAGCGCTCCGGCCAGCGCCGTGGCGTGCTGCCAGGCCAGCAACCGGTTCAGATTCGCCCGGGGACGGCCCATCAACTCGTTGTAGCGCGCCATCGTCCGGCAGAAACAGGTTTCGACCTCCGCGCCCTTCGTCTCGCGGATGAGCCGGTCGAGCTCGATGATCTTGCTCTCCGCCATCTTCTTCGAGTCCTGCGCCCCGGCCTTGCGCCATGCCTCGATGGCGGATTTGTCGGCGATCACCGTGGCCGCGATCACCGGACCGAAGAAGTCGCCCTTGCCGCTCTCATCGAGTCCGGCGTGCGATTCAAACCAGTCCGGATGCAACACTTCGTCATAGCCGAGCTTGGCCGCGCCGGTGATCTCGGGCTCCAGCACATCACGCACAAAGTCCTCCGTGCCCTTGCCCGCGATGACAACCTTGCCGCTGGTGTAGGCCGAGAGATTCAGTTTCAGGTGGTCGGCCTTGAATGCGTAGTGCGTGTAGGCGACCTCCACGCGCAGCCAACTGCGCGCCTCACACCATGCCCGCAGCTTCGCGAGCTGCGCGTCATTGAGCTTAACGGTGTAGGAACTGAGCTTCTTGGGCGCCTCCTCGTCGGAAGCCGGCTTCTTGGGCATGGGGTTAGTGGCCACAAAAATCACAAAAATGCACGAAAAAGCGACCGGGCTTATTCAAGCCGGTACAATTCAGGTGAATCACGGATGGACACCAATCCACACGAATGGAAAACACCGGCGGCGCAGGGCGTACTCTTCAGTGTTTGAGCAGGACAACCCGAGTTGAAGCCCATGTCCCTCCATCCATTCGTGTCTCTTCGTGTTCATTCGTGGTTTTTTACTACCTGCGTCCGTATCGGAGCTTGTCAGCCGCAACCTTCAGCGAAGGCTGAGGCTTTTCGTGGCCCATTCCGAAACGCTATCCGCCCGGCGCACCGCCTTCCAAACCGCCCTGCGCGACTGGTATCGCGGCCACGCCCGCCCGCTCCCCTGGCGCGAGGCACCGTCACTCTACAAGACCGTGGTCAGCGAGTTCATGCTGCAGCAGACGCAGGTGAAGACAGTCTTGCCCTACTTCGCCCGCTGGTTGACAGCCCTGCCCGATTTCGCCGCGCTCGCTGCCGCGCCGGAAACCAGAGTGCTCAAACTTTGGGAAGGCCTCGGCTACTACTCCCGCGCCCGGAATCTCCACCGGCTCGCCCAGGCCATCGCCGCCCTCCCCGCTCCGCCCCGCACTCCGGATGAATGGCTCGGGTTGCCCGGCGTCGGTCCCTACACCGCCGCCGCCATCACCAGCATCTCCTTCGGCGCGCCCGCCGCCGTGGTGGACGGCAACGTCGTCCGCATCCTGGCCCGCCTCACCGCCGACGCCCGTGAGTTCCGCGACAGCACCGCGGCGGCAAAGGTGTTTGCCCCGCTGGCCGACACCCTGCTGCCCGCGGACAATCCCGGTGATCACAACCAGGCCATGATGGAACTGGGCGCCACGGTCTGCCTGCGGCAGAATCCGCTCTGCACCGTCTGCCCCGTGCTCACCCTCTGCGCGGGCAGCAAATCCGGCGACCCCGAGCACTATCCCAGACTGGCGCCCAAAAAAGTGGAGCAGGTCGCCATCACCCGAGTCTGGTGCGAACAGGACGGTCGGCTGTTGCTTTACCAAACAGAGGCCGCCGCCCGCCGCCTGGCTCAGCAGTATGAACTGCCCACTCCGGCCCAAGCCGGCTTGGCTGAGGCCAGCGCCAGCCGCGGAACGCTGCTCGCCCGCAAGCAACGCAGCATCACCCGCTACCGCATTACCGAATCCATTTATCAAGCTGTCGAAACCCCGGCAAAACCCGGCGCCGGGTGCCGCTGGGTCCCATTGCCCGAACTCGACCAGATCACCCTGTCCGGACCGCACCGGCGCTGGATCACCAGCCTTCTTGCCGGACGGAACTCCGCTTCACCGTAAAGCCGCCAGCAACCGGTTGGTCCGGGCCAGCGCGTGGGCGATTTTCCGGATCATCATGTGGTCGAAACTGGTCGCCAGCGCCGGGTGGCTCTCGCGCATTCTGGCCAGCCCCGTCCGGTCCAGAACATAGATTGACGACGGCTCGGCCGCCATGATCGAAGCGGTGCGCGCTTCGCCCGTCGCAAAAGCCAGTTCACCCGCCATCGCCCCGCCATGCAGCTTGGCCAGACGCACCGCCGCGCCGCCCGCGTCCTTGATGATCTCCAGACTGCCCTCCTCCACAAAGAACACCTGGTCGGAAAACTCCCCCTCCTTCGCCAGGCACTCGCCCTGCGGCACCTGCTTCAACTCGCAGCACCCCTTGAAAATTTCCCGCCCCGCCTCATCCGCGATGAAATCGAAGCAGCCTCCCTCCAGCTCTTCCTCCCCGTGCTCACCGACCACTTTTTCCTCCGCCGCTTCCAGCGCGTGGTCGAGCGAGGGGAAATAATGCAGGTTGCGACTGGCCACCAGATCCCGCGACAGCGCCTGCAGGTCCGACCGGTTGCTCTCCGCATACACAAAATAAAACCGCGTCGGCATCACGTGATAACGCCGCAGGATGCGCTGAAAAACGCCGATCGCCGAACTGTCGATGCCGCTGACGTTGGTGAAATCCAGCACCACCCCGTCGATTTGCGCCAGGTCCTTCTGCTGGAAGACCGCGTCGATCTTGCTCGCCGAGCCGAAAAACACGTAACCGCTCAACCGGTAAATCACCACGCGATGACCGTGGTTCTTCAAGGTTTCCACCTGGTGTCCCGGCCGCACCACCGAACTCCGGAGCAGTGACAGATCCGTCGCCAGCGTCGCCAGCGGCAGCTGGCTGTAGGTGACGATGAAAACGATGCACGCAATGAGCACGCCGGCCGCAAACCCCACAAGAAAACCGTAGTTCGCCACCAGGATCACAATCACGAGGATTTCCGCCATCTCTAGGCGCGTCGCGGTCTTGCGCTGATCCCACAGCCACTGCTTCAGCATCGTGACGCCGAGGAAGAGCACGAGGCCGCCCAGCGCGGCTTTCGGAATGTAGCCCACGAAGCCGCCCGCGCCCAATAGCACCGCCAGGCAGAGCCCCGCGGCGATAAAGCCCGAGATCACCCCGCCACCGGTCTGCCGGTTCAACGCCGTGCGGCTGATGGACAGCAACGCCGTAAACCCGCCCAGCAGCGCCGAAACCAGCGTGCTCCAGGCATGGAGCTTCAGCATGCGGTTCATCTGGAACTCCCGCTGATAGGTCAGCTCCAGACTCGCCACTGTCAGCAGCACACTGATGAGGCCCACAAAGCCCACCACCAGCATCGTGGGGATGCTGTCCAGCAGGGCCTTCGCCGCCGCCAGATCCAGCGAAAGCTCCCAGGGCGGCAGCCACCGCAGACTGTCCAGCCCCGTGAAAAACCACTGCCCGCGTGCGAAGGCCGGCAGCTCCGCCAGCGGCGTGAGCAGGAGCAGGTTCACCAGCAGCGCCGCCACCAGCATCACGACCGGGATGAGCACGGCCACCGCCACGCGACGCGCCAGTACAAACATCACCAGCATCACCAGCAATCCCACGCCCAGCTCCGGCCGCAGCGGGTGCAGGACAAATCGGGTGATCCCCTCCGCGGTCAGCGGCGTGCCCGCGATGATCCCCAGCGCGCCGCTCGACATCAGCCAGCCCGTCGAAGCGAGAAAACCCGCCATCACCGAGAACGGGATGTAGCGCACCATGCTGGAAAGATTGAAGCGCGCCACGAGATAGAACGTCGCCGCGCACACCAGCGCCGTCAGCAGAATCGCCGCCAGCGCCACATGCGGCGACTGCAACGCCGGCAGGCGCATCGACCCAAGCACCGCCAGCATGCCCGCCAGCACCGAAATCGTGTTCGAGTCCGGCCCGATGACGACGGTCTTTTCCTCCGACAGCAGGCCAAACAACGCGCCGACGATGGCCGTGATCAACGCCACCGTGAGCCCGAAGCCCACCATCTCCGCCGGCGAGCCGGAAAACATCAGCGCACCGTAGGAGATCGAATAAATGATGGCGCTCAGCCCCACGATGAGGCCCGCCGAGATCTGCCTTCCTATTCCCTTGCCGCTCATGCCGTCTCTCCGCTCCGCTCCGCGATCAGAGCCTCCACCCGTTCCTTCGACGCCCGCACCTGTGCGGGCGTCAGGCGCGGGCTGAGCTCGATCGTCAGCCGGTGTTCCGGCCGCCAGTGGCGGCTGATCATTCCGAAATCAATGCGCCCCGAGCCGATCTCCTGATGATCGCGCCCCTCCGCGCTCACATCATGGAGATGAAACCCGATCAGGCGCGGCCCCATTTTTTCCAGCATGCCCCGGTGGTCCAGCAAGCCCATGGATTGTTTGATCTCGGCGTGCCCCGTGTCGTGCCAGTAACCGACCGGTGCATCGGCCGGCAGCCCGGCCAGAAATTCCGCGTAATCGTCATCCAGCGGCAGCTCGTCGAACGCCTCGCGGTTCTCGAACCCCAAGGTCACCCCCTTGGCCTGCGCATGCGCGAACACCTCGGCCACGCTTTCCTGCGTTTGCGCCCAATACGGGCCCATGCGTTTGCGCAACTTCGCCAGACTCTTCTCCAGCAGCTTGCGATAGGCCGGGTCTTCCGCGGCGTTGAGCCCGGGATGGCCATCGAGGTAGGCCTCGAGCCGGCGCGTCGGGTTGAGCCAGAAAAACTTCACGCTCCCGAGATGGCACACCAGCACGCGGGCCCCGACCTGCGCCGCAAAGTCGATCGACCGTTTCGTGTAGCGCAGCCACTGGTCGTGTTCGCGATAGTCGGCGGACGAGGGCTCAAAGATGTTCGGCGCCGCCGTGTTCACCCCCGTCGGCAACGGGCAGAAATTATGAGTCGAGCTGATCCGGATGATTCCCTCCTCGACCGCCTTGAGAATGCCCGGGACCAGCGTGATGCGGACGCCATGGCTCAGCTCGGCGTGGGTGAAGCCCAGATCCGCGATTTCCTGCAGCATCGCCTGCCCATCGCCATGACGATGGGAATTCCAGCAGGAGGACAGGGACAGGATCGGCTTCACGGGATCAGTGAGGGCTTATCACGGAACGCGTTCCCCATGGTTGCACGAAAAAACCGCGCTCCGAACGAGGAACGCGGTTGAAAGGGACGCAAACCCGCAGGCCGGGATTACTCGGCGTAGCGGCGGCGCAGCATCTGGGTAAAGGCCTGGACCTTATCCTTGCGGCGGCGCTTTTCGCAGGGCTTCTCGTAGTAGCGCTTGGCGCGAACACCCTTGATGATGTTCTCGCGCTCGAGCTTCTTCTTCATGCGGCGCAGCGCACGGTCGATGGGCTCGTTTTTGCGGATTTTGATTTCGATGGGCATGACAAATCGGTCGTTGGTGAAAGGAAAAGCGTGAAACCAAGCCATGCCCGCCCGCCTCCGTCAATGGCTTTTTTACATCGAAAAAACTTCCCCCGACCGCCCCTCGTCCCGGCTTTCACGCTTGCGCGCGCGGGATGCTGACCTTGCCTTCGTCGCCAGTGCCGTCCGCCGACCAGAAATTCGTCCATCTCCACGTCCATACCGACTACAGCCTGCTTGATGGCGCCTGCCGGATCGACCGTCTGATGAACCGGGCCGTGGAACTGAACATGCCCGCGATCGCGCTCACCGACCACGGCAACCTCTACGGCGCCATCGACTTCTACAACTCCGCCAAGGCCAAGGGCATCAAACCCCTCATCGGCTGCGAACTCTACCTCGTCGAGACCTCCCGGCTCGAAAAACACGGCCGCTCCGACGAAGGCAAAAGCATGTTCCACCTCGGCCTGCTCGCCCGCAACCTCACCGGCTACCAGAACCTGCTCAAACTCGTCTCCGACGCCCACCTCAAGGGCTTCTACTACAAACCCCGCACCGACATGGAGACTCTCTCGCGCCACGCGGAGGGACTCATCGGCTTCACCGGCTGCCTCGCCTCCGTCGTCCCGCAACACCTGCTGCACGACCGCTACGAGGAAGCCCGTCAGGCCTGCGGCCGCTTCGTCGAAATCTTCGGCCGCGAAAACTACTTCGTCGAAATTCAGGACCACGGCCTGCCGGAGCAGCGCAAGATCATCCCCGACCTCCTCAAACTCGCGGAAGAGTTTGGCCTGAAGATCATCGCCTCCAACGACGTCCATTACGTCAACGCCTCCGACGCCGGACCGCACGACGCCATGCTCTGCATCCAGACCGGCGCCAAGATCGAGGAGGAGAACCGCTTCAAGTTCACCGGCACCCAGTTCTATCTCAAATCGCACGCCGAGATGGCCAAGCTCTTCGCCGAAGTGCCCGGAGCCTTGGACAACACCCAACTCGTGGCGGAGATGTGCGACCTCGCCATCCCTTTCCCCAAGGGCAGCGAACGCTACCCCAAGTATCCCCTGCCCCCCGAGGTCACGACCGACCCCGCCGGCTACCTCAGGCAACTCTGCATCGAAGGGCTCAAGAAACGCTACGACGTGGATTACCAGTCCCCCGACGCGTTCGCCGATTCCGCCATCGCCCGGACCCTGGTTGAGCGCCTCGATTACGAACTCGGCATCATCAGCAAGACCGGATTCATCGACTACTTTCTCGTCGTGTGGGACTTCATCCACTGGGCCCGCGAACACGACATCCCCGTCGGCCCCGGCCGTGGCTCCGGTGCCGGCTGCCTCGTCGCCTACGTCCTCGGCATCACCAACCTCGACCCGCTCCGTTTCAAGCTCCTCTTCGAGCGCTTCCTCAACCCCGAACGTGTCTCGCCGCCCGACTTCGACATCGACTTCTGCATGCGCCGCCGCGGCGAGGTCATCGACTACGTGCGTCGCAAATACGGCTCCGACTGCGTCGCCAACATCATCACCTACGGCACCCTTGGCGCCAAGATGGTCATCCGCGACATCTCCCGCGTCCACAATCTCCCCTACGCCGACGCCGACCGCCTCGCCAAGATGATCCCCGATGAACTCAACATCACGCTTGAGTCCGCCCGGGAAAAATCCACCGAGCTGCGCGACGAGGTCGCCCGGAACCCCGTCGCCAAAAAAATCTACGACCAGGCCATCGTCCTCGAAGGCATGGTGCGCAACACCGGCAAACACGCCGCCGGCATCATCATCACCGACCAGCCCCTCGACAATTTTGTCCCGCTCACCGAGCAGGAAGGCGACGTCACCGTGCAGTTCGACATGAACGCCGTGGGCAAGCTCGGGCTGCTCAAGATGGATTTCCTCGGGCTGAAGACGCTCACCGTCATCTCCGATGCCGTGGAAAACATCCGCCGCACCGCCAACCCGAAGTTCGACATTGAGGCCGTCGGCTTCGACGACCCCACCACCTACGCGCTCCTCAACTCCGGCCGCACCACTGGTGTCTTCCAGCTGGAATCCGGCGGTATGCAGGCGCTCTGCCGCCAGATCGGCCTGTCCTCCATCGACGAGATCGTCGCCCTCATCGCGCTCTATCGCCCCGGCCCCATGGAGTGGATTCCCGACTACGTGCGCGGCAAGCGCGACCCCAGCACCGTGACCTTCCCCCATCCCCTCCTGGAGGAAATCTGCCGCGAGACCAACGGCGTCATGGTCTACCAGGAACAGGTGATGCGGATTCTGAACCGT
>CAYSBR010000004.1:0-135459 GCA_964429385.1 uncultured Opitutaceae bacterium
GGTTGGGGGCGAAGCCGCCTTCATCGCCGACAGCGGTGGAGAGGCCCTTGGCCTTGAGAACCTTCTTGAGGGAGTGGAAGACCTCGGCTCCGGCGCGGAGCGCCTCGGAGAACGTGTTGAAGTTCCGCGGGACGATCATGAACTCCTGGAAGTCGATGGGGGCGTCGGAGTGCGCACCGCCGTTCATGATGTTCATGAGGGGCACGGGGAGGACCTTAGCATTGGGGCCGCCGAGGTATTTGTAGAGGGGCTGGTTGAGGGCGGCGGCGGCGGCTTTGGCGGTGGCCATGGAAACGCCGAGGATGGCGTTGGCGCCGAGCTTCGACTTGGTCTTGGTGCCGTCGAGCTTGAGCATGGCGCGGTCCACGCCGAGCTGGTCCTGCGCATCGTAGCCGATGAGGGCGGGGGCGATCGTGCCTTTCACGTTGCCCACGGCCTTGAGGGTGCCTTTGCCGAGGTAGCGCTTCTTGTCTCCATCGCGAAGCTCGATGGCTTCGTGCTCGCCGGTGGAGGCGCCGGAGGGCACGGCGGCGCGGCCGAGGTGGCCGGAGGCGAGTTTGACGTCAACTTCGACCGTGGGGTTGCCGCGGGAGTCGATGATTTCACGTGCAGTGATGGCAGCGATGGTGGTGTTCATTGATAAAATGGGGAGCCAGTGAACAAAACCGACGCCCCCGGGGGAAGACGAAAGTGCGTCAACCTGTGCCGGCCGGCCTGCGGGCAAGGAAGCCTGTGCGTGCCCTCTTGGTCTGCCTTCGCCGGCTTGGGCCCTTGTTTACCGGTGCTTCCGCCGATGCCGCTCCTCAGGCGAAGGGGGGGCGGGACAACCCGAGCTTAAGCGCGACGCGCTGCAGTGGGCCGGGAGGCTTGGGGCGGAGGGAGGGCGGGACTTGCTCGATGGAGCCGCGATCAAGGGCGAGCCGACCCACAGTCAGACCGTCGTAGTTGCGGACGTTGAGCAGGGATTCATCGAACAGCGAAAGGGGGATCTGGTCGAGGTGGCTTTCGTAGGCCGCCGCGTGGAGGGGGGTGTCGCCGTTGTCGTTGCGGGTGAGTAGGAGTTGGCGGGTGAGCTGGCCGGCGGGGATGTGCCGGAGCTGGCCGGTCTCGGCGGCGGCATGGATGGCGGTGAAGCCCGACTTGCTGGCGATAGAGAGGTTTTCGGGGGTGAGGAACTCCGCAGGAACCTGCCCGAGGTGGCCTGCGATGGCGGCGGCATGAAAAACAGTGTCGCCGGAATTGGTGGTCTCGCGGAGGGCGGCAGTGGTCAGAAATTCCGGAGCGAGCTGGTGCAGGTGGCCGTTGAGGGCGGCGACGTGCAGGACGGTTTCCCCGCCGATATTTTTTTGGACGAGGGCCGTGGCGGTGAGTTGTGCCGAGGGAAACCGGTCGAGCGTGCCGTTTTCCGCGGCTTCATGGAGGAGCGTGTTGCCGAGATCGGTCCGCGTGGTGAAGAGATCGTCGGTCAGCAGCGCGGCGGGGATCTGCCCAAGGTGGCCATGGGCGGCGGCGACATGAAAGACGGTATAGCCGGAATTGCTGCGCAGCGAAAGGGTGCCGGCATTGAGCAAAGCGGGCGGAATCTGGTCGAGATGCCCGCCGAGGGCGGCGTGGTGAATGGGGGTGTACCCGAGGTCGTTTTTAAGGGAAAGAGCCTCAAGTGTGAGGAAGGCCGGCGGGATTTGATTGAGGTGACCGTATTTGGCCGCGCTGTGCAGAGGAGTGTTGCCGGCGGCATTGCGCGCCGTGAGCCCCGCGAGCGTGAGCACGGGGCCACCGAGAGACCCTTCGCGGGCGGCGGTATGCAAATCCAAGTTCTTCATGTCGTTAGAACTCCCGCTGCAGAAGATTACTTCGGACAGGCGGAAGCAATCTCAAAGCGAACGAGGACGATGCGGTTATGGCATTGAATGGGTTTGCCAATCCGAAATACGGGCTGCACAACGCATTGACCCATGAATGCCGCTGATGCCCATACGGAGGCCGCCGCTCCGAACAAGGATGCCATCCTGCTGATCGATGACGAGAAGCCGTTGCTGGAGGTCTTCGAGCTGGCGCTGTCCCCTTATTTTGAGGTGACGCTGGCCAACTCGGTGCGGGAGGCGGAGTTTGCCCTGCACAAGCGGACGTTCAAAGTGGTCGTGGCGGATCACCTGATGCCGGGCGGCAATGGCATGAGCTTTCTGGTGCGGGCGCGGGAGGAATATCCGCACATGCAGCGCATCCTGGTGACCGGCTACATGAAGCCCGAGATGCTTTTGCGCAGCGTCAACGAGGCGGGGCTATTCCGCTATCTGCTCAAGCCGGTTTCCGTGGCGGAGTTGGTGCGCATCGTGCAGGAAGCCGCAAAGGCGCATGATGTGAGCCTGGCGGGCGGGTGAGAGGCGCGACCGGTCAGCGCCCGGTTGCTGCGGACAGCTTGCCGCGCAGGTAGGGAGCGGTGGGGCTGCGTTTGACTTTCAACAGGCCGGCGAGCGGGCCTTGATAAAGCAGTTCGCCGCCGTCAGGTCCTCCGACCGGGCCGAGCTCGACAATGTAGTCGGCCTCGGCGAGCAGATCCAGATGGTGCTCGATCACCACCACGGTGTGGCCCTGTTCCACGAGTGAGTGCAGGACCTTGATGAGCTTTTCGCAGTCGCTGAGATGGAGGCCGATGGTGGGCTCTTCCAGGAGGTAGAGGTTGCGGATGGCGATGCCGCGCGAGCGTTCGGTGTAGGTTTGCAACCCGCGGGCGAGCTCGGTGACAAGCTTGAGGCGCTGGGCCTCGCCGCCGGAGAGGGTGGGTGAACTCTGTCCCAAGGTGAGATAGCCGAGCCCGCAATCCACCATGAGGCGGCAGATGGCGGAGAGCTGGGAATGAAAATCAAAAAAGCCGGCGGCTTCCTCGAAGGTGAGCTGCAGGACTTCACCGATGCTTTTCCCCTTCCACGCGATGTCGGCCAGCTCGGGGCTGTAGCGCAACCCGCGGCAGTCATCGCACGGCAGGTAGGTATTGGGCATGAAGGCCATCTCCAGCTTGATGCGGCCGGCGCCCTGGCAGGCTTCGCAACGTCCGCCGGCGGTGTTGAAGGAAAAACGCGAGGCGGTGTAGCCGCGTATTTTCGCCTCGGGCAGCGAGGCGAAAAACTGGCGGACAAGATCGAAGATCCCGAGATAGGTGGCGGGCGTGGAACGCGGGGTTTTGCCGATGGGCGATTGGTCCACCTCGATCACGGACTTGAAGCCATTCGCCGAGCGAAGCTCGGTGAATGGCGGTGGAGAGTCGAGGGTTGAGAGTTGAGAGCCGTCGGCCGCAAAGCCGGTGCGTTTGACAAAGTCGCGACCCGTGAGCCGGGATTTTCCGGCTTTGATGGCGCAGGTGACGGCGGGGTGCAGCACGTCCCGGAAGAGGGTGGACTTGCCGGCGCCGCTGGGGCCGGCAACCATGATGAGGCGGCCGAGCGGAAGGCGGAGGTCGAAGCCCTTGAGGTTGCGGAAGGTGACGTCAGTCAGCGTGAGGATGGCTTCGGTTTTCGATTTCCGTTCTTTGGTTTCAGGGAGTGGCCGGTAAGTGCCGCGCTGCGGATGGGTGATTCCCTTCGCGAGAAAGAGTCCGGTCAGGGATTTGTCGCTGGCCTGGATCTCGGCGGGCGTGCCGTAGGCGAGCAGCTCACCGCCATGGATGCCGGCACCGGGGCCGAGGTCCACGATGCGGTCGGCCTGGCGCATCAGTTCATCGTCGTGCTCGACGACCAGGAGGGAGTTGCCCTTGGCGCGAAGGGCCTGGAGCGTCTCGATAAGCCGGTCGTTGTCCTGTGCGTGCAGGCCGATGGACGGCTCATCGAGTACGTAAAGCACGCCGGAGAGATTCGAGCCGAGTTGGGCGGCCAGGCGGATGCGCTGGGCTTCGCCGCCGGACAACGTTTCGGTGGGGCGGTCGAGCGACAGGTAGCCGAGCCCGACATGCTCAAGGAATTTCAGGCGCTCCTCAATCTGCGGGAGAATGTCCTGCACGATCAGGCGACCGCGCGCGTCGAGCTCCAATCTGGACAGCCGGGCGAGCAACTGCGCGGCGGTGCTGCGGAGCAGGGCGGGCAGGGAGAGGGCGGTGGCCTGGTTTTCGTCGCTCGATTTTCTCTGAGGGCGGAGGTGCAGCTTCACGGCCCGGCTGATGCGGTTGAGGCGTTCACCGTGACACTCGGGGCAGGGCTGGCCGGACTCGGCGACCTCGTCGGCGGACTCGACGCCGAACTCGCGCAAACGGGCGAGCGGATCGTCCTCCTTGTCATCGGTCGGCTCGAGCATCCAGGGGAACACGCGACCGTGGCCGCGGCAGGTGGGGCACCAGCCACGGGGGGAGTTGAAGGAAAAATTCTTCGGATCGAGCTCGGGAAAACTCTCTCCGGTTTCGATGTCGGTGCGCGTGGTGGAGAACCAAGAGAGGATCTCGCCCGCGGGTGTGAGCAGGAAACACGAGCCCTTGCCGAGCTGGAGGGCGGTATCGAGCGCGGCGCCGGGCCGGGCTTCGCTTTTCAGATCGGCCACGACGACTTCGATGTCGTGTTCCTTGTAGCGGTCGAGCTTGGTGAAAGCCTCGACGGCGAGGAGCTTGCCGTCGGCGCGCATCAGGGCATAGCCCTGCCGGGCGATCCAGGCGGCGATGGGTTGATGGTGGCCCTTGCGTCCGCGGATGAGAGGGGCGCAGAGATAGAGGTGCTTCGCCTTTTTGGCCTTGGCCGATCCGTGCAGCACGCGGAGGAGCAGCTTCTTCAAGGCGCCGGGGGAAAGCGGTGTGACGGGCTTGTCCGTGTCCGGATGATGCTGCACGCCGAGGCGGGCGTAGAGCAGGCGGAGGTATTGGGCGACCTCGGTGATGGTGGCGACGGTGGATTTGCGGGAGCCGCGGGTGACGCGTTGTTCGATGGCCACGGTGGGCGGGATACCGGTGAGCCGGTCAATGTCGGGGCGAGGCAGTTGTTCGACGAACTGGCGCGCGTAGGGCGACATGGATTCCATGAAGCGCCGCTGGCCCTCGGCGAAGACGATATCGAAGGCGAGCGTGGACTTGCCGGAGCCCGAGACGCCCGTGACGACGGTGAGTTCGTGATGAGGGAGGGCGAGGGAGAGGTTCTTCAGGTTGTTCTCGCGGGCGCCGGTGATGACCAGTGACTGCGGATTGGGGAGACTGGAAGCCGGGTTGATTTCGTAGGTGGCTGGGGCTTCGGCCGCGAGCAGGTCGGTTTCCGGTATCGGGTCTTCGCGGTCAAGCAGCGCGCGCCGGAGAAAAACAGAGGTGGCGGAGTTCGAGCGGGCGATTTGTTCGGGCGGGCCGGCGGCGATGATGCGTCCGCCTCCGGCGCCGGCTTCGGGGCCGACCTCGATGATCCAGTCGGCGGATTTGAGCACATCAAGGTTGTGCTCGATGACGATTACGCTGTGACCGCGATCCACGAGCGCGTGAAGGACACCGAGCAGGCGCTTCACGTCGTGGCGGTGCAGGCCGGTGGTGGGCTCGTCGAGCAGGAGCAGGGCTCCGGCGGGATTTTCGGTTTTCGAGGTTTGGTTTTTGATTTCTCCGGCAAAGCCGGAGAGGTAGCGGACGAGTTTGAGGCGTTGCGATTCGCCGCCGCTGAGGGTATTGAGCGGCTGGCCCAGTGTGAGATAGCCCAGCCCGACGGCCTCAAGCGAAGTGAGGCGATGGCGGATGGTGGCATGGTCGGAAAAGAGCGGCAGGGCATCGCTGATGCTGGTGGCCAGCAGATCGGCGACCGACTGGCCGTTCCACTGGATGGCGAGTGTCTCGGGCTTGAAGCGCCGGCCTTCGCAGACGGGGCAGGGCACGAAGACATCGGAAAGAAACTGCATTTCGACGCGCTCGTAGCCGAGGCCCTGACAGTGGTCGCAGCGACCGTCGCCGCTGTTGAAGGAAAATGAGGCGGCGCTGAGGCCGGCGGCCTGGGCGGCGGCAGTCTGCGCGTAGAGTTCCCGGATGAGATCCCACGCCTCGGTATAAAGAGCGGGGTTGGACCGTGGAGTGCGCGAAAGGGGGGATTGATCCACGAGTACGATCTCGGTGAACTCGTGATCGCCGTGGATGGTCCTGATGACGGCGGGGTCCTCGGTGAGCTGGTTGCGGCGGGTGAGCAGACCTTGGTGAATGACGTTGTCGAGGAGGGTGGACTTGCCGGAACCGGAGACGCCGCTCAGGCAGACGAGGCGCTGGAGGGGCAGATCGAGGGTGATATCCTTGAGGTTGTGCTTGGATGCGCCGGCGAAGGTGAGGCGGGGCGTGCGGTTTGCTTTTCGTCCGTCGCTGATAACCGGGCGGCGCGAGTCGGGTATGCTGATGGTTTCCTCGCCGGAAAGATAACGGCCGGTGATGCTTTGCGCCGAGGCTTGCATGGCGGCGAGGCTGCCTTGGAAGACGACGTGGCCGCCGCGGCCGCCGGGCTCGGGGCCGATTTCGACGAGATGGTCCGCGGCGCGGATCATGGCCTCGTCGTGTTCCACGACGACGACGGTGTTGCCGGCGGCGGTGAGCGAACGGATGATGCCGATGAGGCGGTCGATGTCGCGGGGGTGGAGCCCGACGCTGGGCTCGTCGAGGACGAAGAGCGTGTCCACGAGCGAGGTGCCGAGACAGGAGGTGAGGTTCACACGCTGGACTTCGCCGCCGGAGAGGGTCTTGGAGGTGCGGTCGAGCGTGAGGTAGCCGAGGCCGACCTGCTCAAGATAGCGCAGGCGGGTGAGAATGGATTCGTGGGCGAGCAGAGCGCTGTGCGCTTCGCTGATTTTCGATTTTGTATTTCCGGTTTTCGATGGCTGGACCGCTGCGAGGAGGTCGGAGACGGGGAGGGTGTAGAGTTCGGGGAGGGTGCGGCCCTGCCATTTCCAGCAGAGTGATTCGGGTTGAAGGCGGGCGCCGCCGCAGGCGGGGCAGGGGTTGTAGGCCCGGTAGCGCGAGAGGAAGACGCGCACATGCATCTTGTAGGTGTTCTTCTCCAGCCAGCGGAAGAAACCTTTCAGGCCATACCAATACTGCGGCCAGGTCCTGCCGGTTTCTTCTCCGTAACCCGGTTCGCCTTCGATGATGAAAGTTTTCTGTTCGGGGGTGAGGGCGGCGAAGGGCACATCGGTGGGGATGCCCAGTTTGCGGGTGAACTTGTACAGATCCTTTTTCGATTCGCCGTAGATGTCGCTTTCCCAGCACTTGATCGCGCCCTCGTCGAGGGAGAGGGACTGGTCGGGCAGGGCGAGGCGGTAATCGATGTCGATGACGCGGCCGAAGCCGCGGCACTTCGGGCAGGCCCCGAGCGGGGAGTTGAAGGAGAAGAGCGCGGGAGTGGCGGCGCGAAAGGTGCGCCCGGTCTTGGGCGAGTGCAGGCCGCGGGAGTAGTGGGCGATCTCAGTGAACGACGGATTTGAGGCCCTGGCTTGCGAAGCGGACGGGGGCTCGCTGCAAAGGTGAACCTGACCCTGCCCGAAATGCAGGGCGGTTTCAACGGCTTCGAGAAAGCGGGATTTGTTCGCAGCCTGGACGATGATGCGATCCTGCGCGACGAAGAGATGGGGGGCGTGAGCCAGCGGGCCGAGGTCGGCGATCAGCTCGTCGAGCCGGTGGACAGTGAGCCCGGTGGCAGCCGGGACCAGCACGCGGACGTAGGACTGTCCTTTGAGGTTGGGCAGGATTTCTTCCCAGCCAAGATTGTCGGGTTTGGTGACCTTGAAGGAGACGATGACGTTGCGGCCGGTTTGGGTGGCGACGGTCTTTTCCCAGATGGTCTGGGGATTGTCGTCATCAACTTTCTCACCGGTGTCGGGATCAAAACAATCGGCCACATGGCTGAACCAGACTTTGAAGAAGTCGGTGAGTTCGGTCATCGTGCCGACGGTCGAGCGGGAGGTCTTGACGGTGTTGCGCTGCTCGATGGCGATGGAGGGGCGGATGTTCTCGATGGCATCCACCCGCGGCTTGTTCAGCAGATCGAGAAACTGGCGGGTGTAGGCGCTGAAGGTTTCGACATAGCGCCGCTGGCCCTCGGCATGGAGCGTGTCGAATACGAGGGAGGATTTGCCCGCGCCGCTCAGGCCGGTGACGACGATGTAGCGCCCCAAAGGCAGATCGAGGTCGAATCCCTTGAGATTGTTCTGGCGGACGCCACGAAGGCGGATGCATTCGGGTTCTGGGCGGGTGACTTGGGCGGACACGGCGATGACGAAGTGCAGGCGGATCGGGAATGCAACCAGTGATCAGGCTTCGATCACTTCTGCTGACAGGACGCTGTCAGGAACGCCTTTTTCACGAACGGCTTTGGCGGCCGGTCAGGGTGAGGCGGGCGCCGGCGGTCTGGATGGCCCGGACGACGGAGGGCGTGGGGCGGACGTCGGTGACAATGGTGAAGGCCTGCTCGAAGGGAGTCGTGAGGCTGAGGGCCTTTCGCCCGAATTTTGAGTTGTCGAGGGCGAAGATGGTGCGTTCGGCGGCGGCGATCATCTTGCGCTGGGCGGAGACGATGAGGGAGTTGTGATTCCACACGCCGTTTTCCGTGATGCCGGCGCCACCGAGGATGGCGAGATCGGCATGCACCTGGCCGAGGGATTCCTCGCACATCGGGCCGAGCACGACGCCCAGGCGGTTGTAGATGCTGCCGCCGGTGACGATGGTCTCGACGCTGCCGACTTCGCTGAAGAGCGAGGCGACGGGCAGGGAGTTGGTGATGACTTGCAGGCGTTTGTCCACAAGGAGGCGGGCCACGGCGTAGGTGGTGCTGCCGCCGTCGAGGATGACGGTCATGCCGGGTTGCACCTCGCGCGCGACCAGGCTGGCGATGGCGAACTTTTCGTCGGGGTGTCGCTGGTTGCGGGCGATGAAGTCGTATTCCTGGGCGACGGCATCCTGTTCGACAAGCGAAGCGCCGCCGTGGTGGCGGCGCACAATGCCGGCGGCTTCAAGCTGGTCCAGGGCGCGGCGGACGGTCGATAGGGAGCCGCTGAAGCGCGTCGCCAAGGTATGGAGATCGGCGTATTTGTGTTCGCGGATGTGGCGGGCGATGAGATCGACGCGTTGTTTGTTGGTCATCGAAAAAATCAGGAGCGGATGGGGGCGGGGGGCGGGGCGGCAGGGGAGGTGAGACGGATAAACAGTTCGAGGTGCCGCTGGATCTGCTGGGGAGCGTCGAAGGTTTCCCGCGCATACCGGCGTGCACGCACGCGGCGCGCGGGATCGGGGATGGCGAAATCCAGGATCGCCGCGCGAAAGGCGTCGTGCTGGCCGCGGGGAATGACGGCGCCGGTATCGCCGGGGATGAAGCATTCGGCCACGCCCTGCGCCGCGCTGGCGACCGCCGGCAGGCCGTGGGCCTGGGCTTCGATGAGGAAGTTGGAAAGGGATTCGCTCCAGGAGGCATGCACCGCGAGGTCGGCGGCCGCGTAGAGGGGAGCGGGATAGGATTGGAAACCGGTGAATTTTACGCGGGCGGTGAGACCAAGGCGGCGGGCAAGGCGCGCGCACCCGGCGCGGGCCGGTCCTTCTCCGGCCAGCCAGAGTTGCCAGTCAAAATCGCGCGGGAGTCCGGCGGCGATCCGGATGAGCTCGCGCTGGTTTTTCTCCGGCCGAAACATGGCGACGTTGAGCAAAACCGTCGTGGCGGCGGTGGCGCCGTGGGCGGAGCGGAGGCTGTCGTTGCGCGCCGGTGCCGAAATGGGCGGGAAAACGAGCGGATTGTGGATGACGGTGATTTTTTCCGCCGGGAGCCGGTAGTCGTGAACCAGCGTGCTCTTGGCGGCTTCGCTGTTGGCGATGATGTGGCGGACCTGACGCAAGGAGAGGCGTAAAAGCCAGGGGAGATGTTTGCCGGTGCGCATCGTGCCGATCACCGCGAGATTGGGCCAGCGATCCCGGGTTTCCTTGACGAGGCCCTGGCCGTAGCAGTTGGCCATCCGGCCCATGCAAAGAATCAGGTCGGGCGGCTGGCGTTCGATCTGGCGGATCAGCCCCGGGGCAAACCAGTCGAGGCGGGTGTCGAATGATTGGAGACTGCGCCAGGTGACGGTGGGTGAAAGGGTGCCGGCCAGCGTGCCGCCGGGGCGGAAGGTGAGCAGGGTGACGGCATGCCCCGCCTCGGCGGCGGCGTTGGCCAGGAGCACGGTCTGCCGCTCGGTGCCGCCGTTGCGGAGGTGGTCCTGGATTAGAAGTATTTTCATTGCCTGACGGGACGCAGCGGGGGAGCCTAGGCGAAGATGAATTCCCCGATTTTGCAACTGCTGCTGCGTTGGGCCGTGCTGGCGATCGGCGTGATGCTTTCGACGAAGGTGATCCCGGGCATCGGATATGACGACGGCACGACGTTGCTGATCGTGGTGCTGCTGCTGAGTTTCCTCAACGTCATCCTCAAGCCGCTGCTGGTTTTGTTCACATTGCCGTTCATCGTGCTGACGATGGGGTTGGGTATGATCGTGATCAATGCCTTGTTGTTCATGCTGGTCGGCAAACTGGTGACAGGGTTTGAGGTGGCCGGCTTCTGGTCGGCGCTGGGGGGCGCGTTGATCGTGAGCGTGACCAATTTTGTGTTCACCCGCCTGTTGTCCGGACCGTCCCCGCGTTCACGGGGCCAGGCGCCGCGGAAGCGGGATGACGTCATTGATATCTGAGCGCGGAGCACGCAGGCGGACCGGCTGGCGACCGTCCGCCGGTTTTGAATTTGACGGGGCGCGCGGGTGTGCGAGCGTCTGGGCCAAAGTTCATATAAATCACCATGGCTGAATCCACTGAATACGATCTGGTTGTCATCGGCGGCGGTCCCGCGGGTTATGCGGGGGCGATCCGCGCCGGGCAGCTGGGCAAGAAGGTTGCCTGCATTGAAATGGAACGTGCGGGCGGCACCTGTCTCAACTGGGGCTGCATCCCGACAAAGGCGCTGCTCAAAAGCGCCGACCTGTATCAGAAATTCAAGAAAGCCGAGGTCTATGGCCTGAGCGCCAAGGAAGTATCCTTTGATTTCGCCAAGGTGATGGAGCGCTCCCGGGGCGTGGCCGGCCAGATGGCGAAGGGGATCGAGTTTCTCTTTCGCAAGAACAAGGTCGAATACTTCGTGGGGCGCGCGACGGTGGCGAAGGCCGATGCGGTTGCGATCACCGAGGGTGAGCACAAGGGGAAGACCCTGCGGGCGAAAAACATCCTGATCGCGACCGGTTGCCGCATGCGGCCGATCCCCGGTCTCGAGTACGACGGGAAACGCGTGATGACCTCGCGCGAGGCGCTGGCCAATACGACGCTGCCGAAATCGGTCGTCATTGTCGGCGCAGGGGCGATCGGTGTGGAATTCGCCTATTTCTACAACGCTTTCGGGGCGAAAGTGACCCTTGTTGAGATGCTGCCGCAGATCCTGCCGGTCGAGGACGAGGAAGTGGCGAAGACATTGCAGCGCTCCTTTGAGAAGCAGGGCATCGCCGTCCACACCGGGACCAAGTGCGAAAATTTCCGCGTGGGCAAAAGCTCCGTGAAGCTTGACCTCGTGGCGGGCGAAAAAAAGACCGAGGTGGAGGCCGATCTGCTGCTCTCCGCCATCGGCGTGGTGGCCAACATCGAAGGCGTGATCGCGCCCGAGCTGAAGGTGGAGCTGGATCGCAACTACGTGAAGGTGGGCGATGATTACCAGACCAACGTGAAAGGGATCTACGCGGCCGGCGACATCATCGGACCTCCGTGGCTGGCCCATGTGGCGACCTATGAGGCCGTGAGCGCCGTCAACGGCATATTCGGTCACGGCACGCCAAAGCGCGTGAAAGACTTCCCGGGCTGCACCTACTGCCAGCCGCAGGTGGCCAGCACCGGCCTCACCGAAAAGGCGGCGAAGGACAAGGGGCTCAACTACAAGGTGGGCAAGTTTCCGTTCACCGCTTCGGGCAAGGCTGTGGCCTCGGCCGAGAGCGAGGGTTTTGTGAAGGTGATCACGGATGCCAAGACCGGCGAGATCTACGGCGCCCACATTCTCGGCAGCGAGGCGACGGAACTGATCGCGGAATACAGCCTCGCGATGACCTTGGAAGCGACGGTGGAGGAGATTCACCAGACGATCCATGCGCACCCGACGCTGAGCGAGGCGAACATGGAGGCTTCGGCCGCGGCGCTGGGCGAAGCGATCCATATCTGATTTTTTGCCGGGTGCGGCGCCGGAAACTGCTTGAAGCCGGCCGCGCCGCGCCTACTGCTAGGCCCTCGCGCTCCTGTAGCACAATGGATAGTGCACCGGTCTCCGAAGCCGGTGATGTGGGTTCGATTCCCGCCGGGAGCACCAGCCTTCGCTCTGTTGTATGAGCCGGTAAGAGAAGTCAGGCGCTGATCGTGGATTCGAGCGTGTGCCGGCCTGGCGGGAGGGTGAGCCGGACAAAGCCCTTGCCGGCGCGCTGGGTGTCGGTTCTGGCCTGATTGAGGCGCAGGGATGAAACGGATTTACAGGGGAGCGTGGCGGTGGCGGTGGTGTTGGCCGGAATCGTGAGATGCCATGTGAATTTTTCGCCGTCGCGTTCCCAGCGACTGGTGATGAGGCCGCGGACGGATTCATAGCTGGCTTCGGCGAAGGTGAGTTGCTGCCAGAGATGGGGTTGGAGGGTGAAGTGTTTGAACCCGGGGGCGAGCGGGTCGGGACGGATACCGCCGATGCCGTGGAAAAACCACGCGGCGAAAGCGGCCTGCATGGGGTGATTGAGGGAGCGGTCGTGCATCGTGTGCCACCAGGGATTATAGAACACTTCCCAGAAGGTCGTGGCACCAAAGGCGAAATGTTGTTTGAAGCCGGGGAAATCCTCGGCTTGCAGGGCCTGCCAGGCGGCGGATTCCTGGCCGTGACGGCAGAGTTGATCGAAGAGGTGGCGCAGGCCGTGGATGCCGGCGTTGAAATGGCCACGGTGTTCGTCCGCCACATGCCGGGCGAGCGAGGCGGCGATTTTTGCCTCGGTGCCGGCGGGGGCGAGGCCGAAGGCGAGCGCGAGGGTGTTGGCTGTCTGGCTGCCGTAGGTTGAGCCACGTCGCCGGTAGAATCTGGTGTGGAAGGCGGTGCGGATGGATTGAGCGAGCGCGGTGTAGTGTCTGGCATCATCCGGGCGGTCGAGGGCGCGAGCGATGGCGGCCATGGCCGAGACGGTGTGGAAGTAGAAGGCGGTTGAGCTGAGCGCGACGGGGCATTCCTTGGGCTCGAGCAGGCCGGGTGGGCACCAGTCGCCATAGCCCCGGAGGACGATGTAATCCACGGCGGTCTCCTCCAGCCAGTCGGTGAAGTTGCGCAGATCGGGGTAGGTTTCGCGGAGGAGGGCCTGATCGTCGGTGTAAACGTATAGCTGCCAGGGAATGAGCACGAGGGCGACGGCCCAATCGGGATTGGCCTGACCGCAATGACGCTGGCCGGGCGCAATATTGGCGGGGACGCGCGGTTCGGCGGGGTTGCCGTGCCCGCGGCTGTTGAGGATGTCGCGGTGATATTTCCGCCAGAAGGTGAGCGAGTCGAAATGGAGCAACGTGAGTTCCGCGATGGTGTGGGCATCGCCAAGCCAGCCGCAGCGTTCACGTGCGGGGCAGTCGGTGGGCACTCCATGCAGGTTGCCGCGCAGCGTCCAGCGGGCGGTTTCGTGCAGGCGGTTCAGGAGGGGATCGGAGCAGGTGAATTCCCCGGCGGAGGCAAAGTCGGTGTGGACGACGACGCCTTCGAGGAGATCGAGCGGCGGCTCGCCTGCAAGGCCGGTGACCTCGACGTAGCGGAAGCCATGGTAGGTGAAGCGGGGCTCCCAGATCTCGGGCCCGCGGCCGTGACAGAGGTAGCGGTCCGTTTGCACAAAGCGGGTGTGGACGACTCCGGTGCTGAGCGGGTTGAGTGAACCGTCGGCGAATATATCCTCCGCAAAACGCAGGCAGACCTCGGTGCCGCGCGGTGCTTCCACCTGGAGGCGGGTCCAGCCGGCAAAGTTCTGGCCGAAGTCGTAAACCCAGGTTCCTTTACTGATCTGGCGACGGGACAGGGCGGGAAGAAACTGGGTGCGCCGGATTGGCGGGAGTTGCTGCGGGCGCAGCGCGGGGGCGAGCGGGGCGACTTCCTTGACGGGTTGCCAGTCGCCGGGAGGCGTGGCGGGCTGGGCCCAGCCGGGGAGTTCACGGCGCGCATCGTAGCGTTCCCCGGCGTAAACATTGTTGAAGACGATCGGTCCGGCGGCGGCCAGCCAGTTGCCATCGGAAACGATCTCGTGGATCGAACCGCCATCGCAGGTGACGCTGAGTTTCAGCAAGGCACCAGGTTTCCCGTAAGGTTCGAAGCCGCCTTTCCAGACTTTGTCCTGATGAAACCAGCCGTTGCCGAGAATCAGGCCGATGGCATTTGCCCCGGTGGCGAGATGGGCGGTGACATCGTGGGTGACGTAAAGGGCGTGGCAGTCGTAGTCGGTCTGAGCCGGCTCCAGGACGGCGTCGCCACAGCGGATCCCATTGATATACAGTTCATGGTAACCGAGCCCGCAGACGTGGACACGGGCGCGGAGGGGAGGGGCGGGGAGTGTGAAACTGCGGCGCAGGCAGGGGGCGTTATCCGGATCGGCCAGCGGAGAACTGATCCATCGCGCGGGCGACCAGTCCGCTGGAGTGAGCGCGGTTTCCCACCAGGTGGGCTCGGCCCACGGCCCGGGATTACCGTGAGCATCCCAAGCGCGAATAGTCCACCAGATGCGTGCACCGGGCGCCACAGGAGCACCGGCGTAGGGGACATGGAGAGTGTCGTCGGAGAGCGTGCGCGTATTCTCCCAAAGATCGGCGATTCCCGGGGAAAGTTTGTCCCGGGTGGTGGCGGCGAGCACCTGATACGCGGTCTGTCGGGCTTCAGTCGCCGGTTTGGCCAGGGGAGCGAATTTCCAGGAAAGCCGGGGCTCGCTGGATTCGACGCCAAAGGGCGTGACGATACGGTCGCAACGGAGATCGAGCGGGGTGAGCAGGGGAGGGGCGCCCATTGGGATAATACATCCATGGGGGCGCAGGGCCGGCGGGGAGGCAATCCGCTTCTGTGCCAGACCTCGCGTGATGATTACTTCACCCGGGAAACGCGCTGGTCGGGACTCAGCCGGCTGAGTCCGACTACCATGACGGCACCGATGAACATGAGGAGGGGGGCGAAGCCGATTTCAGAAAGCGCGGGCATGACATTGACCTGCGCGAGAGGAACCAGCTCGCCCTTGCTGTTGAGCCGGGTGCTGACGACTTCCTGCCAGGGCCAGACGGTGCGAAGGGCGCCCGCCATCACTCCAGTCAGGACGACAAGGGTCACATGGCGATGATGGCGGAGCAGCCAGCTCACGACGTGGACAAAGGAGAGGATGCCGACGATGATACCGCTGATAAAGAAGGCGAGGGCGGTGAAATCGCGTTGGTTGACCGCCTCAAGCACCTGCTGGTATTTGCCGAGAATGATGAGCAGGTAGGAGCCGGAAATACCGGGCAGGATCATGGCGCAGATGGCGATGGCACCGGAGATGAAGAGATAGAAGGGCGTCGGCGGGGTCTGGATGGCGTCGAGACCGACCAGCCAGTAGGTGGCGACTCCGGCCAGAACGAAACCGGTCCAGTCGGGCCAACGCCAGCGCCACGTCTCCCGGGCCAAGAGAATGGTTGAGCCGATGACGAGGCCGAAGATCGAGGCCCAGAGCTCGACCGGATGGTGGTTGATGAGGTGGGTGATGACGTGCGATAAACTGAAAACCGCCGTCAGCAGGCCCGTGCCAAGGACGAGGAAGAAAGGCAGGGAAATGTGGGCGGAGAGCTCCTTCAGCCGCCCTCGGCGCAGCAATTGCAGCGCCGTCAGGTTGAAGTTTTTGATCCCGTTGATGAGGCGATCGTAAATGCCGCTGACAAAGGCCACGGTGCCACCGGAAAATCCGGGCACCAGATCGGCCGCGCCCATGATGAATCCGATGATGAGGACGCGCAGATAAAAAATCGTGTTCATGAGGGGGCGTTCGTTGGGGATAAAAAAGGCAGGCAACCAAGGGTTGCCTGCCGGAAGGAAGAGGGAACGGAAACTCAGACGTCGGGCTTGGTCTTGCGCAGACCTTGCACCCGGTCGCCGGTCTTCCATTGGCCGCGCTTCTTGAGCAGGTCAACGCGCTCGAAACGCTTGAGGACGTTACGTTTAACTACGATGCCGGAGGGACCTTGGAGGCTCTTGTGCTGTGACATGGTGATAAAAATGAATGAGTTGCAGTTGCTAAAAGGAGAGAGGGCTAGAGCTGGCCTGTGCCCATGACAAGTATTTTTCGCCGATATGCTCGGCGCGCACGACAATCCACTCCGGCGTAGCGTAGGGGTGGTGTCCGAGAACGTGGGCTTCAAGGGCCAGTAATTGGGATGGCATCAATTTGAAACAAAGCCGGAACTCCTCGGCCCGTTCGATCTGGCCGTCCCAACGGTAATGGGAGATGACCGGACCCTCGATTTGCACGCAGGCGGCGAGATTGCCGGCGATGACGTCCGCAGCGAGTGTTTCGGCCTCGGGCCGGGTGCCTACCGTGGTCCATGCGACAAGCATGGCATAAAGGTTGTTACCTGTGGCGGGGCGGCAAGCCGGGAAATTAGCCCTTGACCCTCGGTGGGGGCCGCGTAGCGATACACGATTTCACTTTAGCCAATTGCCGATATGCGTGACGATTACATCAAAGAGGCTCTCAAGGTTGTGCCTGATCCCAATGTGCTCATCAACGTGGTTTCACGCCGCGTGAAGCAGCTTCGCCGGGGTAACCGGCCGCTCGTGGAGTCGCTGGAGAAGCTCTCGCCCGAGGACACCGCGCTGCGCGAGATCATCGAAGGCAAGATCAGCTTCGAGCTGGGCGATAACTGAGGCCCGGAAAATTTTTCAACTGGGCGGCCCCGCAATTGCCGGAGCCGCCTTTTTTATGCATAGCTAATTCCCCATGGCCGCCAAGAAGGATGCCAAACGCTACACGGAGGTCCGCAACGCCAAGGCGCTGCGCGACTACTTCGTGGACGAACGCTTCGAGGCGGGGGTTGCGCTCAAGGGCACGGAGGTGAAGTCGATCCGTGCGGGCCGCGCGCAGATCAATGATGCCTTCGGCCGCGTGGAAAAGGGCGAGCTGTGGCTGATCAACGCGCACATCGAGCTCTACGATTTCGGCAACCGGTACAACCACGACGCCCGGCGCACCCGCAAGCTGCTGCTGCACCGCCACCAGATTCGCAAAATCATCCAGGCACTCGATGCGGGCGGGCGGGCGCTGGTGCCGTTGCGCCTGTATTTCAAGGGCGCGCTGGTGAAGGCTGAGATCGCCCTTTGCACGGGCAAAAAACTCTACGACAAACGCGAGACGCTCAAAAAGAAGGTGCAGGATCGCGAAATCGAGAAGGCCATCAAATACCGGCAATGAACCCGATCCCCGACTCCGTCACGGTCCGCGTGCCTGCAAGCACCTCCAACTGCGGTGCGGGTTTTGACACGCTCGGTCTCGCCTTCCGGCTCTATAATCACGTCACGCTCACGCGCGCAACGGGCCGCGAGCCGGCCCCGGCCCGGCCGGAGGATGCCCGCGCGACGGACATGGTGGCGGCTGCGGCCACCGCCTTTTTCAAAGCGGTCAATCGCACTCCCTTTGGCTTCAACTATCAGATCAAGGGAGACGTGCCGCCGGCCCGTGGCCTGGGCTCCAGCGTCACGGTGCGCGCGGGCATCGTGGCGGGGTTGGATGCGTTGGCCGGCACGGGTCTGCCGCGCAGTCGGATGGTCGGTTTGGTGACGGCTTTGGAGGGCCATCCCGACAATGCCGCCGCCGGTGTGCTGGGCGGCTTTTGCGTGCCGCGGACGAATCCGCAGGATGGCGCTTATGTGGATTGCGTGCGCTTCGAGGTTCCGGAGGACCTGGCCTTTGTGACGGCTTCACCGCCGGTGGAAATCCTGACAGGGGAGTCGCGTGGCACGCTGCCGGCGAAGCTGCCCTATTTTGACGCCGTGCGCAGCATCAACAGCGCAGCCTACCTGGTGGCGGTGTTTGCCAGCGGGGATTACGATCGCCTGCGGCACGCCTGCAGTGACTTCATGCACGAACCTTATCGGCTGCCCCGCATCCCCGGCGCCCAGGCGGCACTGGCGGCGGGCGTGCAAGCGGGAGCGCTGACGGGGTGGCTGAGCGGCAGCGGTTCAAGCGTGCTGTGCGTATGCCGGAGGGAACAAGCCGAGACCGTTCTCGGCGGGATGCGGGCGGCATTTGCCGCAGTCGGCCTTCAGGGTGAAGGCAACATCCTGCAGGCCGACAATGAGGGGCTGCGCTTAACCTAAACGGGCCCTCAAGGGTGAGGGCGAACCCTCCGGCCAGTAGCGGGCGATCTCATCGGTCAGCCGTTTCCAGTTGAAGGGTTTGGGCAGGACGGACTTGAGATTGGGCAGCCCGGCGAGGGCTTCGTCGGTCAAGCGCAGAGGGTGGCCGGTGATGATGATGAAGGAGGCGAGCGGTCGGACCTTGTTGGCCTCGATGATAAATTCGATGCCATTCAGCTCGGGCATGAAATAATCCGTAACAATCATGCCGACATCAATGCCGGGCAGGGCGGCCAGGGCTTCCAGCGGACGGGTGAAGGTGTGGAGGGGGCAGTTGAGACTGTCGGTCAGCAGTTGGGTGAGAAGCTCGGCGTAGGATTGTTCGTCATCCAGGATGACCACGGCTTTGTTGGTGGGGGTGCTCACTGGAGGGCGACGCTGAGTGATGCAGGGAGAAAAATCAAATGCGCAGGCGGGCTTGAATTACCCAGTTTCCCCAGGTTTTTTTCCCTATGCTTCATGTGGTCCTGTTTCAACCGGAGATCGCGCCCAATACCGGCAACATCGGCCGGATGTGTGCGCTCACTTGCACGCGCCTGCATCTGATTCACCCGCTCGGTTTCGAGATTAATGACCGGAATCTCCGGAGGGCGGGCATGGACTACTGGCGGTCGCTGGATGTGCATGAGCATGCGGACTGGGCGGCTTTTCGGGCGAGTGCGCATGCGCCGCGCCGGCTTTGGCTGTTCACCACGAAGACGGCGCGGTCTTTTTGGGATGCGGGATTTGCCGACGGGGATGGATTGGTCTTTGGGAATGAAAGCTCGGGCGCCCCGGAGTGGCTGCATGCGGAGCTGGGCGAGGCGTCACGGCTCACGCTGCCGCATGCGAATCCGGCGCTGCGTTCGCTCAACCTGAGCACGGCGGCGGGGGTGGCGACCTACGAGGCTCTGCGGCAGACAGGGTTGCTGCGGCGTCAGCCTTTGGGTGATTGAGCGGCCCGGGGCGCAGGCATGCGCGGCAGCGGGGTGGATTTTCTCAGAATGAGCCAGAGGCCGAAGGCGATGATGAAAACGGAGTAGAAGGTGCCGCGACTGAGGCCGAGGATGAGCGTGGCATCGGGCTCGCGGAAAATTTCACCGATGGCGCGGAGAATGGCATAGCCGATGAGAAACTCTCCCGCGAGACGTCCCGGTTGGGCGGCGACGCTATCGCTGCGCCAGAAACGCCACTGGATGAAGGCGAGCAAAAGGGCCCCTTCCAGCGAAGCCTGATAGAGTTGAGAGGGGTGGCGGGGTTCGTCCCCGCCGCCGGTCTGGGCAAAGATAACGGCCCAGGCGACGGTGGCGGGTTTGCCCCAGAGCTCCCCGTTGATGAAATTGGCGATGCGGCCGAACAGCAGGCCCACCGCGGTGGCGGAGGCGACGAGATCGGCGAGGTGGAAGAAAGGCAGGCGGCGGCTGCGGGAGAACCACCAGAGCGCGACGGCCACGCCTAAAAAGCCGCCGTGGCTTGCCATCCCCCCTTCCCATACGCGGAGGAGGGAGAGCGGGTTGTGCCGCAGCAGTTCCGGCTGATAGAGGAGGAAATACCCCAGACGGCCGCCGAGGAATACACCGATGATAAGCGCGAGCATGAAGTCCGCGATCTGGGGTGAGCTCAGCAGTGAGCGGCCGGTGCGGGCGTAGCAGTGGAAAAGCCAGGCGGCCGTGAGGAAGCCCGCCAGATAGGCGAGCCCATAGTAGCGGATCCCGAAGCCGTTGCCGAACTCGATGAGAAACGGGCTCAGGTCGTGCACCCAATGAGCGAGGAAGGGCGATGAAAGAATCATGCGCGGGGAGGAGGGAAGGGCGTGCTGGCTTCGTTTGCACGGTTTTTGTCGCGCAGGCGGGTGCGGGCGAGCTCCCTCATGTCGATGGCGGGGTCATCCTTTTCGAATATCTCCCGACCAAGGAGGTGCTCGATGACATCCTCCATCGTGACGACGCCGGCGGTGGAGCCGAACTCATCCACGACGAGCAGCAGTTTCTGATGTTTCTTGAGAAAGGTCTGCAAGGCGCTGCCGACAGTGATGGTCTCCGGCACGAAATGAATCTCCTGCATCAGCTGCTCGACCAGCGTGTCGTGGCGGTCGTGGGCCTTGGCGTTGTGCAAGTCTCGCCGGCGCACGAGGCCGACGACTTCATCCAGATTGCGACCGTAAACCGGCATGCGGCCAAAGGGCAGAGTGGGGAACTCCTTAAAAATCTCGCTGATAGTCGCACTGCGGCGCAGTGCGGTGACGACGGTGCGCGGCGTCATGATTTCGCTCACGCGCACATCATCAAGCGTGAGCGCGTTGGCGATGATGCTGGCTTCGTTGTCATCGGCCGGATGTTTTTCGCGGCTGGCGGGGGTGGCGCTGTCTTTATTGGCAGGATTCTCGGTCTGGTTGCTCGGGACAACCCAGCGGATCATCAGATCACCCAGCCGGTTCAGCGGGGTGAAAAGGCTGCGGACCCAGCGCAGCGGCAGGATGGCGTGAGGCAGGAGCGAGTGGCGGCGTGCCCGGGCGAGGTTTCGGGGCAGGGCCTCGGTGAGGATCAGAAGGGCCAGCGTCAGCGCGAAAGCAAGGAGCCCCAGCAGAGGCGAACCGAAATGATGGATGAACAGTCCGCCTATGACGAGGCAGCCCAATACGGTGACGGCGGATCGGAAGGCGAGAAGATCATCCGTCGCTCCATCCCGTTGCTGTGTTTGTGTCTCAAGCCAAGCTCCGCCGACAGGGTGGGTTTGTTTCAGCTCTTCCACTTCATCCTCGGTCACATGGATGAGGAGAGTGGCCAGAAGGGTGCCGGAGAAGGAAAGGAGCAGCGTGAGGGCAATGGCGATGATCAGCCAGAACATGGGGGCAGTTTAGGAAGCTGCGGGGTTTTACGAATACAAATTGCACTGATGCCGGCGGCGGCCGGGAAAAGAGCCTTGCGGCCCGGTGGCGGCAGGAGGCTTAATCCACCCATGAGCGAGCTCAAGCGCACCCCCTTGCGTGATTTTCACGCTGCCCACGGTGGCCGGTTGGTGGATTTTGCCGGCTGGGAGATGCCGGTGCAGTACCGGAGCATCCTGGAAGAGCATAAGGCCGTACGGCGGGCGGCGGGGCTGTTTGATGTCAGCCATATGGGCGAGGTCGAGGTGCGTGGTCCGGGGGCTGCGGCCTATTTGAACCACCTCGTGACGAATGATGTCACCAAGCTGTATCCCGGTCGGGTGCTATACTCTCCCATGTGTTATCCCAACGGCGGGGTCGTGGACGACCTGCTCATCTACATGCGGGCACCGGAGGACTACTTTCTCTGCATCAATGCCGGAAACATCGCCAAGGATCTCGATTGGCTCCGGGCGCAGGCGGCGGGATTTGAGGTGAGCGTGACCGACCGTTCCGCCGATTATGCGTTGCTCGCGGTTCAGGGTCCGCAGGCGGCGACCATCGTGCAATCGCTGACCGGGGCAAAACTGGAGACGTTGAAATACTACCACTTTGTTGAAGGCACGGTTGCAGGCGTGCATGGCCTCATCAGTCGCACGGGCTACACCGGTGAGGATGGTTTTGAGCTCTATCATGCAGCGGAGGATGCCTCGGCGCTGGCCGCCGCGTTGCTGGAGGCTGGTCGGCCCCATGGGTTGGAACTCGCGGGGCTGGGGGCACGCGACAGCCTGCGCCTGGAGGCGGGTTATCCACTCTATGGTCATGAGATCACGGCGGACATTTCCCCGTTGACCGCGGGGCTGGGCTGGACCGTGAAGCTGGACAAAGGCGCCGATTTCATCGGCCGCGAAGCCCTGGCGGCTGAGAAACAAAACGGCTCTTCTCAGCGTGTGGTCTTCTTCAAGACCGGCGACCGGCGCATCGTGCGTGCGGACACCGTTGTGCGCGATGAAAGCGGGGCCGAGGTGGGCCGGGTTGTCTCGGGCACGCTTTCACCGGTGCTCAACGAGGCAATCGGCTCCGCTCTGGTGGAGGCCGCCGCGGCGGCCCGCCCGCTGCAGGTGGATATCCGCGGGACCGGGATCAATTTGCATCTCGTCAAACCTCCGTTCGTCGAACTAAAAAAATCCTCATGAGCAACGTCCCCGCCGATCTCCGCTACGCAAAGTCCCACGAATGGCTGAAGCTGGCCGATGATGGCACGGCTACTGTTGGCATTACCGACTACGCGCAGAATTCACTGGGGGATATCACCTTTGTGCAGATGCCCAAAGTGGGTGCGGTGCTGGCCGCCGGAGCTCCGTTCGGCGTCGTGGAGTCCGTGAAGGCGGCATCGGATCTTTACGCGCCGGTTTCCGGCACAGTGCTGGAAGTCAACGCCACGCTCGATAGTGCGCCGGAGACGGTGAATTCCGATCCCTACGGAGCGGGCTGGATGTTGAAACTCAAGCTGGATGCCCCGTCTGCGGCTGATGGGCTGCAGGATGCCGCTGGTTACGCTCAACTCACGAATTGATCTCCCCGTGCCCGGGGGATGGATGAGGGACGGTTGCGGTTGTGTGACGGCGCGGGTATAACCCCAAATTCCCGCGTCACGGGTTGCGCTTCTTTGTATTATTACTCACTGATGCTGACCTTTTCACTATGAATAGATTTATTGGCATTTTGACGGTGGTGGTGATCGGCATGGGGTTGACGACGGGCTGCGCCCGGAAGGAGGGGCCGATTGCCGCCGCGACGCAACGGGCCCAGATCGTCGAGACGTCACCGGTGATGCGAAATGACCTCCGCGAGACGCTGACGGTGGTCGGCTCCCTGGAGGCCAACGAGTCGGCCCAGATCCGTCCGGAAATCTCCGGGCTGGTGCAGGGGATCTACTTCGAGGAGGGGCAGGCGGTGAAGCAGGGCCAGATGCTGATGAAAATCGATGACGCGGAACTCCGGGCCCAGTACACGCAGGTCGAGGCGCGATTCAAACTCGCCGAACTCAACGTGGCCCGCAGTGAGAACCTCAGTGAGACGCGCACCATCCCGCAATCGGAGTTCGACCGCGCCCGCAGTGAGTTTGCCGCGGCCCGGGCCGAGCTGGAGGTGCTCAAGCTTCGGATTGAAAAGACGTCGGTGAAGGCGCCCTTCGATGGGGTGACCGGCGCGCGGCTGATCTCGCCCGGAGATTACGTGACCAGCAGTTCGGTGCTTACCACCCTCAACGACCTCAGTCGTCTGAAGATGAGCTTTCAAGTCCCGGAGCGCTATCTCTCCAAGGTGCGCGCCGGGACCGAGTTTCGCATCAGCTCGCGCAGCCTGGAGCTGCAGGAGCGTATCCTCGGTGAAATTTATTTCGTCAACCCGGTGATCGACCGGGGCACCCGCTCAAGTGAGATCAAGGGTTACCTGAAGGATGCCCCGGCCATGTTGAAACCCGGCATGTTTGCCAACGTCGAGATCACGCTGGAGGTGAGGCGTGGGGTCCTCACCGTGCCCGAAGGCGCCATCCTGACCGTCCCCAGCGGCACTCAGGTGATCGCCGTACGGGAGCGGGATGGCGAGAAAGTCGCCGAGTTTGTCCCGGTGCGCATCGGCCTGCGTACGCAGGGCCTGGCGGAGATCGAGGCGGAGGAGGGGGCTTTGACTGAAGGCCATGAGGTAGTGGCCGCCGGCGTGGGCGCGCTTGTGCTCTATCCCGGTATCAAACTGGAAACCCGGCCGCTGCGGGCGCAGTTCGCACAGCAGACCGTCACCCCATGATCCTTTCCGATCTTTCCATCCGGCGCCCGGTCATCTGCCTGGTCGCCTCCATCCTGATCATCATCATCGGTCTGCTGGCCTTTGCCAATCTGCCGGTGCGCGAATACCCGAGCATCGACTCTCCGGTGATTTCGGTGGAGACAAGCTATCCGGGCGCATCCGCGGAAGTCGTCGAGACGAAGATCACCGAGCCGCTGGAGAAGGAGATCGCCTCCATCGACGGGATCCGCGTCATTCGCTCAACCTCGGCCGAGGAGCAGTCGCGCATTTCCGTCGAATTCAACCTGAACCGTAATATTGACGAGGCGGCGAACGATGTGCGCGACCGCGTCAGCCGCGCGCAGGGCCGCCTGCCGCCGGAGATCGACAACGTGCGGGTGTCGAAGACCGAGTCGGATTCGAGTCCGATCATGTCGCTTTCCTTCAACTCGGCCCGCCACACCCGCTCCGAGTTATATGAGATCGTGGAGCGCATCGCGCTCCAACGCCTGCAAACCGTCCCGGGGGTCGGCGCGGTCAACATCCGCGGCCCGCGCTATGCGATGCGCCTGTGGGTGAACGCCGATCGCCTCGCGGCCTACAACCTCACTGTCGCCGATATTGAGCGTGCGTTGCGCCAGCAAAATGTGGAGATCCCTGGCGGTCGCATCGAATCGGTGGCGCGGGAGTTTCCCATCAAAGTGCAGGGCAATATGGCGGAGGTGATCGAGTACGAGAACCTCGTGCTGGCGGCTGTGGGCGATTATCAGGTGAAGTTTGCCGATGTGGGTCGCGTGGAGCTGGGGCAGGCCGATTACCGCGGGGAGGCTTACTTCAAGGGCCGGCCGACGGTGGGGGTGCAGATCCTGCGTCAGGCCCAGGCCAACCTCCTCGACGTGGCGAATGGCATCAAGGAACTGATTCCGGTCATCCAGAGCGAAATGCCCGATGGCGTGCAGGTACAGGTCGGTTTTGACACGAGCGTGTTCGTGGAGCGTTCGGTGCAGGAGGTTTACAAGACTTTGTGGGAGGCCTCGGTTCTGGTCATTCTGATGATCTTCATCTTCCTGCGGGACTGGCGCGCGACATTGATCCCGCTGCTGGCCATTCCCATCTCGATCATCGGCGCCTTTGCGGTGATGAGCTGGATGGGGTTCTCGCTCAACGTGCTGACGTTGCTGGCCATGGTGCTGGCGGTGGGGCTTGTGGTGGATGATGCCATCGTGATGCTGGAGAATATCTACCGGCGGATCGAGGAAGGGGAGTCGCCGATCCACGCCGCCATTTTCGGCGCCCGGCAGGTGGCCTTTGCCATCATTGCGACGACGCTGACGCTGGTGGCGGTTTTTCTGCCGGTGGCTTTCCAAAAAGGGCAGACCGGGCGCCTGTTCTTCGAGTTCGGCATCACACTTGCGGTGGCCGTGCTTGTCTCGGCCTTCGTATCGCTGACCCTGACTCCGATGCTGTGCTCGCGCATGCTGCACATCAAACGTGAGGGGGGACAGATCCAGCACAACTGGCTCTACCGGAAAACCGAGCCCTTCTTCGAATGGCTGAACCGGCTCTATTCGCGCATGCTGCGGGGGGCGTTCAACGCCAAGACGTTCGTGCTCGGGGCCACCCTGCTGCTGACCGTCGGCGGGTTCTGGCTTTACGGCGGTCTGCAGCGCGAGCTTACGCCGCAGGAGGACCGCGGCATTTTTACGGTGAATTTCATCCCGCCGGTGGGGTCAACGCCGCAATACATGCAGTCTTACTCCTACGAGCTGGAGCAGGAAGTGCTGCGTATCCCGGAGATTGAGCGCACTTTTCACCGGACCGGTGACGGCGGTCGTGCCTTCATCTTCACCACGCTGAAGGTATGGGAGGAGCGCGATCGGACGACCCAGGAAATCGTTGCGGAGTTCCGAGAGCGGTTGCGTGAGATCAGCACGGGCGGCCAGGCCTTCGCCTCGCCGATGCGCCCGCTGGGCAGCCGCCGTGGCGGCAGCGGTGTCGAGATGGTGCTGCAGGGCAGTGACTTTGCCGAGCTGCAGAAGCTCGGGCAGCGCTTTATTGAGGAGATGCGCGAGAGCGAGGTCTTCCTGCAGCCCCGGGTAGACCCGTCGCCGACCAAGCCGCAGCTCGAAGTGCGCATTGACCGCGCCCGCGCGGCCGATCTGGGCGTGCCGGTCGCCGATGTTGCGACGACGCTTGAGACCCTGCTGGGCAGCCGCCGCGTGACTCAGTTTCAGCGTGGCAACCAGCAGTATGATGTGATCGTCCAGGTAGAGGATGCCGACCGTGCCTCGCCGAGCGATCTGACGCGGCTGTATGTGAAGTCAACCCGGGGCCAGCTCATCCAGCTCGGCAACCTTGTCTCGGTGGATGAGAATGCCGTGCCGGAGAACTACCCGCATTTCAACCGCCTGCGTTCCGTGACGGTCTCGGCCCAGCTCGGGGCCAACGCGACCATCGGCGACGCGGTGAAGTTCCTCGAGGGCAGGGCGGCCGAGATCCTGCCCCCGGGCTACTCCTTTGCGTGGGATGGCGAGTCCCGGGAGTTCGTCGAGAGCAGCGGTGACACGTTCATGCTTTTCGGACTGGCGCTGCTGTTCACCTTCCTGATTCTGGCGGCGCAATTCGAGTCATGGGTTCATCCGCTGACGATCTACACGGGCGTGGCGATCGCGGTGGCCGGCGGCCTGCTGGTGCTGTACTGCACGCGGTTCTGGGGCGCGCCCATGACCGACAATCTCTTTTCCCGCTTCGGCTTGATCATGCTGATCGGCTTGGTGGCGAAGAACGGGATTCTCATCGTCGAATTTGCGAATCAGCTGCAAATCTCGGGCAAGAGCGCCTTTGAGGCGGCGTTCAGCGCGGCGACTGTGCGGTTCCGGCCCATTCTCATGACGTCGATCGCAACCATCCTGGGGGCGGTGCCGATCGCCTTTGCTTCGGGTGCCGGCGCGGAAACGCGCAATCCGATGGGGATCGTGGTGGTCGGCGGTCTGACCATCGCGACTTTTCTCACGCTGTTCGTGGTCCCGATTTGCTACACGCTGATGGACAATCTGTGCGTGCGGCTGACCGGGAAATCGAGCGCGCACGGCCTGAAGCGTGCGGATGAAATCGAACGCGAAACCCGCGAGCTGGCGTAGGCCTGACAGAATCAGGGCCTACGCCGTCGCGGGTCGGGATCAGCTGCTCTTGCCGGAGCGCTCGGCCTTGCGGCGCTCGGTGGAGCTGAGGATGCGCTTGCGCAGACGGATGTTCTTCGGCGTGACCTCCACGAACTCGTCGGCGGCGATATATTCAATCGCACGCTCCAGCGAGAGCTTGGCGGCGGGGATGAGCCCCGTGGCCACACCTTCACCCTGGGAACGGAAGTTGGTCAGCTTCTTTTCGCGCACGGCATTGATGGAGATATCCTCGTTGCGCGGATTTTCGCCGACGATCATGCCCTCGTAAACCTGCTCGCCGGAGCTGACGAAAAGCTTGCCGCGCTCCTGGCACATGACGAGTGCGTAGGTCGTGGTCTCGCCGGCTTCCGTGGCGATGAGCGTGCCGGTGAGCCGGGTGAGCACTTCGCCCGCGAAGGGGCCGTATTCCTTGAAGAGATGGCTCATGACGCCGCGGCCGCTGGTGGCGTTGACGACATCAATTTCCATGCCGATGAGGCCGCGCGTGGTGATGGTCGCCTCGATCATCGTGGAGTGGGGCAGCTTCTCCATGTTGGTAAGCTGGCCCTTGCGGTTGGCGAGATTCTGCATGATGGAGCCGACGCATTCATCGGGCACCTCGATCCAGACGGTCTCGTAGGGTTCGAGGCGCTGGCCGTCCACGATCTTCTCGATCACGGTCGGACGCGAGACGAGCAGCTCAAACCCTTCGCGGCGCATGGTCTCGACGAGCACGGCGACCTGCATGGCGCCGCGGGCCTTCACGTTGTAGGTGCCGGCCTTGTCGGAGTCTTCGATGTAGATGGAGACGTTGGTCTTCAGCTCGCGCATGAGACGGTCGCGCAGCTGGCGGGAGGTGACGAGTTTGCCTTCCTGGCCGACGAGCGGGCCGTCGTTGACGCAGAACTGCATTTCCAAGGTGGGCGGGTCGATCTGCTGGAAGGGCAGGGCGTGGCCGCTTTCGTCGGCGGTGAGCGTATCCCCGATATCAATGTCTTCGAAACCGGAAATGCCCACGATGTTGCCGGCGTGAGCGCTCTCTCTTTCCTGTGTGCCCAAGCCGGTGAATTCAAAGACTTTGGTGACCTTGGCACGCACCCGGCGGCCCTCTTCGGCGTGCCGGATGACCCAGACCGGGTCGCCGACATTGACGGAACCGCCGAGGATCTTGCCCACGGCGATACGGCCGACGTAATCGCTCCAATCGATGTTGGAGACGAGCATGTGGAAAGGATCCTCGGGTTTCGCGAATGGCGGCGGAATATGGTCGAGGATGGTCTGGAAGAGGGGAGTCATGTCCTTCTTCTCGTCCTCAAGGTGATACATCATGTAGCCATCGCGGCCCGAACCATAAACGACGGGAGCGTCGAACTGCTCGTCATCGGCGTTGAGCTCCAGCAGGAGCTCCAGCACCTTGTCATACATCTTTTTCGGGTCGGCGTTGTCACGGTCGATCTTGTTGATGACGATGACGACCTTGAGGCCGTGGGCGAGGGCCTTGCGCAGCACGAAACGCGTCTGGGCCTGCGGGCCGTCGTAGGAGTCAACGACGAGGAGCACCCCGTCCACCATGCGCATGGCGCGCTCGACCTCGCCGCCAAAGTCGGCGTGGCCGGGGGTATCGAGGATGTTGACGATCTTGCCCTGCCAATGGACGGAGGTGTTCTTCGCCTTGATCGTGATGCCCTTTTCCTTCTCCAGATCCATCGAGTCCATCACTCGCTCTTCGACCTGCTGGTTGGCGCGGTAAGTTCCGCCTTCCTTGAGCAATTGGTCAACCAGGGTGGTCTTCCCGTGGTCAACGTGAGCGATAATGGCGATGTTCCGGATGTTCTGGTTCATGTGGATGGCATGGCTTTCGGTTGAAAAAGGGGTCCAAAGTGAAAACCGGTTTGAGCGAATGCAAGAATGAAGGAAGGCGGAAACCGGACTTGCCCGCAGGGAGGGGGGAGGGCATCGCTGAGGCATGTCGAAGCAGCCGGATGACCCCATCAAGCCCACTGGTCGCGTGGTGCGGGCGGAGGCCCTCGCGGTCGCGCCGGAAGTGCTGGGCCGCCCGCTGGCGGCTCCATGGCGGCGTTTGGCGGCCATGGGGATTGATGTGGTTGCGGTGGGGTTGCTGTCTCTGCTTTCGACGCCCTTTCTTGCGCTGGGCACGGGGTTTCTGCTGTTTTTTCTGCTGGGTAATCGTGCGGATGTTCCGCTGGCCATGAAACCGCTGCGGTGGATTTGTCGGGGAGCTGGACTGGCTTTGATCGCCGTCGCGCTGCTCAGCCTGGGGCACGTGTCCTCGGTCCAGTCGCGGGATCTCAATCTGGAGGCGTTGACCGGGCGGGCCAAAAGTCCGGCGCTTACGGAAACGGTTCCTGTGCGGCCCGATGCTTCGATGTCGGAATTGCGCACGGCGAACGAGCGCCTGCGCCGGCAGGTGGAGGCTTTGAAGGAGGCGCACCATGAACTGGAGCGGGCCGGGGGCTCCTGGCTTTACCAGCTCAAGACCTTCAGCGGTACGCTGGGGGTGACTTTCGGCTGGTCGGGGATTTACTTTACGCTTGCGGCCGGGCTCTGGCGGGGGCGGACGCTCGGCAAGTTTCTGTTGCGGATTCGCGTGCGTAAGCTCGACGGAGGCCCGCTGACGTTTTTCGACGCCTTCATCCGCCATGGCGGTTATGTGGCGGCGGTGGCGATGGGGATGATGGGGTTCCTCAAGCTGCTCTGGGACCCGAACCGGCAGGCGGTGGAGGACCGGATCGCGGGGACCGTGGTGCTGCGGGAATGAGCGCCTGCGCGCACGTCATCCCAAAATACCCGGTCTGAGCTTGGCGGCAGGTGTTTGGGTTTGCCTCCTCCTTGCCGGGCTCACGGGGTGCCGGGGCGGGCCTTGAGTTCAGCCAGTGCGCATCGGCCGCGGTTGAGAATGGTCAGCCCCAGCAGGCCCAGGGCGACCGCGAGGACGATGTTCCCCCAGACTTGGAGCGATATGCCGAGTCCGGCCAGAAGGGCGATCAGCCCAAACAGAAAGGCGCGGTCGCTTTTGCCGAGGGGACCGTCATAGCGACGGGAGGCACCGATCTGCACGGCGACAACCCCGGTCATCTCGCTGATTCCGGCGAGGACGACGAGCGCCGTGATGAGCGCGGGGGAAAGACCGGGGAGCAAGCCGAAGGGCAGGTAGAGCGCCGCGTCGGAGATGACGTCGCCGACCTCGTTGAGAATCGCGCCCAGCGGGGACTTCATGGCGTGCTCGCGGGCGAGTATGCCATCAATGGCATTCAACGCCATGCGCACGAAGAGGGTGAGGGGGACGAGCAGCCAGAGGAGTTGGAGATTTGGGCGCCAAGCGAGCGCGGCGCCCACGAGAAGAGAAAGGACGGCGGCGAGCACGGTAACCTGATTCGCCGTGACTCCGCCGGCGGCGAGCTTCCGGACGAGCGGGCGGAGGAGGGCCTGAAAGCGCGGTTTGATATCGTAAAGCGTGGGCATGGTTCAGGTATGGAAATAGCGCACGAGATGGAAGAAGACCGGAGCGGCGAAGCAGAGTGAGTCCATCCGGTCGAGCATGCCGCCGTGGCCTTCGATTATGCTGCCGAAATCCTTCACTCCGCGGTCGCGTTTGATGGCGGACATGACCAGCCCGCCGAAAAAGCCCATGAGGGTGATCAGGAGGGCGAGCGCGGCGGCTTCCCACGGGGTGAACGGCGTGGCCCACCAAAGGCCGGCGCCCACGGCGGTCGCGGACAACACGCCGCCGATGAAGCCTTCGAGGGTCTTATTGGGGCTGAGGGTGGGGGCGATTTTCCTGCGGCCGAGAAGCTTGCCCCACACATACTGAAACACATCGCTGATCTGCACGACGAGGACGAGGAACAGGAGGAGCTTGGCATTCTGACCCTCGTAGCCGGGGATCGGGAGCATGAGGAGGGCCGGGGCGTGGCTGAGGAAATACACGCAGACCATCAGCCCCCACTGGGTCTTGGCGGTCCGCTCAAGGAACCGTTCGCAGTCGCCTGCGGTGGCGCTGCGGACGGGCAGCAGGACGAAGGCGTAAACGGGGATGAGGATGGCGAAGAGCCCGTACCATTGCAGCCAGACGACAAAGTAGTGCAACGGGACCGCCACGAAGAACGCCCAGAATAGCGTGCGGTGGTCGCCGGGTCTGGTCGGTGTGAGGGTGATGAACTCGCGCAAGGCGAGGAAGGAGATCAGGGCAAAGAGAATGGCTGAGCCGGTGCCGCCGGTGATGAGCGCGAGACTGAAGACAAGCACCATCACCCACCACGCCTTGACCCGCGCGTCGAGGTTGCGGACGACCGGGCTGGGCTCGCCGTGCGCCCGTCGTTTCAGGATGAAGGTGATAAGGCTGGAAAGGGCGAGCAGGGCGGCGATGCCGCCAAGCAGCCAAAGTGTTTCGGGATCAAGTTTCATGCGGAATGGGTCTCCATGAGAGCAAGGAGGGCCTGTCGGGCGCGGGGGAGGAAAGTCTCACGGTTTTCATCTTCGCCAAGGGAGAGCGTCTGGCCGACATGGACGCTGGCAATCAACGGTGCCGGAAGGAAGTCCCCTTTGGGCAGGATGCGGTTGAGGTTGTCGAGCAGGATGGGGACGAGCGGGATGCCAGGGCGGGCTTTCGCCAGATGAAACAGGCCGGACTTGAAGCCCTGCACCTTGCCATCGGGGCTGCGCGTGCCTTCGGGAAATACGATGAGGGCGTGTCCGGCGTCGAGCGCGGCCAGCATGGGCTCCAGCGGATTGGTGGCGACGGTCACGCGGTTGCGCTCAATCAGCACGGCATTGAACACCCGTCGGGCCAGCCAGCGGCGCAAAGCCGTTTTCTCCCAGTAGTCGCGACCGGCGACCGGTCGTCCCCGCGCGCGTATGGCCGGCGGGAGGCAGGCCCAGATAATGACGAAATCGAGATGGCTTGAGTGATTTGCGAAATAGACCGCCGGTCCGGAGGGGATCGCATCCACAGGCAGGGGCCTTGCGCCGCAGAGCAGGCGGGTGCAACCGGCGATGAAGGCGGCGGCGGACATGCCCGGCAGAAGGAAGCCAGCGGGGCCGGAGGCTCAAGGCCAAAGCCTGGGCCTCTTTCCGCGGCAATACCTGCGCTGCGGAGCTCGGCTGCGGGGGATGCTTGAGAGAGAGGATGCTCCGGTGCGGTCGCAAAACAGAGAACCCGGGACCGATGAAGGTCCCGGGTTCAAAGTGGGGGTGGGCGTTCGCCACGCGCTCTTTCCCTTCGGCACAGCATTTGGCACTCTCGCTTTCGCGGGTTGTGTGCTCCCCGACGCCACTCAACGCGGCATGCGCTGATCTCGGTCTCATGGCGGGACCGTCCCGGCCGTTGCCGGCTGGGATTTTTCGAGTGAGGTCTCTTCGCCCGGTTCGGTCACCTCCTGCCGGAGGCGGCTCGCCGGACGGGGTGCAGACACGCCTGCAATCCGTCGATTTCTTCGCGTCGGCACCGTGGCCGCAGGGACGGCGCCGGCGGGTGGCCGGCCGTTGGCCCTGCGTTACGGGTCTGACCTCTTATCTCTCAGGTTGCTTTCGGTTTGCAGTAGGGTGATGCGGTTTTCGCACCGCCCCATTGAGGAGGTTGACGGGCTTTGCCAGGCCCGCTCACTCCCCGCTGCCGCGCCTCCCTTGCGCGCCCCGCTTCATTTGGAAGCCGGGCCTTTTGGCGGGGTTGTCCCGCCGGGATGTGCGACCGCGTTCTGGTCTGCGCAGTAGCAACCATAACCCCCTGGGTAACTGCGTCGGCGCGCGGGTCGAAACTTCCCGCGCACCTGACTCGGCTCGACTGCGGTTTCTGATTCGCGTCTCGCCGCTCAGCTCCTGATTCGTGCTGAACTGGCCCGGTCACGACACCGGCCAGAGGAGCTGGTGATATCTGCCTGCCGCGCGTGTTGCCACACGGGAGGGGAAGGTGGCACCAGCTGCCACCGACCTTTCCCCGGTCACCCGGGATTATCCCAGTCGTGCTTCCGGCGGGTTTTTCATGCCGCCGGGCTGCGACTGTTCTATCAAGGAACAGAGAGAAATCTACGTGCGCGGTCCGATTTTGAAAGGGATTGTTCTGCACAACTTCCTCACCGCGCGATGCGGTGAATAACTTGGGGATAATCTCATTCACCGGTTATTCACCTCCGGCCTTGCCAGCGGGGCGGGGAGCCGGACGCTTGCGGCTTCCCATTCATGTCCGCCCGCGATCTGCCCATCTACGAACTCGAGTCCCCCGTCGTTACCGCCCTGCACGGTCAGGGGCGGCTGATTGTGCAGGCGCCGACGGGGTCGGGCAAATCCACGCAGATCCCGCAGATGCTGTTGCGGCACGGATTTCTCGACGGGGGCGAGGCGGTCGTCTTGCAGCCGCGACGGCTGGCCGCGCGTCTACTGGCCCGGCGCGTGGCCGAGGAGGTCGGGACAAGGCTCGGTGAGATTGTCGGCTATCAGATCCGGTTGGAGTCACGGGTCAGCGAACAGACCCGCATCCGATTCGTGACCGAAGGCATTTTACTGCGGCAGATGTCGTTTGATGCCACACTCCGCGGAGTGAAGGCGCTGGTGTTCGATGAATTCCACGAACGCCATCTTTATGGTGATATTTCCCTGGCCCGCGCGTTGCAGATTCAGCGGACGACGCGGCCGGATCTGAAGATCATCGTGATGTCGGCGACACTGGATACGGCGGTGCTGCGCGATTATCTCGCACCCTGCGAGGTGCTGACTTCACAGGGGCGAACCTTCCCGGTGAGAATCGAATATCTGCCGAAAGCGGTGAGCTTCGAGGCTGATCCTGTGTGGAGCGTCGCGGCCCTCGAGTGCGAACGCATCGCGGCGGAGACGACGGGAGACCTGCTCGTCTTCATGCCCGGGGCGCACGAGATCAGCCGCACCGTGCAGGAGGTACAGGGCTCGCACGCCTTGCGCGGGTTTGTCTGCTTTCCCCTGCATGGGGAATTGCCGCCCGACCAGCAGGACCGGGCCGTGGCGCGCTACGACACCCGCAAGATCATCGTCTCGACCAACGTGGCCGAAACCTCGCTCACGATTGATGGCGTCACGGCGGTGGTGGACTGCGGGCTGGCGCGGCTGGCGCGCTTCGACCCGCACCGCGGCATCAACACGCTGCTCATCGAGAAAATTTCCGCGGCCAGCGCCGATCAGCGGGCCGGCCGGGCCGGGCGCACCGCGCCGGGTGTTTGTGTGCGCCTGTGGACGGAGCGTGAACACGCGCAGAGGCCATTGCAGGAGCTGCCGGAGGTGAAGCGACTGGATCTTGCGGAGGTCGTCCTGACGCTCAAGGCCAGCGGGATTGAGGATGTGGCCAATTTTCCCTGGCTGGAAAAACCGGATGTGAAGGGGCTGGAGCGGGCGGAAACGCTTTTGGCGGATCTCGGGGCGCTGGGCGGCCCGCGCCGGGGCATCACGGAAACCGGACGCAAGATGCTGCGTTTCCCGGTGCATCCGCGCTATGCCCGGATGTTTCTGGCGGCGCAGGAGCGCGGCTGTGTGCGCCCGGTGGCGCTGATGGCGGCACTGACGCAGGGGCGGAACTTCCTCCTGCGGGGGGTGGACAAACGCACGGCGGAGGCCCGCGAGGAGTTGTTCGGGGACGAGCACGAGAGCGATTTTTTCCTGCTCATGCGGGCGTGGCGTTATGCGGACAAGGCGAACTACGCCATGGAAGCCTGCCGCCGGCTGGGCATTCATGCGCAAGGGGCGCGGCAGGTGCGGCCGCTGTTCGAGCAGTTTTTGCAGATCGCGGAGAAGGAGGGGCTCGATATCGCGGAACAGCGGATCGAGGGCGAGGCGGTGCGCAAGTGCGTGCTCGCCGGGTTTTCTGATCAGCTGGCCAAGCGTCTTGATGCCGGAACCCTGCGGTGCGAGCTGGTGCATGGCCGCCGCGGGCTGCTGGCCCGGGAAAGCAGCATCCAGAAGGCGCCATTGCTCGTGGCGGCGGAGATCAGCGAGGTCGAGGGGCGGGGCGGCGAGGTGAACGTGTTGCTCTCACTGGCCACCGCGATCGAGGAGTCCTGGCTGAAGGAAATCTTTCCGGATGATCACCATGAGGCAAGGGGGGTGGTTTATGACGAGGCGATGAAGCGCGTGGTGTCACGGCGCGAGCGCCGGTTCCGCGACCTCGTGCTGGAGGCCAAGACTAGCAGCGATGAAGCCCCGCTCAACGAGGCCGCCGCCTTGCTGACGGAGGAAGTGCTGGCGGGGCGGGTCAAGCTGGAGGCCTGGGACGAGGCGGTGGAGCAGTGGATCGTGCGGGTGAACCGCCTCGCGGAATGGTTTCCCGAACTGGAGGTCAACCCTATCACGGAGGCGGACCGGGCGACCCTCATTGAACAGATCTGCTATGGTGAGCTGGGGGCGCGGGCGGTGAAGGACAAGCCGGTCATGCCGGTGTTGCGCGACTGGCTCACGGCGGAGCAACTGGCCGTGATTGATGATTATCTGCCGGAGAAGCTTGTCATGGCCAACGGGCGCCGGGCGAAGCTGCGCTATGCAAAGGACGGTCCGCCGGTGTTGAGCGCACGCATTCAGGAACTCTACGGGGTGGACTCCACCTTCACGCTTGGCCATGGGCGTGTGCCCGTGCGGATCGAGGTGCTGGCGCCCAACCACCGGCCGATCCAGGTGACCGATGATCTGAGCAACTTCTGGCGCGAGCAATATCCCAGGATCAAGACCGAGCTTTCCCGACGTTATCCACGCCACGAGTGGCGGTGAGGCGGGTCAGCCCTTCACCGCGCCGCTGGTCAGGCCGGAGATGAATTCCTTCTGGAGGAGAAGGAAGAGGCACATGACAGGGGCGATCGAGATGAGGGTGCCGGCCATGATGAGGCCGTAATCGGTGCCATAGACGCCCTTGAGGTTATTGAGGGCGACTGAAAGCGGGTGCAGCTCGGGCGACTGGAGGATGATTTGCGGGCCGATAAAGTTGTTCCAGCTGCCCATGAAGCTGATCATGAGGAAGGCCCCCAGCATCGGGCGGATGAGGGGAAGCACGAGCTCGAAGAAGATGCGGAACTCGCCGGCGCCATCCATGCGGGCGGCTTCAAGCAGTTCATTGGGCACGCTGTTAAGCATGGACTGGCGGAAGAGGAAGACGCCGAAGGCGGGGGCAAATCCGGGCAGGAGCAGGCCGGTGTAGGTGTTGAGCAGATCGAGCTTGTAGATGAGCTGGAAGCTGGGGGCGAGCAGCAGCGGCCCGGGGATGATGAGGGCGGCGAGCACGGCGCCCATGACGAGGGTCTGGCCGCGGAACTTGTGCTTGGCGAGGGCGTAGCCGCCCATCGCACAGCAGAGCACGGTGAGGATGGAGCTCACCGAGGAAAGGAGCAGGGAGTTATGGAGGGCGCGCGGAAGGCCGAGATCAATGAAGAGACGGGTGAAGTTTTCGAGGGTGAGCCGATCCCAGCCCACGCCGAAGAGGCCGTCGCCCGCCGGCAGGAAAACAGTGGCGGCAAAGTCGAACTTCGACTTGAGGGCGCCGCACAGCATGTAAAAGAAGGGCACCAGAGTGAGCGCCGCAAAAAAGAAGAGCAGCGCGTGCAGGAGGAAGTTGAGGATCCGTTTGGTCGGCATGGCGGTATCAGCGGTCCTCGTAGCGCCGGGCCATCCAGCGTTGGAAGAGAGCGATGGACATGAGCCCGAGGGCGAGCACCCAGCCGATGGCACTCGCGTAGCCGAGGTCACCCGTGACGAAGCCCGACTGGTAGAGATACATCATGATGGTGAGACCGCGGTTGCCGGGACCGGGGGTGTTGTTGAGCAGAATCCAGCTGAGCTCGAACATCTGGAAGCTGCCGATGACGGAGAGCAGGGTGATGAACCCGGCGATCGGCGCGATCTCGGGCAGCGTGACATGACGGAAGCGCTGCCAGACATTGGCTCCGTCAATTTCCGCAGCCTCAAGCAGGTCCTTCGACACGTTTTGCAGCGCGGCGAGAAAATAGACCATGTTGAACCCGGCATACATCCACAAGGCGGCGAGGATGAGGGAGCTCATCACATACTCCTGCATCCAGGCGAACTCGGGATCCCAGATCGGAAACAGGCGATGCAACGTGGCGTTGATCAGGCCGGTGCGCTTTTCAAAGATCGGCGCAAACAGCATGGCCACGAAAGGCAGGCCGACGAGCGAGGGCGCGAAAAAGGTCAGGCGGAAGAAGCCGCGTCCGCGGATGCCCGGACGGTTGAGGAGGAGGGCGAGGCCGAGGGCGATGGGCAGCTGGACGAAGAGCGAGCCGAGCGTGAAACGCACGGTATTGCTGGTTGCCTGCCAAAAGAGGGGGTCGGTGAGCAGGTAACGGAAATTATGCCAGCCCACCCACAGGGTGGCATCGGGGCCGTAGGTCTGCTGCAACGCGAGGACGAAGGAGCGCAACAACGGCCAGACCGTGAATAGGCAGAAAATGCCGAGGAAGGGCGCGAGGAAGAGCCAGGGGGCGAAATTGAAACGCGTGGCTTTCATGGCTGCTCGGAGAGGAAGACGTTGCGCGAGATGAAGCGCTCGAAGTCACGTTGGGCGATGTCCAGCAGCCGTTGTGCCTCGTTGCGCAGGGCGGCTTCCTCGTAAATCTGATGACGGTCGGCGTAGGTCCGGAGCGCACCGAGGACGGTGATAAAACGTTCGAAGCCGGAGGTGAAATAGGGAGAGGAAGGCCGGGGGGGGACATGGGGGGCCTGCTCAATATAGAGCCGCCCGGAGGGCTGGCCGCTGAAGAAGGGGTCGGGCTGATCAAAGATCGGGGAGCTCCAGAGTTCGGTCGCGGGGGTGATGATATTGGTGTCGCGGAACATCTGTTCGGCCAGCACGGGGGAGAGGTAGAGTTCCTTGGCGAACTGCCACACGGTTTCGAAGTGCTCGGTATGGCGGCTGAATCCCAGCATGCTGCCGCCGGCGACAGAGGTGCGCCGGCCGCCGGGTTCCCACGCGGGGATGGGCATGAGTTTCAAGGTGCCGCTCAAGCCGGGATTTTCGCGTTTCCAGGCGCCAGCCATCCAGTCGGGGACGAGGAAGCCGACACTGAGCCCGTCGAGCCGCTGGCGGTGGCCGGAGGCCGAATGGGTTTCGATATCCACACACACGCGATTGGGCCCGGCCATCCAGGTGATGAGGCGGGCCATCACCTCGGCATTGCGGGGGTAGTTGAGCGTGGGGCGGTCCTGGGCGTCGAGCAGCTGGCCGCCGGCCTGCAGGAGCATGATGATGGAGGCGTGAGGGTTGGTGTGCCAGGCTTCCAGCAGATAGCGGTCGGGCCGCCCGTCGCCGTTCCGGTCCTCCATCAGCGGACGCAGGACGCGGAAGTAATCGTCCCACGTCTCGATCTGGGAAACATCAATGCCGGCGGCCTCCACAATGTCGGCACGATAGGCCAGCAGCACGGGATGAACATCATGGGGCAGGCCGAAAATGCGGCCGCGACTGGTGTAGGGCGTGAAGGAGGGACGGTTGATCTTGTCCAGAAGCCCCTCGGCCTCGATCCGGTCGGTGAGGTCGAGGAAGCCGATGCTTTGCAATGGTCCGGCGAAGGCCTTGGCGGAGATGCCAAAGTGGGGTTCGAGGATGTCGGCCACAGGCGTGCCGGCCATGAACCCGGAGAGCATGCGGCGTTCAAAGGCGGAGGCGTGCAGCAGAATGAGGTGGATGCGCTGGTCGGGGTGCCGCTCGTTCCATTGTTCGACGAAAGGCTTGTAGGCGTTGAAGTGGGGTTCGGCAAAGACCCACATCGGGATGCCTGTCTGCTCTTTGCGCGGCAGAAGCAGGGCGATGACAATCGAGAGGATCGCGACGCAGAGGATGACCAATGCACCCGGGGAGAAAAAGCGGAGCAGCCAGTCTCGAAAAGCCTTCATGCAGAGAAAGCCGCGCTGAGGCGCGGGTGGAGGGCTGGGGCTGGGAACGGACTCAACATGAAGCAGGCGGAAGGAAAACGGAGTTACGGTGAAAGCCGAAGACGGTTTGGCAACCCGGTAATGAGGACGAAACGCAAGAAACGTTTCATGTCGTGCCAAGCGCCGGATGCCCCATTTTTACACTCCGGGTGCAGTGACCAACTTTTGCTCCGATTTGGGTGGAAAATTGGAGGCGCGGGCCGGAATCGAACCGGCGGATAGAGCTTTTGCAGAGCTCGGCCTTACCACTTGGCTACCGCGCCGACTAACAGGGGCGCGCACGTTGCAGGAAAAAAAATGGAGCCGCAAGTGCCGAAATTGAGTTTCCTGTCATCGGCCCCCCGCGGGTGCGGGCAGATCGCACCGCACGTCGAAGCGAAAGATCGAGCCTGCGCCCGGCGTGCTTTCGGCGGATATGCCGCCGCCCATGAGTTCGCAGAGGCGTTTTGAAATGGCGAGCCCGAGTCCGGTGCCTTCGCGCCGGCGTTGCGGGGATATATCCACCTGGCTGAAGGGGAGGAAGAGGCGCTCCATTGTCGCCGGGGGGATGCCGATCCCTGTGTCGCTCACCGTGAAGCGAAGGCGCACGGTTGGCGGGCTGTCGGCCGGGCGGGTTTCCGGAGTGCTGCTCAAGGTGACGACCACACCGCCCCTCGGGGTGAATTTGACGGCGTTGGCGACGAGGTTGGTCAGGATCTGCCGGAGGCGGTGCCGGTCACCGCGCACACTCTGCGGGACTTCGTCAGCGATTTCCCGGGTGAGGGCCAGGTTGGCGATGCGCACCTTGGGCGCGAAGAAGGCGCAGACTTCCTCCACGCATTCGCGTGGTGAGAAGGGGGTGGACTCAAGTTCGATGCGTCCGGACTCGATCTTGGAGAAATCGAGGATGTCCGTCACGAGGGTGCCGAGCGTGTGCCCGCTGGTGCGGATGAGGTTGACGATTTCGTGCTGCTCTCCGGTAAGCGGGGTTTGTGAGAGCATGTCGGCGAACCCGGTGATGCCACCGATCGGGGTGCGGATTTCATGGCTAATGACGGCGAAGAATTCGCTCTTGGCTCGATCGGCGGCTTCCGCGATTTCCTTCTCCCGTCGCAGCACGGCCTCGGCGTGTTTTCGTTCCGTGATGTCGTGTCCCACGGCCTGGTATTCAAGGGTGCGGCCCGTGTCGTCCTTGATGGCGTGTCCTCGCCAGGCCAGCCAGCGTGTCCGCCCATCGGCGTGATGCAGAGCCTGCTCATGTGTGAGATTGTCGGCCGGCGAGGGCTGGCCGGCGGCATCCAGCAAGGGAAAGGGCTGCCCGATGAGATCGATGCGTTTGCGACCGAAGGCGCGGGCATACGCGCCGTTCACAAAGGTGAGGCGCCCGTCGGGCCGATAACGGCAGATCAGATCGGTCTGGTCCTCGACGATGCCGCGGTAGCTGGCTTCGATCTTTTGCAGGTTGCGCGCCATTTGCTCGATCTTGCGGGCGAGCCCGATGATTTCGTCGGGCTCGTTTTCCTCCTGGGGCGCGGGCGGGTCGGTATCAGGCGTGTGACGGGCGGTTTCCTGCAGAGTTTTCAGTCCCTTTATCAGGGCCTGATTCCAAACGTAGCCGGCGAGGACGAGCAGCACGCATCCGGTGATGGCAAGACCGAGTATGTAGAAGAGGGGGCCGAGCGTCTCACGCACTCCGGGTTCGAACACCAAGGCAAGCAAGGCCAGCACGAGGGCCAGACTCAGCCCGAGAATCAACACGGTCTTGCGGTGAGCGGTGTCGAACATGCTGGATGGGCCGCAGCCTGTGCATTGCCCCGGTAAAGTCTAACCTAAACGGGGATCAGTCCGGCTTCAGCGTATGCAAGGGAGCGAGCCGGCGCAGGCCGGGGACGGATGCCGCGACGACGCCCGCCACCAGCAGGGTGCCCACGCCGCCCCAGACCACGGCGGCAACCGGTCCGACGAGCGCGCCCATAAGCCCGGCCCGCAAGGCGCCGATTTCGTTGGAGGAGCCGATGAAGATCTGGTTCACCGAGGTCACCCGGCCGCGCAGGTGATCGGGGGTGAGCAGCTGCACAAGCGATTGGCGGACGATGACGCTTACGCTGTCGAAGACTCCGGTGAAGAGCAGGGCGATGAACGACAGCCAGTACCATTCCGACCAGCCGAAAATAACGATGGCGAGGCCGAAGCCCGCGATCGCCCAGAGCAAGGTAAGTCCGGGGCGGGCAAGAGGGGCGCGGTGGGCGAGCCACATGGCCATGGCGAAGGCGCCGAGCGAAGGCGCGGCCCGCAGCCAACCCAGGCCGATTGGCCCAACATGCAGCACTTGATCGGCGTAGATCGGGAGCAGGGCGGTGACGCCGCCGAGCAGAGTGGCGAACAGGTCGAGGCTGCTGGCGCCGAGCACGACTTTGCGTTTCCAGATGAACTCCACTCCGGCCAGCATGCTGCCCCAGGTGCGGGGGCCGGCGGGAGGCGGGGGCGCGGTGTGATAGCGGACGCGGCGCAGGAGCCAGAGGAAGGTCAATCCCAGTCCGACATCGAAGAGATAGACCGCTTGAAAACCGCCAAAGGCGATGATGAAGCCGCCCAGGGCCGGGCCGGTGACCGTGGCGATCTCGAAGGAACTCATGTTCCAGGTGATCGCATTGGGCAGCGACTTCATTGGCAGGAGCAGCGGGATGATGCTGGAGCGGGCCGGCCAGGAGAGGATGCGCACCACGGCGATCCCCAGCAGCAGGAGATACATCAGGGGCAGGGCGGGCTGGTCGAAGTTCAGGGCGGCCGGATCCGTCTGCCGTTCAAAAAACAGGGCCAGATCCCGGATGAATCCATTGCAGGCCCGCAAGGGGGCGAGGGCGGGGATGGCCGCGTGGTAATGCGAGAGCACGGCGAGCGCAGCGGAGAATGCGACGGTGAGCCCCGTGCCCCAGGCGATGATTCTTCTCCGGTCATGCCGGTCCGCGAGGGAGCCGGCGGGCAGGGATAGGACCAGCAAGGGCAGGACGAGGATCAGCCCCACGAGCCCGAGGGCGGTGGCGGACTTGGTCCATTGGTAGATCTCCCATGAGACCGCGATGCTGACAGCCTGCCGTCCGATGGTCGCGAGGAAGCTGCCGATCATGTAATCCCGGTAGGTGGGCACCCGGAGGGCGGCATAGGGATCATGGGCGGTTGGCGCGGCCATGCGCGCAAACAGTCTGGCGTTACCGGCGGTCGCAATCGAAATACGGCCGGCGGATGAAATTCGCAGAATTGCTTTGCTCCCCTTGGGCCGACTCTTACTTGTGCCGCTTTCACGCTTTCCTGAATCCTCACCCTTTTCCCCGATGAGCAATTCCCCCAAGAAGGTCCTGATTTTGCAAGGTGGCTGGGTCGGTCACCAGCCTGTCGAATGCGGCGAACTTTTCGCCACCAAGCTCAGCGAGCGCGGTTTTACCGTCGATGTGACGGATACGCTGACGACCCTGGATGACGCCGCGCGTCTCCAGACCTATGCATTGATCGTGCCGATCTGGACGATGGGCACGATGACCGGCCCGCAGGAGCAGAACCTGGTGAAGGCGGTGCTTGGCGGTGCCGGCATCGCGGGCTTCCACGGCGGCATGTGCGATGCCTTTCGCGGTCTGCCCACCTACCAGTGGATGACCGGCGGGCAGTTCGTCTGCCACCCGGACGGGGTCAAGGATTACACGATCCGCATCGTCAATCGCGACGATCCGATCACGCGCGGCATCCCTGACTTCAAAGTCAGAAGCGAACAATACTACATGCTGGTGGATCCGCGCAATGAAGTGCTGGCGGTGACGACGCACCAGTCCGTCGAGGCTCCCTGGACGAACGGCGTGGACATGCCCTTCATCTGGAAAAAGGTGCACGGCGCCGGTCGCGTTTTCTATTCCGCGTGCGGACACCAGCGCAGCGAGTTCGATGATTATCCGGAGCAGCTGGAAATCATCCTGCGTGGTATGGACTGGGCAGCCCGTTGAACGCTGCGCGTTACCCTTTCCCCCTATGAAAAAACGCTTCAAGAGCGCAGCTGACATCAAGGTAGGCGTCATCGGATACGGTGGCGCCTTCAACATGGGCCGGATGCATCTGCAGGACATGCAGAAGGCCGGCATGACGCCCCGGGCGGTGGCCGAGCCCGATGCGGCCCGTCTTGCCGTGGCGGCGGAGGAATTTCCGGGCATCCAGACTTACGCGAGCGTGGATGCGATGTTGAAGAATTCGGATGTGAATCTGGTCGTCCTGATCACGCCGCACAACACGCATGCACCGCTGGCGTTGAAGTGCCTGAAGGCCGGGCGCCATGTGGTCTGCGAGAAGCCTTTTGCCCTCACGACGAAGGAGTGCGACACGCTGATCGCCGCGGCCAAAAAAGCGGGTGTGATGGTCTCGACTTTCCACAACCGGCACTGGGATGGCTCGATCATGAAGGCGTTGGAGGTGGTGAAATCCGGCGCCATCGGTGATCTGGTGCGCATTGAGGCCCATATCGGTTCATGGGCCAAGCCGGGGGAATGGTGGCGCAGCAGCAAGTCCATCTCGGGCGGCATCCTCTACGACTGGGGCGTGCACCTGCTCGAATACGCGCTGCAGTTGGTGGATTCGGACATCGTCGAAGTGACCGGTTTTTCGAAGCAGGGCTTCTGGGCGTCGCAGACCAGGTGGAAGCAGGACACGGTGGAGGATGAGGCGCATGCCGTGGTCCGTTTCAAGAGCGGTGTGTGGGTGGCGCTGACCGCGACCAACATTGATGCGAATCCGAAGCGAGGGATGGTTGAGGTGACCGGAACCAAGGGAACGTTCCTGTGGGAATACGAGCATCACGAGATCATCGTGAAGGAAGCGGGGAAGACCACGGTGACGAAGGCGCAAAATCCCAAGGAACAGTGGGAGAAATACTATCAGAACGTAGCGGCCCACCTGACCAAGGGCGAACCGCTGGTCATCACCGCGGAGTGGGCGCGCCGGCCGATTCACATTCTTGATCTGGCGGGGCAGAGCGCGACCCAGGGGCGTGCGTTGAAGGCGAAATACGCTTAACCCCCTGTGTTCGGAATGACGGGATGGGCTTTGCAACAAACGGGCAACCCATCCGGGGCGACTTACAATGGTGAAGGGCGCTCCGGATGATGCAGGTCGCACACGATCGGCGCTAAAATATGGAAAAGGGCTATCACATCCGTCCCTGTACGCTTGAGGATATTCCGGCTGTCGAAGCGCTGATTCCGCTGTCGGTGCACGGCTTGCAGGGGTCGCACTACTCGGAGGAACAGATGGCCGGTGCGTTGGGGACGGTCTTTGGCGTGGATGCGCAGTTGATTCACGACGGCACTTATTTTGTAGCGGCGGCGGGTGATCTCATTGTGGGCTGTGGTGGCTGGAGCAAAAGGAAGACCCTGTTTGGCAGCGACCGGCTGCGGCAAGAAGCCGATCCACTGCTGGAGCCGGGCAGGGATGCGGCGCGCATCCGCGCTTTTTTTGTGCATCCGGCCTGGGCGAGACGGGGGATCGGATCGGAAATCATGCGCCGGGCGGAGCAGGCCGCGTATCAGGCGGGATTTCAGCGAATCGAGATTGGCGCGACGCTGCCAGGTGAGGCGCTTTACGCGAAGTTTGGTTATACCGTTGTGGAACGATATGAGGTCCCCCTGCCAAACGGGCGGCAGTTGCCAATTCTCCGGATGGCCAAGGCCGGAATTGGCGTTGGCTGAAGCCGGGGTTCTTCGCCCCGGGGAACGTGGGCAAAGAAACGGCCGGCTCAAGACGAGCCGGCCGCGGGTGGATTTCTATGCGAGACTGCGTTTTACTTCGCGCGATTCCAGGACTTGGCGAGTTCGCGGCGGAGGATGGCGGCGTCGGGCCAGGAGGGGGGGAGGCCGGTGATGTTGTAACCGGCGCCGCCCTTGTGGTAGGGCCCCATTTCCGGGCAGACGTAGAGGGTGCGATCGGCGTTCTGCTTGGCGCTCTTCCAGAGTTTGAAGAGATCGTCGGTGAAGGCGAGGTAGCTCTTCACTTCGTCCGTCAGCTTCCCGTTATGCGTCACCGGCACCTGACAGTGGTGGCCGTTGAAGGGCCGGCAGTGCGCCTGTTCCGAGTTTTGCACGAGCTTGGCTTCCTTGAGCAGGAAGGAGCTGTAGTTGCCGGGGTGGATGTGTTTGACGACGGCGAAGTGCGAGAAGTCGAAGTTGAGTTTGATCATCTGCCCGGTGGCCTTCTTGAAGAGGCGGGCGATCTCATAGGTCTTCTCCGGGGTCTCGGTGCAGGTGTCGCGATGAACTTCGAGGGACATCACGACTCCGCCGATTTTCTCGGCTTCCTTCACCATCTTGATCCAGTTGCGCGTGGCGACCTCGGGCTTGGTGTCCTCGTCGTCAAGCTGCACGTTGATCTGCACCGCGCCGGCATCCTTCTGGGCCTGGATGGCTTTGGCATACTCGGAGGGCTTGCCGGAGTTGTTGGAGATGAAGCCGAGCAGGTGCTTCAGTCCGTATTTGCCGGCGAGGCGGGCGTGCTCGGGGGTGAGGGCGGTGGTGATGCCGTCGAAGCCGGCTTCGGCGACCGTGGCGATTTTCCGCTCAAGGGACCACTCTTTCTTCGGCGAGGGAATACCGGAAAGGGACCAGAGGTTGGCGATATGGACGATGTTAGGCATTTTCGATTTTGGATGCTCGATTTTCGATGGGGTGGGAGATTCGACTTCCATTCCGGACCGGACTGCCTGGCAGTCGGAAATCCAAAATCGAAAATCGAAAATTAGATCAGGCGTGGCGGCCTTTGAAGGTGAGTTCGGCAACGCCGGACTTGTCGAGGTGGCCGAGGCCGAGCGCGACCATCTTGTCGAACTGCTGCTTGGTGGCGCCGGCCAGGGGCAGGTTGATGCCGGCCTCGGCTCCGAGCACCCAGGCGATGGTGCTGTCCTTGGCGGCGTGCGCGCCGGAGAAGAAGCAGGAGTGATCGCGGTTCTGCATGTCTTCGCCGTCAGTCTTGAGAACCTGCGAATTGGCGCCGGTCTGGGAGAAGACTTCGCGCAGCATGTTGAGATCGAGGCCGAGCGCATGGCCGAGGCCGAGGCCCTCGGCAAGGCCGGCGGTGTTGATGTTCATGACCATGTTGACGAGGGCCTTGACCTGCGCGGCCTGGCCGGTCTTGCCGACGTAGCGGAGCGCGGTGGAGAGTTTGTCGAGAATCGGCTTCACCTGGGTGAAGGTCTTCTTGTTGCCACCGCACATGAGGTAGAGCGTGCCGTTGCGGGCCTGGGGGATGGAGGAGGCCATGCAGCCTTCGAGGGTGACAGCGCCGGCCTTCTTGGCCCGGCGTTCGACCTCGACATGGGTTTTGGGGGTGACGGTGGCGCAGTTGATGAAGACTTTGCCCTTGGCCTTGACGAGCAGGGAGTCGCCGGACTCGGCGAAGACGCCGAACTGGGCGGCATCATCGGTCACGACGGTGAAAATAATGTCGGCCGCGGCGGTGACGGCGGCGAGGGTCTTGGCGTGTTTGGCGCCGATTTCCTTGGCGAGTTCGGCGGCGGCGGGCGCGTAGTTGTCATAAACGGCGGTGACTTGGTAGCCGCAGTCTTTGAGACGGCGAGCCATGTTGCCGCCCATGCGACCAACTCCGACGAAAGCGATTTTTTCCGATGACATGATGGGATGTTTTATGGGTTCTGGTTGAAGAGTCAGCGTGCGAAGAAGGGGTTGTGCTCCCGTTCCTGGGCAAGGGTGGTCAGGGGACCATGACCGCAGGCGAGGACGGTTTCCCTGGGCAGGGGGAGGATCTTTTCCTTGTTGTTACGATACTGGTCCTCGAAATTTGTGGGGCTGCCGCCCATCGAGCACGAGAAGACGGAGTCGCCGACGATGGCCAGCGGCCAGCTGAGGCCGGTGACAAAGAATGTCGTCATGCCGGGGGAGTGGCCCCAGGTGAAGAGGGTCTTGATGGCGAGTTCGCCGAGGTGGAAGTGGGCGTTTTCTTTAAAGGTCTTCGCGTCCGGGTGATCTACCGGCTCTCTTTCGCCGGCCCAGACTTCTGCCTTGGTTTCGCCGGCGAGTTTCGCGAGGTCGGCGATGTGGTCGTCGTGGGTGTGGGTGATGAAAATATACCGCAGATCGAGTCCTTCACTGCGGACGGTATCCAGCATGGCCTGGCAGTTGGCGCCGGTATCGAACGCGGCGGCGAGGCGGGCACGGGCATCCCAGATGAGGTAGCTGTTGACCGTCATGTCCTCGAATGGAGTGTTGAACATGGCGAAGCCGCGGGGGAAAACCGGCTGCTCGGGATACCAGGCTTTGTGGGCCAGAGCCTCCAAGGCATCCGGCGAGAGGCGCAGGTGACGGGCGACACGTCGAATGACGGCGACATTGACCGCGCCTTCCTTCACGGCGGTGAGATCGGCGGCGCTGACACCGGCGCGGGCGGCGAGATCCTCATCACTGATTTTCAGGCCGCGCTGGGTCTTGTTGATGACGTCGTTGAAGTTGTCCTCGATTGGAATACGGGGCATGGCGGACAATCAATGGGTCCGGTGCAGGGACGCGCAAGCCGGAAGGCTCTGAAAATTCCATGCGGGTGGAGGCCTGGGCGTGAGCCTGGCGGTTACATGGGCTTGGGGGAGCGCGGCGGGCAGGTGGCGGCGTTGCTGAGCGGGGCGGTGCCGCGAATGCGCGCCAGCAGGTCCTGATAGAAATCAAAGGCGGGATGGCCGGGGGTGCGGGGCAGCTGCCGTTCCAGATCGCTGGCGGTCTGGCTGGCGCGGGCGAGCGCCTCTTCACGAATCTTGGCGGCGCGTTCACGGTAACCGGTATTGTCGATGCCGGCGTGTTCGGCGAGGAGGGGCAGCCAGTTGTGCGCGTATTGGACGTGGGCGGTCTCGTCGATGATATCGAAGAGCATCATCTCGGCGGACTCCAGGTCTTGGCCTTCCTTGAAGTCTACGTAGCCTTCGTTTTTGACGACGAAGTGTCCGGTCTCCGCCACCATGCCGATCATGAAGACATGTTCGTAGAGCTGCTGCGGGGAAATGGGGTCGAGCTTGAAGGCGGCGAGGAGTTCAGCGTGCCGGGAGAGAGCCTCCTCGAAGGGGATTTTCTGCTCCGCCGCGATCTGTTTGAGGGCTTCGTCACGCAAGGCCTGATCGTAGCCGGAGAATCCCACCTCGTCCAAGCTGATGCCGAAGTCGCGCAGCCGGGAGTAGCCGGAGTCGCCATGCCGGGATTCATCCCAAAGATGCCGGGAGATATCGTGATGCCACTGCCAAGGCATGTAATGCCCGTAGTAGAGCCAGGCGAGTTGGTCGTCGGGCAGATTCTTTTCGAGCATGTAGCCGTAGGCCCAGAACAGGCGGCGGGCTTCGATGCTGGTGATAAAATCGGCGCGCACGTAGTCCATGAAGGGCTGCCTGGGCTTGAGGGGCTCGGTGCGGGCGCTGAAGCGGGTGAGGCGGAAATCAGTGGCAACCCCGGCAGGCTGCGCTTCCGTGCCGCGGGTGACGGGCAGGGGGGCGCGGAAGTGGCCGCAGGTGGCGAGCAACTCCGTGACTTGGGCGCGATAGGCGGCCTGGGTCTGGTGCGGATGACGGCGACGGTAGTCGCGATACCAGAGCCATTGCTGGCTTTTGAGCTGATTGATTTCGTGGAGGAGCGCGATGGTAGGCGCATCGTGCACGGGATGGACCCCGGCGATGTATTCGCCATAGGCGGCGACGAGGGTCTTGAGCAGAAGTTCGTAGATGCCATCGAGGGCATCGTTGAGTGAAGGGGCGAGCAGGACGGTGTTGACGAGGGTCTCAAGCCGGGGAGACACGGGGGCGTCGGGTTTGCCGCCGGGGAATTGCGCGACGCGCTCGCGCAGGCGGCGGACGCACTCGGCCTGATCCCAGATGTGACGGTGGATGGTGCTTTTATCATTCCACTCCGGCACATCCCGGCCCCAGGCGGCGATGAGGCGGTGGATGGATTTTTCCACGTATTGCCAGTCGTTGAGCAGATCAACCGTGCGGGGTTTTTGCTTCGAGGCGGCATCCACGAGGACGGCGTGCTTTGGTGGAGGGGGCGGGGTGGCCAGCGAGGTGCTCATTATTGACCATGATAGCATTTTGCTTGCGGCCTGCCTATGTCCGGGAAGGCATATCTTGTGCCTGAAATTGACCGTAGCCTTTGGTATGACCCTTATACGCAGGACGGATTGAGACTGTCGCCCTCGCCGGGGCAGGAAGGGCTGCAGATCCATGAAGCGGGGGTCCGCGCGTTGGCGGGAGACTGGCGACACCAAGGGGTGTGCAGCCCATTCTGGCGTTTGTTTTATGACTTCACGCCGGGGGCTTGGGTGGAGTCGGCGGGGCGGCGTCATCCGCTTGGTCCGGGCCGCGTGGTGGTCATGCCGGATGGGGTTCCGTTCGATTGCGGCTGTGAGCGACGGGTGGAGCACCTGTGGCTGCACTTTTCCCTGTATCTGTCCCTTCCGGCGGTGGAGCCGGCGGTCTTTGCGTTTCAGCCGGGACCGGCGTTCCGGACGGTGGCTCGTGAATTGCGCGACTGGATACGAAAAAAAAATGCGGAGGCGGTGAAGCATACAGGCATGGCTTTGCTGCATCTGGTGTTTGCCGAAAGCCGCGTGATGCCGGGCGTGATGCCCGCCCGGATCCGCATGATCTGCGCCTGGATTGAGCACCACCTCGGTGGTGAAATCACCAACGAGATGCTCGCCGCGCAGGCCGGCATGAGCGGGGAGGCCTTTATCCGGTGGTTCAAGGCGCGCCTTGGCCGTACGCCGGCGGCCTTTGTGGCGGAGCGGCGGATACGCGAAGCCTGCCGTCGGCTTGCGTTTGGGGAGGATTCCATCGAGCAGGTGGCGGAGGCGGTGGGATTTGCCAACCGGCATCACTTCAGCCGGGTGTTCAAACGCTATGCCGGCTGCGGGCCGGCGGAGTTCCGGCGCGGGCATCGAAGACCAGTCTGAGCCGGCGTTTAATCTATGGGCGGTGTCTTTCGGTGATGATTTATCATATTAAATCATACCGCACTTGCCATATGGCATGATATGGAATGATATTGAGGCGAACCACCAAATATACACATGGCAAAAGACAAAATACTCAAGGCACTGGCCGCGGCCCGCGCCAAAGTTGATAAGCTAGAAAAAGCGGTTGCCGCGAAGCGGAACCAGGCGCTCGCCAAGCTGCATCTCCAGCATGGCTTTGACAGCATCGGGGAGTTTATCGCGGCGCTCCAGTCCGTCGCGGGCGGCAAGCGGGGCCGTGCGCCCAAGGCGGCCGCCGCGGGTGCGGAAGGCAAGCGCCGCACGCGCGCCGTCATCACTCCCGAGGTCAAGGCCCAGGTCAAGGCGCTGACGGAAGCGGGCAAGACGGGCAACGAGATTGCCAAGGCGACCGGCATCTCCCTGCCGAGCGTCCAGAACATCAAGAAGGAGCTCGGCCTTATCAAGCCGCGCAAAAAGTAAGCGATTTCTGCTTCTCCTGACAGATCCGGCCCCTCCGCAGCAATGCGGAGGTTTTTTTGTGATGACAACTGCGGGGCGGAGCCTTGGTGATGTCGGCATGCCCGCCGATTTCATCCAAGCCAACACCAACGGACGCCTGCATGATGCGCGAGAGCCTTCGATTGCGCCGCTCAACCGCGGGTTTCTGTATGGTGATGCGATCTACGAGGTGTGGCGCACGTATCACGGGGTTTTGTTTGCGTGGCGGGAACATTGGGACCGGTTGGAGCAGTCCGCCGCGGCGCTGGGATTGGAGTTAAGTTGGAACGCGGACCAGATGCTGGCCGAGATCAAGCGCACGGCGGCTGCGTTTCGCGCGGAGACGGCATATGCGGGCGAGCTCTACATCCGGTTGCAGATCACGCGGGGGGGCGGGCCCATCGGATTGGATCCGGGACTTTCCGACGGGGCTGATTTTGTGCTGCTTGTGCAGGCAAACAAAGCGGTGCCGGAGGAGAAGTTGCGTCTTGGTTACACGCTTTCATTGGCGACCAGCCTGCGGCGTAATCCGGCCGAGACGCTCAATCCGGCGTGGAAAACCGGGAACTATCTCAACAATATCCTCTGCCTGCGTGAAGCGAGGGCCCGGGGGGCGGATGAGGTCGTCATCACCAATCTTGCCGGGGAGGTGGCGGAATCCTCGGTGACGAATCTCGCGTTTGTACGGGACGGGGTGATCCTGACCCCGCCCCTGACGGCGGGGATTCTGGCGGGGATCACGCGTGAGCTTGTGCTCAGCCGCATCGCGCCGGCAGCGGGTTTGCCGGTGCGCGAGGAGATGGTGCGCCCGGATGATTTTTCGCGGATGCAGGAGTGTTTCATGCTTTCGACGACGCGGGACGTGTCCCCGGTCGGGCGCATTGATGCCCACTCGTTCCAGGTGGGACCGGAGACGGTCACCCTGCGCCTGAAAGCGGCGTTTGCCGGTTATGTGCGGGATTATATCGCCCGCCATCCGGAGCAACGGCTGGACTGAGCCGGACTCATGCCGGAGAGGCCGGGCGCATCGCGCACGGTCAATAACGGGCGAGGGTCGGATCAATTTCCTGCGCCCAGGCATCAATGCCCCCGGCGATATTGGAAACGGCTGCGAATCCGTTGTGACGGAGGAATTCGGTGACGCGAAGGCTGCGGCCCCCGTGGTGGCAGAGGACGAGGATATGCCGGTCGCGGGGCAGCCCGGGCAGGGCTGCGGGAATCTGCCGCATCGGGATGAAATCGGCTTCCGCCACACGGCAGATTTCCCATTCAAAGGGTTCGCGCACATCCAGCAGCAACGGCGGAGCGGAGGGAGGAGTGTCGAGCAGGGCCTTGGCTTCGGTGACGGTAATTTCGAGGGGGAAGTCGGACATGGTCTTACTTGAGGGATCAGGCACGCGGAAGCGGCGGCCCGGCGCAAATGAAATTGCGCCGGGCGTTGCCGGGGGGCAAACCCGCAGCATGCGATGCTTGGGCATTGATTATGGCACCCGGCGGATCGGGCTCAGTTACGGCGACGCGATCGGCGTGGCCACGCCGCTGCCCGCGTTGGTGCAGGCGGCAGCGGAGCAACGCTGGGCGGCACTCCTGGCGGTGATTGCGCAACGGCGCATCACGGACTTGGTGCTGGGCTATCCTTATAACATGGACGGCTCGGTGGGCTTCAAAGCGAAGGAGGTGGATGCTTTTGCCGCACGGCTGAAGGCCGAATCGGGCCTGCCGGTGCATCTGGTGGACGAAACGCTCACGAGTGCCGAGGCGGAGGCGAGCATCGCGAGAAAGGACCGGCGTGCGGTGCGTGCGAGCGGACTGGTGGATTCGCGAGCGGCGACACTCATTTTGCAGGACTATCTCGATCAGAAACTGCCCCCGCCCGAGATGGCGTGGTAGGGCGCGGCTGTTGTCACGGGTGGACAGTGAAGGCAAACACGGTTAGCCCCGTGCATCAGTGAAATCATTGGCCGTAACTTCATCCCGGTGGAAATGTGTCTGCGCCTACGACGGCACAGGTTTTTCGGGCTGGCAGAGTCAGGCCGGCGGCAATGCGGTGCAGGATGTGATCGAGGCGAGGCTGGCCGGAATTTTTGGGCGGCAGATCCGCATCAGCGGCAGCGGCCGGACGGACGCCGGGGTGCATGCGTTGGGGCAGGTGTTTCATTTTGATGCGGAGTGGCGGCATGGGGCGGAGAAGCTGTTGGCGGCGTTCAAGGTCGGGCTGCCCCCGGCGGTGCAGATTAGATCGGCCCGCCGGGTGCGGGCGGATTTTCATTCACGCTTTCAGGCCACCGGAAAACGCTACGAATACCATCTGCACCTTGGGGATGCGGATCCGTTTGTGCGGCCGTTTAGCTGGAGCGTGTTTCGTCCGCTGGATTTCGCGGCGATGGAGGCCGCGGCGGATATTCTGCGGGGGCGGCATGATTTCCGGGCCTTCACCGCGCTCAACGGTCCGGCCAGGGAAGATACGGTGCGCGATCTCCGCCGGCTGGAGCTGCGCCGGCGCGGGCGAAGGATCACGATCATCGCGGAGGCCGATGGGTTTCTCTACAAGATGGTGCGCAGCCTGGTGGGGGTGCTGGTGAGTGTGGGGGAGGGGAAGCTTCGGGCGGAGCAGGTTGGTGAAATCCTGACTTCGCGGCAACGCACGGCCCTGGTGGAGACGGCGCCGCCGCAGGGGTTGTTTCTGGTCAGGGTGTTTTATGCATGAATCCGGCGCTGGAGACGTGGGCCCGGGGGCTGGGCGGGGTGTTTTTCCCGCCGGTGTGCGTACACTGCCGGGCCTTGGTTGAGGGCGGCGATTACCGGCATCTTTGCGTCCGCTGTGCGCGCCAGATCGAGTTTGTGCAGCCTCCCGCCTGTTCGCATTGCGGTCATCCGTTCTACGGCGTGATGGAAGGAGAGCGGATCTGCCCGCATTGCGAGGGCCTGCATCCGGCTTATCGCGAGGGACGCACGGCGGTGTTGCTCAAAGGCCCGGCTCGCGCGCTGGTGCACGAGTTGAAGTATCACAAGGGGCTGTTCGTGCTGGAGGACATGGAAAGAATCTTCCGGCAGTCGCCGATGACGGGAGATTGGGTGCGAGGCCGGACGCTTGTGCCGGTGCCGTTGCATCCTCGCAAGGAGCGGGAACGCGGCTACAACCAAAGCCGTCTGCTGGCGGAGTGTCTTGTGCGCGCGGCGGACGGGGCGGCGAAGATCGCCCCGCTGTTGAGCCGCGTGGAGGACACCCGATCACAAACTTATCACGACCGGCGCACGCGTTTGAGCGGCCTGAAAAATGCCTTTGCACTGGCCCCGGGGGCCGCCATAACTCCGGCCGAATCCTATCTGCTCGTTGATGACGTTTTCACCACTGGTTCCACTCTTAACAGCTGCGCCCGCGTGCTCCGCCGCGCCGGCTGCCTGAACCTTGATGTCGTGACCTTTGGCCACGGCTGAAAATCACCCATGCATTTCGACAAACCGACTTACACGGTCCGCAAAACCAGCCGCCGGAAAGACATTCCCCAGGGGCTCTACACCAAAGATCCCGTTTCCGGCGACACCCTGTTCACCAAGGATATCGAGGATAACTCGATGGTGGTGCCCGGCAGCGGGTATCACTTTCCGATCGGGGCCCGTGAGCGCCTGTCCCGGCTGCTTGATGAGGGCTCGTTCTCCGAGTGCGATGCCAACGTGAAGTCGGCCGATCCGCTCGGTTTCACCGATTCGGTGCCCTACACGACCCGGTTGAAGAAATATGAGAAGGCGTCCGGCCTCTCGGAAGCGGTGGTCTGCGGCACCGGCCGGATCCACGGTATCGAGGTGGCTATCGCGGTCATGGATTTTCGTTTTTGCGGCGGCACCCTCGGCTCGGCCACGGGCGAGAAGATCACCCGCACCATCGAGCTGGCGATCCAGCGAAAAACCCCGTGCATCATCTTCAGCACCTCCGGTGGGGCGCGCATGCAGGAGGGCATCCTGTCCCTTATGCAGATGGCGAAGACCAGCGCCGCGCTGGGCCGGCTGGCGGAGGCGCGTCTGCCTTATATTTCGGTGCTGACCCATCCGACGACCGGTGGTGTTTCAGCGAGCTACGCGACCTTGGGTGACGTGATCCTCGCGGAGCCCGGGGCCTTGATCGGCTTTGCCGGCCCGCGTGTGATCAAGGATACGACCAAACAGACGCTGCCGCCGGGCTTTCAGACTTCCGAATTCCTGCTGGAGCACGGGTTGGTGGACATGATCGTCAAGCGCCCGGAAATGCGGGATCGGTTGCGCGATATTCTGCAGGCTATCTTTCTTAAAAAGAAGCCTGCGGCGGCACCCAGGGACTGAATCCGCGCAACAGGCATGTGTGCCGTGACAACCCCCGAATATACGGCGGTCGCGGACTATCTTTATAGTCTGAAGGCCCGTGGCGTGAAATTCGGCATCGACCGGATGCGGCTGTTTGCGGCGGCTTTGGAGCATCCCGAAAAAGCGGTCCCGCTGATTCATGTCGCCGGCACGAATGGCAAGGGCTCCGTGTCTGCGATGCTCGACTCCATCCTTCACGCGGCGGGTTGGCGCACCGGTTTGTACACCTCGCCGCATCTGGTGCGTTTGGGGGAACGGGTGCAGGTGGACCGGCGGCCGTTGAGCGAGGCGGAGATCTGCACCTATGTACGTGAACTGCGACCGGTGGCCGAGCGCACGGGGGCCGGCGGCGATGATGACCATCCGAGCTTCTTTGAATTCATGACGGCCATGGCCTTCCTGCAATTCCAACGGCGGGGGGCCGACATTGGCATTGTGGAGGTCGGGTTGGGTGGCCGCCTGGATGCGACCAACATTGTGGAGCCGGAGGTGACGGTCATCTCTTCCATTGGACTCGATCATACGGAGCAGCTGGGGGATCGTATCGAGTTGATCGCGGCGGAAAAAGCCGGGATCATCAAGCCGGGTCGCCCGGTGGTGATGGGCCGTGTGCCGCCGGAGGCGGAGACGGTCATCCGTGCCCGGGCATTGGCGCTGGGAGCGCCGCTGGTCTCGGTGCAGGAAGTTTTTGGGGGCGACGGGGACAACTATCCGGCCACCAATCTGGAAGGCGAGTATCAGCGTTGGAATGCGGCCACCGCGACCTTGGCGGCCAGGGCGTTGCCGGCCCGCTGGCGGATCACTCCGGCAATCATCGACCAAGGGTTGCGGCAGGTGGATTGGCCGGGCCGGTGGCAGCGTCTGCACTTGGGCGGACGCGCTGTGATTCTCGACGCTTCGCACAATCCCGAGGGCGCGGCGGTGCTGGCGGCCAATCTCGCGCAGCTTGCGCGGGAGACGGGCCGGCGGCCGGTTGTCATCACCGGCTCGCTGGGGATTGCGCGGGCGAGGCCGCTGGTCGAGACGGTGGCCCGGTTCGCCGCAGAGATCCACTTTGTCGTTCCCCAGCAGGCGCGCGCCTGCTCGCATGCCGACCTGGAGGCATTGGTCCCGGCGGATTTTTCGGGCAAGGTGCGCCGGGCCACGGTGGAAGGACTGTTTCCGACCGCCGGGATTTGCACGGCTGGCGGACCGGAAGATGTTCTGGTCGTGACTGGCTCGATCTATCTGGTGGGTGAGATCATGACCCGGCTGGAGCCGCAACGCGGTCCCGGTGAAGGGCGCCTGCAGGATTTTTGATCTGCAGGCCGCTGCGCTCAGGAGGTCTTTTCCTTCTTGGTGAACATCCGCTGGATGATCACGAAGAAGAGGGGCACAAAGAAGAGTCCGAGGAAGGTGCCGACAATCATGCCGCCGAGCACGCCCGTGCCGATGGCGCGTTGGGCGCCCGCGCCGGCCCCGCTGGCGATGGCCAGTGGCAGCACGCCAAAGCCGAAGGCCAGCGAGGTCATCAGGATCGGCCGCAAGCGGTCGCGCACGGCGGACATGATGGCATCCATCACGGCCATGCCTTTCTCAATGTTACCGCGGGCAAACTCGACGATGAGAATGGCATTCTTGCTGGTGAGGCCGACGGTCGTGAGCATTGCGACTTGGAAGTAAATGTCGCGCTCCATGCCTCGGAACAGGTTGGCGAGCACCGCGCCGAGAATCCCCAGTGGGGCCGCGAGCAACACCGCGGTCGGGATCGACCAGCTCTCATAGAGCGCGGCCAGACAGAGAAAGACCATGATGAGGGAGAGGGTGTAGAGGATGGGCGTCTGGGCACCGGCCGCGCGCTCCTGATAGGAGGTCCCGGTCCAGGCGAGGGTGAACCCGGGCGGAAGTTGGGTGACCAGACGTTCGATCTCGGCCATGGCATCACCGGAGCTGACACCTGCGGCACCTTCGCCGTTGATCAGCAAGGAAGGAATGCCGTTGTACCGTTCAAGACGCGGTGAGCCGTAATCCCAGCGGGCACTGGCAAAGGCGGAGAAGGGGACCATTTCACCGCGGGCGTTACGCACGGACCAGCGGTTGAGGTCTTCAGGCACCATGCGGAAGGGGGCGTCGGCTTGCACATAGACGCGTTTTACGCGGCCCCGGTCGATGAAGTCGTCAATGTATCGGCCGCCCCAGGCGGCGCCAAGGGTGGTGTTGATCTCGGAGGCGGCGACGTTGAGTGCGGCGGCTTTCTCATTGTCGATGTCGATGCGCAGTTCGGGTGTGTCTTCCAAGCCGCCGGGTCGGACATTGACGAGGAGGTTGCTGGCCGCGGCAGCGCCGAGGAGTTGGTTGCGCACCGCCATCAAGGCATCGTGTCCCTGCCCGAGATTGTCCTGCAGATAGAATACAAAGCCGGCGGAGGTGCCGAGTTCGGTGACGGCGGGTGGGGAGAAGGCGAAGACGAAGGCATCTTTGATCTGGCTGAAATGGGCCATGGCTCGTCCGGCGATCGCCCCGGGTTGCAGCTCGGGGGATTTGCGCAGATCCCAGTCCTTGAGCCGCACGAAGGCGATACCGGTGTTTTGCCCGGTGCCCGAGAAACTGAAGCCCTGGACAGTCATGAGAGACTCGACCGCATCCTTTTCGTTTTCGAGATAGTGCCTTTCAACCTCTTCGATGATTTTCATCGTGCGCTGCTGAGTGGCGCCGACCGGAGCCTGGATCTGGGTGAAGAGGATGCCCTGATCCTCGTCGGGCAGGAAGGCGGTGGGGAGCCGGAGGAAGACAAGCACCATCAGTCCGATGGCGACAAAGAAGGAGGCGAAGTAGCGCTTGCGCCGGCTGAGCATGTGGCGGACGGCGCCCTGGTAGCGGTTGTTGCCGCGGTCAAAGACGCGGTTGAACCAGCCGAAGAAGCCTTTGTCGTGGTAATGGTGACCCTTCTCAATGGGCTTGAGCATGGTCGCGCACAGCGCCGGGGTGAGGATGATGGCCACGAGTACGGAAAAGGCCATGGCGGACACGATGGTGCCGGAGAACTGGCGGTAGATGACGCCGGTGGAACCGGTCATGAAGGCCATGGGGACAAACACGGCGGAGAGCACAAGGCCGATGCCGACCAGCGCGCCGGTGATCTGCTCCATGGATTTTCGGGTCGCCTCAAGGGGGGAGAGTCCCTCCTCGGTCATCAGACGTTCGACATTCTCGACCACGACGATGGCGTCGTCCACGAGGAGGCCGATGGCCAGCACCATGGCGAACATGGTGAGCATGTTGATGGAGAAGCCCAGGGCCGCGAGGACGGCAAAGGTGCCGAGCAGCACGACGGGGACGGCGATCGTGGGGATGAGCGTCGCCCGGAAATTCTGGAGAAAGAGATACATCACCAGAAAAACGAGGACGATGGCCTCAAGGAGGGTTTTCACGACCTCCTTGATCGCGACGGAGACGAACGGAGTGGTGTCAAATGGGATGACAACCTTCAGCCCGGAGGGGAAGGTGGACTCGAGCTGCTTCATGAGCTCGCTGACGTTGCGGGAGGTTTCCAACGCGTTGGCCCCGGTGGCGAGTGAGATGGCCAGACCGGCGGCAGGCTGGCCATTGAAGCGACTGATCATGCCGTAATCTTCGCCGCCGATCTCGATGCGGGCGACATCACCGAGTTTGAGCAATGAACCGTCGGGGCCGCTGCGGAGCACGAGTGCGCGGAATTGTTCCGGTGTCTGCAACCGGCCGCGGGCGCTGATGGTGGCGTTGAGTTGCTGTCCGGACTCGGAGGGCGTGCCACCGAGTTGTCCCACGGCCACCTGGGTGTTTTGCGCCTGGATGGCGGCGATGACTTCAGAAACGGAGAGCTGGTAAACGTCGAGCCGGTTCGGATCGAGCCAGATGCGCATGGCATAGCGCGAGCCGAAGAGCTGGGTGCCGCCGACGCCGGGCACACGGGAGAGCGGGTCGAGGATGCTGTTGGCGATGAAGTCGGAGATATCCTCCCGGTTCATGCTGCCGTCCTCGGAAACGAAGCCGAGCACCTGCAAAAAGCCTTCACCGGTCTTGGTCACGTTGATGCCCTGCTGCTGCACGATCTGCGGCAGCATGGGAACGGCGAGCTGCAGCTTGTTCTGCACCTGCACCTGTGCGATGTCGGAGTTGGTGCCGCTGGCGAAGGTGAGGGTGATGCTGGCCGCGCCGTTGGAGGAGCTCGTGGCGGACATGTAGAGCATGCCGTCCAGCCCCTTCATGTTTTGCTCAATGATCTGGGTGACGGATTCTTCAACGACCTGGGCGGAGGCGCCGGGGTAGATGGCGTTGATCGTCACCGTGGGAGGCGCGATGGTTGGATAGCGGGAGATCGGCAGGCGGCTGATGGACAGCGCACCGGCAATCATGATCACGATGGCGATGACCCAGGCGAAGATGGGCCGATCGATGAAAAAGCGGGCCATGGTGATATTCCTCAGTTGGCGGCCGAAGGAGTGGAGGGGGCTGTCGCGACCCTGACCGGAATGCCGGGACGGATTTTCTGAAGCCCTTCGACGATGACCCTGTCACCGGCGGAGAGCCCTTCCTGAACAAGCCAGCCGTCGCCCAGTGTGCGGGAGACGGTCACTGGCCGGGCTTCGACGAGGCCCTCGGCATTGACAACCATGGCGAGGGCATTGCCGCGCGGATCGCGGGAGATGCCGGGCTGAGGGACGACGATGGCCCCTTCACGCACCGCCGTGATGACAATTGCCCGCACATACATGCCGGGCAGGAGGAGGTGATCGGGGTTGGGCACATCAACGCGCACGGCGATCGCGCCGGTGGAGGGATCGACGGCCACGTCGGCAAAGGCCAGCCGGCCGGCATGGGCATAGCGGGTGCCGTCTTCGAGGAGGATGGTTACGGGCAGCTCGGCCCGTGCGAGCGTGCCGGCGTCGAGTTCGCGACGCAGTTCCAGCCATTCACGACTGGATTGGGTGACATCGACATAGATGGGGTCGAGTTGCTGGACGACGGCGAGGGGGGCATTCTGGTTGGCGGTGACAAGGGCGCCCTGGGTAATGCTGGATTTGCCGATCCGCCCGCTGATGGGGGAGGTGACGCGGCTGTAGCCCAGCATGATTTCGGCGCGGGAGACCGCGGCCGCGGCCGCACGCACTTCCGCCTGAGCCTGGCTCAGGGTGGCGATGGCGTGCTCGTTTTCCTGACGGCTCACGGCTTCCGTGCGCGCCAGCGTGGCGGAGCGATCGGCATTGAGGCGGGCGAGCTCGGCGGCTGCCTGGGTTCGGGAGAGAGCGGCTTTGGCACTGTCAAGATCGGCACGGTAGGTGGCGTCATCCAGCTGATAAAGGACCTGCCCGGCGGTGACGTTGCCTCCCTCGGTGAAGAGCCGTTGCTGAACAATGCCACTGACCTGGGGGCGGACCTCCGCGATGATAAGAGGGGCGGTGCGGCCGGGCAGTTCGCGGGAGAGCTCCACCCGTTGCGGGGCCAGGGTGACGACGGTGACCTCGGGGGGAGGCATCGTCGGCGCAGGACCGGCCTGACGGCTGCAGCCACTGGCAACCAAGAGGGTGGCAAGAGCGGTGATCGGGATGATCCGGAAAAATGGGCGGGAATCCTGCGTGCGCATAGGTGATGAGGGTGATGTTGCGAAGAAATGGTTCATTCGGCCCGGCTGCTGTCGTCCCACACGACCAGAAGTGTGAGCAGCGTGAGAATGACAAATGCAGGCATCATGATGAAAAGCCGGCAAGGATAACATCCCTCTCCCGGTCTATGAATGACTTTGTTCTTTGCCGGCTGATAACTTTTGGTTAACAGGCAGGGGTGGAGTTGAGACATTTGCGTTATTTTTCCGCTGTGGCCGAAACGTTGAACTACCGGGCCGCCTCAGTGCGTCTGCATGTCTCCGCGCCCGCCCTGAGCAAGCAGGTGCGCGATTTGGAGAGTGAGCTGGGGGTGCAGCTGCTGGATCGCGGGACCACATACGTGCGGTTGACGAATGCGGGGAGGGTGTTTCTGGCCGAGGCGAGGCAGATCATCGCGCATGCTGACCGGGCCAGGAGTTTGGTCCGTGAGGCGGCGGAGGGGCGTCGCGGGCGGCTTGTGGTGGGGAACCTCGGGCCGTTGACCTCGGGCTACATGGTGGATGCGGTCACGGCATTCTGCGCCCGTTATCCCCATGTTGAGGTGGAATTGACTGATGTGGATATGCCCATGCAGTTCGGTGCCTTGCAGAAGCGCTTGATTGATGTGGGCTTCACGGCCGGCCGCGTGTTGTCCGGAGGCGCATTGGCCGGATACCGGCGACTCCCGGTGCTGACAACTCCGCTGTGCGCGGTGATGCCGGCGGATCACCGCCTCGCGAGTGAGCGCGCAGTGAGTTTTGCCCAATTGGGGCGCGAAAAATTGCTGTGCCTAGCGGGGGATGGCGCGTCGGCTTCATCCCATCGAAGCTATCTTCATGAATTGTTCGCGGCGAGGGGGCTGAGTGTGGCGCGGGTGAGTGATGTGAGGGGATTTGATTCCCTGCTGGCGATGATCGCCGGCGGGCAGGGGGTCTCGATCTTGTCCGGTCGTGACAGTTCCTGGCGGGTCAAAGGCATTGTCGTCCGTCCGTTCAATGAGACGGGGGCGGATACGGACATCGATCTGCACGCAGTCTGGCGCGACGATGCCACCGGGGTGATCGCGGCGAACTTTGTCACGGAGTTTCGCCGGCTGACCAGCGGGCGTACGGCGCGTGGCCGTCGCCAAGGTTAACGGTGCCGAGACTGGGCGGGACGTTTAGGCGAGCTTGATAAGCTCAGCTGTGGCGGGGACGTCCTTGATGATCTGGGAGGGTTCGGGGCCGACACCGAGATAGCGGAGGTTGGGGAGCGTGGGCGGAAGGGTGTCGCCGTAGGCGATTTCAATGACGGTTCGCACCATGGCGGCGGTGTAGCGCCGCGCGTTGTGGGGCAGATCGGCAAAGCGGCGGATGCCGGAGATGTCTTCGCTCCAGCCCGGGAGCCGGGCGTAAACGGGACGGAGGGTTTTGCGCAACGCCTCGTTGCGCGGGACGTGGTGGTAACGCTTGCCGGCGGCGTCCTCATAAGCGGTGCAGATGAGCAGTTCATCGGCGCCGGAGAGGGCGTCGATTTTGTTGATCATCAGGTCCTGATAACCACCGTAACGGAGGGCATCGCCTTTTTCGACGGCATCATACCAGCCGACCATGCGCTGGCGTCCCGTGGTGACCCCGAACTCAAGTTTCTTGAGCTTCTGACAAAGCGGGAGGTCATCCGGCATCTGTGTGAGGAAGGTGTGGGTGCCGACCTTGGTGTCGTAAGCTTTGGCGACCCCGATGGTGTGGATCGGCTGCACGGGAATGCCGGCGCTCTCGAAAAACTCGGGCGTGAAGGTGTGCGAGGCCGTGACGTTGGGCGAGTAGCCGTGGCGTTTGTCGAGCCAGTAGGACTGCCCGAATTCGCCGACGATGCTGCGACCGGCGGCGAGCTCGCGCAGGATGAGTTCGCGCACTTCGCCGATGTTGGGGAGGAGTTGCCGACCGGCTTCCCAATAGGCGGTGGTGAGGGCTTCGACGTTGAGTGTGAAAGGCGCGGTGCCCTTGAAGCGGGTGAAATCGAATTCTTCCTGGGCGAAGAGACCGAGTTCGATGGCCTCGGCGTTGGCCTTGGTTTCGGCCGTGGTCAGTTTTTCAAAGAATGCGTCCCATGCGGCGGGCGAGACCTGGCAGACGTGCTGGATGATGCGGCAGGCGCGATCGGCGCGCGCGACGAGCTTGCGGGCGAAGAAATTGGGGCCGCCGAGGAAGTCAGCGTAGGTGATCTGCCATTGGCCGGTTTCGTCCTGATAGGCAGGGGTGATGCCGCGACCGGTGGATCCGCGGGGCTCTTCCTTGAGGATGTTGACGCGGTAGTCCTCCCAGGCGAGGTCGAGCAGGCGGTGGCTGAGATCGGAGACCAGTGTGCGCTCATCAATCAGCAGCCGGGAGAAAATGGCGTAGCCCTTGGGCTCAAGCGGGCGACCTTCCCAGAGAAATTTTCGGGGGTCGGCGACGACGCCCGCGCCAATTGCGAGGTGCGGGACGGTCTTGGCGACGACGCCGGCGGGGAGGAGGTTGAGCTTCAGACCGCCGGCGGTGTGGCCGGAATTGGAACCGCCGTTGACCTTGAAGACGACGGAGACCGGCGCGGGTGTCGTACGAAGTTCTTCGATGACCTCGGGAATGAGGCGACCTTTGCCTTCGTCTCCGAAGGAAATGCCGACATCGGCGATGAGCTGGCTGCGGAAGGGGTTGAGAGACATGCTTTCATGGCAGCCAAAGGGAAACCTGAACCCCGGTTGCCGGAGAGCAAAAAGGGGACCGGCCGGATAGCGGCAAGGCTAAACCGTGCGATGACACAAGCGCTTCCGATGGCGGCATCCCAGAGCCAGCGACCGCGCCGTCAGTTCTTCCGGGTGGAGACTTCGATCACGTCGTGCGGGGCGGCCTCTTTCTGGCCGGCCGGGCTGACGCGGATGTAGCGGGCCTTGGCGCGGAGTTCGGGGAGGCTGGCGGCGCCGAGGTAGCCCATGCCGCTTTGCACTCCGCCGATCAAGGTGCCAAGCACGTCATCCACGGAGCCGGAGACTTCCTTAAGGGCCTCGATGCCCTCGGCGGCGACCTTGCGGACCTTGTCGTCCTTATCGTGCCCGTAGCGGGCGGCGCTGCCGGCTTTCATGGCGGCGAGCGAGCCCATGCCGCGGTAGGCTTTGTAAACTTTGCCGCTGATTTCCATGATCTCGCCGGGAGCTTCGCGGCAACCGGCGAGGATGCCACCGCAGATCACGGCGTCGGCGAGAGTGAGGGCTTTTACGATGTCGCCGGATTTCGTGATGCCGCCGTCGGCGATCAGCTTGACGCCGTGTTTCCGGGCGGCGGCACTGGCGACATGCAGCGCGGTGAGCTGGGGGATGCCCACGCCGGCGACGACGCGGGTGGTGCAGATGGAGCCGGGGCCTTGTCCGATCTTGATGGCGTTGGCTCCGCAGGTGGTGAGGAACTCGACACCGGCGGCGCTGGTGACATTGCCGGCGATGAGGGTGAGGGCGGGGAAAGCGTCGCGGACCATGCGCACCATCTCGCCGACGCCGGCGGTGTGGCCGTGTGCGGTGGAGACGGCCACGGCGTCGATGTTCTCCTCCACGAGGTGGCCGACATGGGCCAGGATCTTGTCGCGGTCGAGTTCCCCGTTGGGCTTGCGCACCGGAGAAAGGGCGGCTCCGACCAGGAGGCGAAATTGCGCATCACGGGCCGGCTTGCGGCGGGACTTGCTCTCGGCGGTGATCTTCTCGACGTCGGAGCTCGTGACCATGCCGCGCAGGCGGTCTTCGGTGTCAACGACGAGCATCTTGTTGATGCCGACATGAGCGGTGAAGAACAGGTCGGCGGCGCGGATGGGGTCGTTGGCGATGGTGCCTTCGAGGACGGTATGCAGCTCGGTGCGCGGCGTCATGACCTCAAGCACTTTCTTGGTCTTGTAGCGTTCCTTGACGACGTTGCCGGAAAGGAGGCCGGAGAGTTTGCCGGCGGAGTCCACCACGGGAAAGGTGCTGAAGCTGAAATGACGCTGCTCGATCATTGCGAGCACATCGCCGATGAGCAGACCGGGATCGATGGTGATGGGGTCCTGGATGAGGCCGTGGATATGGCGTTTTACCCGGGCGACTTCCTTCACCTGCTCCTTGGCCGGCATGTTGTAGTGAATGAGGCCAAGACCGCCATTGAGGGCCATGGCGATGGCCATGCGCGACTCCGTGACGGTGTCCATGTCGGACGAGATGATCGGAATCTGTAGGGGGACGGATTCGGAGAGACTGGTCGCGGTGTCGGCGTCCTTGGGAAGAATATCCGAATAGAGCGTGGCCAGCGACACGTCGTCAAAGGTGAGCGCGGTCGGAAGATTGGCGCGAAAGAAGGCGTCGGCCGGAAGATAGAAATCGGCGTCAGCCGGGTGTGGATTCGTGGCAGCCTTGGTCATGGGTTGCCGTGGACGGATTAAGCCCGTTGCGGGAAAGTGCAAACAGAAAGTCGGGTTTGCACCCGCACCATGCTCCGGTTGACGCTGGGGTGTGGAGTATCGTTTCCAGTATCGCCGTTATCGCCTGCCTTTCCGGGCCCCGCTGCGCACGGCACATGGGGTCAAATATGAGCGGGAAGGATTGATCGTGCGATTGGAGGCGGCGTCGGGCTGCGTGGGTTGGGGTGAGGTCGCGACGTTGCCATGGTTTGGAACCGAAACGGTGGAGGCGGCCGAAGCGGTTTGCCGGGGAATGGGTGATGATTGCACTGCAATGGATTTGCAGGCGGTGCCGGCGGATTTGGGCTGCCTGCGCCATGCCTTGGGCGCGGCGCAGGCGGGAGAGGTGGGGCTGTCGGCTGCCAAGGCGCTGCCGGTGGCGGCGCTGTTACCGGCGGGGAGGGAGGCGTTGGCGAGGGTGGCGCCGCTGGCTGACGCGGGGTTTCGCGTATTCAAGTGGAAGGTGGGGGTCGAATCCACAACGGATGAATTGGGGATGCTGGATGATCTGTGCGCGTGGCTGCCTGCGGGGGCGAAGCTGCGGTTGGACGCCAATGGCGTCTGGGATCGGCGCACGGCCGAGAAGTGGTTGGAGAGAACGGCCGGAAGGCCGGTGGAGTTTGTGGAGCAGCCCTGCTTCGCTCCGCGCAGCGGAGCTTCGCAGGGCGCGGCCCTGCCGGGGCGGACGGAGGATTTGTTGCTGGGGCTGGCACATGATTATCCGACGCCGCTGGCGCTGGATGAATCGCTGGTGGGCGCAGACGATGTGGCGCGCTGGCTTGAGCTGGGTTGGCCGGGGATATTTGTGGTGAAACCTTCGTTGTGCGGGGATATCGCCGGGGTGTTGGCAAGACTGTTCGCCGCCAAGGCTGAGGTGGTGTTTTCGAGCGCGCTTGAGACAGGGGTGGGGGCAAAAACGGCGTTGGCGGCGGCGTGGCAATGGAAGGGGGAGCCGCGTGCACTGGGCTTTGGCGTCTGGCCACTGTTTGCCGACGCGCGGTTCGATGGTCCGGCGCTGGCGCCGTTTCTTCGTTGGGAGGACGTGCAGCGTATCAATCCGGAGGCCGTATGGAACGCGCTGAGCTAGAGCGAATCGTTTTCGAAACCGGGGTGGCGGAACGGTGCGGGGGCTTCGTATTCCTCCGCGATCCGCAATGGACCCCGGCGCAGCGGGCCGGGTTCGCCGGTCTCATCCCGTCGGAAATAGAAAATCGAGAATCAAAAATCAAACAAGGCTGGCTGTGCATCCCGACCGGCGGGACCGGCGGTCTGCTGAAATTCGCCCGGCACGATGAGCACACCGTGGGGGCGGCAGTGCGCGGGTTCTGCCAGCATTTCGGGCTCGCACGAGTCAACGCGGTCGGCGTGCTGCCGCCGCATCATGTGAGCGGATTCATGGCGCGGGTGCGCTGTCACGTGACCGGAGGCCGCCACGTGGCGTGGGACTGGAAAGCACTCGAAGCAGGAAAGCGCCCGGGGGTGCGGGGCGAAGGGGCGTGGGTGATTTCACTCGTGCCAACCCAATTGCAACGGCTCCTGCAATCGCGGGCGGCGGTGACGTGGTTGCGACGATTTGAGCTGGTATTGCTGGGTGGTGGTCCGGTCTGGCCGGAGCTGGCGGCGGCGGCGGCGCGGGCCCGGTTGCGGATCGCGCTGAGCTATGGCATGACTGAAACGGCGGCGATGATCACGGCACTGCGACCGGAGGAGTTTCTGTCCGGTGCGCGCAGCAGCGGCCAGGTGCTGCCGCATGCGCGGCTGCGATTAGGTCGCGGAGGCGCGGTGAGGGTGGGTGGGTTGTCCCTGTTTCGCGGGTATTATGGCGGGCGGCCCGTACGGGGCGAGTGGGCGACGGAGGATTTGGCGGAATTTGATGCGGCAGGGCGTTTGCATCTGCGCGGGCGTCGGGATGATGTGATCATCACGGGCGGAAAAAAAGTGCGGCCCGCGTTGGTCGAGGCGGCGTTGCGAGCGACGGGAGCGTTTACAGATGTAGCTGTGATCGGGCTGCCCCATCCGGAATGGGGTGAAATGGTGGTGGCTTGCCATCCGGTGGAGGCGGGGCGCAAAAGGGAGCTTCCGCCGCCCGTGGGGCTGCCATCCTATCAGCGCCCGAAACGATTCATCGCGATTCCCGATTGGCCGCGTAACGCGCAGGGGAAAATCAATCGCGTGGTGTTGAAGGCGGCGGCTTCAGCTTTGATTGACCCAGGCGGCGAGAGCCGGCGGTAACGGTACGCGTTCGCGCAGTTTCATCGAGGTGCTGGTGTGCTCGGTCCGCACGCGGGCGGCGATTTTTTCCACGGACGTGAGACGGAAGATCTCATAGTGGAGGGCGAAGGTGTTCTCCGAGATTGGCTCGGGCCGGACGGTGATGCGCACGCGGTCGCCAACCCGGAGGGGGCGCAGGTAGTCGGCGCTGCACTTGGCGATGGGGACAAGGATTTCATCCGGCGAGAAAAGCGCGGCGATCTCGACCCCGGCCGCGGCCAGCGCCTCTTCGTAGGCCTCGTGACACAGGGCGAGATAGTTGGCGAAGAAGACCACGCCGGCGGCATCGGTGTCACGAAAGTGGATGTTGCGGGTGTAGGCGAATGGCATGGGGTTGATTTTCAGATTGGGGCGGATTGATTTCGATATAAATCACCTGTGATGACCAAAAACGAGATTGCCGATGTACTCAGCGAGATCGGGACACTGCTGGAGCTGAAGGGCGAAAACCCCTTCAAGATCCGGGCCTACCAAACCGGTGCGCGGGCGTTGGAAGCGATCGAGGCGGCGGAGCTGGACCGCTTGATCCGGGAGGGCGAGCTGGGGGCGATCAAAGGGTTTGGGGAGGCATTGGTGCAGAAGATCACCGAGCTGCACACGACGGGGCGGTTGGAGTTTTATGAAAAACTCAAGGCCTCCATCGAACTGGGGCTGGTGGAGATGCTGGCGATTCCCGGGCTCGGGCCGAAGAAAATCCGCGCATTGCATGACAAGCTGGGCATTGCCGATATCGCAGCCCTGACGGAGGCCTGCCAAGATGGGCGTGTGGCCGAGCTTGATGGTTTTGGCGAAAAATCGCAGGACAAAATCCTGGCCGGCATCCGGCATCGTGAAGCTTACGGACGGCGGCACCTTTGGTGGGAGGCGCAGGAGGTCGCCGAACCGATTCTGGCCGGTCTGCGGGCGCTGCCGGCGGTGGAGCGGGCGGAAGCGGCGGGGAGCTTGCGGCGGGGGATGGAGACGATCGGCGATCTGGATTTTATCGTCGCGGCGGCGGACAGCGCCTCGGTCACGGCATGGTTTGTGGCCATGCCCGGGGTGCAGGAGGTGACGGCAGAGGGGGAGACAAAAGCCAGCGTGCGGTTTGCCAGCGGATTGCAGGCGGATCTGCGTATCGTGCCGCCGGACCAGTTTGTCTTCGCTTTGCATCATTTCACGGGTTCGAAGGACCACAATGTGCGGATGCGCCAGCGTGCCCTCGCACGCGGACTCAGCCTGAGCGAGTGGGGGCTGGTCCCCGCGGAAGGCGAAGGCACTGCGAAAGAGAAGGCGGAAAACCGGGCGTTGCGGACGGAGGTGAGGACCGAGGTCGAGTTGTTCAAGGCGCTCGGGTTGCATTTCATCCCGCCGGAGTTGCGCGAGGGCTTCGACGAACTCGAAGCGGCGGAGGCCGGGGCGTTGTCCGAGCTGGTGGAACTTTCCGATCTGTGTGGCGCGTTTCACAATCACACGACGGCCTCGGATGGCCGGAACACGCTTGTTGAGATGGTTGCTGCGGCTGAAAAACTTGGCTGGGATTATCTCGGCATCGCGGACCATTCGAAATCGAGTTTCCAGGCCAACGGTCTCAGCGAAGACCGCCTGCGGGGACAGATTGCCGAGATCCGTGCCTTGAATGCTTCGCAGCGGTTTAAGACACATGTTTTCGCGGGCGTGGAGTGCGACATTCTGGCGGATGGCCGCCTCGATTACGACGATGCCCTCCTCGGTGAGCTCGATTATGTGGTGGCTTCCGTGCACAACGCGATGACGCAGGACGAAGCGACGATGACGGCGCGCCTCATCCGTGCGGTCGAGCATCCGGCGACGACGATGCTGGGGCATCTGACGGGACGGCTGCTGCTGCGACGCGAGGCCTACCAGGTGAATGTGGGCAAGGTCATTGATGCGGCGATTGCGAATCGCGTAGTGATCGAGTTGAACGCGAGTCCGTGGCGTTTGGACATGGACTGGCGGCATTGGCGCAGGGCGGCGGAACGCGGTCTCCTGTGCGCCATCAATCCTGATGCGCATGAAACCGATGGGCTGCGTCAGGTGGCCGCCGGTATCAACAGTGCGCGCAAAGGCTGGCTGACGAAGGCGGCGGTGCTTAATACACGCAGCTTGGCGCAGGTGCGGCGATGGTTTGATGAGAGGCGCTGAAGCGACGATGGGATAGCCTCTTTTGGCTTCCAGTGGCGGGAACTTGGTTTAGCGCTTGTTCCCATGATCAAGGTCTTCGTCTCCGGTTGTTACGACATCGTGCATGCCGGGCATGTGCAGTTTTTTCGGGAAGCCCGGGCGCTGGGCGATCACCTGACGGTGTCGTTCGCCTCGGCCGAGGTCCTGTGGCTGCATAAACGGCGGAAGAGTTCGCTGCCGGACGAACACAAACGTGCGCTTATCGCGGCTTTGCGGATGGTGGACGAAGTGGTGATCGGGACGGGGTTGGAGGAGGGGATTGATTTTCGCGAAGCGTTCCTGCGCGTCCGTCCGCAAATTCTTGCGGTGACGGAGGACGACAAATACGCGGCGCTCAAGCGGGCGTTGTGCGCTGAAGTGGGGGCCAAGTATGTGGTCCTGCCGAAGACCCCGCCGGAATTCCCGCCCATTTCCACAACCGAAATCGTGCGCTATATCCGCGCGCCGCAGGAGGCGCCGTTGCGCGTGGATTTTGCCGGTGGCTGGCTCGATGTGCCGCGCTATGCCCGTTCTGGTGCCTATGTGGTGAACTGCGCGATTTCACCGACCGTCTCGCTGCGTGAATGGCCGTATGAGCGCAACGCCGGGCTGGGGGGAAGCGGGGCCTGGGCGCTGTTGATGGGCAAGGATGGAGTCGGCTCGGAACTTGACCTCGGCGTGGGCTGGCAGGACCCGGCCGTGATCGCCGAGACGGGGCTGTGTGTATGGCGCAGCGGGCTGCGGCCCGAGTTGGAGATCAAGCATGACGGCGGCTTTCTCCGCGGGCGGCTGGCCCTTTACTGGACGGGTTCATCGCACGACACGCCGGCGGTGGCGAACAGGCCTCGGGATTTTAACGCTATCGAACGGGCGGGCAAGACCGCGCGCGATGCGGTCTGGGCACAGAGTTTTGAGGGCTTGGCTGAGGCGGTACGGGAGTCCTATGCGGTCCAGTTGGGAGAAGGGATGGCGCCTTTGCCCGAGGGGGCGGGTGGTGTCACTGCGTTGGCTCGGAAATACTGCGGAGGCGGACATGGTGGCTATGCGCTTTATCTTTGCGCGACATCCGACGATCGCGACCGTCTGTGTGCGGTATCGGGCTTCCGCCCCATCGAGCCCTACGTACTTTCGGGAAGCTGATCCGATCCGGTCTCGAGGAAGTGCTTGGGCGAGCATTTCACGTGGCGCGTGAAATGGGGTTGGCGTCTTTTGCGGGAAGATCGGGTTTAGCGACCGCCCCGGCCGAAGAGAGTGACGGGAATGGTGGCGAGCAGGATTTTCACATCGAGCCAGAGCGACCATTGATCAATGTATTCAAGGTCGAGTCGTACCCATTCCTCAAAGCTGGAGATATCGTTGCGGCCGCGCACCTGCCAGAGACAGGTGAGGCCTGGTTTGACGCTCAGGCGGCGGCGGTGGCTGATATCGCGAAAGCGGCTGACTTCATCGAGTGGCAGGGGCCGCGGTCCGACGAGACTCATTTCTCCTCGCAGTACATTCCAAAGCTGGGGCAGTTCATCGAGGCTGTGCCGGCGCAGGATGCGCCCGATGGGAGTGACGCGGGGATCGGCGGTGATCTTGAAAACCGGTCCGTCCATTTCATTTCGCGCGGCGAGGGACGGCTTGATCGCATCGGCATCCGCACGCATGGAGCGGAATTTATACATTGTGAAGGGCCGCCCGTTGAGACCGGCGCGCTGCTGCCGGTAGAGAATGGGTCCGGCGGAGGAAATCCGGACAAGCAGGGCGGTGATCAAGAACACGGGCGCGAGCAGCAGCAGCAGGATGCCCGCGCCCAGGTAGTCGAGCAGTTGTTTGAAGGCGAGCGCGCCCGGGGAGGCCGGGTGCGCTCGGTAATACAACACGGGTTCCCCGCCGATGTGCTCCACCGTCAGATTGACGGGCGTGGCGACGGGCAGGCCGGGATAGAGCACGAGTTCGATGCCTTCGCATTCGCAGGCGGCGATCACGGTGTTGGCGGCGACGGGATCCAGTGAGGGCAGATCCAGCAGGACGATGTTGACGGCATGTTCGTGAAGGAGCCGGGGAAGCGTGGTGGAAACCTCGTCGAGGGTGGGATCGAGTGTCGCGGCCGTGGAAAGAATGGCCTGCTCCATCGGGGTGAGCGCAGCCTGCAGCCGGGTGATGGCGGCGGCGGGGCCCACCCAGAGTGCGCGGCGGCGCAATTCGGACTCGGCCACCCGGCCGGCCGAGAGCCGCTGGGTGAGTTCATGGCGGGCGTAAACCAGCAGGGCGGCGAAGGTGCCGCCAAGGATGATGACGGAGCGGGCCAGCTGCATGCGGAGGACGAATAGGAACAGAACCAAAGCCAGCACGGTATAGGCGCAGCCCCGCATGATGGTGAAGACAGCGGCCCCCCGGGATTGCAGCGGGGCGGGGCGGTAAAAGCCCTGTTGGGCCAGCAGGCAGGGCCCCGTCAGCCCCATGATCAGGAGGAGCCAGAGGTAATCAGCGAAGGCCTCCAGATCCGGGAGGTTAAGCAAGGGGAAATACGAACGCAGCGTATAGGCCAGGGTCGCCGCGAGAGAAAAGAGCAGGCCGTCGGCCAGTTGAAGAAGCCGGGTGCGGGTGTGGTGCTGCCGGATGAACACTGTGTGGCGAGCCGTCCCCCTTTAGAGGTTTTTGGTGTAGCGGACGCCGCGGGCGTCTTCGAAGACCAGGCTGGCGGGGTGTACTTCGACGAGTCTGAGTCCGAGCTGCCGGTCCACCAGATCGTTCACACGGTGGAGGCGGTCGTTCATGAGCACGCGGCTGTTCTCGCCGGAAAAACGAACTCCGAGCACGTGGAGACGGTCGAGATATTCAAACACCCGCTCGTCGGGTTTCATGTCCGCGGGTGCGGCGGGAGTGTTTTCCGGAGGGGCGAGAGTGATGGCGATTTCAGGCGTGGCCGGCGGGGTGGTCACAAGGAGCGCCGCCGGAGGTTCCACGACGATGGGCGTCTGCTGAATTGCGGGCTCCGCGGGGGCGGGCATCTGGACGACGGCGACGGGTTCAGGATTGGCCGGGGTGGCGGCGGTCGTGGCGATGGCCGGGGTGGTTGTCGTGGCGGATGGCGGCGACGTCGGTGCGGGTTCGCGCAGGAGCCAGATCGTGGCCACTACGGAAAGCACGATCAGCACGGCGGAGCCCGCCACGATCATCAGCACATTTTGTGAGGACATCGGGCGGCTGCGCCGGGTGACCCGGCCTCCACTGGCTCCGGGCATGGGGGGAGTGATGCCACCCTCCTCGGCATTGCGCTGCCGCTGGGCTTTTTTCAGGGCTTCATTGATCAGGCTCATGGTGGGCTCTCAGTCGGTCAGTTTCCTTGTTTCCTTAACGGCGCGGCGGGCGTCCCAGTAGTTTACCTCGTCGGACTCACGGATGTAAGCCGAGAGCATGGCTTTGTCGCAAAGATTATTGACCACACGGGGGATGCCTTTGCTGGCGCGGTGGATGGTCTTGAGCGCCCAGGGCGTGAAGGTCGGCCGGCCCACACTGCCTGCCAGGGTGAGGCGGTGCTGGATGTAGTGCTGCATGTCGTGCAGCGTGAGCGGATTCAGCTCATAGTGGACGAGGATGCGCTGCCGGAGCTGGCGGAGCCTTTCCTGGGCGAGCACGTTTTTCAGCTCAGGCTGGCCCATGAGGACGATCTGGAGGAGCTTCTGCTTGTCGGTTTCCAGATTCGAGAGCAGGCGGACCTGCTCAAGTACTTCAAAGGAGAGGTTCTGGGCCTCATCAATAATCAGGATGATGTCGCGGCCACGCTCAATGCGATCCAACAGCACGCGGTTCATCTGGGCGACCAGATCGGCCTGGTTGCGTGCAAGATTGGTTTCGCCGAGCTCGGTCAGGATGGCCTTGAGCATCTGCGTCTCGTTGACGCGTGGATTGAGGATCAGGGCGGTGTCAAAGTGGGTGGAGTCGATCTCGTTCAGGAAACGGCGGCAGAGGGTGGTTTTGCCGCAGCCGACTTCGCCCACGAGTACGATAAAGCCCTTTTTCTCCATGATACCGTATTTCAGGTGCTGCAAAGCCTCCTGATGGGTCGGGCTGAGATAGAGAAATTTCGGGTCGGGGGTGATGTTGAAGGGCATCTCCTTGAACCCGTAGAAGCTCTGATACATGCGGAACGGCAGGTTGCGGCGTTTGGATCAAAACGCACGCCAAAATCGCATCACCCCAAGCGGGTGGGTGCTTTTCAGACTTCGCTTACCAATGGGAGGTGTGTTTCGGAGCAATAATGGTTTGCGCGCAAAATCCGCCGCCCGTTTATCTTCGGGCGAAATTTCCGATCAACCGTGCGCCGCTTCATTTTCAGTCTCTATCTGCTGCTCTTTTTGGGCGGGATTGCGGCATCGGCGGTTTTCTTCTGGCAGGCTTATCAGGAATACAGCCGGCTCAAGGAGGTGGAGGCGCTGGGCCGGCAGCGGCTGGCCGAGGTGGAGCGGCGGCTGCGGGAACAGGAACGCATTTTGGAGCGTTTGCGCAACGATCCGGAGTATGTGGAGAGCGTCATCCGCCGCCGTCTCGGCTATGTAAAACCGGAGGAGTTCGTTTTCCGTTTCGAGGATTGAAGCGGAAAACACGATCAATTTCATGTCCGCGCATCCCTTGATTCAGAAATTCACCGCCGCCGGTCAGGGGCAGGTGTTTGCCTTTTATGATCGGCTGGAGCCGGCGGCGCAGGAGCAACTGCTCCGTGAAGCCGCCGAAATCGACCTCAATGAGGTGGCACAGCTCAGTCGCACACTGCTGGGTCGTAATGCATCGGGCGTGGATCTCACGGATCTGGAGCCCGCGCCTTACGAGCTTCTGCCCGAGAATGGCGGCGATGCCGCGGAATGGGCGGCGGCCAAGGTTACGGGCGAGGAGGCGCTGCGCGCCGGCCGGGTGGCGGCGTTCACGGTGGCGGGCGGGCAGGGGACACGACTCGGCTACGATGGGCCGAAGGGCACGTTTGCGGTGACCCCGGTGAAACAGAAGCCGCTCTTTCAGGTGTTTGCGGAGAAGATCCTCGCGGCCGGCCGGCGTTATGGCCGGCCGTTGCACTGGTTCATCATGACCAGTCACCAGAACCACGAGGCGACCGAGGCGTTTTTCAAAGCGCACGGCCATTTCGGGCTGGAGCCTGCGCGGGTGCATTGTTTCAGGCAGGGGCGGATGCCGGCGGTGGATTTTGAGGGCCGCATTCTGCTGGAGTCGCCAGGGCGGATCGCACTCAGTCCGGATGGGCATGGCGGCTCGTTGCGCGCGCTGGAGCGCAGCGGTGCGCTCGATCTCATGCAGCGCGAGGGGATTGATGTCCTGAGCTATTTCCAGGTGGACAACCCGCTGGTGCGTTGCATCGACCCTGCGTTCATCGGCTGGCATCTGCGGCGCGGTTCCGAGATGAGCAGCAAAATGGTGCCGAAGGCCTACGCGGCGGAAAAGGTCGGGCACTTTTGCCGGCAGCGGGACAGACTGGTGGTCGTGGAGTATTCCGATCTGCCCGCGGCTCTGCAGGCGGAGACGGAGGCTTCCGGCCGGTTGCGTTATCTGGCGGGCAGTATTGCGATTCATCTGCTGGACCGGGAGTTCATCCGCCGGATGGCGCGCAACGCGGCGGAGGGGACGAGCCTCGCTTTTCACCGGGCGGACAAGAAAATCCCGACCGTGGATGCGACGGGCGTGCCTGTGAAGCCGGAGAAGCCCAATGGCGTGAAGTTTGAGCTGTTTGTCTTCGATGCGCTGCCCTTCGCCCGTCACCCGGTGATTATCGAGACGCGCCGCGCGGATGATTTTTCGCCGGTGAAAAATGCGGAGGGTCTGGATTCTCCGCAGACCTGTCGCGACGATCTGCTCAGGCAGTATGCCCGCTGGCTCAAGGCCAATGGAGCGGAGGTGGCGGTGGATGCGACAGGATTGCCGGCGGCGGTGCTGGAGGTGTCGCCGCTTTTCGGCTATGACGAGGATTCATTTGCCTCCGCATGGCAAAAGCAGCCGGTGCAGCCGGTTGTGACTGACGGACTTTATCTGGAATAAACCATCTTACCCATGACGACCCACCAAGCGATCGACCAAGCCGTGGCCAAGGAGCTGTTGCTGCCTGCCGCGGCGGAGAATATCCGCGCCTTCCTGTCGGCCAGCCTGCCGGCCTGGGCGGCGACCAGTATCGAGGAGCTGGTGGCCCAGTCGGCCTGGAGTGAGTTGAATGATCGGTTTTACCGCTATCTGGAGTTTGGCACCGGCGGTATGCGGGGCCGGACGATCGGCAGGATCGTCGCGCGGGCGGAGGTGGGGGCGGGCGGGCCGGAAGGTTCCCCGGAGCATGCGGCGATTGGCAGCAATGTGCTCAATGAGTTCACGCTCATCCGCGCGGTGATCGGTCTTTATCGTTACATCCACCGCTACCTCGTTGCGCAGGGTCGCGCGGAGACGCCGCGGATGGTCATTGCCCACGATGTGCGGTATTTTTCGCGCCACTTTTGCGAACTCGCGGCTTCGACGTGGGGACGCCTCGGCGGGGAGGCGTTCATCTTCGACGGTCCGCGCCCGACGCCGCAGTTGAGCTTCGAAGTCCGCCGGCAGCGGGCTCACACCGGCGTGGTGATCACGGCAAGCCATAACCCGCCGCATGACAATGGATTCAAGGCCTACTTCGAGGATGGCGCGCAGGTGGTGCCGCCGCACGACAAGGGTATCGTGGATGAGGTCAATGCGGTGCCGCTCGCGACGCTGGCGGATTATCTGACCAAGGATCTGGCTCGTGTGGTGACGTTGGGGCGGGAGGCGGATGATGACTATCTGGGCGCGGCCACTACGGCGGCGATTGATACGGATGTCTTCAAGCAGACCAGGCTCCGGGTGGTTTTCACCAACATTCATGGCACGGGCGCGATCCACTCCCTGCCGCTTTTGCTGCATGCCGGCTGCGAGGTCTTTCCGGTGCCGAGCCAGCTCAATTTTGACGGCCGGTTCCCGACGGTGAAGTCGCCGAATCCCGAGAATGCCGAGGCCCTGGCCGCGGGCGTGGCCCTGGCCGCGGAGGAGCAGGCGGATGTGGTGCTGGCGACGGATCCGGATGCCGACCGCATGGGGGTCGCAGTTCGCGATCGCGAAGGCAAAATGGTGCTGCTCACCGGTAACCAGATCGGCGCCCTGCTGGCGGAGTATCGTCTCACCAAATTCAAGGAGAAGGGTATCATCCCGGCGGACGGCTCGGATCGGGTGTGCCTGATCAAGACGTTTGTCACAACCCGTCTGCAGGACGCCATCGGGCAGGGTCACGGCGTAAAGGTCATCAACACCCTCACGGGCTTCAAATGGATCGCGGCAAAACTGCGCCGTTATGAAGAGGCGACTCTGGCGAAGCTGCCGGCCGGTTTCGATTACACCTCGGCGTCACCGGCTGAACGGGCCCGGTTGCTCCAGGAGCATGCCACGTTCTATGCTTTCGGCACCGAGGAAAGCTACGGCTACCTGCCCAATGACTATCTCCGGGACAAGGATGGTAATTCCGCCTGCCTGATGTTCGCCGAGCTGTGTGCCAGTGTGAAGGCCCGGGGCCTCACAGTGCCCGAACATCTGGATGAGCTTTACCTCAAATATGGCTTCTATCTGGAAGGCGTCATCAACCTTTACTACGAAGGCGCCAGCGGCAACGCGAAGATCAAGCGCATCCTGGAAACCTATCGCGCGCAGCCGCCGCAGGGTTTTGGCGGGGTGAAGGTCGTCAAGTTCGAGGACTTCGGCCGGCAGGATATCCGCGATGCCGATGGCGATCTGATCCCGAAGCAGGACCTGTATTTTGTCACACTGGACAATGGCTACACCTTCGCCGCCCGTGGCAGCGGTACGGAGCCGAAGATGAAGTTCTATGTCTTTGCCCAGGCGGCGGTGCGGAACGCCGCCGAACTGGCTGCGGTGAAAGCGGCGACGCGTCAGTCGCTGGATGCGATCTGCGCGTTGATCGAAGCCGATGCCCGGCGGCGGGCGGAGAGCTGAGGCCGGCGTTTTGTGCGGCGCAGAGAGGCACTCATGCCGGGTGCCCTCTCCTCGGTCGGCAATCGCAGCGCATCCCTGTCCGTTCGCATTCAGCGCAGATTGCGGCGGATGAACTCCAAGCCCTCCTTGTAAACGTCTTCCGGATGGGCGAAGAGGTCGCGCCAGACGCGGGTGGCGGCGGCGAGATCGGGCAGGGCGCGGCCGAATGCTTCGATGGTCAGCCAGCGGTCGTAGCCGATTTTCTTCAAGGTGGCGAAGGTTTCAGCCCATTTCACCTGGCCGGTGCCGGGCGTGCCGCGATCGTTTTCGCTGAGGTGTACGTGGACGAGGTGCGCGGCGATGGATTCGAGTGCGGCGGCGGAGTTTTTTTCCTCAATATGAGCGTGAAAGGTGTCCCACATCATGCCGCAGGCGGGGTGCTTGATGGCATTGACCCACTGGAAGGTATCGGCGGCGGTGGTCAGAAAATAGTTTTCGAAACGGTTAAGATATTCGATGGCGAGGGTGATGCCACGTTCGTGGGCATGAGGGGCGACCTGATGGAAGGTCTCGATACCACGTAAACGTTCATCACGGGTCGGGGCGGTGCCGCTGAAAAGGCCGAGCGGTGAATGCAGCGGGCCGCACAGGACCTCAGCCCCAAATTCGGCGGAGCGATCGAGCACCCATTTGAGCCGGTCCACCGCGGCCTGGCGGATCGCGGCGTCCGGGCTGATCGGACTGGTCTCCGCGGCCATGACCGTGACGGCGGTGGCGCCGAGTCCGAGCTCCCGCAATCTGCCTCCAAGGGTTTTATATTCGGCGGAAGTGCCTTCGAAAACGGGGATTTCCACGCCATCATAGCCGGCTTTTTTCAGATCCGCGAGGAGGGGATCGTGGGCTTCGGAGACTTTTGCGGTCCAAAGCAGGAGGTTCATGCCGATTTTCATGGGGTATGGGGTGTGATAATGAGCGGCTTGGTTTTCCCGCGGATCACGCGGATAGACGCGGGTGCAACCAAGACTATCCGCGTTTATCCGCGTGATGTGCGGAACGTTTTTTGGGAATTAGCCGTTGCCTTGGTTAAGGTAGATCGCGAGGCCGTCCTTGCCGGGGGCGACTACGTCGAGGCGACCGTCGCCGTCGAGATCGGCGATGGCAAAGTGGATGCCGAGCCCTTTGCCGGCGCCGATGGGACCGAAGTCAATCACGTGCTTGGCGAAGCTCTCGCCTGTCCACTTGAAGACATACCAACCGTAGGCGTCCTTGTCGCCTTCATCGCCCTGAGGGTGGGCGCGAAAGCGTTTGCCGGTGATCAGTTCGCACTGCCCGTCGCCGTCAATGTCCACCCATTGCAGATCGTGATACTGGCTGCTGTAGGGATCAATGGCGTGGCGTGTCCAGGTGCGCTTGCCGTTCAGGTCGGCTGTTTGTTCCCACCAGCTCAGGCCGTAGCCGTGGCCTTCGCCGAGAATGAGTTCGTTTTTTCCATCACCATTGAGGTCCACCACGAGGATGGGAACGCTGGGGGCGCGCCCGAGGTTGAATTCGGGATGCCAGATCCATTCGCCTTCGTAGGGATTCTCCGGCGCTTCCAGCCAGCCATGGGTCAGCACGAAATCTCCGCGACCGTTGCCACTGATATCACCGAAGCCGAGACCGTGGCCTTGGCAGTCATTTTCACGGCCTTTGAACTTCAGTTTATGGGCGGAAAACTTGCCGGTGCCACGGCCATCGGCATCGCGGATGAGCTTGTAAACCACGAGCGGGGCACCGGGGGTGTTGGGCACGATCTCCAGCTCACCGTCACCATCCACGTCCCAGGCGCGCGTGGTCTCAATGCTGCCGGTCTCGGCGATGATATGCTCGGGCCACTCCTGGCCGGCGGCACCGGGATTTTCTCGCCAACGCAGGGTTTCGCCCCACCAGCCGCCGGTGATGTAGTCGAGCCGGCCGTCGCCATTGATATCCATCGGGATGGTGGAGAAATCGTCGTAGTATTCCTCGTGGGCGGAGATGCGGCCGATCTGGTGCTGCCGCTTGAAGTCGGGGCCCTCATACCAGAAGCCGCCGCTGACGATGTCGGGGATGCCGTCGCCGTTGACGTCGAAAATGCCGGCCGACTCATAGCGTTCGGCGGACAGCACACGCTTTCGGAATTGAAGCGCCATGGGTCAGACTCCTTTCAGCAGGCGGATGTAGTCGCGGGCCACGCGCAAATCCTCGAGGGCTTCGGCGGCGAGACAAGGGGCCGGGGCTTCACCGCGGATGGCCTTGATGAAGTTGAGGGCCTGATTGCGCATAGCGTGCACCCATGGCATTTGCGGATGGCTTGTGACCGGAGTGGTGCCATTGCCGGGGTCACGGAGGATTTCCACGGTGCCCGGGCGGTTGAAAGCGAGGGGCGCGGGCAGGGAGAGCTTCACGTAGCCGCGCTCGAAGGCGACGAGTGCGGTCTCCTGCCAGTCAACCGTCGTCGAGTAGGCGGCCATCTCAAGCGTGCAGGGGATGCCGCTGGCGCTGTGCGCAATGAAGAGCACTTGCGCGGGGTCGGCGTAGGTGACCCGGTAGGGCTCGCCGACGAGGAACCGCATGAGGTTTACCTGGTGGATGTAGTAGTTGACGAAGGCTTCGTATTCCTTGGCGGTGGCCGCATCCATATCCGCCGGCTTCGGGTCGAGCTCCAGATTCGGCATTGTATCATCGGTGTGGAGGTTCTCGGTCCACCCGCTGGCGATCCAGTCGCCCGGGGGCATGGAGATGCGGACATACTTCAATTTTCCCAGTTCGCCCGAGGTCTTGAGTTCGTCGATGGTGCGTTTGGCGAACTCCGTGGCGGGGTCGCTGCGTTTATGGTAGCCGACCATGTGCCAGGCGCCGCTGCGGGCCACGGACTCGACCACTTGCTCGCCCACGGCGAACGAAGCGGCGATGGGTTTTTCGGTGAAGATGGGGACCCCGGCGCGGGCGAGTTCGGGCACCAGCTGTCCATGCCGGTTAAACGGCTGGGAGGCGACAATCCCCTCCACCTTCTCGGCGGCCAGCATGTCGGCAATGGTGCTGTAAACGCGGGGGATGTTGTATTTGCGGGCGACGGCTTGGGCCAGCTTCGGGCGAAGCTCGGCGAGGGCGACGATTTCGCAATCATCACGAAGGGAGGCGTAATTGCGGAGATGGGCGGCCTGGCCCATTCCACCAACACCAGCGAATGCGAGACGGACTTTGGGTTGGGGCATACGCCTTGAAACTAACAGGAATCCGGGCTCGCCGGAATGGCGGCGATTGCCAACACTTGTCTAAAATTGCCCATGAAAGACAAAGCGCCGGAGTTTCTTGGCGGGGGAGAGGTGCGACCGGATCCGGGCTGGCATATGCCGCCGCACAGTCATCAGGTGCATGAGCTGATCGTGGTGCTGGCCGGCCGGATGCGATTGGAGATGGATGGCCAAAACCTGCTGGCGGAGGCGGGTGATCTGCTGCTTTACCGGGCCGGGCGCGTACATCGGGAGACGTCGGACAAAAAGGAGCCGGTCAGTACATTTTACCTCGTATTTGAGGCTGAGGAAGGGGCGTTGGCGCATCTGGCGCTGCGCCTGCGCGATGCGGATGGTCGGGTACGCCAGATGGCCGCCTGGCTGGTGCGCGACCATCAGGCGGGCGTGACTCCGGAACGGCAGACTCCCCTGTTTCGGGCGTTGTTGAAGGAGACCCTGCGCCTGTCCGCCTCGCCGGTGGATCCCTGGCTTACCGATCAGCGGCGGCATATGCAGCAGAACCTGGCTGGCCGGATATACTTGGAGGATCTTGCGGACCGCTGCCGCATGAGCAAATTTGCCTATGTGCGGAAATTCCGCCGATTCAGCGGAACGACACCGATGCGCGAGTTGCAGCGTATGCGTCTCAATCAGGCGCGTACTCTCATGCTGACGACAGGATTGCCGGTAAAGGCGATCGCGCCAGCGGTGGGGCTGGGGGACGAGTATCAGCTGTCGAAACTTTTTCGCCGTCATTTCCGGCTTTCACCGCGGGAGATGCGCACGCGTCTGCGTCGGGCACGGGCGCGAGGAATGGGATGAATCGTAGGTGACAAGGTGTGTTAAGCCTGTCCTGCTTGCCGCGCCCCATGATGCCCTCATCCGCCCGTACTCGCACCGGTGGTTTTCCCATCGGGATTCGTCTCACTGGTCCGCTGGCCGGTCAACCGGCGGTCACGACCGCAGCCTGGGCGTTGGCGGAGGGGTTTGCGTGCGTGGATGTTTTTTCCGCCCAGCGGGCCACGGCGGGAGAATGGGTGCGCGCGGGACTTCCGGTCGGCACTGTGGATCTGCTGGAAATCGAGTGGGGCGGCATGCTGTCAGCTGATGCCGGCCGGCGGAGGGAGACCGTGCGGCTGGCCCAGCAGGTGATCCGCACCGGAGCCGCGCAGGGATGCCGGATTCATTTCGTTGTGATGCTGGCGGAGGATGTGAACCTGCCCCGCAGGGAGACTTTCCGCTATATGGTCGAAAGCTATGGCCAGCTGCGGGAAGTGCTGATCGAGACGGATACGCGCATCGCGATCGAGGGCTGGCCGGGCTGCAATGCGCACTGCTGCACGCCGGAGTCCTGCCGGGCTTTTTTACGGGAGATGGATTCGCCGCACTATGGCATCAATTACGATCCCTCGCATCTCATCCGCATGGGGATTGATCCGTTGCGCTTTGTGCGGGAGTTCGCGCCGCAGGTGGTGCACGTCCATGCGAAGGATACCTGGATTGATGCCGATCGTCTTTATGAACTCGGCTTCGAGCAGGCTCCGGTATTTGCGGAGGGTTATGATTGGGGTGGCGCGTTCTGGCGGTACACCATTCCGGGGCAGGGCCGGGCACCCTGGCCGCAGCTTTTGACGGAGCTCAAGTCTGCCGGCTATCGGGGCTTTGTCTCCATTGAGCTGGAGGATGCGGATTACAACGGGACTTTGGAGGGAGAGCGGCGCGGTTTCATTGCCGCCCGCAATTTCCTGCAGCAGGCCTGAACAGGATAAGGCGGGGCCGCACATCAGACCGATGACTGCGTCTGGATGAGCCAAGAACGGAGTGAAGATGGCGGAGAGAGGGGGATTCGAACCCCCGGTAGGCTGTTACACCTACAACGCTTTAGCAAAGCGCCGCTTTCGACCACTCAGCCATCTCTCCGAAATCGAAACGCAGAGGCAAACGCCGCTTGCGCAAAGTGCAAGGTCGTTTTCCGCAGATGGATCAATTGTCGTCGTCCTCAATCGGACGCTCAAGCTCGCTGCGGCATTCGCTGATGACACGCAGCCAGATCTCGCGCAGGTCGAAGAGCATGACGTGCGCGTCTGCGCGGTAAGCGTCAACGGCCGCCTGCTCCAGGCCGGCGAGTTCGTTCAGCACGGCAAAGGTCTGGTTGAGGGCGCTCAGTGCCCGTTTGAAAAGGCTGATGGCCATGGCGTAGTCGCCGAACTCCAGCGCGTGGATGGCCTGCATGGCGAGATCCTCGCCGGCGTGGAGCGCGCTCAGGCAGCGGAGCGCGAGAGGCTGGGGCACCTTGCGCGCATCGGTGGCGAGGAGTTCCCAGTTGCGGCGGAGCAGCAGGTAAAGCGCCCGGGTGGAGATGAAGATCGGGTTTTTGTGGAGGGTATAAACTTCCGATTCAAAGCCGAACTCTTCGGAGGCGTCATCGTCATCCTCCGTCTGGGATTCTCCCTCGGAGGCGCTGATGCCACTTTCCCAATCCATTAAGCGGGCCACTTCATCAATACGGTTGGCCTTGCCCTTGAAGGTCTCGTAATAGGCGAGATAACGGTTGAGGGTTTCTTCCTGTTCGCGGAGGTAACGCTCCCAATCAAACTCGTTCCAGGCCAGATCGCCCCGGTCATCCCATTCGCTTTCGAAGGGGCCGTCAGAATCGTAATTGCTCATGGATAGGCCGGACAGTGCGCGGCTTGGCTCCAAGTGCAAAATAAAAACAGCGGTGAATGACGGGCTTTTGCGGATTGAACCCGCGGTGGTGCCGGGATTGACTGGGGCACCATGGCGGATGTGCAGCATGAAGTGGTTTCTTTCACCGGTCGCGTGCAGGGAGTGGGGTTCCGTTACACGACATTGCAGATTGCCAAGGAGTTTGAGGTGAGCGGGTTTGTGCGCAATTTGCCGGATGGGCGGGTTCATCTTGAGCTGGAGGGGGCAAAAACGGAGGTGGCGGCCTTCATTGAGGCGGTGGAGGAGCGGATGCATGGTTATATTCGCAAAGTGGAGCGCTCTTCGGGTCGAAGAGCGCCGGAGTTCAGCGGTTTTGCCATTCGTTAGCATCAGGTATGAATCCGATGCTCGAGCTGAGGCAGGTCACGAAAGATTATGCCGTCGGCTTGCGTGGCACGCGGTTGCGTGCGCTGGATGACCTGTCGCTGACAGTTGCGCGGGGAGAGGTCTGCGGGTTGCTCGGCCCGAATGGCTCGGGCAAAAGCACAGTGATGAAGTTGCTGGCCGGCTTGCAGACGCCGACCGCGGGGGAGTGTCATATCCGGGGGCGGCCGTGCAGTGAGAACGAAGTCCGCCAAAAAATCGGTTACCTGCCCGAGTCGCCGGGATTCCCCGCGTTTCTCACGGTGGGCGAGGTGGTGCGTCATTACGCGGCCTTGAGCGGACTGGGCCCGGCGGCCATCGCGATCCGGACCGGGCAGGTGCTCGAAGTCACCGGCCTGGCCCGGGTGCAGACTTGGAAGGCCGGTGCGTTGTCCAAAGGGCAGGTGCAACGGCTGGGCTGCGCGCAGGCCCTCGTGCACGATCCTGAGTTGCTGCTGTTGGATGAGCCCACGGCGGGGGTGGATCCGCAAGGCGTGGCGGATCTGCTGAAACTCATCAAGGCGCTGAAAGCGGCGGGTCGGACAATCCTGCTCACTTCGCACCTGCTCGACCAAGTGGCGGAAGTCTGCGACCGCATTGCGATCCTGGGGAAGGGCCGTCTGTTATTTGCCGGCACGCCGGCCGACTTGGCAGGGCTGGCGCCGCGCCGGTTGTTCAGTACCGAGCCTTTGTCCAACGCGGTGCAGGGTGAGCTGGCCGCCTGGCTGGCGGAGCGCGGACACACGCTGGCGGATGCGGGTTGGTCACGGAGGGATCTTGAAGATTTTTATCTCAGGCGGGTCGGGTGTGACGCAGAGGGCGAAAAATGAAACCGGGGCTGACCGTGCGGCGGATTGGATTACTGGCGGGCAACACCCTGCGCGAGGCGCTGCGCCAGCGCAGCTCCGGCCTGCTGTGGCTGCTGGCTTTGGTGTTTCTGGGCGGGACGTGGTTTTTCCTGCAATTTAACTTCGGGGCTTCGGAGCTGAAGTTTGTGGCGGACCTTGGCCTTGGTGTGTTGTCGCTGTTGGGTGCCGTATTGGCCATCGCGGCGACGGTGCAGACGTTTTTCGATGCGCTGGAAAACCGCACTCTGCACCTGCTGCTGGCCCGCGGAGTGGGCCGGGGTGAATTCATCCTCGGCAAGCTGCTCGGGATACAGCTTCTGCTGGGGCTGTTTGCGCTGGTCGTCCTGGCCTGCCTGGCGCCGATCTTATGGCTGCGGGAGTCGATGCTCTTGCGGATGATGCCGGAGTTTTTTGACCAAGGCCGGGGAGTGAATCTGGCGGGGCTGGCGATCGCGGGCTGGGCCCTCTGGCTGAAGTCCGGTGTGCTGGCGGCGGCGGTGTTGTGGCTTTGCACGCTGGCGGGCAGCCGGCTCTACGTGTTGATCACCGGGTTTCTGCTGCTGGTGGGCTTTCATACCGGGACGATACTGAAGGTTTACAGCCAGCAGACGATGGGGGCGGGGCGCTGGTTGGCCGAAGGGCTGAGGTGGCTGCTGCCGGATTTCGGGGCATTTGATTTATCGGCGGCTGTGTTCGGCGAAGGAGGGGCCGATTTCGTTTCAAGCGTCCGGTTGCTGGCCTACGCGGCGATCTATCTTGTGGTATTCAGTGTGCTGGCCATTCGAACCCTGCGCGGCCGTGAGCTCTAAAGGAAAAGAGATTCTGCTGACGGTGGTTGTGCTTGGACTGGCGGGCTGGCTGGCCCGGGGCGTCAGTCCGCCGGGCATGGCGAGGGGAGTGAGGGAAGCGCACGGGCTGCCACAGGTCACGGTTCTGGCGTGGGAGTGTTTGGGCGGGTTGCGTCCTCTGGGGGCAAATGTGGCCTGGTTGCAATTGCAGGGGACGTGGCAGCAAAGAGAGGCGGCGGCGACGGCGGCTTGGATCCGGATGGCCACCGGTCTTGATCCGCAGTCGTTGTATTTCTGGGCGAACGGAGCCCGTATTCTCGCCTATGACATGCCGGTCTGGCTGGACGGTGGCACCGGAAGCGCGCGGCGAAGGCAGGCGGAGGCGGCGCTGGCATTGCTCGAAATGGCGCGACCGTGGCAGAGCGAGAATCCTCATTATTGGATTGAACGGGCGGGGATTGAGCTGAATGCGGCGGATGATCCGGCGGGTGCGGCGGAGAGCTACCGGCGGGCGGCGGAGCTGCCGGGGGCGCCGTATTACGCGGGGCGGTTGCATGCGGAGGGGTTGATGCGCCTGGGCCGCTTCGCCGAGGCGCATGCCTGGTTGTGCAAGCTCCATCCGAAATTGCCGGCAGACGATCCGCGGGCGCAGGCGGAGGTTGTGCTGATGAGAATCCGCGTCTTGGAGGCGAGATTGCAGTTGCCGGCGGAGGCCCGTTATGGAGCCGGTCCCGATGGCTTTTGACACCGGTGGGCTGAAATCCAAGCTGCGCGGTCACTTGAATCCCGAAGGCATAACTCGTGTGCAGATCTGGTGGGCGGCCGCGCGACCGCGGACGTTGCCGGCGGCGGTGGCACCGGTGCTGGTCGGCACGGCGCTGGCGTGGCATGCCGATGGGTTTGAGCCGCTGGCTGCGCTGATCTGTCTCGGTTTTGCGCTCCTGATCCAGGTCGGGACCAATTTCGCCAACGATTATTATGATTTCGTGCAGGGGGCGGATACTCCGGCGCGGGTGGGGCCGCGGCGGGCGGTGGCGGCGGGTCTGGTTGCGCCAGTGACGATGAAACGGGCGATGGCCGGTGTCTTTGCCGCGGCCTTCTTGCTGGGGCTGTCGCTGATTGCGTGGGGCGGGCCGTGGTTGATCGTCATCGGCGTGGCGAGCGTGCTGTGCGGGATCGCCTACACGGGCGGGCCCTGGCCCTTGGGCTATCACGGGTGGGGTGATGTTTTCGTGTTTGTCTTCTTCGGATTGGTGGCGGTGGGGGCGACGTATTTTGTGCAGGCGGGCTGGCCGGCTCCCGGGGTGTGGTTGCTGGCCTCAGGTGTGGGGCTGCTCGCGGCCAATATTCTCGTCGTGAACAATTATCGCGATGTCGAAACGGACACCCAGGCGGGCAAGCGCACGCTGGTGGTGCGTTTTGGTCGGGGCTTTGCGCGCGCCCAGTTCGGGTGGTCGCTCGCCGGCGCGTTTGGGCTGCTGCCGGTGGTTGCCTGGGTGATGGGCGGTCTCTGGTGGCTGTTGCTGCCATGGGCGCTGCTGCCGCTGGCGTGGAGACAGCGACGGCGTCTGCGGGAAAGCAAAACCCCCAGCGAGCTGATCGTGCTGCTGGGGGATACGGGGAAGCTGCTCGCGCTTTATGCGCTGCTGCTGGCGGCCGGACTGGTGCTGGCCGCGTAATGAAACCGGTCAGAGGTGGGCGGAGACCTTCGCCTTGAGGGCGGCTTTCGGCATCATGCCGACGATCTGTTCGACGACCTTGCCACCTTTGAAGAGGAGCATGGTCGGAATGGCCCGGATGCCATATTCAGCGGCGACGGCGTCGGCCTCGTCCACATTGACCTTGGCGATCTGCAGCTGGCCATCGAGTTCAACGGCCAGTTCATCAAGGATGGGTGCGATGGCCTTGCAAGGACCGCACCAGGGAGCCCAGAAGTCCACGAGGACGGGCGTGCCGGCGGTCGAAACGGCGGATTTGAAAGTGTCGTTGCTGAGGTTGGTGATTTTGTCTGACATGAGATTATAGGTTGGCTGGAAACGGTCGGGACGCAAGTGGTGGACGCTGTGCGTGCGGAAAATCAGTTGGGCGTGGCGCGGTGGATGATGTCGGCGAGCTCGCGCGCCTCGACCTGATGCAGGTGTTTGCCGCGGTGTTTGAGCTCCTCGAAGGTTTTGATGACGGTTTCGGTCATGCGCCCGTGGGTTTCATCGGAACCTCCGACGATCGCAAATTGCTCGCCCGTGGTGATGCGCTTGTGGCCGTCCTTGTTATCCAGGCCGACACCGAGAAGGCCGGCCTTGGGCGTGCTTTTACGCTTTTTGCTCACGCCGTTACGGTGTCCGGGTTGTCCGCCGTTTCAAGTGGGATTTCCTCCACGGCGCTGCAGATGATGTCGCTGAAGGCTTCATCCTGGCGGATGGTGAGTTTTTTCAGGCGGGTGAGTTCAAGCACGGCGAGGAAGGTGGCGACCAGCATGCGCACGGTGATCTTGCCGGGGAGCAGCTCGGAGAAGATGAAGGTCTTCTGGGTTTTGATGCGGTTGAGCAGATTTTCCATCTGGTCCGCCACGGTGACCTGCTCGTCCTGGATTTCGCCGACCACGAGTTTTTCGGCGAGGCGGCGGAGCACGAGGTTGAAGGCGTTCCAGAGTTCAATACGGTCCACGTTCTTCAGCGGGCGCTCGCTGGCGTCGGCGAGCTGGGAGACGTAGCGCTCCATCAGATCCTGCCGCAGGGTGATGAGTTCGTCGAGCTTGGCGGATGCTTCCTTGAATTTCTTGTATTGGAGCAGCTGGTGGACGAGTTCCCAGCGCGGATCGACTTCGTCTTCCTCGGCGTTGGGGTCCACCGCATGCTGGCCCTTGGGCAGAAGCATGCGGCTTTTGATCTCCATGAGCGTGGCGGCCATGACGAAGAAGTCGCCGGCGACCTCGAGGTCGAGCTGCTGCATGGCATGCAGCACATCAATATACTGTTTGGTCACCGACTCGACGGGGATGTCGTAGATATCCAGCTCGTTCTTGCGAATGAGGAAGAGCAGGAGATCGAGCGGGCCTTCAAAGACCGGCAGTTTGATGCGGTAGTCGGAATCGGGAACCACGATCGGGCGATGGTTGCGGTCGGGGGAGGGCCGGCAATGGAAAAAATCAGGCCCGTCGCAGCCGGCTGATGTAAAAGCCGTCGGTGTTGTGCAGCGAGGGGAGGAAAGTCAGCCCGACCCCGTCCCAATGGCCCTTAAAAAGGTGGTCAGGCTTGGCCACGCCAAACCCGGGATGATCGCCGAGGAAACGCTGCATGACGGTGGTGTTCTCGGAGTGGTTGAGGGAGCAGGTGGCGTAGAGTAGTTGGCCGCCGGGGCGAACGAAGCCCGCGAAGCGGGCCAGAAGTTCATACTGTCTTTGTGCGTGCCGGAGGATCGAATCCGGCGTGGTGGCCCATTTCAAGTGAGGGGCGCGTCGCCACGTGCCGGAGCCGGTGCAGGGCGCGTCCACCAATACGCCGTCATAACTTGCGGAGGCAATGGGTGCGGCGACGAGTTGAACATTTTGCAGCCCGGCGCGCGTTGAGCGGCGCTGGAGTTCGTCCAGGGCGGCCGGGCGGATGTCATGTGCGTCCACACGTCCGGCAGGGCCGAGGTGCCGGGCAAGCTGGAGGGTTTTGCCACCGGCTCCCGCGCAGGCATCGAGCCAGCGTTCGCCGCTGGAGATGGCGGCACTTGCAAGGATGAGTTGGGAACCGAGATCCTGGATTTCGAAAAGCCCGGTCTGGTAGGCGTCGGTCTGGGTGAGGTCGGCCTCGCTCATCACCTCCCAGGCGGACGGGAGCGGGAAGGATTCACGCCAGTGCCAGCCCCGGGTGGAGAATTCACGGGCGATGGGGGCGGAGTCGTCGGTCTGGAGGCGAAGCCACAGTGGGGCGCGGCGATGGAGCGCATCACTCTCCGCCGGCTGAAACGCGGCGGGGCATTCCGTGCGGAGCCAGTCGGGCAGCAATGCTTCCGCGCTGTGTTGAAGGTGGGTGGCCTTGGCGGCGACGGAATCCGGGCATACCGGCCAATCGGCGACCCAGGCGGCGCGGTAGGCCTGGGTCGCGGGGAGATCGGCGGCGAGCCAGGCGACGTGCACGGCGGCTTTTTCGGGCTCCGTATCCAGGAGCGGTTCGATCCAGGGAAGATAGCGGACAGTTGTGTAGAGCAGTTCGCGATAAAGCCGGCGGTCACGTGAGCCGAAGCCGCTTCCGCCGGACAGCCGGGCTTGGAGCCATCGGGGGAAATCAGATGCCCGCCAGTGCGGGCGCAAGGCGGACGCCAGGCGCAAAAAGATCCGCTGCTGGTTGCTGACAACGCTCATACGGCTGGCGATGCGGAAAGGAGGCCCGGGGTCAGAACCCCAGCGCTTCAACGCGGATGCTGAAGCCGAAGTTGCTTTCGCGGCGGGGACCTTCGTAAAGGGTGACGAGATACTCGATCACCCAGGTGTTGTGCAGGTTCTGGCGGAGCCCGTAGGCCTGTTCGTTGAAACGGCGTTGACGGGCGTCGTAGTGCAGCTTGGCCACGGTCTCATAGGCTTCGTTGATCCGCATGCGGGGGCTGACCACGAACTCCTCAATCTGCCCCCTGAGCAAGTGACTGGAAAAGCGCAACGCCCAGCTGTCACCATCGCGGAGAGTGAGCCCGGTATTCAATTCCTGCAGGGTGAAGTCCTGCGGCGTGAAGCTTTGATAGAGATCAAAGCTGATCCATGGAGCGGGAGTGAGCGCGAGGATGCTGTGGATGGCGGAGAGCTGTCGCTCACCGGGAGCGCGATCGAAGCGGAGGTCGGCGGCGACATTAAAGACGAGCAGGTCGCGCGAGCCGTAAACAGAATCGCGGGTTTGCAGGGTGTTATCCACGCCGAGACGCAGCGTGTGGAGGGGGCCGAGCGCATCGAGATTGCGGATGTCGTCCAAACCCAGGGGCGGCAGATAGGTGGTGAAAGCGCGACGGTCAATGGCGGGGATATAGGCCCGGCCGCGTTCGGCATCGGGGATGTAGCGGTAGGAAAAGCGGGGGGTGACGAGATGGCGGAGACCGTCTATTTTCCAGGCCTCGTTTTTGTAGTCAAAGATGGCGCTGCCGCGGAGTTCGCCGTCGAGGCCGAGTTCGCCGAGCGTCCGGGTGTAGCGGTCGCGTCCGCCGGTGGCGCGGGCATAATGGGTGATACGTCCGCCGACGACCGGGGTGAAACTCAGCCAGTCGCGCGGCGTCAGGGAGCCGGTGAGCGCATAGTAGGCGTCGAAGCGGTCGCTGCGCAGTTCGGGGCCGCCGCCGGGAGTTTTCTCCCGCAGGGCGGCGAAACTGCCCTGGAACCGCTGGTAAAGGCCCGGGACGATGGGGCTCGGCAGGAGGTCGAACCGCAATTCCGGGAGGCGCTGCTGCACCCGGTGGTAGGAGTTGGGTTGAGCGCGGACAAAGAGGGAGGCGAAGAAATTGTCGCCGGTGTGGGTGGCTTCCAGAAAATTGTCGGGCTCCTGAAGGGGGAAGAAACTCTGGGGGCGGAAATCGCGGAGAATTTCCGAATCACGCCAGTAATTAAGCTGGGCGGTCAGCAGGAGCCGGTCGGTGAGTTCCTGGGCATGCCACCATTGCACATAGCCGCGCTCCTTGGGGACGGGTCGGCCCAGTACATCGGTGAATTTGTCGCCGTGGTCGCTGATAAAACCTGACTTCAGGTCGCCGTGGAGGGCGCGGCCGTTGCGCTCCAGTTCATAATGCGCGGAGGGGCCGAACATCACACCGCGCTGGGTGTAGAGTCCGAGCATGGCGCCGAGCCGGGTATCCTTGCTGAAGGGGAAGTGCATCCCCGCCTCACCGAAGAGTCCGAGTGAGGCGCGGTAACCGGCTGAAAGGGAGACATAGGAAATGAAAGGGAGGTTGAGCCGGTGGGAGAACTTCGGGAGGGCGAGCGGTTGGAAAACACCGACGCCGACGCGGGCATCAATGGCGCTGACCTCGCCGCTGGAATCATAAGTGAGGGCGTCCGCTTCCAGCGTGGGTTGGAACGGGCCGGGCTCGCGGAGGGAGGCGATGGCATCCTGCACCACGATGTGGTCGGGCGTGCCGCTGGCCGAGAGGCCGGAGATGTAATAGGGATAATGGCCGAGCCGGGGGCCGGTGAGGGTGAAATGCCGGTCGCTGCGGCGGTAGGTGACTTCATCCGCCAGCATGCGCTGGGCTCCGCGGGTCAGACGCACGTTGCCGGAGGCCAATACGGTGCCGATGGAGGAGTGGTAGCGGATCTCATCCGCTTCGATGAGGGTTTCGCCGTCGCTGAACCGGGCTGCTCCCGTCAGGATCATCTCGCCGGTCCGATCGTCGTAGGCGGTTGCGAGGGCCGAAATCTCGGAAGGGCCCGCACCGGCGGGCTGGGCGCGCGCCCCGAGGCTGGGGGCGAGCAGGCAGAACAAAATGAAAAGTGGTCGGATCACGCAGCGCGGAGCAAAGGCAGGGGAAGGGGGGCAGGCAAGCCCGGGGCGGAACTTCGTGGATGGAAGCTTCATGCCTTCACCATGAAAGAGCGAGCAGGGCCAAAATACGGGCTAGACCCCGGAAGCTCCCGAAGCAAAGTAGCCGGTCGCGTGATCCTATCCGCTGACGAACTTCAATCCCTGCTGCAGGTGCGGCACGCCGCGCCCCATGCGGTGCTGGGCATGCACCCGGTCAGTAAAAACGGCCAACGCGGGCTGGTGGTGCGCGCGCTGGTGCGCGATGCCGTGCGTTGCGCGGTGGTAGATGCCAACCGCCGCGAGGCCTGGGCGATGAGCCGGCTGGCGGCTGAGGGGCTGTTCGAGGTTTTCATTCCGCGCCGACTGAAGGTCTTCCGCTACCAGTTGAGGGTGCAGACGCAAGGAGGGGAGCTGCGGCAGTTCCATGATCCTTATTCCTTTCTGCCCACGCTGGGGGCTGCGGATCTTTATCTTTTCAACGAAGGCAACGAGCATCGCATTTACGAAAAGCTGGGGGCTCATCCACGCGTGGTGGACGGCGTCCGCGGGGTGGGGTTTGCGGTGTGGGCGCCGAATGCGACGCAAGTGTCGCTGGCCGGCAATTTCAATCATTGGGACGGGCGTTATCATCCGATGCGTTCCTTGGGCGCCTCGGGTGTGTGGGAACTGTTTGTGCCGGGCCTGGGTGAGGGCGAGCTCTACAAATTTTTCATCCGTGACCGGTCCGGGCAGGTGCACGCAAAGACCGATCCTTACGGCTGCTATTTCGAGGCCCCGCCGAACAATGCGGCGATCGTTTTTGATCCGCGCAAATTCCAGTGGAACGACGGGGAGTGGATGCGCCGAAGAGGGGCGCAGGCGGGCCGGCTGGACCGGCCGGTCTCCATCTACGAGGTGCATCTGGGCTCGTGGCGGAAAAAATTGGAGGATGCCAACCGGTTGCTGAGTTACCGCGAACTGGCGCCGTTGCTGGCGGATTATGCGGTCGAGATGGGCTTCACGCATATCGAGATCATGCCGGTGGCCGAGCATCCTTTTGATGGTTCGTGGGGCTATCAGGTGACGGGGTTTTACGCGCCGACTCAGCGCTTTGGCACGCCGGAGGATTTCGCCGGGTTCGTGGATCACCTGCACCAGCGGGGCATCGGTGTGATTCTCGACTGGGTGCCGGCGCATTTTCCGCGGGACAGTTTTGCGCTGGCGCAGTTCGACGGCACCCATCTTTACGAACATGCGGATCCGCGGAAGGGCGCGCACATGGATTGGGGGACGCTGATCTTCAACTATGGTCGCAACGAGGTGCGCTGTTTCCTGCAGGCCAACGCGCTGGCCTGGCTTGAGCGCTACCACATCGACGGGTTGCGGGTGGATGCGGTCGCCTCGATGCTTTACCTGGATTATTCGCGCAAGGAGGGGGAATGGATTCCCAACCGGTTTGGCGGACGCGAGAACCTGGAGGCGATCGATTTCCTGCGGCAGACCAACGAGCTGGTACACCGCTACCACCCCGGCGTCCTGACCATTGCGGAGGAATCCACCTCCTTCCCCGGGGTGACAAAACCGGTCGCCGAGGGCGGGCTGGGTTTTGATTACAAATGGAACATGGGGTGGATGCACGACACACTGCGCTATTTCGCGAAGGAGCCGGTTTACCGCCAGTGGCATCAGAACGATCTCACTTTCGGGATGCTTTACCAGTATGCCGAAAATTTTGTGACGGTGTTTTCCCATGATGAGGTCGTGCACGGGAAGGGCTCGATGCTGTTCAAGATGGGGGCGTGGCACATCCCGGAAAAGGCGGCGAATCTGCGCGCGCTTTACGCCCACATGTGGGCGTGGCCCGGGAAAAAGCTGCTGTTCATGGGCGGGGAGTTTGCGCAGTCGCACGAGTGGAACCATGGCTCCAGCCTGGATTGGCATCTCTGCCAGTATCCTGAGCACGAGGGCGTGCGGCTGCTTGTGCGCGATCTCAACCGGCTCTATGTGGCCGAGCCCGTGCTCGGGGGGAATGATCTGAACCCCGCGGGTTTCCAGTGGATATCCTGCGAGGATGCCGCCGCGAATGTCATCGCCTACCTGCGCCGGGATGAATCGACCCGCAGCGTGATCCTGGTGGTGGCTCATTTCTCTGCCGCGCCGCGCCATAACTACCGCATCGGGGCGCCGCAGGCGGGCCGGTGGACGGAGGTGATCAACACCGACAGCGATTTCTACGGAGGCAGTGGTCTGGGCAACGGAGGCGGGCGCACTACGGAGGCGATGCCGATGCACGGGCAGGCCCAGTCGCTTACGCTCACACTGCCGCCGCTCTCGACCCTGATTTTCAAGTGGTCGGGTGAGAGGATCTGAGGACCGCCTACGGTGCGGCGGGCTTCAAGGGCCGGTGGACGAGAAAAGTTTCCATCAGGCCGACGTTCTTCACGTCCACACGTCCGCGGGGTTCAAACGCGAACTTGTCCTTGAGCGCACGCTTGAGGCGACCGCTGATCTGAATTTTTCCGGGCTGGCCGTGTGACTCCATGCGTGCGGCGATGTTCACGGTATCGCCCCAGAGATCGTAGGAGAACTTGCGGGTGCCGATGATGCCGGCCACGACAGGGCCGCAATGCAGGCCGATGCGGATCTGCCAGTCCAGATGGTGGCGACGATTGAACACGCGCAGGGCCTCGAGAAACTCAAACGCGGCTTCGATGCAGATCTCGGCGTGATCGGGCCGGATCACGGGAACGCCACTGACGAGCATGTAGGCGTCGCCGATGGTCTTGATTTTCTCCACCTCAAGCTGTTCCGCGACCCGGTCGAAGCTGGAAAAAAGATCGTTGAGGAGCTGGACGGTCCGGGAAGGGGCGTTGAGGCTGGCGATGCCGGTGAAGCCGACAATGTCCGCAAACATCACGGTGCATTCCATGAAGCTGTCCACGATGATGCGTTCCCCGGCCTTGAGCCGGTCGGCCACGGCGCGGGGCAGGACGTTGAGCAGGAGGCGTTCGGACTTGGCCCGCTCGCTCTGGAGCTGGGCGAGGAAGGCCTGTTCCTGGTCCCGCAGGCGCTTTTTTTCCAGGGAGGCCGTGATGCGGGCGCGCAGCACGATGGGATTGAAGGGCTTGGGGACAAAGTCCTCGGCTCCGGCCTCAATGCAGCGCACGGTGCTTTCGACATTGTCGAGCGCGGTCAGCATGATGACGGGAAGGTGGCGGAAACGCTGGTCGGTTTTGATGAACTCCAGCGTGCGAAAGCCGTCGAGCTCGGGCATGATGATGTCGAGCAGGACCAGATCAAAACTGTCATCCTCGTTGAGTTTCTGGAGGGCGGCGCGCCCGTCGCCGACCTCAACCACGTCGTAGCCGAGTTTCTGAAGGCGGCGGCTGAGCATCTCACGGTTGACGACATCATCATCCACGATGAGCAGCCGCGGAGGCTGCTGGCGTTTGCTGGGCGAGACGAATTCGGCCACGGCATGGGGCTGACCGAAATTGTGGAGGGGCGCGGGGGAGCCGAGGGTGGCTTTGGCGGACAGGGCTTCGTCGGTTACCGTCGAACCGTTGGGAATCTGCTCTTCCAGGGATTCGCTTTCGATGAACTGGTAGAGGTTCATGCCCGCGCGATGGATGCGCGTGAGATCGGCGGCCAGGGCCCCCTCGGGCTCGGCCTCATCGAGGCAGAGTTCGGCATAGCCGATGATGGTGTTGAGGGGGATGCGCATCTCCCGGCGCATGGATTCGATGTCGAGCTTGCCGGTTTCGATCTTCCATGGCGCCAGGGCATCGTTGATCAGGGCGAGCAACTGTCCGCCCGAGGTGTGCATGCGTTTGAGGTCACGGACGATGGCGGCGTTGCCGTCCTCCTCGGCCGACTCGAGCAGCATCTCGCAGTAGCCGATGATCTGGTTGAGAGGGGTGCGGAGATTGTGGCGCAGTTTGTTGAGCGCCTCCATGTCCCGGGCCTGGATTGCGCGGATGTAGGACAGCAGCGAAGACTGGCTGTCGAGCGTTGCGGGCCGCGAATCGGAGGAGGATTTCATGATGCCGGCGGCGCCGGGGGAGGGGCGGAATCGCGCTTGAGCAATTCCTCGATCTTGCCGAGCAGGCGGGGAAGTTCGACGGGTTTGGTATCGAAGTCGTCGCAACCGGCGTTGAGCGATTTTTCGCGGTCGCTGGACATGGCGTGGGCGGTGAGGGCGATGATGGGCGTGCGGCCGACTTCGGGATCAGTCCGGATCTGTTTGGTTGCTTCCCAGCCGTCGATGACGGGCAGGCTCATATCCATCAGGATGAGGTCGGGTTTCTCGGCCCTGGCTTGGGCGATGCCGGCGGCGCCATCCACGGCGATCACCACGGTGTAGCCACGTCTTTCCAGCCGGCGGGAAAGCATGTCGCGGTTCATTTCATTGTCTTCGACCAGGAGGATTTTCGGCATGATATGGAAGCGGGTTGGTCAGGGTTGGTTTTTTTTAGGCTTCGTCAAGTGGGCCTGCACGGCCTCTTGCACGCGCTGGATCAGTTCTTCACGGGAGTAGTTGCCTTTTTGGAAAATGCCGGCGGCGCGCCCATCAAGGGCGGTGCGGATGTCCTGGGTGATGTCCATGGAAGTGAAGACGAATACGGGGACGGTTTTCCAGAGGGGGTGCTCCTGCGCGCGCTGGATGAACTGGAATCCGTTCATGATCGGCATCTTCAGGTCGAGGACGACGGCGGCCGGGATATTTTGTTCGAGGATGCCGATGGCATGCTGGCCGTTGGCGGCGGTGCGGACCTTCCAGCCCTCGCGTTCGAGCACGCGGGCCATCATGTCGCGCGTCGGCGGATCATCCTCAACGAGGAGCACATCATAGGGGGCGTCATCAGATGGCGGGCCGGGCAGCTTGGCGGGGAAAGGCGGCACAGTGTTCATGGGCACGGTGGCGAGGTCCACCGGAACCAGGCGGTGCTTGATATCCTGCACCTGCAAGGGCATGCGGATGGTGAAGGTTGTGCCGACCCCGGGGCTGCTTTCGACGGTGATGTCGCCGCCCATCATGCGGGCGAACTGGCGGGAGATGGCGAGGCCGAGACCGGTGCCGCCGAACTTGCTGGTGGTGGAGGCGTCAGCCTGGCTGAAGGTCTTGAACAGGCGGTCCATCTGCTCGGGAGTCATGCCGATGCCGGTGTCCGACACCTTCATCAAAATATGCTGGCCGTCGGAGTCGCGGGAGATGGCCAGGGTGATGCCGCCTTGCTCGGTGAACTTGCTGGCGTTGCTGAGCAGGTTGAAGAGCATCTGCCGGACTTTTGTGGAGTCGGCCTGCATGTCGCCGACATCGGGGGCGCACTCGATGTAGAGGGTGTTGCCCTTTTTCGTAACGAGGGGCTGGGCCAGGGTGGAGACTTCCTGGATGAGCTTGGCGACTTCGAAGGTCTCGATGTAGAGTTCCATCTTGCCGGCCTCGATCTTGGAGATGTCGAGGACGTCGTTGATGAGGCCCAGCAGGTAGCGGGCGGCGGTCAGGATTTTATCGAGGTCCTTTTCAGTGGAGGCATTGCCCTCGTCCTGTGCGTCCTCGATCAGGATTTCACTGTAGCCGATGATGGCGTTGAGCGGAGTGCGCAGTTCGTGGCTCATCTTGGCCAGGAAGGCGCTCTTCGCGTGATTGGCTTCCTCGGCCGACTTCACGGCCTGGGCGAGCTCCTGCGTACGCTCGGTGACGCGGGATTCAAGGGTGTGGTTGGACTCCTCCAGTTCGAGGTTGATCTGATGGATCTTCTCGCGGGCGGCTTCGGCGGCGGCGCGGGCCTGTTCACTCTCCGCGGTGCGCTGCTCGATGGTTTCGAGCATGTGGTTGAAGGAGGTGATGAGTTCCCCGATTTCGCCCGGGGCGTCGAGCTTGACGCGCACGGAGTAGCCGGAGGGGCTTTCGGAGATGCGGCGGGCGGCACCGGCGAGTTTGGTGACGGGGTCGGAGATGCCCTTCTGGAGGCGAAAGCCGACGATGAAAGCGATGATGGCCGAGATGAGGAAGACGACGCTGGAGCCGCGGAGAAGGTTGCCGACGCGCTCTTCATCGGCCTGGCTCAGCTGGGCTCTGAGGTAAATGGTGCCGAGCATCTGATCCTGGCTGCGGATGGGCGTCAGCACAATCGAGGGGTCGTCAAAGAAAAGTTGGTTGAGGCGCCCGGGGGGCGCGGGGATGAGGCCTTGGCTATCCTGGCGGGTATAAGCCGCGAGCAGGAATTCGTTGGGGGAGTAAACCGCCGCGGCGATGATTTGCGGGTCGGGCTCCAGCAGGGTTTGAAGCGGGAGCTCGGAGGTGTCGGGGGTTTTTTCCAGGATCGGAGTGAGGCGATCCAGCAGAAGGAGGCTCGTGGTATCGAGGCGCCGTTTTACCTCAGTCCTGAAGACATAGGCGTCATGAATGTAGAGCCCGATAAACGCCAACGCCAGATTCACCCCGCTGATAAGCGTGATGAGCAGAGTGAGTTTCCAGCGAAAGGGGAGGCTCTTCACAGAGGTGACGGAGTTGTATATTTCTCGCCTTAAGGTGCTTGCGGTGTCAATCGGCTTTCACCGCCCGGGCAGGGCCGCCGGAACGGCCGGCCCAAGCGTAGTCGGTAAACGCGACCTGCATATCGGCATCAAGGGTTTTGAAGTAGGCCCGGCCCCGGGTGCGGGTGGTGATTTTGTCGAGCAACGCAGGGGTGTCACCTGCGGGCAGGTGGTAGCGGATGCGGGTGAGGAGTTCCTGTATCCTGACGCCGAACACAGGGGAGAACGGCTCACTGTTGCTCAGCTCAAACAGCTCAATCGTGGCGCTAGGACGGTGAAAAGTCAGGGTGGCGCGCAGAAAATCGGCGGTACGATCACTGGCGGACTCGCGTTTCAGGCGGAAGCGATAGACGACGCGCACGGGGTCCTCGGTGATGAGTTCCGCCGTGGTGAGGTCGAGCTGGGTGGCAATATGGGGCGCGGTGCCGCCTCTTGACCAACGGGAGCGCTTGCCGTTGTAGGCATCGGTTTCCTTGGGCGAAGGCGGGGCTCCGTCCTGGCTGAGCAAGGTCCAGCGCCGGAAATCCGGCTGCGCGGCGTTGTAGCGCTCCACCACGGACCGGCCTTCGGCATCGGTGGTCTGAGTGAAGGACCAGCCCCAAGGGTTTTCCGTGCGGAATTCCCGGCACGCCGCGGCGAAGTCCGGCGGCAGGGCGGAGAGCGGAATGGCGGCAAAGAGGAAAGCGGCGGACAGCAAGCGCAGCATGCCCGGAAGGTGCAGGCTGCCGCCGGCCATGCAATCCGCATTAATGCCTTGCGGGGCGAACCGGCGGCGTCATTCCAGCGCCTCCGGCTCGTTTGATTCCGGCTCCGGGTTTATTGCAGCCACTCTGCGAATTCAGGAGTGTGCGTTTCCTGAAATGGGGTGGCCGATGAGAGATCGGTGTGGATCCAGCGCACAGCCAGGCGGTGTTGGGTGGCCAGCGGCAGGCCGGCGGAGGGCCCGAGCGCGTAGAGTGCCGTCGCCCACGCGTCGGCTTCCATGCAGGTTGACGCGAGCACCGTGACGCTGTGCAGGGCGTCGGGCGAATGGGGAGTGCCTGCCGGCGGGATAATATGGCCCACGCTGCCGGTCGGATCGTCGAAGCGGTGATGGGTGTTGCCGGAGGTGGCGATGGCGGTTGCGCAGAGTGCGGCCACCGTTGCGGGCAGGGTGGCCGGAGATTCGAGCTGGCACCACCAAGGCTGGCCATCGGGTTTGCTGCCGCGTCCGCGGGCCTCGCCGCCGATTTCGATGAAGTGGTCGGTCCAGCCGGCGGTGTGGAGGCGGTCGGACGCGAGATCGACCGCGTAGCCTTTGGCAATCGAGCAGAGATCGAGCTTAAGTCCGCCGGGTTGCCGCACGGCGGGACGGTGGGAATCGAATTCAAGGCGGCGGAAATCGGCGTTGCCCCGGGCCGACTGCACGGCGGGCGCGTTCAACGGTAAACGCCGGGCCGGATCGGTGGGGCCGAAGCCAAGGAGATCGGTCACGACGCCGAGGGAGGGATTATAGGCCCCCTCGGTGAGCGCGGCGATGGCCAGTGCGCGTTGCAGGACAAACGCGGTTTCCGGTGCGAGCGGAACCCATTCACCGGAAGTGGCCCGGGCGAAGCGGCCCAGATCGGAGTCGGGCTCCCATGGGCTCATCAAGGCGACGATGCGTTGAAATGTATGGGTGAGCAGGGTGTTGGCCGCATGTGGGTCGTCGGCCTTGGCCGTGGACCGGGCGACGAGCCGGGCGCGCCAATAGGTGCCCATGGTGGCACCGGTCAGCGACCAGACCGGCCGGGCGGGAGCGCCGCCTCCGCGGGTGAGGGAGGGCGGCAGATGCGGAGGAATCAGGACGCGACGAACGCGGCCGGCCGGGTGGGATTCACCGGCCGGTGTGAGGTCGTCGTGCTCGGCGAGAGCAGGCATCCGGCCGCGTTACTCGGGCAGAACTTCAAAGGTGGCGACGTAGGTGAAAACTTTTTCCGAAGGCACGCCATGGAGCTGGCCGGTGGTGGTGGCGGTGATTTCAATCCAATAGCGGCCGGACTGGGGCCAGTTGATGGTTACCACGCCGTTGTCACCGGTGTGCAGGACCGTTTCACCTGCCTCGTTGCGGTAGCGGTCATCGCCGAGGACGACCGCGACTTCGGCCTTGGCGGCGGGCTGGCCGTCGAGCAGGACGCGGAAGGAGGCGGCATCGCCGGTGAAGAGATCGTTCGGATGGGTGAGGTATTCGACTTCGATACCCTTGCCTTCGACTTTGAGATTCTCAGTGGAGGGATTGCCGAGGGTGACGAAGGTGACGACCTTGCGGCCGCCGCTTTCGCGGAGCTTGAAACCGGGCTTGGCTGCCATGCCTTCGGCTGCGAGGGTCTCCGGGGTGCCGCGCCAGCGTTTTACCTGGCCGGCTTCCTCATAAGATCCGAAGAGATCGCCGGCGCCGCCACCCGGGCGACGGCCCATGCCGGGTTTGAGAGAGATGCGGTAGGTGCCCTGTTGCTGGAGGTGAAGCTCGAAGGCGCTGCGAATCCGGCCGGTGGCGCCGTTTTGCAGTTCCACGGTGGAACCGTTGGGAGCGAATACTTCGACCTGCTCAAGTGAGACGCCGCGATGGTTTGGGAAGAAGAGATTGTTGGAGACGGCGGCATCGACGGAAACCCACTGGTCGGTGCCCGAGAGCACGGTGACGCCGGGCAGAATCCAGATGCGGTGGGCCTGGGCGGTAAGGGCGCCGAGCAGGAGCGCGGCGGCGAGGGCGAGGAGGGAGCGGGGATGCATGATCATGGCTGGATTCAGTGGGTTTGACGGAGAGTGATAGCGCCGAGTTCTCGTTCGCCGCGGGCGGAAACGTCGATTCTGGCGGTCTTGGACCAGGTGAAGGGCACGCGCACGAGTTCGCGGCCGCCGACTTCGCGGGCGGCTTCGACCACGAGGGTATAATCGCCTTCGGCCAGATTGGCGGTGAGGGCGACGGGGAGTTTTACCTCGTGCGTGCCGACGGGGCGGGTCGGGCCGCTGAGGCCGTCGATCGGGAGATCAAGTTCGCGACCGGACTTGCGCCACCATTGGCGGAGGTCCTTGAGCCAGGTTTCGCCTTCGTCGTTACGCATCTTGACGTCATACCAGACGGCAATGTCGGTGTGCTTTTTGTCGGGGCCTTCGAGCCAGACGGCGACGTAGGGCCGGTGATATTCCGCGACGTCGATCCGGGGGATCTCGATGGTGGCGGTCAGTTCACCGGCTGCGGCTACGCTCGCGAGGGCGAGTCCGGGGGCGAGGCGGGCAAGAGTTTGACGGATGACAGGTGACATAGAGGCGGAAGTGGGATGTCAGGAGTGGACGAAAAGCATGAGGATGGCGAAGGGCAGGAGAATGCCGGCGATGACGATGGGCCAGGTGGAGGGGCGCCGCTTGGCGTGCACAAACAGAAGGGCGAGACCGGTCAGGCAGAACACGATGCAGGCGATGGAAAAGAGGTCCATGAACAGGACCCACTCGGGGCCGGTGTGGCGGCCTTTGTGCAGGTCGTTGAGGTAGGAGATCCAGCCGCGACGGGTGACTTCGTGGACGACTTCTCCCGTGTAGCGGTCGATGCTCATCCAGCCATCGCCGCCCGGACGCGGGAGATCCACATAGATGTCGTCGAATGACCACTCCAAGGCGCGTCCTCCCACGGCCACGCCCATCTCGGCATCAAGCCAGTGGCGGAGCGGAGCGGGCAGCGGTTGTTTGATTTCGGCGGCCTCGTCCGTGGGTTCAATCAGGACGAGCAGATCAGGCGGCAGCTTGGCCGTGTTTTGGGTGACGACGGGCTTGGCACTGATGGCCCCCGCGTGGTTGAGGGTGATGCCGGTGAAGGCGAAGAGCAGCATCGAGGCGAGACAGATGGCGCTGCTGACCCAATGCCAGAGGTAGAATTGCTTGGTCCACCAGGCCTTGGCGCTGCGCTTGGCGGGAGCCGGAGAGGGCCTGGCCGAACCAGCTTGGGCAGGCAGGCTCACGCGGGGGACGAAATCGGGCTCCAGCTTGCGGGGCCGAAGAGCCGCGCAAGCTGTGCGTTTGCCTCCAAGTGTTGGACGAGGGATTCGCTTTCGAAGCGAGCGTGAGGGTGTATTAACATTTCTGCACCATTAGCCTTAAGGCGTGACACCGGGTGTTAATGCGGGTGCGCCCAAGCAGACTGAGATTAAAGATATCATCCGCCGCCGGCCTGAAAGCTTGCCTCATGATTTTGACCTGTGTTTTCGCGAGAAAACTTTTGAGAGGAGTCCAGGGAACCGACGGCGGCGGATGAAAATGGAAAAGATCACATTTCCGCCCATTGGCGGAGGAGGTTGTGATATACCCCGGTGAGCTGGATGACCGAGGGATGGGTGGCCATGTCGGCGCCGAAGCGTTGAATGGCGATGTCCATGTCGAAGAGCAGGCGGCGCCGCTCCGTGTCGCGGATCATGGATTGCAGCCAGAAGAACGCGCAAAGGCGGGTGCCACGGGTGACAGGCGTGACTTCATGCAGGCTGGTGGAAGGGTAGAGAATCATGTGCCCGGCGGGGAGCTTAACGGCTTTGGTTCCGTAAGTGTCCTCAATGATGAGATCGCCGCCGTCGTAGTCACCGGGCTCATTGAAGAAGAGTGTGCAGGAGAGGTCGGTGCGGATTCGCTGGCCGTTCGGCATCGAACGGATGGAACCGTCCACATGGGGGCCGAAGGTCTGACCGCCGGAGTAACGGTTGAAATAGGGGGGCAGCACATGCAGCGGCAGTGCGGCGGACATGAAGAGCGGGTTGGCTCCGAGGGCCTGCAGGATCATCTGGCCGACCTGTCGGCCGGCGGAACTTTCAGCGGGCAGTTGCTCGTTGTTTTTCACCCGCGCACCCTGGTGACCGGCGGTGGCGCGACCATCCACCCATTCGGCTGCCGTGAGCAGCTGGCGGGCTTCGGTCACCTGCGCGGGAGAGAGGACATCGGGGATGGCGAGGAGCATGAGGGAGCAGAAAATGACCGCCGGTCCCGGGCAACCCTTATGCTTTCGGCAAGCGGGTTGCCCGGGAATGAGCGGTGGGCTGACCTTAGAACTTGAGATCGGCGCTCAGGAGGAATGAGCGGGACGACCCCAGCGTTGCGCGGGTGCCGTTCCAGTTGGTGGTGGCCGCGTAGAACTTGTCGGCGAGGTTGTTGACGTTGAGCCGCACGGTGAAGTGACGGTTGACCTCATAGGCGGCGACGGCGTTGAGGATTGTGTAGGCGGGCAGTTCGCCGGCGTTGCCGTTGGGGATGATGCGCTCGGCGTCATCGGGGCGGCCAACATAGGAGTCGCCGGTATGCTGGAGGCCGCCGCCAATGGTCAGCCCGAAGGGCAGGCGGTAGGTAGTCCACAGCGTGGCGCTTACCCGGGGGGTGAAGGCCAGTTCGTCACCATTGGTCGAGGTGCGTGTGCCGTAGTCGCCGGCGTTGGCGGCGAGTCGGGCGGCGTCCACCGCCGCGCTGTGCTTGCGCTCGCTGTCCATGAAGAGAATGCCGCCGAAGATCTCCCACTCAGGGGTGATCTGGCCGGAGGCGCCGAGCTCCAGACCCTGGACGATCTGCTGGGCGTAACCGGCGAAGGTGTTGGCGATGCCGTTGACGGTGCCGGCCATGGCGATGTTGTCGCGTTCGGTGCGGAAGAGGGCCGCGGTGGCGCTCAGGCGCTTGTTGAAGAGGCTCCACTTCGCGCCGAGCTCGTAATTGGTTGAGCGCTGGACCTTGGAGGCCGTGCTGTTCTGACCGGCGCGCCAGCCCGGGAAGGCATTGTCGCCTTCGCGTGAGATGTCGGGGTTGGAGAGGAAGGACGCCGGGGGGAGGGCGGCAATGCCGACAGACACGTACAGGCTGCCGTTTTCGGTGGGCTTGAAGACGAGCCCGAGTTTGCCGCTCACGGTGGTGTCGCTGCGATCATAACCATCGGGGCCCTGCGGTGCGCCGGCCGCGGTGCGGCTGACGACCGTCACATCGTAGCCTTCGATCCGCAGACCACCGGTGGCCTGCCACTGCGGGTTGATCTGGATCGTGTCGTAGAGGTAGGCGGCGAGGGTGTCGATTTCCACGTCGGCGGTCTGGGTGGGCACGAGCCCGACGAAGCCCGTCAGGGGACGTTCCGGGTTGGGCGCATCAATCGGCGTGGAGCCCGGGTTGCCGAGGACGCCGTTGGTGGGATAGCGGTTGGCACTGGAATCCTCGCGGGAGTATTCGATGCCGGCGGACAGGGCGTGCTGGAGGCTGCCGGTCTCGAAGGACGCGGCGAGATTGGTGAGGTTGGAGAACGAGGTGTTCTCGCGTTGGTAGCCCTGGCGTTGGGAAGTGGCGACCCGTGTGGCCGGCGTGTAACCGGTGGGCACGGTGTAGAGCGCATCACGCTCGGTCCGGGACCAGCGGGTTTGATTGCTCAGGCGCAGCGAAGGGGAGAGGTCGTGCTCAATGCGGCCGGTGAGGGCATCGGAGGTGATCTGGTCGTAATCGCTCAGATGACCGTAGAAACGGGAGCGGTTGGCTTTGCCCCGGGCGGAGGCATCGTAGCGGATGGTATCCTCAATCAATGCGCCGGGCACGCCCCAGTCCGGACGGTCATCCTGCTCCAGATGCTGGTAGGCGAGGCTGACGCGGGTGGGACCGTTGAGGCCGAAGGCCACGGAGGGCGCGAGGCCCCAGCTGTTTTTCTCGGCGCTCTTGCGGCCGGTGGCGAGACCTCCGTCCTGCCAGAGGGCGTTCAGACGCACGGCGGTGCCGTCGCTGACCTGCTGGTTGACGTCAAGTGCCGCGCGCACGTTGCCTTTGGAAGTGTGCTCGTCGAACGCATAGCCCACGGTGCCGTTATGGAAGCTCCCCTTGCGCGGGGTCTTTGTAGCGAGATTGACGTAGCCGCCGGCGCCGCCGCGGCCGTTGTCACCGGAGGGGCCCTTGGCGACTTCAACCTGTTCGGTGTTGAAGACGTCGCGGAAATAATTGCCGGAATCGCGGACGCCGTCGATGAAGACGCTGCCGCTGGTGTCAAAGCCGCGGAGGCTGAAGTTGCTCGCGCCGGTGGCGAAACCGTTTTCACCGGCGTTGAAGGTGATGCCCGGTGTGTTGCGAAGCACATCGGTAAGGTTTTGTGCGCCCTGCTGGTTGAAAATCCGGTCGGTGATCACCCCGATGGTCTGGGGCGTATCCGTGAGGGGAGCGGTGAATTTCGGCGAGGAGACGGCGCGGTTGCGCTGGGCCTGCACCTCGACTTCTGGCAGCACAGTGGGTTCGTTCTCCGCAGCGGTCGTATCGGCTTTGGCCGCTTGCACGCCGCCTGCCATGACCATGGCGGTCAGTGTGGCCAGGCGACGCTGGAAGATGGATTGGTGGGTTTTTGGTGTATGGGTCTTCACGAGATGGTTGGAAAGTGGGTGTTTATAAATGACTGTGAGAACAAGTCTCAGTAGCCCATGAAAACAGCTCGCCTCGTCAATCCTCTTTTTGAGAAAAATACTCAGTCTCAAATACAAGCTGATTGACGTTGCTGAAAACCAAGGTGTTAACTCGGGCAATGCGCGCTTCCTTGACCGTTAATCTCAGTGAGAGAAGCTATGATATTCATTTCGGTGCAGATTGGAGTGATGCCATTCGCGTGCTGTGGAACGATTTGCAGGCCAAGGGAAGCCGGGTCGCGGTGTTGACCGATGCGAATCTGGCGGAACGCCAGAATGCCGCTTTGACTGCGATGTTTGGCGAGACGGCGCGGTTCGTCGTAGAGGCGGGCGAGTCGGCCAAGGCGGTTGGCACCTATGGACAGGTGCTGGAGTTTTTGGCCGGGCAACGCCTGGATCGCGGCGGTGTGTTGTTTGCCGTCGGAGGTGGGGTTATCGGGGATTTGGGCGGTTTTGCCGCGGCGTCCTATCTGCGCGGAATCGCTTTTTATCAGGTGCCGACGACCTTGCTGGCGATGGTGGACAGTTCTGTCGGTGGCAAAACCGGGATCAACCTCGCGGCGGGCAAGAATCTGGCCGGGGCCTTCCATCAGCCCAGGGGAGTTTTCATTGCGACTGATTTGCTGCGCACACTTCCGGCGCGGGAGTTTGCGGCCGGGGCGGCGGAAGTGATCAAATACGGGCTGCTGGGTGACGCGGCGCTGTTCGCGCGGCTGGAGCAAGCGCCGTTGACGCCCGATAGCACGGATCTGGCGGCGGTGGTGCGGCAGTGCTGCGCGCTCAAGGCCCGCATCGTTGAGGCGGATGAGCGGGAGCTGGCGGTGGAAGGCGGTCGGGCTCTGCTCAATCTTGGTCACACTTTCGGCCATGCCATCGAGCAGGTGGCGGGTTACGGCCACTACCTGCATGGCGAGGCCGTGGGGATCGGCCTGTGCGCCGCGGCACGACTTTCGCACAAGCTGGGGCAGCTCTCCGCCACGGAGGTAATGCGTATCGATGCCGTGGTGGCGGCGCATCAACTGCCGGTGCGCTTGGCGGAAGCGTTACCGCTGTCCGCGTTGATGGCGGCGGTGGCGCGCGACAAGAAGGTGCGCGCGGGTCTGCCGCGTTTCGTGGTGCTGACCGGGATCGGCGAGGCTGTGACCCGGGATGGTGTTTCCACGGATCTGGCGGAAGCCTGTTTCCGCGAAGTTGGCGCGGTTTGAGCTACCGCTGCGTTGGCCATGCCGTCACCCAACGCCTGTTTCCCGCAAAGACGGAGGTGTGCGCAACTATGCGTAGGCGTATGCCGGTGGCTTGCTTTGACAGGGGTGAAATGGGCGCGCTAGTCGCTTGCGGCAAATTTCTTCCATGATGCGTGCAACAGACAAAACGGGCGGCGGCGATCGGCGTGGGCGGCTGGTTTGGGTATGGCTTATCTTTTCTTTCGCCGCGATCATGCCCGCGGCCCATGGGCAGGCCCGTGGTGCGGTGATGGAGTCCGTCGGCGAGCAGGCCGACGTGATCGGGGCGGACCAGCACGGGGGCATGGTCTTCGTGGCCACGAACAATGCGCTCTGGCGCCGGGCCGCGGACGGGACCTATACCTCGTTCTGGAAGGCGCGCGTGCCCGGTGTGCTCAACCACGGCCCGCTGGTGGATGACAACCGGATCTTCGTGGTCTCCGACGACGCACTGTTGATGTCGCCCCTGGGTGAAGCCCCGGCCTTCAAGCCGGTCACGGTGGGGGGCGGGAGGGTCTGGAGCCTTCCGCGCCGGGTGCATGACCGCTGGGTTATTCAGACGGAGGAAGGTGCGCGACAGAGCAGGGACCTGCTGAAATGGGAACCGCTTTTCCCCGCCGACGGCATTTATGCCAAGCATCTGGCGTGGCTGGACGGTGCGTGGTGGGCGTTGCAGGATCCGCCGCCCGAAAAGCCGGATCCGGATTATGTGGTCATGGATATCGAAGGCGAGGAAGAGGACTGGAGGCCGGACTCGTTTCGCGGGATGCCGGCAGCTCCCCGTGTCACCCTGCACCTGCGTCGCTCGACCGACCTGAAACAATGGACGACCGTGCGCGAGGTGGAGGTGTCGCTGATCGACACGGGCCTGTTTACTTTTGCGGGAAAACTGGTCGCGGTCGGCGAGGCGGGGCTGGACATCCTGCCCACCGGTCCGGACGAAGAGGTCATCACCGCCGATACCAGCGAAGGACTCGCGCAGGCGGCGGTGCTCGGTTCTCGGATGTGGCTGAGCACCGGGCTCGGCCTGCTGGTTTCCGGTGAGAACGATCCCACCCACTGGACGTGGATGGACGGGACAGAATTCAACCGGGAGCTGACGGGACCGGTCACGGGGTTTTCGGGCACGGGCCGGCTGCTCGTCATCGGGAACGACCAGGGTAGAGTCGCGCTGCTGCGCCCGGAAGAGCAGGAGCGGGTCGCGGCGGGTGGACTGGCCTTTGCGCAGGTGTCCACGGTCGGCGGCCTGTATGCGGGCGTGCCGTCGTTTGCCATCCGCAAACTCGTGCGGGCAGGGAACAGCTTTTACGCGATTGGCGAGGATGACGTGCTTTATCACGCCCGCCTCGGCGAAGCCTGGATCCGTATGCCGATCTTCGGAAAAATTCGCATCCAGGACATCGCCACCGACGGGAAAAACACCCTGCTCGTGTCGCTCAGCGAGGAATGGAAATTGGATGACGGGCAGGTTTCCCATTCGCACAAGACGCACACGTATGTGCTGTACGACACCGCCAAACCGCACTACCGCGACATCGGTTTCAAGCAGACCCCCAAGGTGGAAAGGCTGAGTCTTCACTACGGTGGCGGCCGCTTTGTCGCCTGGGGTTTTGAGTCCGTGCTGACCACGACGGATGGGAAGGATTGGGAGACCGTGACGCTGCCCGGCGACTACCTGCGACCCAAGGCCGTGCATTACGTGGACGGGTCGTATCTCGTTCTTCTGGCCGATGACAAAGGGGTCCTGCGCACGCGCGACTTCAAGACATGGGAGCCGCGCATCCCCGCGCTGCTCGGTGGCTATCTGGAAAGCGTCTATGTGACCGCGAGCGACGGTCGCGCGATTTTCCAATACTCGCCCCGCAGCGTGGACTCGCAAAACGGCAAGGTTTATTACGAAGACAAGCTCTCGATCTCCACCGACGGCGGCGCGACCTGGACCGCTGTCAGTGGCCTGAGCACCTCGTCCGCCACGCGCCTGCTGGGCGCGTTCGATGAAGCCGGCGAACGCCATTGGCTGGTTTTCAACGACGCGGTCTATGCCAGCGTCGGCAACGCGCTCACCGAATGGCGGCGTATCTCCGCATTCGATGCCCGCCGTTTCGCGCCGGTGGAAGGGACCGGCACGCTGGCCGAGATCGCGGCGGCGCGTGGACTCGTGCCATTCGCCCTCAACCGCGATTTGCTGGCAGGCTCGAGCCCCGTCGCCACCCGGCAGGTGCCGGCCAATGCCACGGACTATCTGCTGGCCGCCTTCATCGACTGGGACGATGCGGCCTCCGCCGCGACGGACATCGCCGGACTCAAGACCGCCACCCAAACCTTCATGCGGGCGATCACCGCGGGCATAGACGTGGAGAAGGCTGAGGACGACCGCCTTCGCTCGCTCGCGCTGCGACGGCTGGCGCTCTTTGCGTCGCTGGACGATATCGTCGAAGTCGCCGGCCACTCCACCTTCGATGCCATCAAGCATACCATCGCGGCGGGTGATCGCGCGCGCGTCCAGCGCGCGCTCTACGAAAAAGTCCGCAACGCCAATGTCCGTCCGTCCGGGAGCGGCACGGCGATTCCCGCTTACGAGCGGGATTATCAATCCCTCGCCAAAAACTGGAAGCCGCGGGCGATTCGGTTCACGCCGCCGGAGCCCGAGTCGCCCGAGCTCCTTGGCTATGGGGATCGTCGGATCATGCAGGCGCGGGCGTTTCGCGGAGAAGCCGGCGGTATCATCGACTTGTTTATCGGCTACAGCAGCGGAGGCTTTGGCCTGGTATCCAAGCATGCCTCGGTCTGGTGGGACACGGAAGCTCCGGATGTCAGGGGCAAAGCCAAAGCCGGTGATGAAGCCTTGGATCAGTTCCTGGCACAACAGGGTTCCGCCTGGACAAAACTCAATCTGGTTCGCCAGAAATTCAAGGCTTCCTCCGGAGAGAAAGCGCCGCCGTTGGACGATGCTGCGCTGGCGGAATTGGAAGAGATGTTCCGGCTGGGCGTGAATTATGCCGCCTATTGGCTGGCCGAGGAATATAACCATCGCTACCGCCGGGAAGCGGCCGCCACGCGCAGTCCGATGGGACGGAATGCGCAGCTCATGCGGATATGGGCGCGCCGGGGCGCCGAGCGCGGCTACGCGCCGAGTATGGTGAAGCTTGCGCAGGCTTATTCCTACGGCATCGGCGGCACGGGCGAGGAAGATCCCGCCGCCGCCGTGGAATGGGCACGCCGCGCGGTTGCGACCGGCCATCCGCTGGCCGCGAAAATTTTCAATCCCACGGAGCTGGCCATCATGGAGAACGATATCGTCATGGGCGGACGCTCCAAGCGCATGACCGCCGAGGAGGCGTTCGATCCGGCCATCATGGATTCGCTCGTCGTGGCTCAGGTGGATTTGTCGAAACGAATCGTGGAGGACCGCGTGTGGGCCATTGCGACGAAGGCCATTGAGGCCATGCCAGCCGGTCCCGACCGCGACAAGGCGCGGGCGGAGTTGCGGGCGAAGCAGGAGGAGCGTGTGCGCTACCGCTCGCTCTCGGAGGTATTGCTCGCGGCGGCCGTGTTGCCCGACGACGAGGCTTCCGGACGCCAGCGCACCGCCGCGCTCGGTGCCGCGGCCCTCATGGCCCGTCCACTCTTCGGGCAGATCCCGAGGTTCATGGAGAATACGATCAATTTTTCCATGATCGGTGCGTTTCAGGACAAAAATCTCCCCGCCGAGCGTAAGGCCGCTATTCTCGACGCAGCCATCATGGAGGTGCCCACGCTGGCAGATTTGTGGGCGGTGCGGGCGGCACTGCACTTCGATGCGGGCGAGATCGAGCTGGCGAAGGGCAAGCTGGATGTCGCGCGCCTGATCAATCCTCAGGAGCAGGCCGTCATCAATGCGGCGAAAAAAATCGCGCCGACCCCGGCGACAAACAAAGCGCCTGCGAACCCGGCTGTGGATTACGCGCTCGGGCTCGATTATGAGGAAGGTCGCAAGGGCACTGCTCCGAGCGAACGAAAAGCGAACGCGATCACCGCGTATCGGCGCGCTTCCGATGCCGATCACGTGCTCGCGACGATGGCGCTGGTGCGTTTGTTAAACGAGCAGCGCCTGGAACTCGAAGAGAAAGGAGACAGCACCAACGACCAAGCCGTCCGTCGCTACGAGGAATTGGTGAAAGAGATCCAGGAACGAATCTTGCGCGCGGCGCGACTTGGGAATGGCGAAGCGATGCGCATCCACGCGTTGTGGATCGGGCAAGGCCAGATGGGCGGCGATACGCAAAGCAACGCGGTCCTCGCGCTGGTGAAACTTGAAGAATCCGCCGAAGCCGGTGACCTCATCGCGATGCGTTTGCTGATCAGGGCGGCGCAAGCAGGGGAATGGAAACCACCCGCAACCGACACGGTGGAAAAATTCGTGGAAAAACTCGCGGCAGCCGGTGAAGCCGATGCGAAGGCGTTGTTGCAGCAGCGAGACGCGCAGAAGAGTTTCGAGCGCGAATTCTGGGGGCCGCGGGGCACGCCGGTAGCGGACCCGAAGGCCGGGACTGCGGCGGTGCCGACGGAGCCGACGCTGGTAAGTGGCGTGCCGCGTCCGCTGCTGAATCATTTCCAAGTGTCGCGTCCGACGACGACCACCGCGCGTTCGGCGGAGGCGGCTCGCGGGCTCGTGATCGCAATGATGAGCGATGGACGCATCGACGCAGTGGAGCGCACCATTCTAGTCGAGGTGACGAAACCTTCCTTCCGCTTGAAATTGATGCAGCCGGCGGATGCGCAGGGCGCGGCGCGCGAACTGGTGTTTCTCGGGAGTTATCAATCGCAGGCGCGCGTTTATCTCGAACGCTTCATTCCGGTCGCCGGTTCAGAGCGGCCGGAAATGACGCCGCTCATGCAACGCTACTTCTGGATCTGGACCGGCGTGAACGGTTGGAAACAAGCGATTGCGCATGCCGATGCGAGTCCCGCCGGGCGGCAGGAGATGCTTACGGTGCTCCAAAACTGGTTCAGCGAAAAATGGCCGGGCAGCAACGTGACTAACAGCTATGAGCCGATTCGTGATGAACTGGCGACGTTCAAAAACGTGTTGGCTCAGATGAAAGGCCGTGAGTATGAGATCGGCCGGTCGCTGGTGTATGAAGCCTGCCAAGCGCTCGATAAAAGTGTGAACGATGCGGTGCCGGATTTCCTGTATGCGGAATTCAAGGACGCACCGGCCGGCAAGTGAGGAATCCATCCCCATGATATTTATGAGAAAAAATCGCTTAAGTGGAATCTGCGCCGTGGCGTCACTTGGCGTGATGCTCGGCCTGCCCGGCGCGATCACGGCCGAGCCGCTTTCGCCTTCCGCGGTGAAGGCGCAGGCAGCCGCGCTGCCGGAAGCGGTGTTCACCGACGTGCCCAGGGAGTTGTTCCGATCAGTGAACTCCACGCGCATGCGAAAGTCGGCGTTTCCGTGGGGATTGCCGCAGGTTGAGCAACTGCGCCCGGGGTTCCTTGGCGACGACCAGCTCGACGACCAGGAGCGCCGCCTGCTCGCGGAGTTTCAGAAACCCCTTTTTCATGTGCGGCTGGTCGCGCTGAAGAGCCCGGTCTTTGCTCCGGATGATCTGGTTCTCGCTGGCACGTTCACCGAGGAGGCGCGCGTGGAATTGGCGAAGTTCGCGCCGCTTGAAGGCCGCGAGCAGCTGGCGTTGTGGCTCGACAGCAGCACGGTGGGGTGGACCAAGGCGGTGGCCTATGCGCGGAAGAGCGATGAACAACAGGAAGAGGTCATCGATGTTTTGGTCGGCATGCTGGGGGCGGCGGCGAAGGCGTCGAATCTGGAGAATCGCTACGAACCGTTCAAACAGCGACTGGAGCGGCTGCACAACGCGGCTGGCATGCAGAAGGGCGAGGACAACACGTTTGCGCGGATTACGCTGCTGCGCACGGCGGCGGACTTGGTGCATGACAGCGGGCGAAATGGAATCCCGCTTTTCATGATCAACTGGATCAAGCGTGGTGAGGATGAAATGGTGGAGCATCTTTTGCCGCCGGTGCTGCTGGCCACGTTGCGTGAAATGATGGAGGCGAAGCCGTTCCCGTGGGGCGAAGCGGAGGCGGAACGTCTGGCCGCGGTGGTGCGCTCGGAAGGCGCCGAGTTGGAACGGCAACTGACTCTCGTGATCAAGGCCTGGCTCAAGCCGAAGTTTCGCCTTCACCTCGTGGCGCGCACGCCGGTGAGTGGATCGCTCGATGCGCTCGATCTCGATGGCTCGTTTGCGCCCGGCACCACCGGTTCGCTGCGCCAACTGCTGCCGGCGGATGCCGCTTCCACAACAAAATGAGCTCACGATTTGTCGATTATGAATCTATTTCTTGATGATCCGACCATGATGTCGCCGACGCTGCGCCGGCTCGCGCTGTTCTCGGCGCGGACCGCGTGTTGGATCGCGCTGGTGATGTGCGGCGTGCTGGTGGGTGCGGCGGTGGCGCATTTCTTCTTCGAGGTCGGCAACTATCCGGAGCCTCGGGCGCGCTACGCGGTTGGCTCACTGTTTCTGTTTCTTTTCGCGCCGGTCACGGGGGTGATCTGGTATCTCGCCCGGCGGCGGGTGAAAACGCTTCTGGACTGCAAGGCTTCCTCGGAGGTTCAAGCCCGATGAAAGCTCGGCTGCTGATCGCTCTGCTGCTGGCGGGCGCCGTGTCAGGCGCCGAGAAATGGGAGCTGCCGCGCGGGGTCTTTCCTCACGAGATCGCGGTGCTGTCCGACGAAATCCACGTCGCTTCGACCGAAGGGTTGTGGCATCTGGAAAAAGACGGGCGCGTGCGGCGCGTTGGCGAGGCGCGCGCCGCGTCGTGGCCGGTCGCCGTGGGGGCGGATCGTCTCTGGTGGGTCCAGCAGGATCGGGAGGTGGAGTACCGTCCGGCCACCGGCCGCATCCGCGCCGTGCCGTCGTTGCACGGCAAGGCGGTCGCCGTGTTCGGTCAGCGTTACGGCCTGCTTTTCGCCGATGACGGCGACGGCACCTGGTTCAGCGCCGACGGCGAATCCTGGAACGGTCCGATCGCCGGGACGCAGCACGCCTTCGCGCTCGACCGTCTGGGAGACGAGTGGTGGGCGGTCGCCAACCTCGATCGGGAGGATGCGGACAAGTTCACGCTCAGCCGCTCCACGGATCTGCGCACGTGGCGGCCGGCGGCGGAATTCACCGGCAATCAGGTCGGTTCGCTGGCGGCCGGCGCCGGCGTGATCGTGATCACAGAGATCGCGGGCGTGCGGGTGTATGATCCGCGCGAGCTGCCGCGATCTGCGCTCGTGGCGGTCGGTCCGGCCGACGAACGGCCGGCGGTGTATTTCGAGCACGGATACTTCTGGCTGCAGGGCGAACGCGACGGGCTCTGGCGGTCGGCGGACGGCCTCGGCTGGCAGAACCTGCAGTCCGTGCTCGCGCCGCTGGGGGCGCCGCTCGTGCAGGTTGGCTTTGCCCCGGACGCGCTCGTGCTCGCCGGCTACACTGGCAGGGTCATTCGCGTGCCGCTGGCCGCGCTGCCGCCATCGCTGATTCATCCATGATTCTTATGAAAAAAGCAGCATGCATCCTCGGTCTGATGGGCGCGCTGGCCGGCGCCGTGCGGGCGGCGGACGAGCGGCAGCCGGTCGTGATCGAAGGGCTGGAAAAAAACGTGCATCGGGCGATGGGCATGACCAAGGCCTGGGCCCGTGAGGGCCAGATGGATGCGGATGCCGTGACGCGGTTGCTGCAGGCGATCCGCCACGACGAAGTCGTGAGCGAAGCCGAGGCCAGGCTGCTGGCCGCGCTGGGCGAGGAGTCGTTTTTCCTCCGGATTCCCGAACAGGTCTTTCCCGATGGCGGCAAAGCGCTGGAGGTGGTGTTTGCCGGTGCGCTGACCGCGCCGGCCCGCAAGGTGCTGGCGGAGGAGGAGCAGGGATTCGAGGTGTTGTGGCGCGGTCTGAAACCGGAGAATGGCGAGAAACTGGCGTTGCTGCTGCAGCGTTCGTCCTCGCGTCGGGCGGAGGGGCGCGCGCACTTGTTGCAGGAGATCGAACAGGCGCTGAACACGCCGGATACCGATGGCAAGCAACAGGGAGCGTATCGTGCCTTGGTGGCGGCTTGGGAAGAGTGGGTGCAGGCGGTGGGTTCGCCGATCACCCGCACTGTGCTGCGAGGCTGGCTCTATGAGGCCTTGCTCTTGCACGACCGGCAGAATCCGGGAGTGGTGAAAAGTTTCATGTATGGCTGGATCAAGCCGGAGGATTATGCGGCCCGAAAGCGGGCGGAGGACGCGGTCGAAGCCCTGCTGGCGGAGAAGAAAACACCATGAATCTTTCCCTCTGGTTGCTTGTCCCGGGCCTGCTCCTGATGGCGGCGGGCCTGCTGGCGTTTTTCATTCCGGCTCAGGCATGGCAGGGAATGATGAAGCGCGGTTCGCGCTGGGCGAACCAGGCTTCGACCTCCGGGTTGCTGCTATTTGCCGGCCTCGGCCTGCTCGGGCTGGTGCTGGCGGGCGTTTATGGTGCGGCGGTGTGGCTGGGCTGGCGTTCGACGCACTGGATCGAGGTCGAAGGCGTGGTGGTTGAAAGTCGGATGATCGAGACGCGTCAGATTCGGTCCACGAACCCGGCCTACCGGCCGGAGGTCATCTACACCTATGAAGCGGACGGACGGCGTCATCACGGGATGCGGGTGGATTTGGCGGGAACGACGAGCAACGACCGGGCGTGGGTGGAGGAAATGCTGGCGACGCGGTTTGCTCCGGGGGCGCGCCTGATGATCCGGATGAATCCTGCAGCTCCCTCACAATCGGTGATCGAGCCGGGGATTCCGGCGAAGGCGTGGATTTTCGGTGGACTGGGTCTGATGCTCATGGCGATCGGCGGTTGGCAGCTCGCCCTGCTGCTCCGCGATTGGGAGGGCGACAAACTGGTTCCGGAGACTCCACGCCGCCGTCGTCGCCGCCGGCGGAAACCTTATAAGAAATCTCCGTGAGTATCGCGCCGTCCAATCCAAGTCAGAGAGTCTGGGCTGCGGGGTGTCGCGTGCTGGCGGCCATGGGCATCGGCGTGCTTGCGACGGTGGCCGGCTGTCTAACCGGGGCGATGATGCTGATCTTGATCGGGGTTTTTTATCACGGGCTGGGTCTGGTCGAGGCGGCGCCAGGCTTTGCGGTTTACGGGGTGATCCTCGGGTGGCTTTTTGCCTGGCCGACGACGTTGCTGGTGTTGCCGGCCGTGTGGCTTTTTCTCCCGGACCGAAAGCGCCTGATCAAGCGTGTGGTGCTCCTGTCGGGCGGCATGCTGACCGGCGGATTCACCCTGGTTTGGATGCTGGTGCGCGAGACCGGCTCCGATGTGCTTAACTGGAGCATGGTGGCCGCGGGAGTGACGGGCGGACTCGCCGCCGGGGTGGTTTTTGCTCTCTTTGTTCCGCGGCGAACGCCTCCAGTCCTCAGGTCGCACGCCGATTCTCCCAGTCGTTCTCTGCCATGAATACTTTTTTCCGTCCTATGCGGGGGCTCGCCTTTTTGGCCGGCCTGATCGGATTCCTGTCTGTGCTCCGGGCGCAACCGGCCGAGGCCACGTCGGATGAAGCGGCTTGGTTTGCGGGGGAGTGGACGGTGACACCGGCGCCGGTCGAGGGCTTTGACGATGTGGTGACCGAGGTGATTGCGACGGTGCGCATCGAGCATCTCGACGGCGCGCGCATCGCGCGGCACAGCCCGGAACAGAAAGGGCGGCCCGCCGTCACCGTGGAGTTCATCGTCCGCAAGCTGGGAGCGACGTATCCCTGGTGGCCGGACGAGGGGCCGGCGGTGGTGACACGCAGGGTGTCGGCGACCGTGTTTGATCTGGCCACGGTGGGACCGATGGGGCGCGCCGATTGGGACCGGGCGCTGCGGCATACGCGCCAGCCGCCATCCGCGAAAGAGCCGTGTGCCGAGTGTGATGAACGCGGCTCGCGGGATCCGAACTCCTGATCTTCCATGGAAAAAGAAACCACAGTCGCACGAAATTCATACTGGCCCGATCTGCTGGCGTTCAGCGCCGGTCTGATCGTCGCGGGCTGGAATGGCTGGGATACCACGGGGTTGGTCTGGAGCCTGTGGCTTTCGAGCTTCGTGATCGGCTACGCGCTGATCGTCACGCATATCCTCCGTGGGGTGCGACTCGCCGGTGAGGCGGGGGGCGAGGGCCTGGCGATGAACGGGGTGCCGATTGCGCCGGGCGCGTCGAAGGTGATTCTGACGCTGGGAGCGTTGTTTTTTCTGGCGTTTTTTACCGTGCACTTCGGCGGGTTTCACTGGGGACATTCGATTTTTCTGAACCTGTTCTTTCCGGTGAACGGTGAGCCGATGCGAGGCGGCTTTCCCGGCGTGGAAACCTATTGGACGGTGGTGAAGCAGAACTGGTGGTTTATCCCGCTGGCGCTGGTGGCGCAGCGCGCGGCGTTCCGGCCGAAGGCGGAGCCTGCGGGGGGCGCTGACGCCGGGACGGCGAAGGCGCTGGCCGACAGGTTTGGCGAAGGCATGATGGCGCCCTACAAGAATGTGGTGCGGCTGCATCTGCTGATCTTCTTCTTCGCGTTCACCTTCACGCTCGGTCTGAAGGGGGCGCCGATCTTCGTCGTGGTGTATGCGGTGTATTTCTTTCCGTGGGAAATTTTGCGGCGGAAGAAGCCGGCCCGATGATTGGAAAACGCAGGAGTGACGTTTTGAAACGATGAGCAGCCGGCTGAAACAGACCATCGAATTGCTCCAGGAACTGGAGGTGGGACCGACGTTGCGACGGAGCTGGCGTGACATCCGGATATGGGTCTGGCCGGTCATGCTGGGCCTGGCCTGGCTGGTGCTGCGGCACTGGGGTCCGGAGCATATGGTGTGGCGGTCGCGCGAAGGGGTTCCTCCGAGCCTGATTGTGCTCCAGACCGCCCGGGCGCTGCTTCTGCCCGGTGCCGTGGCGATCGCGGCGTTGGTGGGATTGACCCGGGCGTGGTCCGGTCGTTCGGCCGTGAACGGGGCCTATGCGCTCGTCTGCCTGTTGTTGTTGCTGGTGTTCGGCGGGATGTTGTGGAGCGCCGCCAGCTACCGGCTTTATGTGAACGCGCGCCAAGCGGAGATTCACACGCACGGGGTGAGGTTTCGCACGGTGGCGCGGGAGGAGGTGGTGCGCGTGACCGAGGAGGAGGTCGTGCGCCGGGGTTTGGTGCGCTCGTATCCCGTGCTGGAAACGCGCGCGGGTGGCCGGATTCATGTGCGGGGGCCCGGAGACTGGGAGTGGGCGCATTATTTGTGCGAGACTTGGGATGTGCCGCTGATGACAAAGGCGGCCACTGCGGGGAGGACGCGACCATGACGGCGGGAGCTAAAGGGAAGGCGTTCGCGCGGAGAAGCGGATATCTGGTGAGGGTCGCGCTGGCGGCGACGGTGCTAGGGCTGTTATGGGTGGTCTGGCAGCCTTCGTATTTCACGCTGCCGGAAGAGCTCACCCGCCCGCGCAGTCGCGCGGAACTGGCCGCATTGCCCCCGGGCAGCCTGTTCTTAATCGAGGGCCGGGTGGAGCCGAGATCGTCCATGCCGGGTCTGGAATGGCAGGGGCGTTTCGCCTACCTGCACCGGCAATTCAAGGATGTGGGTATCGGGACCAAGGAGCAACGGGTGGTGGTCATCGCCCAACACCGGCCCGCACTGGCCTTTGTCTGGACGGATGGGGAGGTCTGGCAGCTGCCGACGGATAGTTACGAGCTGAAGCATGCTCCGCGGGTCAAGGCACGTTTCTGGCCGAGAAAATGGCTGGGGACCACGCGGGTGGATGACTGGCATGAGTCGAGCACGGGATTCCGGGCGGGCGAGGCGGCGCTGGCCTATGGCCGGGTAGGTGCGGCTGGGGGCGCGCAAGTTGAGATGCTGCTGGAATCTCCGGTGTCCGTGGTGGAGATCCGGATCGGCCGGGAAAACACGGCCCGTCAGCGCCTGGTGCTGGCGGCCAAGATCATGCTCTCGCTATTCAGTCTTTCACTGATCGTGCCGCGCTGGCGAAAAAACGTGCCCACGCCGGTTGCGGTGTGATCGTTTTGTGTCGTCAGTCCGGCCGGCTGCGCCTGTTGTGGTTCCACAACCCATGAAAACGACGATACGCATTCTGATGATTGCTGGCGCGCTGTTCGCCGGTGTGCTCGCCCCGGCGCAAAGCGTGACGGATTGGTCCATCCCGGAGGTGCCGGCCCATGCCCAGATGCGCACGGCGGGCGTGAGGGTGGCGGTGGTGCCGGAGCGCGCGGGGTGGACGTATCGGGTGGGGGAGCCGGTGCGCTTTAACGTCGCGGCGACCGCCGACGGCCAGTTGCTGACCGGGGCGACGGTCACCTACAAGGTCGGACCGGAGATGCTGCCGGCCGATGAAAATACGGCGGTGCTGCCGGAGAGCGGGCTGGTGATCGACGGCGGCACGCTCAAGGAACCGGGCTTCATCCGTTGCGTGGTGACCGTGAAGGTGGGCGGGCGGACTTATCGCGGAGTGGGGACCGCGGCGCTTTCCCCGGAGGAAATCCAGCCGACGCAACGTGACCCCGAGGATTTCGACGCTTTCTGGTCCGCGGCCAAGGAAGAGCTTGCGGCGATCCCGATGGAGGTGCGCCGGACTTTGATTCCCGAGGCCTGCACCGACCGGATTGACGTCTATCATGTCAGTATTCGCACGGCGGGTCCGGCCAATGCGCGCACCGGCGCGGCGTCACGTATCTACGGCATTCTTTGTGTGCCGAAGGCCCCGGGCAAGTATCCTGCGATTTTGCATGTGCCGGGAGCGGGGGTAAGGCCCTACGGTGGCTTGAGGGATCTGGCGGCGCGTGGCGCGATCACGCTGCAAATCGGCATCCATGGCATCCCGGTCAACCAGCCGCAGGAGGTTTATGATCAGCTGTCGCTGGGAGCGTTGAGCGGGTATCCGTTGTTCAACCTCGATAACCGCGACGCGTATTACTACCGCCGTGTGTATCTCGGCTGCGTGCGGGCCAACGATTACCTGGCGTCATTGCCTGAATTTGACGGCGAAAACCTGCTGGTGACCGGTGGCAGTCAGGGCGGCCAGCTGTCGATCGTGACCGCGGCGCTGGATCCGCGGGTGAAAGCGCTGGCGGCCTATTATCCGGCCTATTGTGATGTGACCGGCTATCTGCATGGCCGCGCGGGCGGCTGGCCGCACATGATGAACCGGAATCTGGACTGGGCGACCGGGCATCCCACCAAGAAGAAAATCGCGACAACCGGCTACTATGATGTGGTGAATTTCGCCCGTCGTCTCCAGGTGCCGGGGCATTACGCCTGGGGTTACAATGACGAAGTCTGCCCGCCGACCTCCATGTATGCGGCTTACAACGTCATCTCCGCGCCGAAGCAGCTCCTGCTCGCGCTGGAAACCGGTCACACGACGATTCCCGAGGAAACCGCGATCATGAACGACTGGATGGCGGCGCGGCTCGGATTGGAGTGATCCTGTTGGGCCGGACGGGGAAGCCGTGGCCGGCATCCGCAGTTTGGGATTCAGTCCCGGCGGACTTTGCGCTTTGCTGGCCGTAACCCGAACCCGATCCCGAACCCGAGAAGACCATGGCCGCCATCGACGAAGGTATTGTCCGCGAGTATTTCGAGCAGAACGGCTTTCTGGTGCGCCAGCTGCGCAAGTATCAGGTGCAGGCGCGGCGCAAGACGAGTGCCGAGGAGGTGGATCTGCTGGTTTTCAACCCCGCCTGGCAGACCGGCTTGCGCAAACCGGAGTTCTTTCTTTTTTCGACCGAGCTGCCTTTCATCCATAAGGCGGTGGTGGCGGTGAAGGGTTGGCACACCGGCGTGTTCACGCCGAACATGCTGAAGAACAGCCCCGATATTTTTGGCTTCCTGGAGGAAAACGTGCTGAAGAATGTCACGCGCTTCTTTCCGGCTCCCGCCCCGGGCGAAGGGGACCTGACGAAAATTCTCGTGTTGCCGAGCCTGCCGACCGCGGAGCCGTTCCGTTCACAGAGCGTGGCTTTGCTCAAGGAGCGCGGGGTGGACGCGATCATTTCGTTCCGGGCCATGCTGCTGGATCTTCTGGAAAAGATCGAAGTGAACCAGAATTACACCAAGAGCGACACGCTGCAGGTCATGCGGTTGATGAAGAACTACGATCTGCTCAAGGATCCGCAGCTCGACATGTTTCCGGAACGGCCGGGCCGCCGGCCCAAGGAATAAATTTTTATGGCGACGACGATACATCCCACCGCCCAGGTTGAGGCGGGTGCGCAACTGGGCGAGGATTGCGAAATCCAGGCCTACGCGATTGTGACGCGACACTGCGTGCTGGGCGACCGCGTCGTCGTGCATCCGTTTGCGGTGATCGGCGGTGACCCGCAGTATCTGAAATTTGATCGCGCGACCCCGGCCGGCGTGCGGGTGGGCAGCGGCACGGTGATCCGTGAGCACGTGACGATCAACCGCTCGATCCATGCGGATAAAAACACGGTGTTGGGGGAAAACTGCTTCCTGATGGCCGCAAGCCATGTGGCGCATGATTGCGAGGTTGGAAGCAATGTGGTGTTTGCCAATGCGGCGCTCCTGGCCGGCCATGTGAGCGTGGGCGATCATACATTTCTCGGCGGGGCTTCGGCGGTGCATCAATTTTGCCGCCTGGGCGAGGGGGTGATGGTGGCGGGACACGCCGCGATCACACGCGATGTGCCGCATTACGTGATGGTGGCGGAGCGCGATGATGTGATCGGGTTCAACGTCGTCGGGCTCAAGCGCCGCGGGTTCAGCCGTGCGGCGATCATCGAGCTGAAGACGGCGTTTGAGGAGGTGTATTTCACGCCGGGCAATATTCGCGAGGTGGCGGCCACCCTGCTCGGGCAGGGCCGGTTGGCCACGGCGGAGGCACGACGGTTTGTGGAATTCTTCAGCGGCGGGCAGCGCAGTTTCGCGCGCCCCCGGCGCAAAGCGGGAGGTGCGGACGAAAATGGCGGCTAAACTCTCGCTTACCTGTGGTGATCCGGCGGGCGTCGGCCCCGAGATCATCGCCCGCTGGCTTGCGGAGCATCCGGCCGAGATCGCCGACGTGGCGGTGATCGGCCCGGCCCGCTGGCTGGAAACCCTGCCGGTTGTGGTCAGAAAAGTTCCGGTGGGTGGAGACGATTTTACGGCAATTCCGGGACAACCGACAGGAGAGGGCGCTTTGGTGGCTTGGGCCGCGATGGAACATGCGGCGGCCGGCTGCGGGACGGGCGAGTTTTCCGGGGTGGTGACGGGGCCGGTCAGCAAGGCGCGGCTGGCGGCGATTGGTTATGCTTATCCGGGGCAGACCGAGTTTTTTGCCGCGCGGTGGGGCGGGGCACCGGTGATGGGTTTCTGTGGCGGCCGTCTGCGGGTGGTGCTGGCGACCTGGCATGTGCCGCTGGTGGAGGTGCCCCAGTTGCTGGGGCCGCAATTGCTGCACCGCACTGTGGCGGCGGCGGATCAGCTGGCGCGGAGTGAAGGAATCACGGCGCCGCGAATCGGTGTGTGCGGACTGAATCCGCATGCGGGCGAAGACGGATTGCTGGGGGGCGAGGAACGGGATTTCATCAACCCATCGCTGGCAAAGCTGCGCAGCGCATATCCCGGCCTGTCCCATTGCCTGCCGGCGGACACGCTTTTCGCCCGGGCGCTGCGGGCCGAGTTCGATGTCGTCGTGGCCCTGTATCACGATCAGGGGCTGGCACCGCTGAAGACGGTGGATTTCGACACCGCCGTCAATGTCACGCTCGGACTGCCGTTTGTCCGCACGAGTCCCGACCATGGCACGGCTTTTGATATCGCGGGCAAAGGGCTGGCGAGTGGCCGGAGTTTTGCCCACGCCGTGGCCACGGCCCGGCGGCTGATTGCTTTTCATTCTTCGTAATCCAGTCTTTCCCCATGAAAATCCGACTCCTCTGCTTCCTGACCGCCGCGATACTCACAAGTCTGCCGGTGCTGGCGGCCCCGGTTACACCGGTGGAAAAGCCCCGCATCACTTCGCAGGATCAGTTACCGCGTTTCAGCTATGAGTTCACCGGCCGCGTGGCGGATGTGGCGACTGATGATGCGGTGTATGGCCCGCTGGCGGCGGCGGTGCGGGCGGACTTGGAGAAACTGATCAACGACTACGAAATCACCGATCGCACGACGTTGCAGGGAATACTGCTCACGCTGATGACGATGGACCTGCATGCGGGCGATCATGCGGCGGCCCGTGCCCGCCTTGCCGCGGTGCGCGGTCTGGAGGAGAAGCCGGCGAACCGGTTGACGACGGGGTTGCTGGCGGAAACCTACATGGCGACCCGGGACGCGGGCGACTATGCGACGGACGCGGCCTTTCGGGTGGCGTTTGCCAAAAACTATGCGGCCAAATTGGCCGAGCTGCCGTGGTCGGTCGTCGCCGACAATCTGAAGGCGGCCCGCACCTCGGCGGAGATTGTCACGGAAGCGTTTATCATCGGGAATCTGGAGGCGCAGTTGCAGCCTGGCGTGGACAAGGCGGGAACGATCAGCGGTGACGTGGCCCAGATGCTGGTCGGGCAGCGGGCCAATGTCGCCCATTTCCTGCCTTTGCGAACCGAGCGGGCGGACGCGCTGGCGGGCATCATTGCGAGCAATCAGGTGGACAAGCCGAATATCTGGCCCGAGCGGGATTTTGTACTGACGGCGGACGCGAGCCTGACGCCTGTCGTGGTGGCGGTCTGGGACAGCGGTCTGGATACCGCGGTGCTGCCCGGGCAGTTGTGGGTTAATCCGGCGGAGGAGGCGGACGGCACGGACAAGGATGGCAATGGTTATGTGGATGATGTTCACGGCATCGCTTATGACTTACGGGCTGATGCCGTGCCTGAATTGCTTCTCCCGCTGACAGAGGAGCAGCTGGCGCTTTATCCGAAGGCGCGCAACTGGACCAAGGGACTGCTGGACCTGCAGTCCAGCATCGACAGTCCGGAGGCCGCCGCTCTGCGGCAGCATATGGCCGGCCTGGCTCCCGCTGATGTGCAGCCGTTTCTTGAGAGCCTCAACCTCTTCGGAAATTACACGCATGGCACCCATGTCGCGGGGATCGCTGCGGCGGGGAATCCCGCCATTCGCGTGCTCACGGCGAGAATCACGTTTGATCACCGGATGATTCCCGATGTGCCGACCCGCGAGGATGCGGAAAAGTCAGCCGCCGCGAGCCGGGCCGTGATTGATTATTTCCGAAAACACGGGGTGCGCGTGGTGAATATGAGCTGGGGCGGCTCACCGCGCGGCATTGAGGCGGCTTTCGAGGCCAATGGCGCCGGCGGCACTCCCGAGGAGCGTCGGCAGACGGCGCGGGAGTATTTCGAAATCGCACGCACGGCGCTTGCCGATGCGATGGCGGAGGCTTCCGACATCCTGTTCATCGCCGCCGCTGGCAACAGCGACAATGATGCGGCGTTCGATGAATTCATCCCTTCGGGCATTGATCTGCCAAACATCCTGACCGTGGGTGCGGTGGATCAGGCGGGGGAGGAGACCTCTTTCAGCAGTTTTGGAGCGAATGTGGATGTGCATGCCAATGGCTTCGAGGTGGAGAGCTGGCTGCCGGGTGGGGAGCGGATGAAATATTCCGGCACTTCCATGGCTGCGCCCAATGTGGCGAATTTGGCGGCCAAGCTCCTGGCGCTTGATCCGGCCCTGGATGTGGCGGCCCTGACCGCGTTGATCATGGATGGGGCGGAGCGCAGTGCGGACGGGCGGATCAACCTGATTCACCCCCGGCGCAGCTTCGAGTTGCTGAAAACACGGCACGGCGAATGAAGCTCCGCAGCCTTACCGAACGGGGGTTTTGCGTGGTTCGCTGGAGCACCGTCTTCCTTGCGCGAGGCTCGGCGGCAGGCGCTCGCCGAGTGGATTTTGGTCCCATCGCGGGCGGATGCTTGATAAACCGGCGGCCTCGCCAATAGTCTTGCGTCATGTCTGCCGTTGGAACGATTCCGCCTCCCGTTGCACCCGCTGCCGCCCTTCCCGAAGGGGTGCGCGAGGGCAATGAGAACCTTGTCCGCCTGACGGATCCGGCGGGGCGGAAAGTGTCCGCGCTGATTGCCCGTGAGCGGCAGGGGGATTTTCTGCGGGTGGCCATCAGTGGCGGCGGGTGCAATGGCTTGAGCTACAAACTCCGTTTTGCAAGGGAACCGCGGCGGGGTGACATCCTTGTGCGTACCGCTGGAATTGATGTCTTGGTGGACAGCAAGACCGCCCTCTATCTAAAGGGAACCCAGTTGGATTACTCCGACCGGCTGATTGCGGGCGGCTTCAAGTTCGCCAACCCCAATGCCAAGGCCAGCTGTTCCTGCGGGGAGAGTTTCAGTGTCTGACAGCCTGCCAATAATAGATGTTGTCATGACGCAACGGAGGGTTGAGAAGCATCCCGACCCTGATCACCAGCCCTTACCTTATTGATGGCCAACTCGTTTCCTAGTGCCGGCGGCAATCGTCCCCGTTCCGGTTATTATCAACGTCGTAACAACGACCCGTTTGCGAATATCCGTCGCAATCATCGCATCAAGGTCCCGCAGGTGCGCGTGATCTCTCCCGAGGGCAAGCAGCTCGGCGTCCTCGACACCCACAAGGCCATCACCCTTGCCTTGGAAGTCGGTCTCGACCTCGTGGAGGTTGCGCCCAATGCGACGCCGCCGGTGTGCCGCATCATGGATTTCGGCAAATACGTTTACGAGGAGCAGAAGAAGCACTCGAATTCGAAGACCACGGCCAGCAAGATCAAGGAGATCGAGTTCACCGCCCGCATTGCGGACGGAGACTTTTTCACGAAGCTGCGTCATGCCGAGGAATTCCTCAGCCATGGCAACAAGGTGAAGATGCGCCTGAAGTTCCGCGGACGTGAGATGGCGCACACCGAGATCGGCTTCGACGTGATGAAGCGCGCCATCACCGAGCTGGCGGGCATGGGCAACCCTGATGCCCAGCCGAAGCTTGTGGGTCGCAACATCAACGTGATGCTCACCCCTCTCCCGACGAACAAGCGCAAGCCTAAGTTCCACCTCGAGGAAGACGAAGGCGAAGAGGAGGAATCGTCAGCGGAGTCCTGAGGATGCGCCCTGTGCGCAGCCTTTGTCCTGGTTGGTTGCGCGCCGGAGCCGGGGCGTCGGCCCTGTTGCTGGTTGCAATCACCGGCCTCGCTGTCGGCCCAATGGCCGCTGCGACGCCGTCGGCGGCCGTATCACTTGCCGGTGTGGACTATATTGAGGCGGCCGCGTATGCGGCCCGCTTTGGCTTGAAATCCGTTCCGGCGCCCGGGGAGGCCAAACTCATCTTGGAGAGCAAGTGGCATCGCCTCGAGTTCGAGGCGGCCAGCCGGGAGTGCCGGATCAATGGGGTGCGGGTGTTTCTCGGTGAGCCGGTGCGCCTGCACCGGGGGCGCTGGCATTTCGGCCGGCTTGATGCGGAAAAATTGCTCACCCCGATCCTGCTGCCCGGTGCGGATGCACCCGAGGTGCCGCGATTACGGGTGATTGTGCTCGACCCCGGTCACGGCGGAGGGGATCCCGGTATGCGGAATACGCGTCTGGGCCTGGAGGAGAAGACGCTTGCGCTGGATACGGCGCTTCGCTTGAAGCCGCTGCTCGAAGCACAAGGTTACAAGGTCGTTCTCACTCGTGGCGATGATCGCCAGCTGGCGCGGTCAAAGGCTGACGATCTGCGAGCGCGGGCCGGCCTGACGGGAGAAGTCGGGGCCGATCTTTTCATCAGTCTTCACTACAACTCTGTGGCTTCCGGCGCCGAGCGGGTTTCAGGGGTCGAGGTTTACACGCTGACGCCCCAATTCCAGTATTCCCATAGCGATTCGGGAAGGACGGATAGCACGGTGGGCATCGGCAACCTTGGCAACCGGCATGACCATTGGAATTCGCTGCTGGGCTATACCTTGCAGCGGGATCTGGTGGGCGGGCTCAAGGCTTCGGATCGCGGTCTCAAACGCGGCCGGCTGGCGGTGTTGCGGCTGGCTTCCTGCCCGGCGGTGCTGGTTGAGGCCGGTTTTCTTTCCAATGATACGGAGGCGGCGAAGATCGCCACGCCGGCTTACCGCCAGCAGATCGCCGCGATCCTGGCGGAAAGTGTGCGCCGGTATGCGGCGATGATTGAAGGCGTGCAGCGCCATCGTGCCGCGCAACCGTGAAGCCTTGCTGGGGTCATTTCACCTCATGACCTTCCGGTTGCGATGCTTGCTGGTGTTCGGAATTTTGCCAGGCTTTCTGCTGGCGGAAGCGGACCGTGTGATCGTGCTGGCGAATGCCGCCGATGAGGGTTCGCTGGAAATCGCGCGGCACTATGCGGCCCAGCGGCGGGTGCCGGTGGAAAACATCATCGCGCTGCCCATGCCGCAGGCGGAGACCATCAGCTGGCAGGAATTTGTGCGGGCGATCTGGCAGCCGCTGCAGGATGAGTTGATTCACCGGAGCTGGATTGACGGCATCCGGATCAATGCCACGGATGCCGCGGGGCGGACGAAATACGCCCCGTCGGGACATCGGATCGCCTACTTGGTGACTTGCCGTGGGGTGCCGCTGCGGATCAGCCACGATCTTGCCCTGTCGGATATGTCGCGTGCGTCGGTGCGACCGGAGCTTCGGACGAATCAAGGGGCGGTGGACTCCGAGCTCAGCCTGCTGGCCCGCGGTGATTACGCGCCGGAGGCATTTGTGCGAAATCTGCTTTTTCTCAAGGATCGGCCCGGGCGCTTCGAATTGGATGAAGTGGTCAGGGTTTCCCGGCTGGATGGTCCGACGGTGGAGGATGTGCTGACGATGATTGACCGCACGCTTCTCGCTGAGCGACAGGGGCTGCTGGGCCGGGCCTATGTGGATCTTTCGGGGCCGCACACACTGGGGGAGGAATGGCTCGGCTCGGTGGTGCGAGAGTTGGAGGCGATGCACTTTGATCCGGAGGTTCACCGCGGTGAGGGAACATTTCCTGTGACCGCCCGGTTTGATGCTCCGGTGCTTTATTTCGGCTGGTATGCCCAGAACATCAACGGTCCCTTGAGTCTGCCGGATTTCCGGCTGCCGGCGGGGGCGATCGCCCTGCATATTCACAGCTATTCGGCGCATACGCTTCGCTCGACAACGGAGGGATGGTGCGGACCGCTGGTGGCGAGGGGGGCGGCGGCCACATTGGGCGCGGTGTTTGAGCCCTATCTTGAATTGATGCACCAACCACACCTGCTCCTGCGGTATCTGGCCCGCGGTCATACGCTGGGGGAGGCAGCGTATCATGCCCTGCCTGTGCTCAGCTGGCAGAATATCGTGGTGGGCGATCCGCTTTACCGGCCTTTTGCGCGTTCGTTATCTGCGCAATGGGCGGAACGGGCTGAGTTGCCGGACGCGTCTCGCGGTTATGCAGTCCTGCGCGAAATGACACGTTTGCAGGCGTTGCAACAGGAGGCATCGGCGATCGCCCTGGCGCGGGAGGAGCTGGCGCGCCAGTCGCACTTGGCGTTGGCGGTGGCATTGGCCGAGAAGCTCGCGGAAGGCGGGGATCACGCGGCTGCGGTCGCGATCCTGGTCTCGGCAACACAAGTGAACGCACCGCGCAGCGAGGAATGGGGGCTGCTGCGACGGGCCGCCGATTTGCTCGAAGTTGGCGGCGCCTCCGCGCAGGCGGCGTGGGTGAGGGAACGATTGCTCTCGGTCCCGGCATTGCCCGTCGAATGGCGCGAAGCAGAGATGGCGTCCCTGGGGCGGGTGCCGGAGTGAGCGCGATACAGGAGGCGGCTATCAATCGATAGCCTTGATGCAGCCGGGAGCGGCCCCCGGCTACAATTCCATCGATCAGGGGCGCAGGTCAGACTTTATCCACAATGCGATCCGCGAGGCCGTATTCGATGGCCTCCTGAGCATTGAGGTAGAAGTCGCGGTCCGTATCGCGCGTGATGCGCTCCAAGGGCTGGCCGGAGGCGGTGGCGAGGATCTGGTTCAGCTCGGCCCGCAGTTTTTCCATCTCCTGGGCCTGGATGTTGATATCCGTCGCCGGGCCGATGAAGCGGCCGGAAATGAGCGGCTGGTGAATGAGCACGCGGGAGTGCGGGTAGAGCAGGCGGCGGCCTTTCTTGGCGCCGCTGAGCAGGATCGAGCCCATCGAGGCGGCCATGCCGGTGACAATCACGGTCACGGGCGAAGTGATGAGCTGCATGGTGTCATACACGGCCATGCCGGCGGTGATGGAGCCGCCCGGGGTGTTGATGTAGAAGAAAATCTCTTTTCCGGGAGCGGAGGCCTCAAGGTAGAGGAGCTTTTCAGTGATGTCCTTGGCCGTTTCGTCGGTCACGGCTCCCCAGAGGAAGAGCTTCCGCTGTTCCAGGAATTTGCGCTGGATGAGCAGGGCAACCGGCGCGCCGGGCTTTTTCACGGCACCGTTTTCCTCGTCGTCATCGTCCTCGTCGGCACGGGGCAGGGGGGCGGAAAGTCCGGGCTGGAGATTGTCAAAATGCATAGGGCGCCAAGGTGGGTGGTGCGGGTGATTTTGGCAAGGGCCGAGCAGGGATTGTGCGTCATCGGCATTGCCAGTGAGGGTGGAAACGACAGGCTGCGGACATGGCGAAAAACCGGCGGAGGCGCATCAGCGGACAGATTGTGGATCTGCACGCCCGGCGGGTTTTTCCGGGCTGGGTGGAATGGCTGGACGGACGGATCGTTCACATCATGGAGGATGCCGCGGTGCGGGAGCGGCGACTGATCCTGCCCGGGTTCGTGGATGCGCACATTCACATCGAGAGTTCCCTGCTGCCGCCCGCGGAATTCGCCCGGCTGGCCGTGGTTCATGGCACAGTGGCAACGGTCTCGGATCCCCACGAAATTGCCAATGTATTGGGCCTGCGTGGCGTGATACATATGATCCGCGACGGCGGGCGCGTGCCTTTGAAATTCAACTTCGGCGCACCTTCCTGCGTGCCGGCGACGAGGTTTGAAACCGCCGGAGCGACTCTGGACGCCAGGGCGGTGACGCGGTTGTTGCACCGAAAGGACATTCGCTATCTGGCGGAAGTAATGAACTTCCCCGGGGTCTTGGCTGGAGATCCGGAACTGAAGGCGATGATCGCCGCCGCCGAAAAGGCGGGAAAGCCGGTGGACGGGCACGCGCCGGGCCTGCGTGGTGAACAGGCGCACGCGTATGCGGCGGCCGGGCCGTCCACCGACCATGAGTGTTTCACGCTGGAGGAAGCGCAGGACAAGCTGGCGGCGGGCATGAAAATCCTCATTCGGGAAGGCTCGGCGGCCCGGAATTTCGACGCGCTGGCGCCTTTGCTGGAGACGCATCCCAAACGGGTGATGTTTTGCTGCGATGATCTGCATCCCGACTTGCTCATCGGCGGACATATTGACCGGCATGTGCGCCGCGCACTGGCGCTGGGCGTGGATCGGTTCGACGCGCTGCGCTGCGCCAGTGTGAATCCGGTTGAGCATTACCGATTGGCAGTGGGTTTGCTGCGCGAAGGGGATCCGGCGGATTTCATCGTGGTGGATGGATGGCGGAGGTTTCGCGTCCTGCGCACTTATCTGGGCGGTGAGCTGGTGGCGGCGAACGGACGCAGTCGGTTGCCGCGGCAGCACGGGACGACGCCGAACAAATTTAAAGCGCAGGCCAGAAAACCGGCTGACTTTGAGTGCAGGCAGGCGGGGATGGATCCCGTGCCGCACATCAATGTCATCGAGGCACTGAATGGCCAGCTGGTGACCCGCCACCTGCGCGAGCCGGCACGACTCGTCGCCGGCTGCATCAGGCCCGACTTGAAGCGCGACATCCTCAAGATCGCGGTCGTCAATCGCTACGTCCCGCGCGCGCCTGTGGCCGTGGGGTTTATCCGGGGCTTTGGGCTCAAGGCGGGTGCCATTGCCTCATCCGTGGCCCATGACTCGCACAATATCGTGGCGGTCGGGTGTGACGATGAATCGCTCGCGGCGGCGGTGAATCAGGTCATCCGTCACCGGGGAGGCTTGAGTATCGTGGGACGCGGCCGACGCGCTGTGCTCCCGCTGCCCATCGCTGGTCTGATGTCGGATCGCCCCGGCCGCGAGGTGGCCCGGCGTTACACAGAGCTGGACCGCCTCGCGAAGCGGCTGGGCTCTGCGCTGGATGCGCCTTTCATGACTTTGTCCTTCATGGCCCTGCTGGTGATCCCTGATTTAAAGCTGAGCGACCGGGGGTTGTTCACCGCCAGCAAATGGGGCTTTGTGCCGGTGGCGGACTGATTGAGTGAAGCGGTGGTTCTGCTGAGGAAAGGCTCATTTGGCCTTTCCGCTCCACACGGCCATGGTGTCGGGCGTGCCTTGGGCGCGGATGTCGTTGTCGCTGAGGATATCCTCGGTCACGTCGAGCAGTTCCTGGCGGGAAAACACCAGGGTTTCGGTGCCTTGGCCGGCGAAGGTGAATTCAAGGAATTCGCTGTCCGCGGCCCGGAGAAGCTCGACCAGATGCTTGAGGTTCCTCGGGCGGATGCCGTTCAAGGTTTCGATGACGCGACCGGCGGGGTTGTTGTAACCCTTGGTGAGCCGGTGGGGAAAGAAAGGGGAGGAGATTGCCACGAGTTCCTCGCCCTCGAAACGGGGACGGTCGATGCGCCGGGTGATGAGCGGGGTCTCGGCGAAGGTAAGGGCGTTGAGGAGCGCGAAGTTGTTGAATCCGGCGATGAATTCCTGGGTGACGGCGGAAAAAACCAGCGGGCCGTGGATGAAGTAGCTCGGATAATCACCCTGCAGGAAGGGTGCGACCAGCAGGCGCTCGTCGGTGACGGGCACGTTCACGGTGAGTTCGCGGCCTTCGCGGATGAGGGTGAGCGGAATGGAGCCATTCTTCACCGCCTGCTGGATGCGATATTTGAACATCACGCGGATGTTTTCGCCGATGATGATCATGCCCTCGTTATCGATGCGGACACCGTCGATGTGAGTGATGACATCCCAGAGCTGGAGAGGATAATCGGAACCAGTGTTTTCGATCTGCCGTACCACTACGCCTTCGACATTGCGGTCAAGCTTCAGAAAGGCGCGGAGGCTGGGGTTGATGAGGGGCTGAAAGTCGTCGAAGTTGACGGGCTTGCCATCGTAACGGCCGTCGCCGATGTCGGCGAGGAAGAGGTCAATCTCTTCGTTGGGGATGATATAGCCGATGTTGTCGCTGCCGCCGAGGCGGGAGAAGGCGATGCCGATCATCTTGTCGTCCACGAGGGCGGGACCGCCACTGTTGCCGGGGTTGATGGCGGCATCAATCTGCACGCGCAGGCCGGCGGCCGGGTAGTTGTAGGAGGCGAATTCGATGCGGGAGACGATTCCCTTGGTGATGGAAAGCGTGGTGCCGCCCGCGGGGAAGCCGTAGGCCATCACGGTATCCTTGATGCCGGGCAGAGCCTCGGCACGGGGCAGGGGCGCGCGGGTGTCGAAGAAGGACTCATCATCGAGCCGGAGCACGGCGAGATCCATGGCGGTGGAATAGGCTTCGACGGTGGCGGTGTATTTGTCGCCCGACTGATTGGGCTGCACCTGGATCTGACTGGCGTAGCCGACGACGTGGGCGTTGGTGAGGATGCGCCGCCCTTCGATGATGACGCCGGTGCCGGTGCCTTCCCTCGGCGGCTGCTTGGCCCATGGCCGGTAAAGGTCGGGATAGCGGGCGGTGGCGAAGATTTTCACCACTGAGTTTTCCAAGGCCGGCGAGGGTTCCTCCTCGGCATGGAGGGAGGAAAACGCGAGACCGGCACCAAAGAGCAACGCCGCTACAAGCAGGCGGACCGGGGAGGGGAATGAAAACATCACAGCCCCGACCTTAGAGGACCGGGGCCGTGAGGAAAGCGCAGAAAACAAGTGTGCGGGATCAGATCAGCCCCAGCTTCATTTTGCCTTCTTCGCTGATCATGGACTGGTTCCACGCTGGCTCCCAGGTGATCCGCACATCCGCGTCGGCGACGCCGGGGACAAGGAGGACCTTGCTTTTGGCATCTTCAGCGATGACCGGGCCCATGCCGCAGCCGGGGGCGGTGAGTGTCATGGCGATGCTAACCTTGTAGCCTTCCTCGGGGGCCTCGCGCTTTTCAATGTCGAGCGAGTAGATAAGCCCGAGGTCAACGATGTTGACCGGAATTTCGGGGTCGAAAACCTTGCGCAGCTGCGCCCACACGGTCTCGGGGTCCGGCGAACCATCGGGCAGGGGGGCGGCTTGCACGGTGCTTTCGTCGGCCTGCTCGCCGAGGGCGTCGGCATCCTTGCCGTCGATCCGGAAAAGCCCCGTGTCCGTTTGCACGGTGTAGCTGCCACCCAGGGTCTGATGGATGAAGATGCGGGTGCCGGCCGGCAGTGTGTGTTTGTCCCCCGACGGGATCTGCGTGACGGTGACTTCGCGGGAGAGCGTGCGGTCTTTGTTCTGGGACATGGCGCTTATTGTTTGAATTTCGACTGGATGAACCGGCTGAGCGCGGCGTGGAGGTGATCGTCGGACAGCTTGTCCAGGACTTCCTCAAAGAAGCCGAAGACGAGCAGTTCGTGGGCGTGGGCAGGGGAGATGCCCCGGGCTTCAAGGTAGAATTGCTGCTCTGGATCAATGCGGGCGGTGGTGGCTCCGTGGGTGCAGCGGACGTCATTGGCCTCGATCTCAAGTCCCGGAAGACTGTTGGCCTCGGCGGTCTCGCTGAGCATGAGGTTGCGGTTGCTCTGGTAGGCGTCGGTCTTCTGCCCGTCGGGCTCCACGACAATAAGGCCGGAGAAAATAGTGCGGGCCTGGTCGAGGAGGACGTTTTTGTAGAGAAGATTGGAGGAGGTGTGGGGAGCGGCGTGGGTTTGCAGCGTGCGCTGGTCGAACTCCTGCGTGCCGTGGGCGATGGTGAGCGAAAGCATCTCGCTGTGGGCGCCGGGAGCGAGGAGGCGGCTGTGCGACTCGTGGCGGGACTGGCGTCCGCCGAGATGCAGGTTGAGCGAGAAGACGTGCGCGTCGCGGCCCGCGGCGATGGCGTTGCTCTGGAAAGCCTGGGTGGTATCAGACCAATTCTGGACGCCGACGTAGGTGAGGTAGGCACCGGCGGCGGCATGCAGATCATTCACCCCGGAAACGAAGTGGGTGGTGCCGTTTTCCGCGGAGACGAAAAATTCCACGAGCGTGGCCTTGGCCTGGTCTTCAAGGATAACCAGGGTGTGGGGGAAGGTGGCCATGTGGTCCCCGGAGAGGGTATGCTCGACGACAAAGGGCAGGGGAATCTCCACGCCGCGCGGGACGTAGAGCAGGGCTCCGGTGGAGCAGAAGGCGGTGTTCAGCTCGGCGAATTTTTCGCTGCCGAGGGAGACGGGATGCTTGCGGAAATACTGCCGCACGAGGTCACCGTGCTCGCGCAGCGCCTCATCGAGGGGAGCGAAGATCACGCCCTGTTCCTTGAGTTCCGTGGCGAGGGCGGTGCGGTGAGTGATCTGGCGATTGGAGAAGGTCAGCTCAGCGACGCGGGGGAAACCGGGCAGGTGCGGTGTGTGCGGCGCGGGCTGGCCGGGGAGCACGAAGCCGGCGAGGTCGATGCCCCGCAGATTGGAGAAGCGCCAGCGCTCGTCGGTGCGGACGGGCAGGGGCATCGCGAGGTATTGATTCCACGCGGTTTTCTTCGCTTCCAGCCACCAGGCGGGCAGATCGCTGCGGTTGGCGATGTGCGCGATGAAACGCTCTTGGTTGAAGTCGGAGGAAGAACGAGTGTCAGGAACGGCAGACATGGGAATTTTGATTTTGGCTTCTCGATTTTTGATTGGGCTTCCGACTTCGAAGGAATCGAAAATCGAGAAGCTAAAATCGAAAATGTCGGCGATCAGCCGACCGAGCCTTCCATTTCGAGGTCGATGAGGCGCTTGAGTTCGACGGAGTATTCCATCGGGAACTGGCTGGCGAGGTCGTTGACGAAGCCGTTGACGGAAAGGCTCATGGCCTGGGCCTCGGTGAGGCCGCGCTGCTGCATGTAGAAGATCTGCTCCTCGCTGACCTTGGAGACGCTCGCCTCGTGCTGGACGGAGTTGGCGTCACCGCGGACGGTGATGGCCGGATAGGTGTCGGTGCGGCTGTTGGTGTTGATGAGCAGGGCGTCGCATTCGGTGTTGTTCTTGCAGCCTTTGAGGTGCTTGGGGATGTGAACGACGCCGCGGTAGGTGGATCGGCCTTGTCCGACGGAGATGGACTTGGCGACGATGTTGGAGGTGGTTTCATCGGCGGCATGAATCATCTTGGCGCCGGTGTCCTGGTGCTGGCCGTCGTTGGCGAGGGCGATGGAGATGACCTCACCGCGGGCTTTGCGTCCCTTGAGAACGACACCGGGGTATTTCATGGTGAGCCGGCTGCCGATATTGCAGTCGATCCACTTGATGGTGGCTTCCTCGTGGGCGACGCCACGCTTGGTGACGAGGTTGAAGACGTTGTTGGCCCAGTTCTGGACGGTGATGTATTGGATCTTGGCGCCTTTGAGGGCGACGAGTTCGACCACGGCGCTGTGCAGCGTGGAGGTGGAGAACTTGGGGGCGGTGCACCCTTCCATGTAGGTGACCTCGGAGCCTTCGTCGCAGATGATGAGC
>CAYSBR010000005.1:0-121100 GCA_964429385.1 uncultured Opitutaceae bacterium
ATCATCAAAATCAACGATAACTGTCCTTAACTTAGTGCCATTCCAGTCTGACCCCATCTGATTCCCCGCCTAACGTCGAAGATGAGCCATGGAGGTAAATGGCGCGGGGCCTGCGCAGGCAGGAACCGTGACATTTACCGGAATTGGCTCCATCGCCTTGTTAGGCTCAATTTTCATTTTAGGCCTACGATCTCACCTGATCGATGACGCCAGAAAGGGACCCTCATCATGCCGGCTTCATAGCTAGCCATGTGATCGCAATAATAATCATAATGATCACGGTCATAATGATCGGAGTTGGGTGAATACGGCTGGAAGCGCAAATCCCAATAAGTTAGCCGGGCCGTCCAACCAGGACCGTGATGCAGGCCGTTTCCATTATCAAGTAGATCCAAGATCGCATTCTTCTTCAGGGAGGGCTCTTTCTGAAATGGATGCATGTAATCAATATAAACGACGTAATTATCATGCTTATCGTCGTAGTGGACTGCTCGAGGCCGGATGAATTCGTCCTTGGACGGCGGTATGATCGCCTCGATCTTCGAGATGATCAGTTCACAGTCTTCTAGGGACGGGTGGGAACTCGCAATTCTGCTATCCAATACCAAGAAGTATCCCTTATAATGCGCGGTCCATTTGTTTGGCTCGCCTCGATTATACACCTTCCATCCGACCTTCTTGGAATATTTCGGAAAGAACAGATTGCACAATGAGAAATTGCGAGGCTCCATCAATCTCTTCTCTAGCTCAACGCCATCCCAAACCATCACCTCATCAAGACCGTTGTTCTGGCTCTTTAGCTCATGAAGCTTCATCAAAAGGGCTGCGCTTGGATGGGTCGTAGTCACCAGAAGGAAGCCCGACGCGCCGATTTGTCGGCAATCTTCGATAATCGACCCGACATCACTCCGCCCCACAGCCTTACCCGAGTGCGCCGTATGCTTGCATTGAACGAGCCACTTTCTTGCCGAAGATGAGAGCGGCCCCTTTAACACCTCCGTGAAATAGAGATCTCTTCCTTGGTCGGGTCCTTCGCCCGTCCAATATGGGCTGTAGCCAGATAGAAACAAGATTTCACGAGTGAGCTGCTCGAGTTTCGTTCCCGATTTCGGTATCTCCTTGAAGTCTAGCATTCGGAATCTTATTTCTGCCTAACGTTTTAGCTCAGCCACGCCGCTTTAGCGGCGTTGGCTGTGACGACTGGATCGGCGCTTCTCGCCGACGTTTCAGTGTGCGCTTCGTAGAAAGACATGGCGAAGTGGTAGGGACACACGAGTGAAAGGACAATGGCTGGAATGGCTAAGAACCACTTCTTCTCTTTCGCGACTATCGAAAGCACGCCGAACAGCAGGCCTGCAAGGGCGCCAACGACAGAGACGGGGAAAACCAAGAACCCGAGGTGCTCTAGCGCAAAACGAGAAAACAGCACGCCAGCAGAAATGCTACCCGCGACTAACGCGATCTTCCAACGACTCTGAACTTTAGGATCAAACTCCATTCTTTCTTCGCCCATCAGTGTGATTCGCCTCAACTCAGTTGATGGATATCAATTTCAGTCCTGAGGCGGTTAGCTGAAAATGATCAAGTTCTTATGTCATTGTCGTTTAAATAGTTGGCGGATTCCGAATTTGAAAGCGTCCGTTGGGTTGAGCTTTACGCGGATTGCATATCAATCCGCGTAAAGCTCAACTGGCGCGATGGAGAAGCCCCGCTCCAAGCACCCCGAAAGCTGGCCGGTTTCGTTTCCTGACTTGAAAACCGCACTGAGCACGGCGGGTCTGCCGGAAGGCAGGCGGCCCAAATATGAACGGGTGATCATCACCTTTTTGCATCGCTGCAAAAAACCGCATTGCCCGGCGTCCATGGCCATGGCCAAGAGCTAGCTGGCCGGGCTGCCGGGGCAAGCTGAGAATGTGAGCGCGGGCCGTTAGGTGTTAGATTGGGTGGGCGGGGATGCTATCCTCACCAAGTGATGGCCACAAAAAGGTGCAAAAGGTTCTTTTTCCGATGCAGAGCTCTCCTGAGTGTTTCCTAAGCGCCGGGGAGGTCCCGGCCGCGCGCGGAGCGCACGGCCCACCTTGCCGGGTGCGCCCCCAGTTTCCTATTTGTGGCCCTTCGTGTTTATGGCGGAATGTCGCTTCGCTGGGAACGTGGCTAAAAATACTCGCGTTCTTCGCTCCACTCTCCCGGCTCCTGCATCTGTGTGAATCTGTATCCATCGGTGGTTAAACCACCTTTGGCCCCAACCAGGTGGGGGCTGGTCGCCAGAGCGTTTTAAGAAAACTGCAGCCGGGTTCAGCTATGAATTCATTGGCCGCCAAACGGCACTAAAATGCACCAAAAGATCGGGCTTTGAGTTCTTTTTTGCGCCTCTTTGCGCCTTTTTGTGGCTGAGGTATCAGGTGAGGAGAGGGGGCTTTGCGCTATCGGTTGATGGGGCACGAAGGCGGCAAGGGGATTTCGCCCGCCGACCGTGCTTCGGCGGCTTTTGTTGGTGACGCCGGGCGGCGGGCGGGCAGCCTCCGCTCCCGGCCCACCTCCCCATGCAACTCTTCGAACTCAACCCCGCCGAGTCTATCTTCGCCCCGTTTCATGATGAACGGATCGCGGCGCAATTGCCGCTTGTGGTCACGCCCGGTGAGGCCGTGAATTTTCGGAAGGCGCCTTTCTGGGACAGCACCAAGGCCTGCTGGGATGAGTGCGCGGCGGGGGCGGTGGCCGGCACTTTCAGTCTGCCGTTGTCGGAGATCCCGGCGCGGTTCGATCGCTATGTCTTCTGTGTGGTGGTGCCGGCGGAGATCTCGGTCGGATTTTTCGTGTGTCGCCATGGGGTCTGGAGCTCGCTGGGCGGGTCTGTCCGCGGCGACAGCTCGCGGCTGGAGATCACGCTGCCGCGCGGTGCTCCGGCGTCGGCGGTGCGGATGGAGTTCACCGCGCTGCAACCGGGCGCGCAGATGGTCGGCCTGCAATGGTGGGGCGTGGCGGATTCGACGCTGTTGGAACGGTTGGAACAGGCCCGGCCGGCCTACGATGGAGGCTGGGCGGGCCTGATCCTGCCCGAAGCGGAGTGGCCGGAGGTGAAGTTCGCGCGCGGGTTGTTATTTGCCGAGGCGGATCTGCCCGCCTTGCGGGCGCGCGCCGATGGCGGTGTCTGGTCGGCCCATTTCAAGGTCATCGAGGAGCGGGCGCGGCACGCGCTCGCGCGCGAGCCGGAGAGGGAGATCGGCGACTACATCCCCTGGTCCGACTCCCGCTACCTGCGGGAGCGGGAGCGCGGTCTGGATCCTTGGATGGCCGAGCCGGTGTTGTGCGCCTTGGTGGGTCTGGTGCGCAATGACCGGCAGCTGATGCGCCATGCGCTGCGTTTCCTGATGTGTTTTGCGCATACGAAGCACTGGTGCCAGTCGGCCGAGAGCCGGGCGCGCGGGTCCACCTGGGACCAGCGCTGCTTTCTCGAGGAGATGGCGGTGACGACCTGCGCGCTGGTGTTCGACTGGCTCCAGTTTGCTCTGACCGAGCGCGCGCGGGATCTCGTGCGCGTGGCGATCTGGGACAAGGGGCTGAGCATCCTCCAGCGCGACATGGTGAAGTGGGAATATGTCTATGCCATCAACCAGGGACCGTGGTTCTGCCGGGCGCGCATTCTCGGTGGTCTGGTGCTGGAGCCGGCCTGGCCGCGGGTGCGCAGTTACGTGGAGCAGGCGCAGGCCGATATGCAGGAGGGCATGGCGAACTACCTGCTGCCGGATGGCGGTGTGGACGAGGGGGTGGGCTATTTCAGTGTCACGCTCCATGCGGTGCTGCCGGGGTTGATGGCCTATGCGCGCGCCCGCGGGCGGACCATGGCCGAGGTGCTGCCGCCGCGCCTGGCCCGGAGCGGTCAATTTGTGGCGGTGATGTCGGCCATGAGTCCGGGGGGCGTGCTGATGGATGGTGACAACAGCAACGACCGGTTCACGGGGGATACGGTTGCGTTGCTGGCGGCACTTTATCCGCAGGATGTCTATTCGCGGATCGCGGCCGCCACGCTGTTGCAGATGCGGGGCGACACCTACTACCGGCAATACATGATTGATGGCCCCTTTGCGTTTATCGCGGGGCCGGCGGAGCTGCCGGAGCCTGCGTGCATCGTGCCGGTCTTCGGGGTGCTCCCGCATACCGGCCAGCTCACCAGCCGGCGCGAGGTGGCGCCGGGCCGGCACGTCCGCCTGCATCTCAGCGGCTGCAAGGCGCGGGCGAGTCACACCCATTTCGACAAAGGCGCCTTCACCCTCGAACTCGACGACCTGCCGGTGTTCATTGATCGCGGTGTTGTCCGCTACGATGACAGCCGCGGCTTCGCCATGAAGCGCACGGAATTGCACAATGTACTGGCGCCGGTGACGACCGGGGGCGTGCCCATCGGTCAGCCGCTCGCCGAGGTGGGAATCATCCCGGAGGGGAAGGGCGATGAACGGAGCCTGCATGCACGCATCAATCTCACGCCGGTGTGGTCCGCAGTGATGAAGCATTGCACCCGTGAGATCGTGGCGGAGACCCCGGGTGCCTTTGTGGTGCAGGATCGCGGTGAGCTGCGGACTCCGCTACCGCTGGTTTTCCATCTGCATACGCGTTTGCCCTGGGTCATTGATGCCGCCGCCAAGCGGGCCACGCTGGAGGTGCCCGGCTGGAAAGTCACCCTGGAGGTGCCGTGGGCGGAGGATCTCCGGCAACGTGAAGAGTCGATTGACCATCGCTACGAGCCGGTCTGGCACCTGGAGTGCCGGCGGCCGGCGGGGGGCCCTGGCTTCGAGCTGGCGACGCAAGTCACCTGCGCTCCGTTGTGAATATTCCGCGAGTCGAAGTGTGATTTGCCGCCTTTTGATTTGAACCGCCGCCGGGGCGCGCCTTCGTAAGGGGTGCTATGCATCGCCTACTCCTCCTTTGCCTTTTGCTCGGCGGATTCACCGTCGCGAGCGCCAGCCCGATTGCCGGCACCTGGCGCATCAACTTGGAACGCAGCACGGAACTCAGCCCGTGGCGCACCTACGACCTGGCCATCGAGGTCGCGGGCGAAGACGTCACCATCAAGCGCAAGCTCGCCTGGGGGCGCCGCGTGTATGAGGACGTCACCCCTGTGAACCTCTCCAAAGAGGTGAACGTGATCCCGGCCGACTTCTGGCCCGACAACCGCCACCTCGGCGCCTACATGAGCGGCGACAAGACCAGGAAGGTCCGCGCCGAGTGGCACGATGGCGGTCGGCTCCTGCGTCTCAGCACCGACCTCGTGCTCAACACCCAGCAGGGTGATCGTGAGGTCAACATCCTTAGCGACTACAAAGTCTCGGCTAACGGCGCCCAGCTCACGCTCACCGAGCTGCGCAGCACGCGCAACCGCCCGGTCGTCTATATCTTCGAACGCGTGAACCCCTGAAGTCACCCGCCATGAAACAATTCATTTCCCTGACTCTCGCCCTGGTCGTTGCCACCACCGCGCTGGCCCAGCCCGCGCCCCAGCGCGTGGAGCGCGCCCCGGCCCAGGCCACCATCATTCCGCTTTCGGAAAACTGGCGCATGGATGGCGACATCCCGACCAATGTCCTCCTGATCTCGCTCCAGGGTCTCGCCAACCGCGACTACCCGCGCGTTTATCTGGAGTATCCCACGCACTGGCAGTGGGAGACCGTGCGCCCGCTCATCGGCTTCATGGAGCGCCGCCACGGCACCCAGTTCACCCGCCTCGGCCTCAATGATGCCGACGCGGCCCTCGGGCTCTTCGCGAAGCACGCGAAGGGCTATGTCGTGTGGGACCGCGAGGTCCGCGCCTCCGTCAACGTCGCCTTCACCGCCGCCGGCGTGCTTGATGCCGTCGTCGTTTCCGAGGAACTCATCCCGCTCGCCGAGAAGCACGGCCTGAAGCAGGTCGAGGACCTGCGCGGCATCTTCCGCGGGAAGACCGATTTCGAGATCTATTCCTGGGCGGTGGACAAATACTGGGATCGCTGCTCGCGCGATTACTACGCGGTGCTCGGCGGCCACGCCGGCCGGGAGATGCAGCCCGGCGTCGCCGACTTCGCCATCATGCAGCGCGCGTTCTGTGCCGACCTCTCGGCCAACCCCGCGCATCCCGACGAACTCGGCTTGCTCAAGGATCTCCTCGGCCGGCAGAACCCGACCAGCACGGTCATCGGCTGGCACTCCTACGCGAAGGATACTGAAGGGCAGCACACCACGCTCACCGGCAACTTCGGCCTGAAGATGGAGGGCTTGCACAACCTGCCCAACGTCTCCTACACCTGCCAGATCCCGCTCACGCCGGACTTCAAGTTCACCAACAACCACAGCGTGGCCGCCGATGCCACCCTGCAGGCCGAGAAGAAGGTTTACATCGCCGCGCTCGCGACCGACTCGATGGGCATTGGCACATGGACCAAGCCCGGCCGCGGTGAGATTCCCTACGGCTGGCAGGTGCTCATGGGCTGGCTGCGGCTCAATCCCGTCGCCCTCCAGTTCTTCTACGAGGACAAGTCGCCCAACGACTACTTCGTCGGCGGCCTCAGCGGCCCCGGCTACATGTATCCGAAGTCCATCCCCGCGGACAAGTTTCCGCCGCTCATGCAGGATGCCCGCGCGCTCATGGCTGCGCTCGACCTGCGCGTGATGGAGATCATGGACTACTCCGAAGGCAACCGCCACGTCGGCAACACCGACCTGCCCAAGGAAGTCGTGGATCGCTACTACGAGCAGTTCCCCGACGCCATCGGCTTCATCAACGGCTACGGCAGCGCGCGCACGTTCGACCTGCGTGACGGCAAGCCCTTCCTCAGCTACGACTACTACCTCGATGTGAACCGGCCCATCGAGGAGGCCGCGGCCGATCTGGAGGAGCTGATCCAGCTCAACCCCGTGCGCCCGTATTTCATGCTCATCCACATCCGGGAGAGCAACACGATCGAGAAGGTCAAAAAGATCTTCGACAGCCTCACCGAGCCCGTCGAGGTCGTGCCGGTGGATGTCTTCCTGAAGCTCGCCGCGAGCAAGAAGACCTACCAGACGCGCTACCAGCAGCCGGGCGATCCGGTGGACCACAATCCGTGAGGATTTTCCCCGCGGATCGCGCGGACCCGCGCGGATGAATCACTTGCAGGGTGGGATTGCAAAATCCCGCCCTTTTTTGTGCGCGAGCGAGCGTCTTCGCTATCATTCTGCACGGCGCGCAGAATAAAAATCGGGCGACCAGATGTTTGAAGCGGAGGGGCGGAAAGTGCGATCAGGCTGCGCCAGTTGCCGGGCCGATAATTTCCGTCACCACCGGGGCGAGTTCCTCCCATTCGATACTGGTTTGCCGGCCCTCGTCGAACTGACGCAGCACCCAGTTGTGGATTTGTCGCACCCGCGAATCATCCTTGGGCAGATCGAGGTTGCGATGCTGGCGGAGCAGGAAAACCACGCCAGCCAGCCCGGAGTCCTTGGTCAGCGAAACCTCCAGTGGCCGGCCGAGCAGCTTGGGCACGTCGAAGGGCGCATACATCCACCAAAACTTATTGAGGCCGTCGGCGTGGATACCGGCGCGGGTGCGGTGGGCGTCGCGGCCGTAAAGCGGATACTTGGGCGGGAGCGCATGGCCGATTGTTTCATAGAATCCGGCCAGGGTGTTGAGGGCGGTAAAATCCGGGCGGGTATCGCGGAAATAGCCCATCCCGATCAAGTGCAGCAGAACGGCTTCCAGAGGGGCGTTGCCGGTGCGTTCGCCTTTGCCGAGCAGTGTTCCATTGATGGCGGCGCATCCGGCGCGCACGGCGGCGAGGCAGTTGGGCACGATCATCCAGGTGTCATTGTGGGGATGAAATTCCAAATCCTCCGGGGGCACCCCCAGTGCGCGCAGGCGTTGGAAGAGGCGGGGAATGCTGCGTGGAGCGGAAACATCTTCGTAAGGCAGGCCCACGCCCATCGTATCGCAGACGCGGAACTTGGGCTGGAGCTGGGGACCATAACTGCTGGCGGCGGCCTGCACGGACTCGACGAATGCGCTGATCACATCCGCGGGCGCGCGAGTGGCATCCTCAAGATGCAGGCGCGGGCGGATGCCGGCATCCAATGCGGTCAGCAACGCCGTGTGGTAATTCTGCATGGCCTCGCGACGACCTCCCGGCGTGAATTTGTGAAACGTATGGTAGTCGGAAATCGAGGCCAGCATGCCGGTCTCCCTGACCCCGAGGGAGCGGATCAAATCCACATCGCGGGCGGTGGCTCGAATCCATGTGGTCGGTTCCACGGGTGCGCCGCCATGCCAGCGTTCCAATGCGCCGGCCAAGGCGTCCCGATCCGCCGGACGGTAAACGAAAAATTCCGCCTGTCGCACCGCTCCTGATGAGCCGGTGAAGGCGCACATGGTTTCGTAGATGGCGAGACTCTGGGCGGCTGTGAGTGGCAGTCCTCCTTGCTGGCCATCACGGTGCGTGGTTTCCGTGGTCCAGACCGTGTCCGGCAGGGTGGGCGGGCGCTCGGTCCAGTCATAAAGAGGGAAGTCGTCGCGGGGAAACGACGTTTCCAGATAATCGGGACCGGCATCGAGCAGGGCGTCAGGCTTGGTCGTGTTCATGGCGTTGCATAAAGTCATACAGGGGATAACGGCCATCCGCTCCGAAGCCGGAGGCATCCGTGCCGGCCCACCGTCCGGCGACCAGGCGAAGCACTTCCCCGCCGGAATACCGCCGGGATTGGGCAAGCCGGATCAGGCGGTCGGCCATGGCGAGTAATTCGCGCTCTGCTGCCGAGTGTGGGAACGGTCCGGGGGCGATGCGGGTGCCGCCGCGGCGGTGTTGGGTGAGCAACCCTTCGGCAACCAGATCACGATAGGCCGCAGCGATGGTGTTGGGGTTGAGCGCAAGATCGGCTGCAAGAGTCTTCACTGTGGGCAGAACGCTTCCAGCCCTCAGGTTACCGGTGCGGATGGCGAGCCGCAGTTGTGACTTGAGCTGCTCCGTGGCGGAAAGCGGCCAGGTCCGGTCTATTTTCATAATCGCCATACTGGGCCGATAAGGTCGTGCCGTAAAACGGGCGCGAGTGAAAATAGCCGATATGAACTGGTCTATTAGCTCATAAAGGTGATTTTGCCTCAACAGGGAGGCCGCGAGAGTCGTTTATCCGGCTTTGAATCGCTTCCGGATGCGTCTCACTCTTCCAGTCGAGGGGCTCGCTGGTTTTGGCCGTGCTGGTGCAGGACGATGGCGGTGATGGCGTGGGTGTCGTCGCGCTCAAAGGTCAGCGCGGCTTCCACGACGTCGTAAACGAAATGGTCGGCGCGGATGGGAAAGACGGGGAGCGCCTGTTGGCCGGTCAGCTTGACGAAGAGGTGTCCGGCCTGCCGGTTGACCTCGAAGATCAGGCCCGGCGCCAGTTGATAGCGGCCGGTGTAGGCGGCCAGCTCCTCGGCGGTGGGGAAGAGGATGACGGGTGCGTCGGCGGTGCGCCGGGCCGGCAGCTCGTTCCCGTTTTGGTAAAGAGTCAGGCCGGTGATCGCTCCGGCGCCATCGCGGGTAAACTGGAGTTCCGCCGGCACGGCGCGGGCGAAGAACCGGTCCTCGCCGGCATAAAACACGGGCAGGAAGCGTTGGCCGGTGAGGCGCACGCGCAGCCGTCCGTCCGCATCCACCACGACGGTGAAGCGCGCGCGGGCATCGATGGCGTAAATGCCGGTGTAGGGCGGCAGTTCCTCGGGAGCGAGGGAAACTTCCGCGCGCGCGGCGGCCTCGGTTTTCGCCGCCGGGGGACGGTGAGCGGCGGCGACGAGCGGGCCGGGTTCGAGGGTGTCGTTGTTGAGCAGCACCACGGTGACACGGCCCGTGGCGGGCTCGAATTCCAGGAAGCTCCGATAGCCGCCGGTGCCACCGCCATGATGATAGGCAGTCTGTCCATTGCGCTGGATGATGATGAAGCCGAGGCCGATCTTGGCGGAGCGGCCGAAGTCGGCGAGCGGCTGGCGGGCGAGGGCGAAGGCCGGGGCCAACGGGCTGTCTTCCCGCATGAGTTCCCGGGCAAAAAGAATCAGGTCCGCCGCCGTGGAGCGCAGGGCGCCGGCCCCGGCGAGCGCCTCGAATGTCCACGGCGATACCGCGACGCTGCCGGAGTGGGGCGTGGCGAAACGCGCGGCCTGCTCCGGGTTGAGCGTGATCACGGTGTCATCCAGGCCGAGCGGGGTGGTGATCTTGGCCGCGACCAGTTCCGCATAGCTCATGCCGTGGATGCGCTCCAGGATGTGGCCGAGGAGACCGACGCCGAGGTTGGAGTAGTTGGAAGGCTGCGGCGCGGGTTTTTCCGGCCGGTGGCCGGAGAGGAAGGCGTAAAGCAGGTCAGCGGTGTAATCGGCGTAGGGATCGACCGGATTGACGGGCGCGAAATTGCCGGGCAGCCGGGGCAGCCCCGAGGTGTGCGCGGAGAGTTGGGCGAGGGTGATGGCCGCGACTTGCGGATCGAGCGCAAGGTCGGCGGGCAGATGCCGGGCGATGGGATCGTCGAGCGTGGCCTTGCCCTCGATCACGGTCTGCGCGAGCAGCAGGCCTGTGAAGAACTTGGTGATGGAGCCGATCTCGAAGATAATCGCTTCAGGCGGAAGATCCGACCGCGTGGAAGGATGCCCGGCGGAGGCATAGGTGACCTCGCCGCCGCTGGTCTCGGCGATGATGAAACCGCCGGCCGGCAGTTCGGCGGCGGCCCGCGTGATGCCCTGGGTCAGCGCGGACACCTCGGCGGTCAGCGGCCGGGCGAGCAGCAGAAATCCGAGGGTGAGGGAGGTCAGGGTCTTGTTCATGGGATGAGGGTTCGGTGGAGAGCGGAGCCGGAGGAAGAGACGCGTGGGTCCGAATGCGGTGCGATCAGCGAGGAGGGAGCGGAAGAGGGATTTCGCCTGCGGCTAGCTTCACGAGGAAGCGGCCGGCGATCGTTGCGCGTTCGGAGAGACTGGAGAGACGGATCTGCTCGCGTTCGCTGTGCAAGTGGGCGCCGACCGGGCCGAGGCCGTCGAGATTGGGCAGGCCGGCGGCGGAGAGGAGATTGCCGTCCGAGCCACCCCCTACGTGTTGCCAGCCGAGGGTCACGCCCTGTTCGCGGGCGCAGGCCTGCCAGGCGGCAAACAGCGCGGTCTCGGCGGGCGTTTCGACCTTGGGGCCGCGGTCGAAACCACCGGTGAGCTTCACCTGGTAGCCGTCGCGCGAACGCAAAGGCGCAGCGATTGCCTCCAGGGCTTCCGGAAAGCGGCGTTCATCCTCGATGTGCGTGATGCGAACATTGACTTTGGCGCGGGCGAGATCGGGCACGATGTTGACGGCGCCGCCGCCGGTGACGTGGCCGACATTCACGAGCAGACCCGGTATGCGGTCGGGCAGTGCGGCCACGGCGGGCAGGAGTTCGCAGAGGGCGAGGATGGCGTTGCGGCCCTCATTGGGCACCTGGGCCGCATGCGCGGCCCGGCCATGGACCGTGAGGGTGAACACTCCGGTGCCCATGCGGGAGCGCACAAGGTCGCCGTTGGCCCGCGCGGGCTCGAAGACGAGGGAGAAGCGATGGCGGCCGGCGGACTCCGCGATCACCGGGGCGGAGCCGGACGAGCCGGTTTCCTCGTCGGGCGTGAGGAGGATTTCGTAGCCGAGATTCCGGGCCGCCGGAGCTGACTCCAGTGCGCGCAGCGCGGCGAGCATCACCACGAGCCCGCCCTTCATGTCGGCGACCCCGGGGCCGCGCAGCGTATCGGCATCGGGTTGCGAGCAGGTCTGGAACGGATGCTCCGCGCCATAGACCGTGTCGTAGTGGCCGCTGCAAAGAAACTGGAGCGGCGCGTCCGGCCGCACGCGGATGCGCAGGGCCTTGGCGGGCGTTCCTTGCAGCGCGACATGCTCCACCGTGGCGCCCGGCAGCGTGCCGAATTCCGCGGCCAGCAACCCGCGCATCGCCTCCAATCCGGCGAAGTGGTCGCTGCCGGAATTCTGATCGCACCAGCGGATGAGAAGCGCGCGGAGGGAGTCTGGGTTCATGAGTGGTGGGTGGGATTAACCCCTATGAAATTTTAACCGCTAATGAACGCTAAAAGACGCTAATTTTTCAGGCCGGGAGGATTGATTATACCAACAGCACTTATTGAGATTCGCGTAATAGCCTGACGGTAGGGCGCACCGGCCCGCTCCGCCCTACCATTTGCATCGTAACGTCAGCCTATTTTGCGAGACTCAGTAGGATTTGGACTTTTCAGAATACGAGGCGCCAATTTTTTGGCCACGGATTACACAGATAGGCACGGATTAAGAAGCATCCTATCTGTGTTCATCAGTGTAATCTGTGGCTAAAGTCTGATTATCAATAGACGACGATATTAGCGTCAATTAGCGTGGATTAGCGGTTCAATCCGGAATCGCTGATCGGATTAAAGCGCAGAGTTCACGGAGGGCGCGGAGAGAAAGTTGGCAGCTTGACGGCGCATCCTGCGTAATTACGGTAGCTACATGAAGACTTCAACGCTCAAGGTCGTGCCGATCGGTAATTCCCGCGGGGTCCGGCTGCCGGCGCCGCTGCTGGCCCGTTATCGGATCAAGGGACGGATGGCGGTCGAGGAACGGCCTGAGGGCATTTTGCTCAAGCCGGTGCGCGACGACCGGCTGTCGTGGGAGGAAACCGCCCGGGCGATGGCGGTGGCCCGGGCGAAAGAGGGGAATGAGTTTGCCGACCTTGAGGAAGCGGCGGTGGCCGACGGATTGGACCAGCTCGACCGATGACGCCGGAGCGTTATGCCATCTGTCTGGCGGCGCTTGATCCCACGGTGGGCCGCGAACTGGCCAAGACGCGCCCGGTGGTGGTGGTGAGTCTGGATGCGCTCAACCGGCACAGTGACACGGTGGTGGTCTGTCCGCTCACCAGCAAGCTGCACCCCGGATGGCGTTCGCGGCTGCCTGTGCGCTGCGCCGGAAAACCGGCCGAGATCGCGGTGGATCAGATACGCACCCTCAGCACCCTGCGATTGGTAAAACAAGTGGATGCGCTCAAACCCGCGGATGCCGAGAAACTGCGGCACCTGATCGTCGAGATGTATGGGCTGTCATGACTTCGTGGTGTAAAACTACATTGCGCCGCCAAACACCTTATAAATGGAGACAAAGACGCCACGACAGATACGCCCTGATTTTGACCTTTGGCTTGAATGGGCGAAGCGGCATCATGTTCCAAAGTTCTATCACTTTACGGACAGAAGGAATCTTTGGCAGATTTTGAATCAAGGCCGACTTTGCGCTCGGAAATTTCTGCCATATTTCACCGAAATTGAGCCGAGTCATCGGTCGATTCCTGCCTCAAGGCGACTTGATGAAGAGAAGCTGTTGGATCGGTTTGTGTTTCTCTCAATTTGCAAAGGCACACCTATGAATCACTCTGTAGATTGGCGTTTTGGTGAGGCCCGGTCTTTTATGATCGAAGTTGATGTGAATGTCTTGGCATGGACGGGAGTCGAGATTGCTCTGGGTATCGCTAATAATTCTGCCTCACTTTTGATGAAAAATACCGCCGACCTAGTAGATATCGAGTTGTCTGATCGTCGTCGAATTGAAGTTCTTGTGCCCGGTGTGATTGAGAAAGGCAGTATATTGAATTGGAAGACACTAGCTGCGGTAGCACGAACTATTTGACGATAGTGTATATTGATTACTCGCGTTTGGCCTTCGAGCGCACGCCGCACTTGCTCCAGTCCCATGGCTTGAAGCCGAGTTTCAGGGCAGGGGAGTTTTTGGCGAGTTTCCACGTCTTTTTGCCTTCGGTGAGCTTGGGGTCGGCGACGAGGGAGAGGAGGTCGTGGCCGGCTTTTTTCCACGCGGCGAAGCTGAACTGGCGCGGCACGTCCTGGCGTGTGTCGGGGTGGCCGTTGGGCGGGAGCTGGCCGCCGGGAGTCCAGAAGAGGTTGGCGTTGGATTCGAGAGCGTCGCGGATGTCGCCCTTGTAGCCGCCGGAGAAAAGTTTCTGGCTGGGGCCGAGGAGGAGGTTGTTGAAGAAATTGGCGCTGCGGTGGTCTTCGACGCGATAGACCGAAGTGAGCGCATGCTGACCACGGGCGAAGATGTTGTGACGGACGACGTTCTCGCGACCGTAGTGGAGGTTGAAGGGCGCGTCCTTGGTGTCGTGCACAAGGTTGTGCTCGACGATGAGGTGGGCGGTGCCTTCGTCGAGGTAGATGCCCCAGCCGCCGTAGGCCTGCGACCAGATGTGGTGCAGGTGGTTGCCGCGGATGACGGTGCCGGGCTGGATGCCGAGGGTGTAGATGCCGCCCATGTCGCTGAGGACGCCGGCGCCGATGTCGTGAATGAGGTTGTGCTCAATCCGGTTGTGCGAGGTGACGGTGTCGCGGTAGCCCCAGTTCCAGCCGACGGAGATGCCGGTGTAGCAGGTGTGGTGGATGTGGTTGTGCGCGACGGTGCAGTCGGCGGCGTTGGTGAGGAGCACGCCGATGCCCTGGTGAAAAATCCGGCCGATATGGTGGATGTGGTTGTCGGTGATCGTGAGACTGCCGGTGCGGCGCGAGCCGAGGGTGTCGTAGTCGCCGCCGCCACCGCGGATGCCGCCGGCGCCGATGTCGTGGAAGTGGTTGCCCGTGGCGGCGCAGTCGCGGCAGCCGTGACCGAATTCCAGTCCGTAGAGGCCGAGGTGTTCGAAGGTGCAATCGGCGACCCGGCAGTCGCGGGCGGCGCGGAAGAGCAGGGCGCCGGGGACGGCGATGGCGGCCTGCACGCTGCCGCCGATGGGGAGGTCGTAGCCTTCGAGGGAGTCGTGCGTCGGGATGTGGCGCTCGGTGAGCGGGGAGAACCAGTCGCCGTGGCGGAAGGTGAGTCCGCTGAACTCCAGGTGCTGCAGGAGCCGGGGGCCGTGTTCATCCACGCGTTCGCCGGTTTCTCCGAAGACGGTGCCGGTGGCGCGCACAAAACTGTGCAGGCGCGGGGCGCGGATCTCGGTGTTGGCGGGGGTTTCGCCGGGGCGGGGCAGGTAGTGCAGGCGGCCGGTCTCGCGGTTGAGATACCACTCGCCGGGCTCGGTGAGGGCTTCGAAGAGGTTGTCGATGTAGTAGCGGGCGAGGGCGTTGTTGCCGTGCGCATCCTCGTAGGCTTCGTAGAGGGCGAAGGCGCTGCGGCGCGCGAAGCTCACCCAGCCGGTGCGCGGATTGAGCGCGGGTTTCGGCAGGCGTTCCTCGATCCAGTAGTGGAGCACGACAAACTCGGCGTCGGGCAACGATGCCCAGTCGGGCGAAATATCGCCGGGCCGGGGCTTGAAGGTGTCGCGCCCGGCAAAGAGCTGGGTTTTCTCCGGTTCGAGAATCTCGCCGATTCGCAGGACGTTGCGGCCGCCCTGGGCATCGGGTGTGAACTTGGGGTAACGCGCGCGCGGCGCACGACGACCGTTGACGAAGAGTGAGCGGAAGGAGCGTTTGCCCTTGGCGACATCGGGCAGGTCGAGGGTCCACTCGGTGCGGCCGTGGCGTTCGCCGATCCGCCAGCCGGTGAGGCGCTCGCCGCCGTCAAACACGGGCGCGGCGCCGGGCGCCGCACCGTAGGCTGTGTGCGAATCTTCGGGGCCGAACTTCACCGTCTCGCCCAGCTCATAAAGCCCGTCGTGCACGAGCACGCTGGCGGGACCGGTCAGTTCCCCGGCGGCGCGCAACCGGCGGAGTTGATCGCGGGCGCCGGCGAGCGTGGCCCACGGGCCGTCGCGGCGGTCGGAGGTCGGGCGCGCGCGGCGGCCGGACCAGTGGTCGTTACCTTGGGGCGAGAGGTGGAAGACGTGCATGGCTGATGAAGGGAGAGAAAGGGAGCGACCGCGCTGGAAGCGAAGGGAAAATCAGACGGCGAGGCCGGCTTCAACGCGACGCCGCGGCGTCGGCCCGGCGCAGTTGGAGCTGGAGGTGGCTCAACTGCGCCTCCAATTCGTTCTGCGCCTCCACCTGGCTCTGGTATTTGAGCGCGAGCGTGGCATCGGCCGGATCGGCGGCCAGCAGCCGGCTGGCTCCGGCAATGGCCGTGTCCATGCGTTGAGCGCTGCGCAGGCGGTTGGCCTGCCCCTGCTCCAGATCGCGGCGCATGGCCGGGGCGAGATCGCGTTGCAGGCGTTCGAGAAAGCGTTCGGGCGAGCCGTCCGGCCCGGCGAGATGATGTTGGAGATTGGCCATCGTGGCCCGGGTTTCATGCGTGGTGAACAGGGTCGCCCCGCTCAGGGGGAAATCGTCCAGGTGGGGCATGAAGCCGCGCATTTCCTCCGGTGGCTCCACGCCGATGACCGTGGGCAGGTTGCGACTGACGCGGGTGAAGGTATCGCAGGAGCGGGCGCTGGTGAGGAAGCGCAGGAAGTCCAGCGCGTGTTCGGGGTGCCGCGAGGCGCGGGTGATCCCGAAGGCCCCGTAACTGCCGAGACCGCCGTCGTTGCCGCGGCCGTGCATCTGCGGCCCGTAATACGGATCGGCCGGATCGGGCTGCGGGATGCGGACCGTCTCCAGGGGAAAATCGACCGCATCGAGGACACTGCTCACCTGCAGGCTGAACCCGGCGAGCAGCACGGCGCGACCCTGGGCAAAGCGGAAATGGGCCTGGTCATGCTCGATCTGGGGAAAGCCCGGTGTGAGCAACCGGCTGGCGGCGTGGAGCAGGTGGGCGGCGGCGCGGGGCGCCGGATCGGCGAGGTTCCAGCCGCCTTGCAGGTAGGCGAGATAGAATTCGTCCACGCCGGCCGGCGGCAGTTGGGTCACCGGATTGAGGGAGGCGGCCAGCACCTGCGTCTGGGTGCGGAAGAGAAGGTCGAACAGCAGATGGCCGGTGAGCGAGGAGCCGGCGATGGGCTCGATCTCCTCGCCGGTGCGCCGGGCGTGGTCCCGCACTTCGGCGCAGAGCGTCTGCAATTCGCCGAAGGTCGCGGGGAGTTCCGTGCGACCGGTGGTGCGGAGCAGCAGATCGCGGTTCACATAAAAGCGGATCGTCACCGCAAACAGCGAGGCGCCGTAGCATTCAAAGGTTTCCGGGTCGAAGCCGGCCTGCATGCCGTCGTGGAAAGTGTTGCGCCACGGCGTGGCGGCGAGTGCGGTGCCGGCATTGTAGGGATTGGGCTGGGAGACCTCGGCGGTGATCGGACGAAAATAGCCCAGGTGGCGGCTGCCGCCGATGCCCTGGCCGATTTGCACGAGGTCCGGCGGACTGCCGCCGATGAGCTGGGTGGAGGTCCACTGCCGGTAGATGCGGGTCGGGACGGCGATCTGCTCGATACGCACGCCGGGATGGAGGGCCTCGTATTCCCGGGCGAGGGTGTCGAAGGCCTGGCGCACGCCCGGCTCCAGCTGCCAGTGGGAAAACCGCAGGGTGATGACATCCTCCGGTTCGGTCACGCGATGTGAACGGGCGACCTGCCAGAAGCACACGATCAGCACCGTGCCGCCGAGGATGCCGGCCAGCCAGCGTTTCATGGCCGGGCCTCCTCCGCGAGCGCGAGCCGCCGTCGCTGGATTTCCGCGGTGGTGGTTTTCCGCGGAAACTCGGCGAGATAACGGTCGTAGTAATGTTGCGCTTCGTCCGTGTTACCCGAACGGCGGGCGCCTTCCGCCGCCTGCAGCAGCAACACGGCCAGCCGGGGCGGGCGCACCACCAGGTTGTGCTCCAGGCAATACACGATGAGCGGGTGGGCCCGGTCGAAATCACCCTGGAGGCGGACCAGCGCATCGGCCGCCACCAGCCGGGTGTCGCGGCGGGCTTCGGGTGAGCGCAGGTTGGGCAGCAGGGTGAGGACTTCGGCGAGATGCCGTTCCCATGCTTCCGGTGAGGCTTCGCGGTAAAGCAGCAGCAGCGCCAGCTTGGGCGCGGCGAGATCGGCGGCGGGGTGGCCGGCATGCGCGGCGAGCAGCGCACGGTAGCCCGCGAGGGCCGCGTCAGGATCGGGCTTGTCGGTGTGGAGTTGGTGCAGCCGGGCGAGATGGTAGGCGGCGGCGATGCCGATGTCGTCACCGGGGCTTTCCGCGCGCAACGCCTCCAGCCCGGCGCGCACGGTGGCGAACTGGCGCGCGGTGCGCGGCTGGCTGTTCAACAGCGCGAGCAGTTCGCCGTAGCGGGCCTCACGGCCCTCCAGCCGGGCGAAGTGGGTGCGGGCGGGCTTGGGGTTGAATGCGGCCAGCTCCTGCCATCCGGTCAGATGCGGATCGCTCCAGGCCAGGGTGGGTAACAGGCCGCAGCAGAACAAGGCGGCGAGGGGGCGCACGCGATTCATCACAGGCCGCCACGCTGGGCCGACGTCGCGGCATGACGAGCCTGAAACAGCGACCGGCGGTGATTTGTGCCGGACGCGCGGGCCGGCTTCATCATGCGGCGCCGATCCCGCGGGCCGTGGCGGAATCCACAACCGCGGGATGAGCCGGGCAGAGGGTCAACCGACGGGGCGCCGATGGGGCGCCACGGTCAGCGACCGGCGAGGGGTGCGAGGGACAGCTCGGGGCACTCGACCGATCCGGCGGAAACGGCCAGTGCCACGGCGCCGCCGTCAAGCCAGGCGGGCACGGCCGCGGTCTTGAGCAGCGTGCGACCGTCAACGGCCACACTGCAGGTGGTGCCCTTCACCGTCAGCTCGACGCGGCGGGTCTGTTCCCGCGGCCAGGCATACTTGGCGGAGGCGAGCACGCGGTCGCGGCCCCCGAGGCGGGCGACAATTTTGACCTGCCGGGTGTCGAACCGCACGGAGACATGGCGTTCCAGCCCTTGCCAGCGCGCGGCGAGTCCCCAGAGCGCGGCGATGCGCGGGCGCAGGGTGGCCTTGAGGGTGTAGTCCTGCCACTCGCGCTCGCCTTGGGCGAAGAAGCCGAGGCCGTCTTCCTGATAGATGAGCAGGCGGTCGCTGTAACGGCGGATGCCGGTGCACGCCTCGACCCAGGTGCCGGCCGCATTTGGATCGGCGGAGAAGGGCAGCAGCTGGGTCCGCGGGGCGTCGGCCCAGGTCAGGTGATCGAGGATCAGCCGGGCGGGGGCGGCGGCGGTGAACTCCACGCCGACGGAGAGGATGGGGCGCGGCACCTGGGCGGGAATTTTCCAGCGGAGGGTGGCCTGGCGGCCCGCCGCGAGGGCGCGGGCGGGAGCGTGAACGAATTCCATTTTCCCTGCGGGCGTGCGCACGGCGATCACGAGCCGAACGGAAAGCGCCGCGGCGTTTTCCGCCGGGGCGGCGACGCGGGCGGAAACGAGGTGGCCCGGATGCAGGGTCGGGCAGGCCACGAAGTTGTAGCTGGTGGCGCTCTCGGTGAAGGTGTCGAGCGGGGCGAAGGTGGCGGTGAGGGCGCGGGCGGGACGGTCGGCCCCGGTGGCGCCGCACGCGTTGAGCTCGAGCTGCCGGCCGGTGGGATTGGCGATGACCAGCGGCGCGCCGGCGGGATCGGCGAGGAAGCCCTGCACGGCGCCGGGCTGGGCGAAGTGAAAACGGGCGCCGGCCTTGGGGGCGGTGTAGGCCAGTTTCCGCATGCGGTGGGCCGCCAGCACGATGGCATCGGTCTCGCGCACGGCGTCGGAGATCGCGCGCGCGCCGTCGGCGGTGGGCAGGTAGAGCCGGTCGGCGACGGGGCCGCGCCAGTCGGGTCCGCCTTCGAGCGCGGCGAGGCCGCCGCGCACGGCGAGGATGCAGCCGACGTTGCCGGAGTTGCAGTCGGTGTCGTAGCCGGCGGTGTTGACGATCGTCATCGCGCGATGGAAATCCCCCTGGCTGTAGAGCAGCGCGAGGATGATGAGCGCGTGGTTGGGGATCATGTGGCAGCCGCCGGGGTAGATGCCGTAGCCGTAGGTCTGCTGGATGCGCTTCAGGGTCTTGCGCCAGTCGCCGTCGGCCGCGTGCCAGCGGCGCACGTCGGCGATCATGCGGGCGAGCTCGCAACGCTTCGGGATGAAAGCGAGGGCGCCGTCGATGAGCGTGTCGATGTCCGGCCCGTCAAAGGCGAGCGCGACCATGGCGGCGACCATCTGGGCGCCGTGGATGGCGGTGCCGTCGTGGGAGACGGAGCCGGCGCGGGCGGCGAGGTCCGCCGCCTGCCCGGGGTCGCCGGGGCAGATCAGGCCCCAGCCGTCGATGAAGATCTGCGCGCCGATCTGCTCGGCGACGGTCGCGCCGTTGAGCGCGATGGAGCCGGAGCGCGGCGCGGGGATGCCGGACTTGAGCCGATACCAGGCGGTGTGCTCGGAGGAGACGCCGATGCCGCCCCACCAAAGGATGGTGCGATGGGGGAGGAGGTAGTTGAGCCAGGTGCGGCCGATGTCGGCGGCGGTCAGCCGGCGGGCATCGAAGCCATGATCGGCCAGGGCGCGCAGGAAGGTGAAGGTGCCGGAGATGTCGTCATCGGTGACGATGAGGGGCTTGCCGAGGCGTTCGTGGACGTAGCCGGTGATTTCACCGAGTTCGCTTTCGATGCGGGCGTGCGACCACTGTTCGAAAGGGCGGCCGAGATAGACGCCGATGATTTTGCCAAGGACGCCGGCGTAAACGCGGGCGGAGTAATCGTGAGGAAGGGCCATGGAAAGGAGTGTGGGTTTGGCAAGGTCCGGCATCGGGGGCGAGGGTTATCTGCTGCCGCCGGCAGTCATGCCGACTGCAAGGGGCGGGCCGCCGGGTTCGTGCGATCTGCGCGAAAGAAAATCGGGCACAAAAACCGGGTTGTTGGCCATCAGCGGTTTGGCGCGCTCGGCCGGGTTGGCACGGGCATTGCGATAGATAAGCCGCTATGAAAACCAAAAATACCCTTATCAAGTCCCTCCTCGGTTTTGCGTTTGCCGGTGCGATGATTGCACCGTTGGCAATGGTGGCGGCGGAGACGCAGCCCGAGCGCCCCATCGTCGCCCCGGGTGAACGTGAACGGCCGGCGGAGCAGGAAGTCGTGACCGGCCAGGTGTCGGCCAAGACCGCCACGAATCTTGTGGTGGACGGACGCACGGTGCAGCTCGCGAGCTCGACGGGCTTCGTCAAGAACGGCCGGATGATCAGCTCGGACGAGGTCCGGGCGGGTGATTCGGTGCGTGTGCGCGCCACCGCGGCGGCGGACGGGAACCTCACGGCGGTCACCGTCGAGGTCCTTGAATCGAAGGAATAAGGTTTGCTCCCCGCGGAGTGACCCAAAACAAACCGCCGCCGGAATTCCGGCGGCGGTTTTTGCGTTGAAAGAAAAACGGCGGGGCGGCTCAGCCTTCGAGTTCTTCGAGCCAGGCGATCACCATTTTGCGGGCATCCTGACCGTCTGCGATCTGCTGGCCGTTCGGGCCGAAGACCTTGAAGTAGGGGATGCTGGACATGCCGTATTGCTTGGCCACGGGGGAACCCCAATCAATGCCGCGCACGTCGGGCCGGTTGATGTCCACCTTGAGCACGACGATGTCGTCGCGGGAGGCGTGCAGCTTGTCGAGGTAGGGGTTGATGGCGCGGCAGGGCGGGCAGTAGTCGCTGGTGAAGTCCACGACGATGGTTTTGCCGGCGACGAAGTGCCGGGTGATGTCCACTTCCTGACCGAAGGCGATGCGCTCGGGCTTGTCGGCCTTGGCGCGCGCGAGGGCGGCGGTGGAGAGGGCGAGCGCGGTGAGCGCCACGGTGCAGAGGAGGAGGATACGTTTCATTTTTTGAGGAGGATTCAGGTTAGGATTGGAGGAGGGTTGATGTAATCGCAAATGATTCGGCAAATTCCATGCCAACCTCATCCCATTAATGCCAGGAGGGGAAGGCGTTTGCCGCGAACTCCAGATGCAGGTCCAGGGTGAGGGCGCGGTGGGTTCCGTGGATTCGCCAGCCTTGGGCGGTGCGGTTGAGTGCCAGCCGGCCGTGGGCGGCGCCGTGCGGAGCGGCGGTGCACACGGTGAGCAGCGTGTGGGTGAGGGCCGGGGCGGAGGTGACTTCGGCGAAGGGGTAGCGGCCCCCGGCTTCCGGCAGGGGCAGTTGTCCCGCTGACGCCGTGCAGCCGCCCGCGGCGGCGAGGGTGGCCTGCAAGGTCGCGTGAGGCCGGGTGATGGTGAAGCCACTGTCCGCCGCCGTGACCTGGCCGCGATCGTCGTTGTTATACACCTGCCAGCGGGTCTGCACCGGCAGCGCGGTGGTGAGGGCCACTTCGTCGGCGACGATCAGCACGTCCGGTTTGAGGAAGAGCACGCTGCGCCGCACGAGCGTGGCCGGCAGGCCGGCGCGCTGGTAGGCGTCGGTCGCATCGCTGACCGCCCACATGCGGTCGGGGCCGGTCTGGTGGACGACGAGGCGGGCCTCCGCGGTGGAGGCGTTGGTGCCCTCTTCTCCGTTGTGATACACATGGCCGCGACCATCAATGAGCAGGGCGGTGTGGGCGGACGGGAGCCGCAGGAGCCACTTGGGATCGGTGGGCCAGTAATGGGCCTTGAGCGGATCGTTGAGCAGGCGTTCGCCGTGGGCGGCGAAGAGCAGGCTGTTGCGGTCGGCGTGCTCGTGATTCTCCGGCGCGCCGCTGCGGAAGGCGAGGACGGCGTCCCCGGCCTCCCAGCCGGAGCGCGAGACCACGATGCCGGGGAAGAGCACGCGATCCTGCGCGAGGTTGGCATCCCGCTGCGGCGGCACGGTGGCGTCGAACCAGATCGCGGCGTAGGCGTTGACGGCGGTGTCGCGCAGGCAGCCCGGCTGGAGCACGAGCTGATTGGCCTGGGAATCGCGGAAGGTGCGCCCGATCCAGGCGAGCGGTTCCGCGCCGCTGGTGAGAAACGCGTCGCCGATGTTCAGGCAGCCGTCGGGCTTGTCGTGGGTGGGCAGGGTGACGGTCTGCACATACCGGGCCATGGCGGGGAAATCACAGACCTGGCGCAGGTCGATGCCGAAGTGGCGGTGCAGCAGGTCCACCGTCATGATGAAATAGGTGAAGGTGAAGTGCCAGTAGTCCGGCCCCTCGGGAAACACCCCGTCCGCCGGCAGGCGCGAGGCGAAGAGGCGCAGGCTGTCCGCCGCCTGCGCGGCCCAGCGCCCGGCGCGCGGGTCGGCGGGGCCGAGATGGGCGGCTGCCGCGGCGAGGCCGGAGGTGGCGATTACGCGCAGGTTGTTGCGGTCAAGAATCGCGGGCCAGCGGCTGACATCCACCTTGAAGTAACCGGTCATCTCCGGATCCATGCTCCAGCCGATCACCTGATCGTGGTGGGTCATACCGAAGACGGCGCGTTCGGCGGCCGGGCCGGTTTCCTCCGCGATGAACCGGTCGAGCCGGGCGCGCAGTTCCGGGTCGAGCGCCGCGCCCAGCCAGTCGGCGGCGAGCACGGCGGCGATGGAGGTCGAGCCGTTGCGCATGATGCCCACGGTGTCGCGGCCGGCTTCGAGGAACCAGTCCCAGCGGCGGTAGGCGAGCATCCGCTCCAGCGCGAGATGGGCGAGGGCGGTGTGCTCCGGTGCGGGCGCAAACACATGGAGGAAGGCGGCGCGCAGCAGGATGTTGTCGGCCCGGGCGAGATCGCGCACGGGCTCGTTGAGCTTGAGCTCCTCGCGCAGGAAGCGTTCGTCCGCCGCCTGGTCGGCGCCGCGCGCCGCGTCCCAGAAGACGGCGAACTCGGGCCGCGCCAGCGTGGCGCGGATGCGGGGCAGATCGGAGGCGTCAAAAAGCAGGGTGGGGGCGGGCATCAAATTCAGCCCTGCACTGCGAAGCCGTGGCGAGCAAAAGGAAAATGCGCGACGGGCCCCTGGCACGAGAAGGAATTCTCTTCGCTTTTGAAGCCGGACCACCGAAAAAAAGGCATGTCAACGTTGTTGGTCCCTCCTGCACTGAGCCCCCGGATTATTGTCCTGGGTTCGTTGAATATCGACCGTCTCTGGCGCGTGGCCCGTCTGCCGGGGGCGGGGGAAACCGTGATCGCCTTGGAGACGCGCAACGACTTCGGCGGGAAGGGCGCCAACCAGGCGGTGGCCGCCGGTCTGCAAGGGGCGCGGGTTTCCCTGGTCGGCGCGGTGGGGGATGATGCGGACGGGCGGAGCTATCGCGCCCACCTGGCCGACCGCGGACTGGATGTGACGTGGCTGACGACGTGCGCGGAGGCGCCGACGGGGTCGGCGCATGTGTATGTGGATGACCGGGGCGAAAACCAGATCGTGGTGCACGGCGGGGCGAATGCCCGGCTCGGGACCGGATTGGTGCGCGAGGCGCTGGCCGCCCTGCTCCCCGGTTGCGCGGCGCTGCTGGTGCAGTTGGAGAGTCCGTTGCCGGCGGCGCGGGCGGCGTTGCGGCTCGCGGCCGACGCCGGGGTGCCGGGCGTGTTGAACGCTTCGCCTTTTCATCCGGATTTCACCTGGGACATCCCGATCGACACGGTGATCGTGAACGAGCACGAGATGGCGGCGTTCTTCGGCCGTTCGGCGGCGGCGCTGGCGGGGGCGGAGCCGGCGGCCCGGGTGGATTTCCTGAGCGCGCACCGGATCGGCAATCTGATCGTGACGCAGGGCGGCGAGCCGACGCTGCACTTTGCCGGCGGGGCGATGCGGACGGTGGCGACGCATCCGGTGACGCCGCGGGACACCGTCGGCGCGGGCGACACCTTCGCGGGGGCCTTCACCGTGCGGCGGGCGGAGGGCCGGCCGTGGGAGGAGACAATCCGCCGGGCGAACATCGCGGCGGCGCTGGCCACGCTGGCCCTTGGCGCGCAGGCGGCCATGCCGGCGCGGGCCACGGTGGACGCCGTCGGTTGAGGCCCGGTGGGGTCAGCGCTCCTTGGGGGGCGTCACTTCCACCGCGCCGCCGGTGACGGCGTATTTCATCACATCGGTGGAGGGCAGATGATCGATGGGGCGGATGCGTTCGCGTTTCACGAGGTAGAGCTGGCCGGCGACGTTGTAGGCCTGGGGCACGTAAACGGAGACGTAGTCGCTCCCGAGCCGGAATTCGGTGACGTCCTCATCGGTGAGGAAACCGACGAGCCAGACTTCATCCGCAAAGACATTGACGAGCACGGCCTTGGTGAAACGGCGTTTTTCGCCGATGAAGGCGTCGAAGAAATCGCGGATGGAAGAGTAGATGAAGCTGACGCCGGGCGTGCGTTCGAGCCAGCTGTCGAGCAGCGCGAACAACTGGCGCATGAGAAAGAAGGAGCCGATCCAGCCGACGAGCAGGATGCCGCCGATGACGAGGACGAAGCCCAGCCCGGGCAGGTCCACATAGGGGCGTAGGAGTCCGTCCACCTTGGTGAACAACCAGTGCAGCACGATGGCGGTGAGCGCCAGCGGCGCGAGGATGAGGATGCCGTGGCCGAAATACCGGAGCAGGCGCGACCAGAGGGAGAGACGCGGAGGCATGGGGCGGAATAAAATTCAGGAGCGCGGGGCGGTGGGCTCGGTCCAGATCTGGGCGAGGTGGACGAGGGTTTCGGCGGCCTTGGTCATGTCCTGCAGGCTGACCCACTCGCGCTGGCTGTGCACTTCGTGCATGCCGGTGAAGAGGTTGGGGGCGGGCAGACCGCGGGCGGTGAGCCGGGAGCCGTCGGTGCCGCCGCGGATCGGCTGGTCGAAGGGGGTGATGCCGGCGCGGCGGACGGCGGCGCGGGCCAGTTCGACGGGCCGCAGGTCGTTTTCCAGCCAGTAGCGCATGTTGCGGTATTGCTCGGTGAAGGTGAGCGTGATCCGGGCCGCGGGTTCGGCGGCGCGGAGTTCCGCGGCGATCTGTTCCATGAGCGCCCGCTGGGCGGCGAGGCCGGCGAGTTCGAAGTCGCGCAGGATGAAGCGCGCGCTGGCGTGCTCGGCGCCGCCGGTGAGGGCGAGCGGGTGGATGAAGCCGGCGCGGTCCGCGGTGCGCTCGGGCGACTGCGCGATGGGCAGGGCCGCCACGAAACGGCCGGCCAGCCGGAGAGCGTTGACCATGACATCCTTTGCCCAGCCGGGGTGGGCGGCCACTCCGGTGATCTCCAGCAGGGCCGCATCGGCGCTGAAGGTTTCATGGCAGATCTCGCCGCGCGCGGAGCCGTCGAGCGTGTAGGCGAAATCGGCGCCGACGGCGGCGAGGTCGAGCGCGTCCACACCGCGGGCGATTTCCTCGTCGGGGTTGAAGCAGAGGCGGATTTTCCCGTGCGGAATCTCCGGATGTTCGAGCAGGTGGCGGGCGGCGGCCATGATGATGGCGACGCCGGCCTTGTCGTCGGCCCCGAGCAGGGTGGTGCCGCTGGCCGTGATGATGTCGTGGCCGATGGCCTCACGGAGAAAAGGGGTGCTTTCCACCGTCAGCACCTGGGCGGGATCGTCGGGCAGCGCGAGGGCCCGGCCGTCGTAGGCGCGATGGACGATGGGGGTGGCGGCGCCGGGGAGGTTGGGCGCGGTGTCCACATGCGCAAACCAGGCGATGACCGGTGTCGGGTGAGGGACGGTGGCCGGGAGCGTGGCGAGCACGTAACCGTGGGCGTCAATGGTTACCTCCTGGGCGCCGAGGGCGCGCAGTTCGCGTTCGAGGAGCCGGAGGAGGTCCCACTGGCCGGGCGTGCTCGGGGTCGTGGGCGAGGCGGCGTCGCTGCGGGTGTCGATCCGCACGTAGCGGAGGAAACGGTCGAGCAGATCGGCGGAATCGGGGGCCATGCGGGCAGGCTCGCGCACGGTGATGCCGGCCACAATCCGAATTCCGCTCAGGCGGCGGCGCGGCGCTGGCGCCGCCGGGTGACGGATTCTTCGGCCAGCCGGTCGAGCCAGCGCAGGAATCCGAAGCGCGGCCGCGGGCTGGAGAATTCCGCAGGCGCGGCGGTTTCCCCGTGCCGGTAAAGTGTGGCGGGATCCCGATAGGTGCCGAAGAGCCAGTCCACCACAGGGAGGGTGAAGAAGCCGGAGATGGCCTCGTTGCAGCGGATGTCGGCGTGGTGCCGGAGGTGGAAGGCGTAGGCCTTGCGCCAGAAGCGGCCGGTGCGGGGGCGGGCGATGAGCCGGTCCCAGATATCCTGCGGGAGGTGCTCGATGGCATGGATGGTCTCGTAGAGCACGAGCGACCACAGCATGGCAAGCATGCCGCCGAGCAGCAGGGGCGCGGCGGGGAAAAGCAGCTGCAGCGGCCCGAGGACCAGGCCGGCGAGCAGCGTGAAGGCGAGCAGCGAATACCAGGGGAAATAAGACGCCTCAAACTGCTTTTCCTCGACGATGGGGTAGCGGTTTTCGACGAGGTGCGGGGTGCGGTCACCGCCGGGGGTCTTTTTGTAGCCAACGCGGGTGAGGGCGTGGTGCAGGGTGTGCTGTTTGTAGAAATAGGAGAGGAAGGGGATCAGCGGCGCGTGGAGCACATAGCGATGGAGGAAGAACTCCACGAAGGCGGCGGCGAGATGGACGGCGAGAAAGACGGCCAGAACCGCCTGCCAGCTGGCGGCCAGCTGCGCGGCCCAGACGGCCGGGGCGAGCAGCGCGAGCGCGCCGCAAAGGCCCGCGAAGGAGAGGGCGTTGACGAGGATGAAAAGCCAAAGTGAAAACTTGGGCTCGGCTTTGCCGCCGGAGATGGATTCGGACATGAAGAGAAAAATAGGACCGGCCGGAAGGGCCACCGGTGTGACTTGAGCAGCAACCCCGCGACAAGCCAGAGCAAACTCGGGCGCGGCGAGTATTCACGCCGCGCCCGGCTGATGGCGAGGGCGGCCGGAGTGCGGGCAAAAAAGCGGCTCCCCGGGCAGGGGAGCCGCTGGCCTGAAGCAAAACAGGGGGGGGTGGATCAGAACTTATACTGCACGCCAAAATTGTATTGGGTGCCGTAATAGACGACGCTGGTCGGGTTGTCGCGACCGCCCTGGAACTGCACGGTGGGCTCGTCCGTGAGATTCTTCACGTTGAGGAAGAGCGTGTAGTTGCGCCGCAGGGAATACTTCGCGGAGAGATCCCAGATTTCCGAGGCGGCGTTGTAGCTGTCGAGCGCGGCGCGGGCGCCGACGGATTCAAGCCGCTTGGGGAGATCGTTGTAGGATACGCGGAGGCTCAGCGGGCCGGCGGCGTAGGAGACGATGGCGTTGAAGATATATTTGGGGGCATTGACGAAGGTGAGGTCGTCGGTGCGCCCGGGATAGCGGCCCTGGGAGTCCAGCCAGGTGTAGTTCAGATCCACGCCCAGGTTGCCGAGGGCGCCGGGCAGGAACTTGAGTTGCTGCGACCAGACCAGTTCGACGCCGGTGATCTCGCCGCCTTCGCCGTTCACGCGCGAGCGCTCGTCCACCCCGTCGGGGGCGATCCGGCTGGAAGCGAAGACGAACTTCTCGATGTCCTTGCGGAACACTCCGGCGGAGAGGACGCCGAGCGGCGGCAGGTAGTATTCGACGCTCACATCGTAGTTCATCGCTTCCGCCGGCTCCAGGTTGGGATTGCCGATGATGCGCTGGTTCATCTGCGCGTTTTCCTGGACGGAGGGGATTAGATCGCCCGGGGGCGGGCGCGAGAGCGCCTTGGTCACCGCGGCGCGGGTGATCAACCGGCCGTCGAACGCGCGATGCTGGGCATGGAGCCCGGGCAGGAGGTTGTCGTAGCGGTTGCCGTCGTGCACGGGCGTCACGCTGACGACCTGGTTGTTGACGGTGACGACGCGGTTGGCGCGGCTGGCGGTCTCGGTCTGTTCCCAGCGCAGGCCGGCGAGAAGATCGAGGGAGCCGAGGGTGGCGGACAGCTGGGCGTAGGCGCCGAGGATGTCCTCTTTGCTTTCATAATCCGCATTGGCCTTGGTCTGATCCGTGTAGAGGACGGTGGCCGCGTTCTGGGTCAGGTTGCCCGGGTGATTGGAGAGGTAGCGGTATTTCTTCCAGTCGGGATAGAAGCCGAGGAGGACGGCGTTGCCGTTGGCGGCGCCCATGAAGCCGGGGGTGTCCCGGTATTCGATGAGTCTGGCGGCGGGGATGCCGGTGAGGCCGGTGTAGCGCACGGTGAGGGGCTGGGCCTGCGAGGAGTCCTTCTGGGTGTAGCGGATGCCGGCCTTGAAGGTCATCGGCACGGTGCCGGCGGTGAACTCGCGCCGGGCGTTGGCGTCGTAGGACCACTCATCCTCCATGCGCGGCACCTGGTTGGTGTCAACCTGGCGGAAGGCGAGTCCGGCGGGTGTGTGGACGTTGACGGCATTGTCCACGCGGAAGGAGGGGAAATCCGGGGCGGCGCGGTCATAGGTGAGATCCACCCCGTTGAAGGAATTCACGATCTGGATCGTGGCGGGATAATCCTTCTTGGCCTTGGACCAGGCGGTGCGGAAATCGAGATCCCAGTCGCCGGCCTTGTGGGTGCCGCCGAGGACATACATCTGGAAGACATTCTTCGGCTCGCGATAGAACGCGAAGGCGTCCACGCGGCCGCCGGTGCTGGAGACGACGGTGCCGTTGCGGGCGGTGACGGAGGCGGGGTTGGGCCGCCAGTCGGTGCCGAAATGATTCAGGTAGCGATAGTCGTAGCTGTAGATCGCCTTGGCGAAGAGCGTGGTGCCGCTGTCGGGCCGGTAATCGAAGGTCAGCCCGGCGCCGAGCTTGTCCTTCACCTCGTAGCGATCGTAGTAGAGCGTCCGGTTGATGGTGCGGGTGTTGTCGGCCGCGGTGGTGTAGGCGGTCTGGGCGACATCGTAGCCGCGCTGGTCGTGAAAGTAGGCGAGCGAGGCGAGGAGGCCGAATTGCTTCTGGTCGCCGAAGGTGTCGCCGAAGTTGAAGCTGGCCTGGCGGTTCCAGTTGCCGCGCAGGTCATTGTAGGTGGTGCCCACGTCGCCCTCGATGATCCGATCGGCGGAGTCGTAGGCGGTCTTGGTGACGAGGTTCACGACGCCGCCGATGGCGTCGGAGGGGAAGTCGGGCATCTGGGCCTTGATGACTTCCATGCGCGCCAGCATGTTGGAGGGGAAGCTGTCGAGGGCGATGTCGCGGTTGCCGTCCACGTTAGTCATGCGCAGGCCGTCCACGGTGACCGTGTTGTATTGCGGCGCCAGGCCGCGGATGGTGGCGGTGCGCTGCACGCCGGCGCGGGTCTCGACGGAGACGCCGGGCAGGCGCACGAGGGCGTCGCCGATGTTGCCTTCGCGGATCTGGCCGAGGGCGTCGGCCGAGACGACGGTGCGGAGGGTGGGGGCGTTGCGCTGCAGATTGATCGCGGCGGCCTGGCCTTCGACGCGGGCGGCGACGAGCACGGCATCGAGCATGAAGACCTCGGTTTCCAGCGCGGCGTCGGCCCGGGCGGTCAGCCCGGCTTCCACCGTGGAGGCGAGGGTGACCGTATCCAGACCCTCGTAGCTGACGCGGAGGGTGTAGGCGCCGGAGGGCAGGCCGGAGAAGAGGTATTGTCCTTCGCGGCCGGTGGTGGTGGTGCGGTTGAGCTCGGCGATGCGAACCACTGCGCCTTCAAGATGGGAGCCGGTGGCCTTGTTGCTGACGCGACCGGCCAGGGAGCCGGTGGCGGCGGACTGCGCCTGCGCGGCAACCGGGGCGAGACCAAGCCCGGCGAGGGGCAGGCTCAGTCCGATGAGCAGCGTCCAGAAGCGCGGACGATGAAGCGGGATGTATGACATGGAGGTTGATGCTGGTGTTGGATTTGCTCCATCGCATCTCGTCCAGTGACACAGGCCGGGATGCGGGAGGGTGTCCCGAATCACAGGCGTTGTCGAATCCGTCAATTGAGACTGGCGGGTGTCACGTTAAAATCACCTTCGTGACAAATGGGTGACTGAAAATCGTATCTGAAAAACGGATATTATGACTGAGGGGAACCGGCTCCGGCCTCACAGGAGCCGCTTTCGCAGGAGTGAGGACAGCTGTTCGCAGCCGATCACCACGACGAGGATGAGGAGGATGATGGTGAGGGCCTGAGGATATTGAAAAAGATTCATGGCGGAACGCAGCTCGACCCCGATGCCACCGGCGCCCACGAGGCCGAGCACGACCGCGGCGCGCACGGATTTCTCCACGGCGTAAAGCCCGGTGGCGACAAAGGAAGGGAAGGCCTCGGGCAGGATCGCGCCACAGATGACGCCGGCCCGGCCGGCGCCGGTGGCGGCGAGCGCCTCGGCAGGGCCCGGCCGAATTTCCTCGATGCGCTCGGAAAAAAAGCGCGCGCAGAAGCCCACGGTGTCGGCGACGATGGCGAGAATGCCGGCCAGCGGACCAAAGCCCACCGCGACGAGAAAAACCATCGCCCAGACAAGATCGGGAATGGTGCGGAAAGTGGCGATGAGCAGGCGGGAGAGGATGCGTACGACCGGGTGCGGGCTGGTGTTGCGGGCGGAGAGCACGGCGATGGGCAGGCTGAACAGAACGCCGAGGCCGACGCCGGCGAAGGCCATCTGCAGGGTTTCATACATCGACTTGGCCAGCGGCCACAACCGGCTGAAGTCGGGTGGAAACGCCTGCGCCAGAAACTGGCCGAGGTTGCCGAGTCCCGAGCCGAGCCGCTGCGGGGTGACGCCGGCCTGGCTGAATCCCTGCAGGAGAAACGCGGCGAGCAGCACGAGGGAGACCCAGGCGAGAGGAGGCAGCCGCGGGCTGCGCGGGGGCGGGGGAAGTGAGGGGCGTTCAGTCATGGGCGACGGCGGCCGCGGCCGGGGAGGCGTAAAGAAAATCAAGTGAAGCTTCGCCGGCGGCGGTGCCGACGGGCTGGTCCACCACGATCCGTCCCTGCTGGAGGCCGACAATCCGGCCGCCGTATTCCCGGGCGAGGTCGAGGTGGTGCAGGGTGCAGATCATCGTCAACCCGTGCTCACGGGCCACGGACCAGAGGAGATCCATCACGTCACGGCCGGCCTTGGGATCGAGGCTCGCGATGGGTTCGTCGGCGAGGACGATTTCCGGGTCCTGCATCAACATGCGGGCGATGGCCACGCGTTGCTGCTGTCCGCCCGAGAGCGTATCCGCGCGTTGGGCGGCCTTGTCGGCGAGGTTCACCCGGTCAAGACAGGCCATGGCCTGGCGGCGCAGCCGGTCCGGGGCGAAGCAGGTGGTGGTGCGCCAGAGCCCGGCCTGGCCCAGCGCGCCGAAGAGCACGTTCTGAAACGCACTCATGCCGGGCACGAGGTTGAAGCGCTGGAAGACGACGCCGATGCGGCGGCGGCACCGGCGCAGATCCGCGCGCGGGGCGGTGACGAGATCGAGGCCATCAATGCGCACCCGGCCGGAGGTGGGCCGCTCCAGCAGATTGAGGCAGCGGAGCAAGGTGGATTTGCCCGAGCCGTTGGGCCCGAGGAGAAGCACGATCTCGCCGCGCCGGATGGTGAGGTCAACTCCCTGCAGGGCGCGCGGCCCGCGGGGGAATTGCTTCACAAGCGACTCGACCGTGATGAAGGGAGGCAGGCCGGGGTTCATGGCAGCGGCAGCCCGATGAGGCGGTAACCTTCGCGGATCACGTCGTAATCGCTGTCGGCGACGGGGACAAACCGCGCCCCGTCATACCGGTCGCGCCGGCTTGAGCCGAGGATGGCCGCCATGAGTGGTTCGCCCTGGGCGAGGATCTGGCGGCTCAGTTGCTCGACGAAGGCTTCCGGCAGGGTGGGGCCGGCTATGAAGAGGTCGTTCGGCATGCCCTGGCTCTCGGCGATGATGCGGTAGGAGCCCGGCCCGAAGCGGGTGATCAGCTGGTCGTAATCCCGCACCCCGCTGCCGAGCGCCTCAACATCGCCGTTGGCGAGGGCTTCCAGCCGGGCGCCGTCCAGCAGCAGGATTTTCACCTCCCGGTCCACGTCCAACCCGGCCTGGTGCAGCATGCGGACGGGGATGATGTGGCCGGTGGTGGAGCCGGGATCTTTCATCGCGATGCGCCGGCCGCGCAGATCGGCCAGGGTCTGGATGGGGCTGTCCGCCCTGACCACAAACACGCTGTGATAGCGCGGGCGCGCGATGCCGACCATCGGGCGCACGCGCAGGCGGGAGGCGATGGAGACATACTCGGAGGGGCCGGCCAGGATCAGGTCCACCTGCTTGAATTGCAGGGCGGTGACGGCGGCGGTGCGGTTGCTGACGGGAAAGAACTCCACCTTCACGCCGGTGAGTTTTTCCAACTCGGCCACAAACGGACCATACGCGCGGGCCAGATCCTCCATGCCTTCGATGCCGGTGTCGGCCAGGCGGATCACCTTGGGGGCGGAAGCGTCCGCGCCGGTGTCGGCCTGGCGGGTGCAGCCGGAGAAGAGGAGGACGGCCACCACACAGAGCAGCAGGCCGGAAAACGGTTTCATCCCGCCACGCAAGGCGGCGATGTGGCAGGCGTGAAGCGGATTTGTGAACCGCGCCGGAAATGTTACCGCGCCGTAACACTCCGGGCGTCGGCCGCATGATCCGGCCCGGCGGCGGCGGGGTTCGCCGCCGGACTACAGAGTGTCGAGCAGGGTGCGAAGCACGAGAGGGGAGATGGGTTTGACGAGGATGCAGTCCACCCGGAGGTCGCGGTAGGCGGCCTCGATCTCAGGGGTGAGCGCCGCGCTCAGCACGACGATGCGGCCGGAGAAACGCGTGGTGCGCAGGGCGGTGACGAGCTCCAGTCCGTCCATCACGGGCATGAGGTGATCGGTGATGACGAAATCAAAACCCGAGGGATCGGCGATGACCTGTTCGAGCGCTTCGAGGCCGTTGGCGGCGCAGGCGAGCGCGTGGCCGTCCCCGGTGAGGACGATCTCCAGCAGCTCCCGCAGGGGTTGAAGATCTTCGACGTAGAGAAAGCGGCGGCGGTGGGGGGCGGCGTGGCCGCCGGCGGGCGGTGAGGCGGGTGAGGAAATCATGATGAATCGCCGGACACGTGGACACCCGCAGGCCCCCGGCGTTCTGCGAAAAAGCTGTGAAGTTAGGCCCCCGTTTCCGCTACGGGGCGGGCGTCGCGTGGAGCTGGTCAATCAGCTCGCTCACGCGGTTGTTTTCTTCCACGTAAAGGCCGAAGGCGTCGTCCTCGCCGGTGCGCAGGCCGGTGAGAAGGTGACGGTAGCTGCTGATCTGCAACTGGAAGATGGCGCGCATCTGATCGCGGGTCCGGGAGGTGGGCCGGTCTGGCTTCAGCTCCAGGCTCGCGATGGCATCATCCCAGCCCTGATAAAACGGAATCAATTCGGTTTCGAGCCAGTCGGCGTAAGCCGCGTGGTCGGTGGTGGTGAGCAGGCCGGAGAGCGATTTTCGATGGTGTTCAAACAGGGGGGCTTCCCGTTCGGCGAAGGGCTCGTTCTTGAACTCCAGCAAAACGGCATCGCGGCTGTTGTAATCGAAGCGGGGCGTCAGGGTGACTCCGGCGATGACGAGCAGGCCCAGTGCGGCCAGCCCGAGGCGTTGGCGCCGGCCGGTCTGGGTCCGCCGCACCGCGGCGTCCACCGGCAGGGCCAGCAGCCAGCCCAGCCCGAGGCCGCCGACGAGACCGCCGAGGTGGGCCGCGTTATCAATGCCCGCCCGGGCCAGGCCATAGACGAGGTTGTAGCTGGCGAATACGAGGGAGCTGTTGAAGAGCGATTGGTAGAGGGTGCGGGGCAGGGTCTGCTTTTGCCGCAGCATGTAGCCGAAGAGCGCGCCATAGACGCCGAACACCGCGCCGGAGGCGCCGGCGCTCCAGGTCTGGTCGCCGTGCCAGAGGATGCTGGCGAAGCCGCCGGCGAGCCCGCTGCCGAGGTAGGTCAGGATGAAGAGGTCGCGGCCCAGCAGACGTTCGAGAAAATGACCGACCTGAAAGAGGGCCCACATGTTGAAGAGCAGGTGGAGGAGCCCGTAGTGCAGGAACATGCTCGTGAGGAGCCGCCACCACCCGCCATCGGTCGTGGCCGCCCCGTTGTTGGCTCCGTAGAGCACGTAGGGCAGGATGTCGGTGGGAGTGAACCAGCCGGCGCCGAGCAGGCCCATGAGGATGAAGGCCGCCGCGTTGAGGAGGATGATGACGTTGGTGGGCGACTGCACGCCGGCGAGTGGCGGGGAGGCGTGGTCCAGGCGGGCGTGGAAATCTTGGGTGGCCAGAAATTCTTCGTCCACGGTCTTGGGGAGCAGCGTGGCCACGCTGTGCGCTTCCGCGGCGTCCTTGAGGTGAAAGACAAACTGCCGGCGGCTTCGCCCCGATGCGCCCAGCGGGGTCTTGAAAACGATACTCCGGTCGATGAGCCCGACGTTCGTGATCTCCTCCGGCCGGAAGGTCATCTCCTTTTGCCGACGCGAAAAGAGTCCGCGGGCGCGCCCGGTGAAGGTGTAGGTCGGCCCTTCGGGATGAACGGTGAGCCGACCCTGGCCTTGAAAATCAGCGTTGGGGCCCGCGTCGCCCTGCTGATCGTAGCCCACCGCGTGGGTGATGACTTGGGCCCCGGTCGAATTGCTCATGCCAATTCATTGCGTACGCTCTCCCGGTGAGTCAACCAGGGGAAATCCCGGCGCGTGACTCGATTTGGGAAGCCGGCCCAAGGTGTTCGCGCAGGGGCCGCGGACGGGTTGCGACGCGGCTTATTCGGCGACGGTCCGGCGGCCGGTCAACGGTGCGCGTTCGCGCGGACCGAAACTCACGTTGTATTCGCCCGTGTGCCGGACTTCATCACCGTCAAACTGCAGCGCGACGGTGAACGTGTAGGGGGTTTCATAGACGCAGAGCTGGAACGTATAGGTGTCGGCTTCCGTCCACGCGCCGCTCACGGCGACCGGTTGCTCCGGTCGGTTGAGGTAGGCGAGCCGGGTCTTGGTCCAGGTCCCGGGCCGGCAGGTGATGGTTTGTTCGCCGGTGCCGGCGTCGAGGTGCAGTGTCACGGAGCCGTCGGCGTTGGGCGTCAGGGCGAGGGCGACGAGTCCCTGGTCGTTTTCGGGAAACGTATAACGCCGGCCGGCGATCTCCGTGGCGCGGGGCGTGGTGGCGGCGCCGGCTTGGGCGGGGAGGGCGAGGGCGGCGAGCGCGGTGGTGAGTCGCGCGTGGGCCGCTTCATCGGCGGGCAGCGGCGCCGGCCGCAGGGCCGGCAGGAGGTGTTTCCAGAGCAGGTTCATGATGGCCTGCATGTCGCCGGAGCCGGCGGTGATCGCGATGACCGCGTCCTGCTCCGGCAGGACGATGCAGAACTGACCGAAGGCGCCGTCGCCGCGGTAGAGGCCGTGACGGCAACGCCAGAACTGGTAGCCGTAACCCTGCTGCCAGTCGCTGTCGGGGCTGCTGCCGTTGGAAGTCTGGAGCGTGGTGGCTTCCCTGATCCATGAGGCCGGGAGCAGTTGCCGGTCCTGCCAGCGGCCTTCCCGCAGGTAAAGCTGGCCGAATTTCGCGATGTCCTCGGTGCGCAGATTCAGCCCCGAGCCGCCGACGGAGTGGCCTTCCGGATTCGTGTCCCAGGTGGGGTTCACCATTTCCAGTGGCGCAAAGAGCCGCGGCCGCAGGTAGTCGATCAGGGTTTCACCGGTCACTTTTTGCAGGATGGCCGAGAGCATGTAGGTGGCCGGGGTGTTGTAGCGGAAACGTGTGCCCGGCCAGTGGGGCACCGGATGGTGAAGGAAGACCTTGGCCCAGGGCTCGCTGGCGCTCCAGAGCGAGGGTTCCGTCTCATGGCCGGAGGCCATGATGAGCAGATCGCGCACGCGCATGCCCTTGAGGTTGTCGCCGGGTTCTTCCGGGGCGTATTCGGGAAAGAAGGGGAGCACCAGGTCATGCACCGACAGCCGGCCTTCGGCGACGAGCATCCCGATGGCGGTGGAAGTGAAGCTCTTGCTCAGCGAATAGAGCTGGTGCGGCGACTCCGCGCCGTAGGGCGCCCACCAGCCCTCGGTCACGACCTGCCCGTGGCGCACCAGCATGAAGCTGTGCAGGCCGTGGCCCTCCTGATCGGCGGCCTGGATGAAGTCGAGGAGCGCCCGGGAGGAAATGCCCTGGGCTTCAGGCGTGCTGCGGGGCAGGGCGAAGACGGTGAGAGCGGACATCAGTAAACCGGCCAGGCCGGTGAGCAGGGAGCGTGACATGGTAGGGTAAGGGGGAGGGTGCCATCATCCCGGCTCTGCCGCGCACCCGCCACCCCAAAATTCACGGCCATGCCAAGCTGCGGTGAGGGCTGCGCTCCGCTTTGGTTGAAGGCACGGCGGTTTGAAACTTGCATCCGGGATTGGCCCGCACCGTCCTTTCGACGATCCGGACAGCCTTATGAACCTCAAGATTAAGATCCGGCCTGAAACGGCCGCCGACATTGATGCGATACGCGCGGTTACACTGGCCGCTTTCAAGGACTTGGCGGTCAGCAAGCAAACCGAGCACCTTGTCATTGAGGCGCTGCGGGCCAGCCAGGGGCTGACCCTTTCACTCGTCGCCGAGTTGGCGGGGCAGGTGGTCGGCCACATCGCCTTCTCTCCCGTTACGCTTTCCGATGGCACGCCCGGTTGGTATGGGCTGGGTCCGGTCTCGGTGCTGCCATTCCACCAACGGCAAGGCGTCGGCAAGGCACTGATTCGGGAAGGACTGGCGCAATTGCGGGAAAAGCAGGCCCAAGGCTGCTGCTTGGTGGGGCACCCGGAATATTACCGGGCGCTCGGCTTCCAGAATCCCCCGGGGCTGGCCTATCCAGGAGTGCCTGCGGAGGTTTTCTTCGTCTGGCCGTTCAATGGGCCGATCCCGCAAGGCACCGTGGCTTTTCATGCCGGGTTTTTCGCGGGAGCAAATCATGAGACCGATTGAGCCTGACCTCGTGTCCAAAATAGCAGCGAGCGGACTTGAGCGGAAGGAGTGAAGGTGGAGGGGATTGCGACAGCGGGGTTGGCGACGCCGGGCCGGCCTCAGCGAGGCCGACCACAGGCCGCAAGACCTTCAGATCAAAATGAGACGCGATCCGCGGTTCGAGCTGTTCGATCGCGGATCCGTCTCACTCCAGCCCGCGGCGTTTGAGCAGGTGCCGCACGTCGGGCTCGCGACCGGCGAAGTCGCGGTAGAGTTGCATGGCATCGGCGCTGCCGCCGCGGGAGAGCACGGTGCGGCGCAGGTGGTCGCCCACCGCGCGCGACAGGCCGCCGTTGTGCTGGATCCAGTCCGCGCCGTCGGCGTCGAGCACCTCGGCCCAGATGTAGGAGTAATAGCCGGCGGCGTAGCCGTTGCTGGAGAAGATGTGGCTGAAATAGGGACTGCGATAGCGCGGCGGCACGGGGGCGAAATCAAAGCCGGCCGCGGCGAGCGCCCGGGCCTCGAAGGCGAGCACGCCTTCGGCATCCGGCACGGCGCCGGGGGTGAGCTGATGCCAGGCCTGGTCGAGCAGGGTGGCGGCGAGGTATTCGCTGGTCCTGAAACCCTGGTTGAATCTGGCGGCGGCGGTGATTTTGGCGATAAGCTCGGCGGGGATCGGCTCGCCGGTCGCGTGGTGTTTCGCGTAGTTGGCCAGGACTTCGGGATCGGTGACGAAGATTTCATACACCTGGGAGGGGAACTCCACGAAATCGCTGGGCACGCTGGTGCCGGCGAAGCGCGGATAGCGCACCGAGGAAAGCAGGCCGTGGAGCGCGTGACCGAATTCGTGGAAGGCGGTGGTGACTTCGTCGTAGGTCAGCAGCGTGGGCTGGCCGGCGGGCGGCTTGGGCACGTTGAGGTGGTTGGCGATCACGGGCCGGGTGCCGCGCAGGCCGGACTGGGCGATGTAGGAGCTCATCCAGGCGCCGCCGCGTTTTTCAGGGCGCGCATACCAGTCCACGATGAAGAGGGCGAAGGAAGTGCCGTCGGCCTCGAAGACCTCCCACACGCTGATGTCCTCGTGATATTTCGGCAGGTCGGTCCGTTCCTTGAAGGTGAGGCCGAAGAGCCGTTGCGCGCTGTAGAAAACCCCATCCACGAGCACGCGGTTCATTTCGAAATACGGCCGGACTTCGGCCGCGTCGAAGGCGTAGCGGGCCTGCCGGACTTTCTCCGCGTAGAAAGCCCAGTCCCAGGCCGCGACGTCGAAGTCACCGTCTTCGGTGGCAATCAGAGCCTGCAGGTCGGCGGCTTCGCGGCGCGCATTGGCGATGGCGGGTGGCACGAGCTGGCCCATGAGCCGGTTGACGGCGGCGATGGAGCCGGCGGTTTTGTCCGCCAGTTGGAGGTCGGCGTGCGTGGGATAGCCCAGCAGGGCGGCGCGCTCGGCGCGGGTGCGCGCGAGCCGGGAGATGATGGCGCGGTTGTCGAATTCACCGCCGCGGCTGTTGCGGACGAGTGAAGCCTGCATGAGGCGTTCACGGACGGCGCGGTGGGTCAGGGCTTCGAGCGGAGGCTGGCCGGTGGTGTTGAGCAGGCCGATCAGGTATTTCCCGGTGTGGCCCGCGGCGGTGGCGGCGCGGGCGGCGGTATCAATGGCGGTGTCGGACAGGCCGGCGAGTTCCTCGCGCGTATCCACGAGCAGGGCGGCGGCATTCCTTTCCTTGAGCACGTTCTGCGAGAAGGCGGTGTGGAGCGTGGCGAGCTCGGCGTTGAGCGCGCGCAGGCGGGCCTGGGCGGCGGCATCGAGCGCGGCGCCGGCGCGGACGTAGTCGCGGTGGTAGCGCTCCAGCAGGCGCAGGGACTCGGCGTCGAGCCCGAGGGATGCGCGCCGCTCATGCAGATCGCGGATGCGCGCGAAAAGCGCGGGGTTGAGCACGATGGCGTCGCGGTGCGCCGCGAGGCGCGGGGCGAGGGTTCGCTCCAGTTGCTGGAGAGCGGGGTTGGTGAAGGTGCCGGTGAGGTTGCCGAAGACCGCGGCGGCGCGGCCCAGTGTGCGACCGGCGAGCTCAAGGGGAATGAGGGTGTTCGCAAAGGTAGCGGGCTCGGGATTGTTCGCGATGGCCTCGATCTCGGCGAGCTGCTCCGCCATGCCCTGTTCATAGGCGGGGAGAAAGTGTTCGTCCTTGATCTGGTCGAATGGCGGATAGCCGTAGGGCAGGGGACTTTCTTTGAGCAGGGGATTTTCGGTCATGGCGAAGGTTGTGAGGGCGGTGAGCACCGATACCAGGCTGGTGGAAATGCGCATGGTGAAGTGGAATGGAGTTCCATCCCTGTGTCATAAGCCGGGGCAAGGCAAGTGCCGGCCGGCGATCGTGGATTAAGATAAGGCCGGCAGGTGAGGGGAGATTGCCCGGCTGATGGCGGGATTGACGCGACGGGGGCGGCCGGTCCCGATGGCGGGATGGCCCGAAGTGTCGTCCTCAAAGGTGCTCCGCGTTGCGGGCGTTGCCAGTTGCCGCCGCGCTGGTGCATTTGCGCGGGCCTGCGGGCCGTGGAGTGCCCGCTGGCGGTGGATGTGCTCATGCACGAGGAGGAGATGTGCCGGCCGAGCAGCACAGGGCATTTGATCGGACGCGTGCTAAAGGATGCGCGGTTGCACCGGTGGGATGAAGGCAAGCCGGAGATCCCGTTGCGAACGGACCGGGAGTTGTGGATTCTGCATCCGCTGGGGGACCCGGTGCCGGCGGGAACAGCCCCGGAGACGGTGCAGGTGTTGCTGCTCGACGGGAGCTGGCGGCAGGCGTTGGACATGCTGCGGCTCACGGGTCGCCGCGGTCGCCGGGTGAGTCTGCCGATGACCGGCGAGAGCCGTTACTGGCTGCGCACGCAAAACGGACCGGGACGGTTTTCCACGGTCGAGGCGCTGCTGTTTCTGTTGCAGGCGCTCGGGCTGGAGCAGGCGCACGAGGCATTGCGCCGGCAATTCGAGCTGCACGTGTATGCCAGTCTGTGCGCCCGCGGGCAGAAGGCGCGGGCGGCGGCTTACCTAGTGGACTCACCGGTGCGGGCGGCATTTCCGGAGCTGCTGGCCCGGCTCGCGGAGAAGCGTCCGCTGTAGTGCCTGGGGTGCGGCGGGCTTCAGTCGTCGCCGGCTTGCAACCACACGGCCATCGGGGCGAGTCCGCGATTGTTCCAGGTGGCGTAGGGGATGGCGGTGACGGGTTTGATGGCGGCAGGGGTGGAGACGTCGTCGAGGACGAGGGTGACCACCCCGTCGAGCAGATCGGGTTGCGTCTGCGGCGCGGCTCGGGTGGAGGGCAACACGGAGATTTCTTCGGGGTTGGTGTTATGCGCCGGCTCTTCAAAAGCGTAAACGATCGGGCCGCGCTCAAAGGCGAGGCGTCCGCGGGTGGCTTCGATCTTGGGATGCCCGCGCACGGTGCGCACGGGCATCGGCAGGTCGAGTTCCACGACATCGCCGGGCTGCCAGGTGCGGGTGATCACGGCATAGCCGTTTTCGAGCACGGGAGCGATGGTTTGCCCGGCGACACGCAGGGACCAGTCGGGCCGCGCCGGATCGGCGTAGGTGTAGAGGTCGGAAGGCACGGGCCGGCCCTGTGCCCAGCCGGGGATGCGCAGGCGCAGGGTGAAGGCGGCGGGTTGCGCGGGCGTGAGGGTGAGGCGCACGCGACCGTCCCAGGGGTAGTCGGTGATCTGGGCGAGGTGAACCGTGGTGCCGGCGACGGTGGTTTCGCCTTCATTGGGCGCATAGAAGTTCACGTAGAGCGACGCGTCGCGCACGGCGTAGAACCAGCCGGTGAGCGCGGCGAGGGTACGCATGAGATTGGGCGGACAACAGGCGCAGCCGAACCACGGAGCCCGGCCGGCGTGTTCGTGGTTGTTTTTGGCGGCGCCGTCGTAGGACAGGGGGTTGGGGTAGAAGAAACGGTCGCCGGAAAGCGAGACGCCGCTGATGAAGCCGTTGTGGGCGGTGCGTTCCAGGACGTCGAGGTAGCGGGCTTCGCCGGTGAAGAGAAACATGCGCTGGTTCCACATCATGAGGGCGATGGCGGCGCAGGTTTCGTTGTAGCAGGCGTTGGGCAGTTCGTAGTCCGTGCCATAGGCTTCGCCGTGCTGGATCGGCCCCACGCCGCCGGTGAGGGAAAGTTTTTTCTCGGCGACGTTGTCCCAGATTTTCTGGATGGCGGCCACGTAGTCCGCATCGCTGGTGAGCGCGGCGACGTCGGCCATGCCGGCATACATGTAATTGGCGCGTACGGCGTGGCCGACGGCCTCGGCCTGCTGTGTGACGGGCAGGTGCTGCTGGCTGTAAGTCGCGCCGCCCGGGCCGCGGGCTTCGAGGAAGATTTTGGCGAGCGCGATCCAGCGCGGGTCACCGGTCACGCGGTGGAGTTTGGCGAGGCCCATCTCAATGACCTGGTGGCCGGGGGCGATGCGGAGCTGGCGGGCGCCGAAATCGCGCCAGAGGAGTTCGGCGCTCTTCAGGCAGGCATCGAGCAGGGTGCGTTTGCCCGTGGCCTCGTAATGCGCGACGCCGGCTTCATAGAGGTGGCCGAGGTTGTAGATTTCGTGGCTGAGGTCGGCGTCCTTGATCCAGCGTTTTTCATCAATCCACTCATGCGCCGGGGTGTCCGGGTGCATGGTGCGGAAGGTGTAGAGGTAGCCGTCGGGTTCCTGCGCGGCCACGACGCGGGCGATCCAGCCGTCGAGCCGGGCTTCGAGCGCGGGATCGGGCCGCACATGCAGGGCGTAGGCGATGCCCTCCATGACCTTGTAAACATCGGAGTCGTCAAAGGGGTAGATCGTGACGGGCTGGTTCTGAAACGAGGCTTCGCCGGCGGCGCGGCGGCGCAGCGTCTCGGCTGCGAGGTCGAAGTTGCGCAGGCGGCCGGTGTCCTCGCACTGACGGATGGCGTAGGGCACGGTGGTCGCGAGATTCACGGCCTGGCGCTTTTGCCAGAAACCGCCGGTGATGCGCACGGCGGTGAAGGGCACGGGACGGATGGGGTAATCGGCGGAAGGGGCGGGCATACGAGGCGCGAAGGATGGAGCCGGTCACGGCGGTGCCAAGCCGTTTGCGGCCTGAATGAACAAAGCGCCGCGGCACTGCGCGCTTGTCATGGCGGTGCGGCCGGACGTTATGGCGCGGGGATGGACCCCATCCTTCCGGCGAACCTGACACGGCATCTGCGGCATCTGACGGAAACGATCGGCGTGCGCTTGGCCGGCAGTCCGGGCGAGGCGGCCGCGGCCGATTATGTGGCGCGGGAGCTGGCGATGGCGGGCGCGCGGGTGACCAGCGAAGGGTTTCCCGTCAACTGGCGCGATGTGCAGGCGCAGGAATTGCAGGTGTGGCACGATGGCGCGTGGCACGACGCGGGTTGCTCGCTCTTTGCCAACACGCCCGGCACCGAAGGTGCATGGGTGGAGGCGCCGCTGGTTTTCTTCGAGGGGGCGACCGGTTACCAGCGGTCCGATCTCGGGGTGGCGTTGCGCGGCAGGATTGTCCTGCACCTCGGTTGTCATATCGAGTCGCGGGAGAATTATGGCCGGCTGGTCGGCGCGCAGCCCGCGGGGTTGCTGATGGTGGATGCGCGCTATCCCGGAGCGACGCCGCTGGCGGATGCGATTTTCCCCGCCTACGCGGCGGCCTGCGGTGCGGTGACATCGCTTAACGTCGCCTTCCTTGACGCCTGGCGTTGGCGCGAGCGCGGGGCGACGCGGGCGCGCTTTCGCGTTGCGGGCGGAATGCGTCCGGCCGAATCGGCGAACGTCATCGCCGAACTGCCCGGCAGCGATCCGGCCGCGGGCGTGCTGTATCTCGGTGGTCATCACGATACGCAGGCCGATTCGGTGGGGGCGGATGACAACGGCACGGCCACGGCGGGTTTGATCGAACTCGCGCGGGTGCTCGCGCCGCGGCCACGGCGGCGGACGATCCGGCTGATTTCTTTCGGTGCGGAGGAGCAGCTTTCGGTGGGCAGCGCGGCTTACGTGCGGCGGCACCGCGAGGAGCTGGCGCGGGCGGGACGCTTGATGTTCAACCTCGACAGCTTTGGCTCGCTGCTGGGCTGGAACACGCTTTCCGGCAGCGCGCCGCGCGCGCTGGATGAATTGCTGCCGGCGTATTTTGCGGCGGAGGGGCAGTATTGCCGGCGCGAGCCGGGGGTGATGCCTTATGCGGATCATTTCCCGTTCACAGCGGCGGGGGTGCCGGGCCTGACCTTGATGCGGGTAAACTGTGCGAGCGGTCGTTTCTTTCACCACCGGCCGGATGACGATCTCAGCCGCGTGGATCCGAAGCTGATGGCTTCGCTGCTGAATGCCGTGGCGCGTCTCACGGCCGATCTTGCTTCGGTGGCGACGCTGCCTTTTGCCGCGACCGTGCCGCCGGAGGAACACCCGGCCATCGCGCACTGCTGGGAAGACCTGTTCGGCGGCTGGTGATGTTGGTCCGCTGGTTCCCGCCTTCGGCAGGCCGCGGGCATTAAAAAGCCGGAGCTCGCTGGCTCCGGCTTTGAGGTGAGAACGCGGGGAGGCGTTACGAGGCCTTGGCTTCGGCGTAGGCGGACTGGAGTTTTTTCCAGGCCGCCTTGGCCTCGGCCTGGGCGCTGGCCCAGGTGTCGGAGGTGGCCTTGCCGAGGGCATCCATCTTGGTGCCGAATTCCGCGCGGGAATCCGTCAGCTTCTTCCAGGCGGCCTCGCGGCTGGCATCGGCCTTGGAGCTCGCGTAGCTGGCCTTCAGGTCGCTGATCTGCGCGTCAAGGTTCTTGGACATGCTGTTGAGGCTCGTGACGAGATCGGAGCGCTTGTCGTAACTGTAGTCCTTGAGGCTGGACCAAGCGTCGGCAACTGCGTCCTTGGCATCGGACGCCGCGCTCTTGACGCCAGCCACGACATTCTGGGTGACGTCCTTGGTTTCCTGCTTCGCTTCCTTGACGTCGGACTTGCTGCAGCCGGCGCCGATGAGCAGAGCGGGGAGGAGGATGAGGAGGGAGGTTTTCTTCATAAGGGAAGGGGAGGTTGAAGTTGGGATATTGAGAGGGTTTGAGCGGCCAGGCTCAAACCGGCGGCTTGCCGCGGAAGGCGCCGGCAAGGGCGGAGATGATCAGGAGGATCAGGAAGACAAAGAACAGGATCTTGGCGATGCCGGCAGCCGCGCCGGCGATGCCCGTGAAGCCGAGAATACCGGCGATCAGGGCGATGACGAGGAACGTGAGGGTCCATCTAAGCATGGCAGTGACTTTCGTTGTTGGGTTGGGGTTGCCCCGGGCCCGGTTCAAGCCGCGGGTTGCGCGGTGATCCGGGTCGGGTGATATCCTGTCCTCAGGATAGACCGGGGGGGAGGAGAGTGGTTCAAAAAGCGCGGCGAAATCTGGGCGGTGCCCGTGCCTGCGCTGGATACCCGTGAGGCGGCGGATCGCTGTAAAGGTATGGTGTCTAAAGAATTAATGTTTTTTGGGGAGCGATGCCCGGTGATCCGCAAAAGGGCGGAGGCGGTATGAACGCTTGTGCATCCGGGCGCGGTTGTTTTGCTCCTGCGCATGTCCGACACGTTCGAACGTCCGATCCTTGAGACCCCCGGTGGCCACCGGAAGGTGCTGCTGCATTCCTGCTGCGCGCCCTGTTCAGGTGAGGTGATGGAGGCGATGAGCGCGTCGGGGATCGATTACACGATCTATTTCTACAATCCCAATATCCATCCGCGCGAGGAATACGAGTTGCGCAAACAGGAGAACATCCGTTTCGCGGAGAAGCACGGCATCCCGTTTGTGGATGCGGATTACGATACCGACAACTGGTTCGCGCGGGCCAAGGGCCTTGAGTGGGCGCCGGAGCGCGGCGCGCGGTGCACGATGTGCTTCGACATGCGTTTCGAGCGCACCGCCCTCCACGCGCACGAACATGGTTTCCCCGTGATCACCAGCTGCCTCGGGCTTTCGCGCTGGAAGGACATGAACCAGATCAACGGCTGCGGCGAGCGCGCCGCCGCGAAGTATCCGGGGATTACCTACTGGACTTATAACTGGCGCAAGCTGGGCGGCGCCAACCGCATGGTGGAAATCTCGAAGCGCGAGCAATTCTATCAGCAGGAATACTGCGGCTGCGTGTATTCGCTGCGCGACACGAACAAGTGGCGCATGGAGAGCGGCCGGGAAAAGATCGTGCGCGGCGTGAAGTTTTACGGAATAGAGGATCAGGTGGCGGCTCCCGCGGGGGACGGCCAGGCGTGACGCGATTGGGCACCATCATGAATCACCGGATCAAACTCACCGACCTGCCGTCGCCGGCCTCCCGACACTGGGGCGTGCAGCACCTGGCGCAGGGCTGGAAATGCGAAACCTTCCGGCCGCACCAGCATGACTATGACGAATTCGCCATCATCTGGCGGGGTCGTTGCATTATGCACAACGACGGCATCAACACCGAATACCAGGCGGGCGATGTCATCCGCTTCCCCAGGCATCAATTGCACTGCTGCGTCGAGGCGCTGGAGGAGACCGAGTATTTCTGGTGCCGGGCGGATTGAGAAACGCGCCGTGGTCCGGTCGCGCACCCCCTGGCCGGCCCAGGCACGACAGTGGGCGGGTCAATCGCCGGAGGGACGGATGACTTCACCGATGCGGATTTGGCGCGGGGTGAGTCCGGTGATGCGTTTGACGGCGGTGGCGAAATGCTGGGAGGAGGCGAAGTTGAGCGCGTGCGCGATTTGGGTGATGGGGGCCCGGGTGTGGAGGAGCCGGTGGCGGGCGGCGGCGACGCGAGCGCGCAGGAGATATTCCGCCGGCGGGAGTCCGCTGCGTTCCTTGAACCAGGTTTTGAACCGGGGCAGGGAGTAGCCGGCCTGCTGCGCGAGAACGGACAGGGGCATGGGTTCTTCCACCGACCGGGCGATCCACTCGCACAGCCGCGTGAAAACCGGGTCGTCCGCCTCGGGCAGGACCGGCGCGGCGCCGGCGCCGCTGGCCAGGATTTCGAGGAGCAGTGTGACCGTCTGGGTATGCAGCCTGAGCTGGCGGAGCGGGTCGGGCGGGGAGAAATAGGTTGTGAAGATGGCCTCGATCATCCCGGGGATTTTGCGAGACGCGCGAAAGTGACGGCGGGGCAGGGTCAACAGCGCGTGCCGAAGGGCGTCGCCCCGGGCCCGCGGCAGATCGAGGAAGGGCTGCCGCGTCCGCGGTCCGGGGATTTCGAGAATCAGCCAGTGCATGATCCCCTTTTCCTCGGGGGCGGTGCCCGTGCTGTGGATCTCGTTGGGAAAGGTGAGAAAAATATCCCCGCCACCGAGGTGATAATCGGTGCCCGCGACCTGGTAGGTCTGCCGGCCGCGATGCAGATAGGTGAACTCCATCGCCCGAAGGTGGGTGTGGTTGGCCAGGGCGGGTCGGGCGAAGGTGTGGTTGTAGCGACCGAGCGTGATGACATGCGGCACGCCGCAGGCCGCCAGGGGCAGCTCGACGCGCCGGGCGGTTTTCCAATTTCGCGGAGAGGCCGGGGTGGGCATGGGGGAGATGTCATGGCGCAGGTCTCGCAAGTAAAGCAGAAGCCTGCGGCCGGAATTCGCCCGGATGGGCGGATGCGGCAAAATGTTTCCAATCGTCTCATGCGATGATGAGGAAAGGCGGCCGGCCGTTTCCGTGGTAGTGTTGGCGCCATGGCCGAGACCGACCCCAGACTGACAACGGAACCGCCGCTCAAAGCGTTTACCCAGGAGGTGCGCTGTGGCCGGCAGATCGCCTGGTATCGCACCAAGCTGCCGCCGGGCGCGGCGAAGCGCCTGCACCGGCGGTGCAACTGGCGCGGCACCCTTCAGGCGGGCGGATATCTGGGGGTCTGGCTGGTCACGGCGACGCTGGCGGTCTGGTCGGCGAACCACTGGGCGTGGTGGGCGACGGCCGGGGCCATTCTGCTGCATGGCACGGTGGCCTCGTTCATGGTCAACGCGGTGCATGAACTGCTGCACGGCACGGTGTTCACCTCCAAGCGGGTGAATGACTTTTTCTGCGCGATCTTCTCCTTCCTCGGCGTGATCAACCCCGAGATGTTCCAGTCGAGTCATGTGCGGCACCATCGCTACACGCTGCATCCGCCGGAGGACCTGGAAGTCGTCCTGCCGATCCGACTGGTGGTGGCGGACTTCCTGCGCAACGCGCTGTTCAACTACCGTGGGGTCCTTTTTGTCTGGGCCTTTCACTGGCGGATCGTGCGCGGCCGGTTTCAAGGCGACTGGGAGCTGACACTTTATCCGGCAGGGGATGCGCCGCGCCGGCGGCCGGCGCGGCGCTGGGCGGCCGCTCTGCTGGGCGGCCATGCGTTGATCCTTGGGGTGGCGCTGGCGACCGGCCAGTGGATCCTGCCGGTGGTGTTCACCCTGGCGGCCTTCACCGCCTCAGGGCTTCACTGGTTGTGCAACAGCACGCAGCACGTGGGATTGAGCGAGGAGGCGCCGGACTTCCGCCTCTGCTGCCGGTCCTTCGCGCTGAACCCGGTGGTGCGTTTCCTGTATTGGCACATGAATTACCACATCGAGCACCACATGTATGCCGCGGTGCCCTGCTACCGGCTGGCGGAACTGCACGAGCTGATCCGGCATGACCTGCCGCCGATGCCGAACGGCATTGTCGCAGTCTGGCGGGAGATTGGCGCGATCATGCGGCGACAGCAGGCCGATCCCGGTTACTGCCATGTGCCGCCGTTGCCAGCGCGACCGGGGCAAGGCGGGTCGGTTGCCACGGTGGGCGAGGGTTGAAGGCGCGGGGCTTTTGATTGGCCGGAGACTACTGCCCAAGATTACCGACTTTACGGTTTACGGGCGGAGATTTGGGCGACTCGTGCCTTGAGCGATCTGCTGGTTTTGATGCCCGCTAACTGATCAACAGCAGGCGCGGTTCATCGGTGCGCTGGGCCGGGGCGCGGTGGAGACAGGGCGGCACCGGGCTGTCGGGCCAGTTGCAGGCAATGCGCCAGAGATGGCCGAGTCCGAACGACCATGGCTGTGCGCCGGGCAGCGGTGCGTAGTGCAAATCGTAGCTATACTCCTGCAGGAAGTCCGTGAAACCGTCGTCGTCGGCCCCACCGTAAGCGGCCAGCAGCTTGGCGCGGATGGCGGGATCGTCCACGCGGCGCCGGGCGGTTTCGTTGGGCAGACCCTCCGAGGCCGGGCCGTGGTAGGTGCAGAGCCAGGTGGACGCCGCAAAGGGCGCGCGGTCGGCGTGAAACGAATGCACATCAGTCGGCACGATCGCGTCCGCGTCGTCGCGTGGGTAGGCGTGGATGCAGTTGAGTTCCGGGTCCAGTCCCTGGTCGCGCAGGTGGCGTAGGTCGGCGAGCAGGACTGCGCGCGCGGCCTGACCGGCTGCGCTCAGCGCCAGGGCATGCAAGCGGTCCTCGTCGAGCCGCACGATGCCTTCGCCGGGCCCGAGGGCGGCGACGATTTCCCCGAAGTCACCCGCGAGTGCGCGCGGCCAGCACAGGGCGTTGACTCCGCCGCTGAAAGGCGAGGCGAGCAGCGTTTCGAAATCCGTCACCGTCCGGATGCGCGGATGGAGCGGGATCGTCATGGCGGCGGGCATGGGCGCATGGCAGCGGGCGGGAAGCTCGGAGGCAATCCACGGTTCACGCGGGCACGCGGAGTATGGCGGTGGCATTCGCACGAAAGGCTTGGTTGAGACGATGTCCGGCGATGCTAAATGGAGTAAGCTGAACCCGGTGCAGGCTTTCTTCGATCATCTCGACCATGGCGGCACCATCGAGCAGTTTCTCGAATGGTATGACGACGTCGGGCGCGCGCAGCTTGAGGCCGCGGCGGAAGTCAGGTTGATGCCCTCCCGGCCTTGAAAATTATGTTCGACCAAGGCGTGCCCAAACCCTTGCAGCGGCATCTGGCCGGAGATCGAGACGCGAGCCAGCCCGGAGCGGGCTTGCCAGCCAGCCAAAACCAGCCAGAATGTATGGTATGAAAATGACGCTGGATATTGACGCCCAGAAAGTCGAAGAGGCCATGGCCGAGTATGGCGTGGCGACCAAGACCGAGGTGATTGATCTCGCGCTCCGGGAGCTGCTGCGGAAAAGGGCGGTGGAGCGGGTGCTGAACTCGTTTGGCAAGCTGCCGAACCTGCCGACCAACGAAGAATTGGAGGGGTCGGAAAAGAAGCGTCTCGCCCATGCGCGCCGTCGTTGACACCTCCCTGTGGATTGATGCCTGGCGCGGCGACGTGACCGGGGCGGAGAAACAGCAGTTGGACGGCCTTTTCCGGCAGCATGCGGCGATTTTGCCGCAAATCGTGTGGCTGGAACTGCAGGTCGGTCTGCGCAGCCCGCAGGAGCGCGAGTATCTGCTGGATGTGCGCAGTGTGTGCTATTGGGAACCGCTGACTGAATCCGACGGATTGGAAGCGGAGCGGCTGGCGACCCTTTTGCGCGGCAAAGGCGTGGTTTTGCCCGTGACCGATTTGCTGATCCTTACCGCGGCCCGGCGACTGGGCGCGGTGCTCCTGCATCATGACGAGGATTTTACCCGTGCGCTCAAGCTGCCGGACTTCGCCCGCTTGCGGCCGGAGTGATTCGCCCGGTGCTGTCCGTCAAATCAGGGCAACCTCAGCGTGACGTCTTCGGCTTGGCCTTCAAATCGCGGCTGGCTGAAGATTTTAGGTGTCGAGTTCGCGACTGAGTTTCTTAAAACCAGATCCTTGCTCGCTTCTTATGAAAAACTATCTGTCGGTGGTTGGCTTGGTTGCATGGGCCTGTCTCGTCGCGCCGTTGGCCCATGCGGGAAAGGAGGGACCACGGCCGGGCTCGGTGAGCGCATCCGGTGTCGAGCACTGGAACATCGGCATCAAGGGGACTGAGGCGGTCAAGGCGCAGGCGGAAGGCGACCGGTTTATGGGCTCGGTCCTCGTCGCGAGGGGCGACGAAACAATTTTCGAGATGAACTCCGGCTGGGCCAACGCGGAGTGGCAGGTGCCGAATTCGGCAGCGACGAAGTTCCGGATCGGCTCGGTCACCAAGCAATTCACCGCCGCGGCGATCCTGCTGCTGGAGGAGCGAGGCAAGTTGAGCGTGGACGATCCGCTTTCGAAGCACGTCGCCGGGGTGCCCGCGGCTTGGAACAAGATCACGCTGCGGCACCTGCTGGGCCACACGTCGGGCATCCCGGATTTCACGGCGTTGCCGCCCTACAAGGAGTGGAAGACCACCGGCCCGTCGCCCGGCATGATCTTCGAGCGGATGCGCGAGCTGCCGTTGGAGTTCAGCCCAAGCTCCCGGTTCCAATACAGCAACACGGGCTATATCCTGCTCGGGTGGGTGATCGAGCTGGTCTCGGGGCAGACCTACCGCGAGTTCGTGAAACAGAACATTTTCGAGCCGCTGGGCTTGGCGGACACCGGCTACGATTCCACCATTGCGGTCATCCCGCGGCGCGCGGCGGGCTACATCTCGGGCGCCCGTGGCCTGCGCAACGCCAACTACTTGGACATGCGCGTGCCGCACGGTGCCGGCGGCCTGTATTCCACGACCGGTGACCTGTGCAAATGGACGCAGGCCCTGTTCGGCGGAAAATTCCTGCAGTCCAGCTCGCTGGAGAAGATGACCACACCGGGGAAAGGCGGCTACGCGTTCGGGCTCTCGGTCGGGACGAAGAACGGACGCAAGCGGTTCGCGCACGCCGGTGGCATCGACGGTTTCGGGTCGTTCCTCGCGTATTTTCCAGCCAGTGGCGTCATAATCGTCGTGCTCTCGAACGTCGAAGGCCCCGCCGCCCCGGAGCTGGAGGAGCGGCTCGAGGCGATCTATTTCGGGGACTAACGCGCAGGTGCCGATTCGGCCGTCGGCGACATGGCCCGACGGATAGCCGAGGGGGCGGATGCCGTGGTATTTGGCGGTTAAGTATCTGTGCGATAACATGATTAATATAATCATTAACTCCACATGGATAATTCTTTAAGAAATAATTTATCTGTGCATTATCTGTGCCTATCGCGCCATGCCCCGTGCATCACAGATTTCGTCCCATGACCTGACTTTGCAGATGCAGAGCAGCGGGGTCGTCTCTGCCCAGCAACTGGCAATGGCGCTGGGGGTGGATCGTTCGACCATCTCGCGCGGGCTGTCCGGGCTGGGCGAGGCTGTGCTGCGGATGGGGGCGGCGCGCAGCACACGCTACGCTTTGCGGCGATCGGTGCGGCATGTCGGTCGGCGCTGGCCGCTGTATCGCATTGATGGGGACGGGCGGGCGCAGTCGTTGGGTGAACTGCACGCGCTGCATGGGGGATTTTTCTGGGAAGCCGGGGGCGCGCCTCCGATCTGGCTGCGTCATGGCTACGCCAACGGGCTCTTTCCCGGACTGCCGTTCTTCCTTTCGGATATCCGGCCGCAGGGATTCATGGGGCGGGCCATCGCGCATTCGATCCGCGCCAGCCTCGGGGTGCCGGCGGATCCGCGCAACTGGCAGGATGACGATACGCTGACCTACTTGCTCACTCACGGCGATGATCTGCCCGGCGACTGGGTGCTGGGCGAAAGGATGGTTGAGCAGGCATGGCGGCGGACCGATCCGGCGGCGGCAAGAATCCTGGAGGACATGCGCCCGGAGCACTATGCGGCCTTGGCCGATGCGGCGATGGCCGGTGGCCCGGTCGGGCCATCAGCGGAAGGCGAGCAACCCAAGTTCACCACCGATATTTATACCCCGCAGGGCGGTCGACGACCGGTGTTGGTCAAGTTTTCGTCTCCGCTCGTCACCCCGGCGGGCCGGCGCTGGGCGGACTTGCTGGCGGCCGAGCATCATGCCCTGGCCGTATTGAGAGCGCATGGCGTGGAGACCGCCCAATCCATCCTGTTGGATGCGGGAGGCCGCCGGTTTTTGGAGGTCACCCGGTTCGATCGGGTCGGGGCGCATGGCCGGCGCGGTCTGCTCACGCTCCGGGCGGTCGAGAGCGGGCTGCTCGAGGAGGCGGCCGCGGATTGGCCGGCCGTCGCGCGGGGTATGGCGGCAGCAGGGTTGCTGTCGGCAACGGATGCGGACGCATTGCGCCTGCGCTGGTGTTTTGGGCAATTGATCGGAAACACCGACATGCATCTGGCCAACGCCAGCGTGTGGTTCGGCGATGAGGAGCCGTTTCGCCTCGCGCCGGTTTACGACATGTTGCCGATGTTATTTGCGCCGGGCGCGCAGGGCGAAGTGGTGCCGCGGGAGTTTGTGGCGCCTCCGGTGCTGCCCGCGCTCCGGGAGGCTCACGCGGCGGTCAGGCCTTGGGCGTTGGAGTTTTGGCAGCGGGTCGCGGCGGACGACCGGATATCGGCGGAGTTTCGGGCAATCGGGGCGGATGCACAACGCCGGATCGGCAGCGCGACCTGAAACCGGCGGAGCAGGAAGCCAAGTATCGGGCAGCGGGTAGGAGAGCAAGAGGGTTCCGCTTGGGTGTAACTCAAAGTTGTGTCAAGATAGGGGCAGCTTCCTTTCTGAGTTCCCGGGCGGCGGTGACGAGGTGGGCGAGGGCGGGTTTTACTTCGGCCCAGCCGCGGGTTTTGAGGCCGCAGTCGGGGTTGACCCAGAGATTTTCCGGGGGAAGCACGGCGGCGGCTTTCCGCATGAGGGCGACCATTTCCGCCACGGTGGGGACGCGGGGGGAGTGGATGTCGTAAACGCCGGGACCGATTTCGTTGGGATATTTGAAATCCACGAAGGCGCCGAGCAGCTCCATGTTGGAACGCGAGGTTTCGATCGTGATGACGTCGGCCTCCAGCGCGGCGATGGCGGCAATGATGTCGTTGAACTCCGAGTAGCACATGTGCGTGTGGATCTGGGTGTCGTCGCGCACGCCTGCGGCGCTCAGGCGGAAGGCGTTTACCGCCCAGTCGAGGTAGTTTTTCCAATCCGCCCGGCGGAGCGGCAGGCCTTCACGGATGGCGGGCTCATCAATCTGGATGGCGGCGATGCCGGCTTTTTCGAGGTCGAGGACTTCGTCGCGCAGGGCGAGGGCGATCTGGAAGGTGGTGTCGCGGCGCGGCTGGTCGTTACGCACGAAGCTCCATTGGAGAATCGTGACCGGGCCGGTGAGCATGCCCTTCATCGGGCGCTGGGTGAGCGACTGCGCAAAGGCGGACCAGCGCACGGTCATCGGCCGCGGACGGGCGACATCGCCGTAGATGACCGGCGGTTTGACGTAGCGGGAACCGTAGCTTTGCACCCAGCCGTTGGTGGTGAAGGCAAAGCCGTCGAGCTGTTCGCCAAAGTATTCGACCATGTCGTTGCGCTCGAACTCGCCGTGGACGAGCATGTCGAGGCCGGTCTCTTCCTGGAAGCGGACGCAGGCGCGGGTTTCGGCTTCGAGGAATGCTTCGTAGTCGGTGTCGGTGAGTTCACGCTTTTTCCATCTGGCGCGGGCGGCCCGCACGGTGTCGGTCTGCGGGAATGATCCGATGGTCGTTGTCGGGAAGGCGGGCAGCCGGAGACGGGCGCGTTGCTGGGCCTGCCGGGTGACGAAGGGGCTGGCCCGATCGAAGTCGGCGGGCCGGATGGCGGCGGCGCGCGCCTTGACCTCGGGGCGATGGATGCGTGGGCTGGTGCGGCGTGAGTGCGCCGCCGCGGCGTTGGCGGCGAGGGCGGCCAGGTCGGGGGTGCCGGCGGCGAGATTGCGCAGAGCGGTGACTTCACCGAGTTTTTCCTCGGCGAAGGCGAGCCAGCCTTTCAGTTCGGGATCGAGCTTGGTCTCGTGGCGCAGTGTCACGGGAACGTGCAGGAGTGAGCAGGAGGGGGCGATGAGGAGGCGGGCGGGGGTGACGCGGGTGAGGGTTTTTTCGACCAGGGAGCGGAGCGCGGTAAAGTCGCTGCGCCAGATGTTGCGTCCGTCAATCAGGCCGAGGGAGAGGTGCTTCTGGCCGTCAAAATCCCGGAGGATCGCGTCTAGCTCTTCGGGTGCGCGCGAGAGGTCAACGTGCAGGGCGGCGACCGGAAGCTGGAGAAAGGCCGAGAGGTTGTCGCGCAGGCCGCCGAAGTAATTGGCGACGATGATCCGGAGTTGCGGCACGGCGGCGGTCAGCGTGGCGTAGGCCGAGGCGAGCGCGGCCCGTTCCTCGGCGCTGAGGTCGAGCGAGAAGATGGGCTCGTCAAGCTGAACCCATTCCGCGCCGAGGGCGGACAGGTTTTGCAGAATTTCGACATAGACGGGGAGCAGGCGTGGCAGGAGTTCAAACCGGTTGAAGCCGGGGTTTTGCGGATCCTGGACCTTGCCGAGTTTGAGGTAGGTGACCGGGCCGATGAGCACGGGCTTGGTTTTGATCCCCAGGCTGAGGGCTTCGTTGAACTCGGTGAAGGGTTTGTCGGTCGCGAGCTTGAAGCGGGTGTCGGCGTGAAATTCTGGGACGAGATAGTGGTAGTTGGTGTCGAACCACTTCGTCATCTCGCTCGCGTAGGTGGCGGCGGGCTGGCAATCGGCACACCCGCAGGTTGCGGCCACCTCGGCCTGCGTTTTCGGGCGGACGCCGCGGGCGATGGCAAAGCGGGTGTCGAGGTCCACTTCACCGCCATTCCAGCCGAAGCGCGGCGGGACGTTGCCGACGAGGCAGGTGAGGTCCAGCAGCTGGTCGTAGAAGCTGAAGTCGTTGGAGGGGATCATATCGATGCCGGCCGCCTGTTGGGTCAGCCAGTTCTGCTGGCGCAGGTTGCGGCCGATGGCTTCGAGTTCGGAGCGGGTGAGCTGCCCCGCCCAGTAGGCTTCAGTGGCTTTCTTGAGCTCGCGCTTTTCGCCGATGCGGGGGTAGCCGAGGGTGTGGGTGAGGGGCTTGGACGTATTCATAATCGTATGGGTGAAAGAGGAGCCTGGCGGGCCGGTCCGGCGTTGCCGTGGCGGGACCACAGGGGAGTTTATGGCGGTTGGCAAGTAAACATATTTACGAATCAGTGATTGATGATATGAAATTAATCGGACGGTTGGACCCGCGGCGGGCGGGCTGGACAAAGGGTGGCGTGGATCGCTTGCGTGCGCGTCGCCAGCGGGAGCAAAAAACGGCTTTGCTCAAGACGGACCTGAAAACAAAAACGCCCGCAGCCGGATGGCTGCGGGCGTTTTGGCCCGGGTGGTTCTGCCGTAATCAGGCTTGGGCGAGCGCCTGCTCAAGATCGGCCTGCAGGTCGGCGAAGTCCTCGGTGCCGAGCGAGAGACGGATATAGTCGGGCGAGGTGCCGGTGGTGCGCTGTTCCTCGGCGGTCAGCTGGCTGTGGGTCGTGCTGGCCGGATGGATGGCGAGCGACTTCGAGTCACCGATGTTGGCGAGGTGGGAGAAGAGCTTGAGGCTTTCGATGAGCTTGCGGCCGGCGTCGTAACCGCCTTTGAGGCCGAAGCCGAGGAGGCCGCCGAAGCCGCCGCTGAGGTATTTCTTCGCCGCGGTGTGGTTGGGGTTGTCCTTGAGGCCGGGGTAGTTGACCCAGGCGACTTTGTCGTGGGCGGCGAGGAATTCGGCGGTCTTGAGCGCGTTCTCGCAGATGCGCGGCATGCGCAGGTGCAGCGTTTCGAGACCCTGGAGCATGAGGAAGGAATTGAAAGGCGAGAGGCAGGCGCCGATATCGCGCAGGAGCTGCAGGCGCATTTTCAGGATGTAGGCGACATTGGCGCCGCCGGCGGGCGGGAAGCTCTTGAACGCCTCCCAATGGACGAGGCCGTGGTAGCTTTGATCGGGCTCGGTGAAGCCGGGGAAGCGGCCGCGACCCCAGTCGAAGTTGCCGCCGTCCACCACGATGCCGCCGATGGAGGTGCCGTGGCCGCCGATGTATTTTGTGCTGGAGTGCACGACGATGTTGGCGCCCCACTCAAACGGACGGTTGAGTATCGGGGAGAGGCAGGTGTTATCAATGATGAGGGGGACACCGGCCTCGCGGGCGATGGCGGCGACTTCCTCGAAGGGAAAGATGTTGAGGGCGGGATTGCCGAGGCCCTCGCCATAGAATGCCTTGGTGTTGGGGCGGAGCGCCCGGCGAAAGGCGTCGGGGTCGGCCGCATCCACGAAGGAGACCTCAATGCCCAGCTTGGGCAGGGTGTAGTGGAAGAGGTTGTAGGTGCCGCCGTAGAGCTGGGCGACGGAGACGATGTGATCGCCCGCGCCCGCGATATTGAAGAGGGCGTCGGTGATGGCGGCCTGGCCCGAGCTGTGGGCGAGGGCGCCGGTGCCGCCTTCAAGGGCGGCCGTGCGCTGTTCGAAGACATCGGTCGTCGGATTCATGATCCGGGTGTAGATGTTGCCGAGTTCCTTCAAGGCGAAGAGGTTCGCGGCGTGCTCCGTGTCGCGAAACACGTAGCTGGTCGTCTGGTAGATCGGCACGGCGCGCGAGCCGGTCGTGGGGTCCGGCGTCTGGCCGGCGTGGATGGCTTTGGTTCCTAGTCCGTGGGGTTTCATCGGGAAAACATTCTGACCGGGCCGGGCCGGTGACAAGCGGCCATTATGTCATGGGCGTGCCCGCGAGTGGACAGCCAAATTCCGCATCGACAAGCGGGCGGCCGGTTGGAAGAACCACCCCCTCCGAGGGGGTATCCCCCGAAGGTCCTTCATGATCGATTATCTGCAAAAAATCCTGGCCGCGCGCGTTTATGATGTGGCGCGGGAAACGTCTTTGGAAAAGGCCGCGGCCCTTTCCGCCCGACTCAATAATACATTGCTGTTGAAGCGGGAGGACACGCAGAGCGTGTTCTCCTTCAAGCTGCGCGGCGCCTACAACAAGATGGCCGGGCTTCCGCGCGAGGCGCTGGCGCGCGGGGTGGTGTGCGCGAGCGCGGGCAACCATGCGCAGGGCGTGGCGCTCGCGGCGAAACGGCTGGGCACGCGGGCGGTCATCGTCATGCCGGTGACCACGCCGCTGGTGAAGATCCAGGCGGTGAAGGCGCGCGGGGGTGAAGTGGTGCTGCAGGGCGACTCCTACGATGAGGCCAGCGCGCATGCCTATGAAATCGAGCGGCGTGATGGGCTGACGTTTGTGCATCCTTTCGACGATCCCGAGGTGATTGCGGGACAGGGGACGATCGCGTTGGAGATCCTGCGCCAGCAGCAGGGGCCGTTGCATGCGATCTTTGTCGCGGTGGGCGGAGGCGGGTTGGCGGCCGGTATCGCCGCCTATGTGAAGCGGGTGCGACCGGCAGTGAAGATCATCGGGGTTGAGCCCGAGGATGCGGATGCCATGCACCGGTCTCTCCAGGCCGGGCGCCGGGTGAAGCTGGCGCATGCGGGACTCTTTGCCGACGGTGTGGCGGTGCGCGAAGTGGGGGTGGAACCCTTCCGGCTGTGCAAAAAACACCTCGATGAAGTCATTCTGGTGGACACGGACGACATCTGCGCGGCGACCAAGGATGTCTTTGAGGATACCCGCGCCGTACTTGAACCGGCGGGTGCGCTCGCGATTGCCGGAGCCAAGGCCTATGTCGAGCGCCACCGCTTGAAGGGGGAGACCCTGGTGGCGGTGGCCTGCGGCGCCAACCTGAACTTCGACCGGCTGCGTTTCATCGCCGAGCGCGCGGAAATCGGCGAACACCGCGAAGCGGTCTTTGCGGTGACGATTCCCGAGGGACCGGGCAGCCTGCGACGCTTCTGCGCACTGGTCGGACGGCGCAGTGTGACGGAGTTCAATTACCGCATCGCGGACGAAAAGGACGCGCACATTTTTGTGGGGATACGGACCGCGGGCCGGGGCGAGAGCGAAAAGATCGCGGCGCATTTTACGCGGCATGGTTTCAAAACGCTCGATCTCACCGGCGATGAGATGGCCAAGCTGCACATCCGCCACCTCGTGGGCGGACGTTCCGCGCTGGCGGCGCACGAGCGGCTCTACCGCTTCGAGTTTCCCGAGCGTCCCGGGGCCTTGCTGGCTTTTCTGGATGCGATGCCGCCGGCTTGGAATATCAGTCTCTTTCATTACCGCAACCATGGTGCCGATTACGGCCGCGTGCTTGTGGGTCTGCAGGTGCCGCCCGAGTCTCAGGGCGCGTTGCAAAAATTCCTCAAGACTCTCGGCTACCTTTATTGGGATGAAAGCGACAATCCGGCCTACCGGCTTTTCCTGCGTTGAGCCGGATGCAGAACCGCCACGCGTATGAGCCCGACGATAGAGGTGCCATGACGACGGAGCCCAAGGTCCGCATCGGCTGCCCGGTCTGGGCGCATGCCCCGTGGGTCGGCCGGTTTTTCACCGCTGCGGCGCGGCGTGAGGATTATCTGGCGCAATATGCGAGTGTGTTCGGCTCGGCCGAGGGCAATGCGACCTTCTATGGACTGCCTTCGGCGGAAACGGTGCGTAAATGGATGGGCGAGGCCCCGGCGCATTTCCGCTTCTGTTTCAAGTTTCCGCGCGTGATCAGTCATGATCTGCGGCTGGTCGGGGCGGAGTTTGAGACCGGCAGGTTTTTTCATAGGCTGGCTCCGTTGGGAGAGAGGCTGGGGCCGTTTTTTCTGCAATTGCATGAGTCGTTCGGTTGGCGCGAACTGCCGGTGCTGGAAAAGTTTCTGCGCAATCTGCCCAGGGAGTTTCGTTATGCGCTGGAGGTGAGAAGTCCGGAGTTCTTCGACGGGGCGGGACAGGAACAGGTCCTGGATGGGCTGCTCAGCGAATTGGCCGTGGACAGGGTGATCTTCGACACACGGGGACTGATGGCCTCGACCGCGACGGATGAGGCCACGCTCAATGCCAAGCGACGCAAACCCCGCACACCGGTGCGTCTCACGGCGACCGGGAAACATCCCTTCGTGCGTTTTGTGGGCGATCCGGCGGTGGATAAAAACACCGCCGCGCTGGCGGCGTGGGCGGAGGTGGTGGCGCGCTGGATCGGCGAAGGGCGCTCGCCCTATTTCTTCGCGCACCATCCGGATGATGCGCACGCTCCGCAGCTGGGCAGAAATTTCCAACGGCTCCTGCGGGCCCGTTGTGCCGCAGTGCCGCCGCCACCCCAGTGGCCTTGCGAAAAAGATCCGGCGCCCGAGCAGTTGGGGCTGTTTTGAGCTGTCATCAAGGGCGTGCGCCCGGTTGGTCGAAGCTCATCTGGGAATTGGTTTCCAGATACTCGGCGATGGCGGCGGCGAAGACTTCGCCGAACTCGGCGCGTTTCTTTTCACCCATGCCGAAGATGCCCTCCATGTCGGCGAGCTGGGCGGGATATTCTCGGGCCATGGCGCGGAGCGTGGCGTCACCAAAGATGACGTAGGCGGGAACCTTGCGTTCGTCGGCGAGTTTTTTGCGCAGCCCGCGGAGGCGTGCGAAGAGGATCTCGTCACAGGCAATGTCGCCTTCGCGGCGGACGACGCGCCTGGCCTGCGGCAGGTCCATGGGCTTGGTGAGCGTGACGGACGCGCGGGTGCGCAGGAGTTCCATGCCGGCCTCGCTGAGCTCAAGCGTGGCGTATTCGCCCTCGGCGACGGCGATGTAGCCGAGGCGCATCAACTCGCGCCCCACGGCGGCCCACTGCGGACGGGCGAGATCGCGACCGATGCCGTAAGTCGTGAGCCGGTCGTGCCCCCAGCGGCGGATTTTCTCGGTGGCGGCCCCGGTGAGAACCTCGATGATGTGGTTCATGCCGACGGTGAACCGGGAGGCCTGGCGGATGCGATAGATGCAGGAGAGGAGTTTCTGCGCGTGCAGCGTGCCGTCGTAGGTCTCGCGGGGTTCGAGGCAGTTGTCGCAGGCTCCGCAATTATCGAGGGGAAATGATTCGCCGAAGTAGGCGAGCAGTTCGGCGCGGCGGCAGCCGGCGCTCTCGGCGTAGTGCAGGATCTGGCGGAGCTGGGTGCGGGCGATCTGCTGTTCGTGCAGGTGGGTGATCTCGTCGATGAAGTGCGTTTGTTTCGCGACGTCGCCGGGGCTGTAGAGGAGGAGGCAGTCGCCGGGCAGGCTGTCGCGCCCGGCCCGGCCGGTCTCCTGATAGTAGCCCTCGATGTTCTTGGGCAGATCGTGGTGGATGATCCAGCGGACGTTGGGCTTGTTGATGCCCATGCCGAAGGCGATGGTGGCGCAGATGATGCGGGTGTCGTCGCGCAGGAACTGCTCCTGGTTGTCCGAGCGCTCGGTGGCGGTGAGTCCGGCGTGGTAGGCGCGGGCCGAAAAGCCGCGGCCGGCGAGGGATTCGGCGACGCGCTCGGCGGCGGCGCGGCTGGCGCAGTAGATGATGCCGCTCTCGTGTTCGCGCTTGCGGATGAAGTCGATGATCTGCTTCAGCGGCTGATCCTTGGGGATGACGCGGTAGGTGAGGTTGGGCCGGTTGAAGCTGGCAACGAAGGTGGCGGGCTCGCGGAGCTTGAGGTGATTGACGATGTCGGCACGCACGCGCTTGGTGGCGGTCGCGGTGAGGGCCATGAGCGGCACGTCGGGCAGGACGGTGCGGAGCTTGGCAATCTGACGGAACTCCGGCCGGAAATCGTGGCCCCACTCGGAAATGCAGTGGGCCTCGTCGATGGCGAGGCAGGTGACGTTCCAATTGCGCAGGTTTTCCTGCCAGCCTTCGAGCATGAGGCGTTCGGGGGCGGCGTAGAGGAGTTTGTATTCGCCCTGATGCAGGCCGCGCAGGCGGGCCTTGGCTTCCTTCACGCCGAGCGAGGAGTTGAGATACGTCGCGGCGACCCCGCTGGCGGTGAGCTGGTCCACCTGATCCTTCATCAGGGCGATAAGCGGGGAGACGACCACGGTGAGTCCGGGGCGCACCAGGGCGGGCAGTTGGAAACAGAGGGACTTGCCGCCGCCGGTCGGCAGGAGTGCGAACACATCCTGGCCGGCGAGCGTGGCTTCACAGATTTCACGCTGGAGCGGCCGGAACGTGGCGTAGCCGAAGGTGGTTTTGAGCGTTTTGAGCAGGGCGGACACGGCGGGGGATTCACGCAAGCACGCGGGCGGGCGGATGCAAAACCGAAGTGCGGTGGAACGGAGTTTTGGCCACAAAGAGGCGCAAAAATAGTCCAAGGCTCCGGCGTAACCTTCCCGCGCGCCTATAGGCGCGATGGTGAGCAAAAAACACCTTGGATTTCTTGTGCCTCTTTGTGGCTAAAAATTCAGGCGCTATCGGACGCAGCGAGCTGCGCCCGGCGTTAGGACTTGAGGCCGAGGAAATGGGCGAGGCCCTTCACCGCGTCGGCCGTGGTGTGGCCGCGGCGCACGGAGCGGGAGACGACGGTGAGCCGGCGCCGGGGCCGGTCGGCTTTCGGGTCCACATGGCCCACGAGTTCGTGCCCGGAGAGGACAGGCAGGGCGTAGTAGCCGCGCACGCGTTTGGCGGGTGGCGTGTAAACTTCCCAGGTGTAATCAAAGTTCCATAGGGCGCGTGTGACACGGCGGTCGTAAATCAACGGATCGAGCGGCGCGATCAGGCGGGGGGTGAAAGCGGGTGAGGGGACATCAAACAGCGGCAGATCCTCGCGCAGGCAGTGCAGGAGGGGCGCGCCTTCAATCCGCACCGGCTGCACGAGGTCCCGGATCAGGGCGAGTTCGGTGCGCTTGAGCAGGGCCAGCCGTCGCTGGCGCAGTTTCAAGTGCGCTTCCCAGCGGGCGGTTTCCTTTGGCTTCGGCGCGGAGAGGGTAAGGATTTCCCTGGGCAACACCCGTTCGGGCAGGTCGTAGAAACGGCGGCTGCCCTGGCGGCGGGCGATGAGCAGGCGGCCGTGGAAAAACAGCTTTTGCATCGTGGCCTTGGCGAGGGTGGCGGAGCCCCAGATCTGTCGCGTCCGGCCGACGCCGGCAAAGGCATCCGAAGCCAATGGCCCGCGGGCGGTGATGGCCTCGATGATACGCAGGGCGAGGGCGCTTTCCTCCCGGGTCAGCCGGCCGCTCCAGGCGCTGGTGACGCGGGTGCGGGCGCGCATGGTAGCCTGCAGGTGCGGCCAGGCATCGTGCGTGAAGACGACGAGATTGCCGGTGGCGGGTTGGTGGTGCTCGAAGGCGCGGCGCTGCGTGGCGGGGAGGGACGTATCTTCACCGTGAACATGGCGCATCAGGTCGCCCTCGCGATAGTCCTGCACGCGGTTGCGCAGGATGAGATCGTGCATGCGACCGCAGACGTTGATCGGGTCGATCTGCACGAAGCCATGATGCGCGAGCGCGGCGGCGACATCAGGCGCGGGCGTATCCAACAGCAACGCCCGGCGCATGAAGCGTCGGGCGTCGGCGGATGAAATCTTGAGCGGGGTGTCGGGCACGCCTTCGATTGAGGCGGTGCCGCCGATAAAAACAAGATTTCCGCCGGGTCGTTTGTCATCCATTAAATGACAAACGCTCGGGCGGCAGCAGGGGTCAGGCGCAGGCGATGGCCGGCTGGCCGTAGGTGGAGCGGGCGGGGATGAAGTAGTCCGACGAGGGCGTGTCGGGCGTGAATTCGGGGCAGGTGGCGGCGAGGAGTTCGCGCAGATTCTCGCGGGCGCGGGCGATGCGGCTCTTCACCGTGCCGACGTTGATGCCGAGGGACTGGGCGATCTCGTCATAGGAGAGATTGAGGATGTTGCGCATCGTGAGGATTTCGCGGTGGCGATGGTCGAGCCGCTCCATGCAGGTGGTGACGAGCGAGGCAAACTCGTCGTGGGCGGCTTCCTGTGCGGGATCCTGCGAGGTGGAGGCCACGAGATCGGCGAAAGTCGCATCGTTGTCTTCGCCCAGCGCGTGGTCGAGCGAGAGGGAGTCCTGCCGGCGGCGGCGGAAGAAATACCAGTAGCGGTTGCGCGCGAGGTTGACGGCGATGCGGTAGAGCCAGGTGGCGAGGGAGGAGTCGCCACGGAACTTCGCGAGGCCGCGATGGGCGCGGATAAAGGTGTCCTGGACGATTTCCTCGGTGTCGGCCCGGTTGTGCAGGAGATTGAGGACGGTGGCAAAGATCTTGGCTTGGTAACGCTCCATGATGGTGAGGAAGGCGGTATCGTCACCGGCGTTGAAGCGACTGACCAGCGCCGCATCGAAGGCGGCTTCGTTGGCGCTGTCCGAGGAGGGGGTAACCAGGGCGGGATGTTTTTCCATTTTCATAAGCGCAATGGGTTGAAGTGAAGGCCTTCCCTTTAACTGGATGTGTGCCAGCAAGGCCGCTGTTGTTATTAAGTTATTGTTTATTAATATTTAGAAAAATGGACGAACGGCTGGGAGCCCGGCGTGAGGTGCCTGGATCGTGCATTATGAACGACGGTGTGGAGGAGGATCCGGCATTTCGCATGACACGTTACGTAACTGTATGGCTGGCAATTCGACTCGCCATGCCGGGCCAATGGCGCACCTATTGCGGCCCATGTCGGCGTCTTCCCCTCAACCCCAGGTATGGGAGCAGCGTTGGCACCCGCTTCGGGAGGAGTGGGTGCTCTATACCTCGCATCGCGGCGGGCGGCCGTGGATCGGTGATACGCATCGGCCCGCGGAGACGGTGCCGCCGTCGTATGATCCGACTTGCGCGCTTTGTCCCGGCAACAAACGCGTGAAAGGGGAAAACCCGCATTACACCGGCGTCTATTGGTTCACCAACGATCTGCCGTGTTTTTCCCACGAGGCGCCGGCCGCACCCGCAGGGGACGATTTTTACCGGACGCGCCCGGCGCAGGGCACGGCGGAGGTGGTGTGCTACAGCCCCGACCATGCGAAGACCTTTGTGGATCTGTCCGACGCGGAGTGCGCGGCGGTGGTGGACCTCTGGACGGAGCGCTACCGCGCACTCGGGGCGCGGCCGGAGGTGCATCATGTGCTCATTTTCGAAAACAAGGGCTCGCTCGTCGGCACGTCCAACCCGCATCCGCACTGCCAGATCTACGCGGGCAATATGATTTACGGCTTCACCGCCCGCGAAGTGGAGAGTTCCCGGAAGCACTTTCAAGAAACCGGCCGTCACCTCGGGCAGGATATCCTTGCCCGTGAACTCTCCGGACCGCGCGTGATCGCGCAGAACGACGGCTTCGTGGCCTGTGTGCCGTGGTTCGCGCGCTATGCCTATGAAGTGTTCATTTTGCCGCGCCGGGCCGTGGTGTCGCTGGCTGATCTGACGGTGGCGGAACGGGCGCAGCTGGGGCTGATGATCCGCGAGGTGACGACGCGTTACGACAATCTCTGGCGGATGCCGATGCCCTATGTGATGGCACTGCACCAGGCGCCGACGGATGGGCGGGATTATGCGTTTTTTCCGTTTCACCTCGAATTCCATCCCCCCTTGCGGAAACCCGACACCCTGAAGTATCTCGCCGGCCCGGAAATCGGCGGCGGCTCGATGACCAACGAGTCGAACCCCGATGAGAAAGCCGCGGAGTTGCGCGCGGTCCCGGCGGTGCACTACAAGACAGAAAACCTTTCCCGCGGATAACGCCGATGAACGCAGATATGCCCCTGTTTGTATCCGTGTTGATCCGAGAAATCCGCAGTTAAATCATGACCTCAGCTCAACTCGAACAAGCCCGGAAGCTTCTCTGCGCCCTGCAGGATCATATCCGCGATACGCTGGTGGTCGCGCGGGAGAAAAGCGCGGCGTCTTTTGCGAAAATCGCGGCGGTGACCGCGGCCGATACCATCTACCAGGTGGACAAGATCACCGAGGAGGCGATCTTCGCGTGGTTCGAGCGGCACTGGCCGGCGAAGTGGCCGGTGCAGCTGGTGATGGAGGGCATCGAGGATGACGAGGAAGTCATCTTCCCGCGCGGCACACCGCTGGCGAAGACGGTTTTCAAGTGCATCCTCGATCCGATCGACGGGACGCGCAACCTGATGTATGACAAGCGCAGCGCCTGGGCGCTGGCGGCGCTCGCGCCGCAGCGCGGGACGAAGACGCACCTGGGTGACATTCTGGTGGCGGCGATGACCGAGCTCTCGACCAGCAAGATGTGGCGCAGCGACCAGCTGAGCGCGGTGCGCGGGCAGGGCGTGAAGGCGCGCGCCTTCGACCTGCGGGCGCGCCGCTGGTCGGCGCTGAAGCCGCAGCCTTCGCGCGCGACCGGCTTCGAGCATGGTTTTGCCTCGATCGCGCGGTTTTTCCCGGAAGGAAAAGGGCTGATCGGCACCATCGAGGAAGCTCTCTGGCGCGAGCTGGGCGTCCTCGGCAAGCGCGGTGGCCAGCTGGTATTTGACGATCAGTATATCTCCACAGGCGGGCAACTCTACGAACTGTTGATCGGTCACGATCGCATGCTCGGCGACATCCGGCCCCCGGTCTATGCGAAGCTGGGCTTCGGCGGCGGTTCGCTCTGCTGTCACCCTTACGATATCTGCACCGCTCTCATCCTGCAGGAAGCGGGCGGGGTGGTGGAGACACCCGAGGGCAAGCCATTGCGGGCGCCACTCGACACGACAACACCGATTGCCTGGATGGGATACGCCAACCAGACGCTCGCGCGCAAAGTGCGCCCGATTCTGCGGCGGCTGCTGCAAGCACATTGCTGACCATGAAACGCGTAACAGGCGAGGCTCCCGGCCGGCTGGATTTTCTTGGTGGCGTGGCGGACTACAGCGGCTCGCTCGTGCTGGAGATACCGCTGGCGCTCACCACGCGGGTCATGATCGCGGAGACGGCCGCGCCGGAGTTGGTCTTTGCGAGCGCGGATGAGGGTTATTGTTCGCTGCCGGTGGATGCGAAGGTGGAGGAGGTGCCGAAATGGGTGCGGTATCCCTACGGCTGTTTTCTGCTCTTCTGCGCGGCGCAGCGCTGGCGGCCCAAGGCCGGTCTGCTGTTCCAGGTCGAGTCGGATGTGCCGGCCTCGATGGGAGTGAGCAGCAGCGCGGCGCTGGAAGTGGCGACCTTGCGGGCGCTGGAGAAGCTCTCCGGAAAAAAGTTCAAAGGCACCGCGCTGGCGCGTCTCGCGCAGCGGGCCGAGAATGAAATCGTCGGCGCGCCCTGCGGCTTGATGGATCAGCTCGCTTCGGCCAACGGCGTGCGCGGCGCGCTGCTGCCGATTTTGTGCCGGCCCGACACCTTGCTGCCGCCGGTCAAGCTGCCGGCGGGCGTGATCGCCGTCGGCTGGCCGAGCGGGGTGAAGCATGCGGTGACCGATTCGCCCTACGCCACGGCGCGCGCCGGGGCGTTCATGGGCAAAAAACTCATCGAGCAAGGCACCGGCCGGAAGCTCGCGCATGCGACGGAACTGACGCCGGCCGAGGTGCGCAGCCTGCCAGCCACCGTGCTGCCGGAGACCCTTGGGGGCCGCGCATTTCTCGCGCGTTGCGGCGGCGTGGATGATCCGTTGTCCAAAATCGAACCAAAGCGGGATTACGCCGTGCGTGCGGCGGTGTCGTTTCCCATTGAGGAAAATTTCCGCAGCGCCACGGCGGTCGCGCTGTTGCACGGGGTGAATGCCCGCAATCGCGAGGATACGCTCCGAGTGCTGGGTGAGCTGCTTTTCCAGTCGCATGCCGGTTACTCCTCCATCGGGCTTGGCTGTCCGGAGACCGATGAGATGGTGGCGGCCGTGCGGGCGGCCGGGCCGGATCGAGGCTTCTACGGGGCGCGGGTGAGCGGCGGCGGCAGCGGCGGCACCGTCGTGGTGCTGCTGGAAAAAACCGCGCTGCCGCGCTTGCGCCGACTGATGACGAAAGTGCGTTTTACCCGGGAAAAACTGCCGTTGCTGGCCTGAATCATGAACATCATTGGCGTCGATATCGGCGGGACCAAATGCGCGCTCAGCGTGCCGGAGGCGGGCGACCGGGTGCGTGAAGTCGCGCGCTTTGCCACGACCGACGTGCACGGCACGCGGGAGCGGATCTTTGCGGAGATCGCAAAACTCTCACCGGCGCCGGACACGGTGTTCGGCGTGTCCTGCGGCGGTCCGCTGGATGCAAAGCGCGGGCTGATCCTGTCCCCGCCAAATTTGCCGGGCTGGGATCGCATCGCGATCTGCGATGAGCTCACCCAGCGCTTCGGTGGGCGGGCGTTTTTGATGAACGACGCCAATGCCTGCGCGCTGGCTGAATGGCAGTTCGGCGCGGGGCGCGGCTGCCAGAGCATGATTTTTCTCACGATGGGCACGGGCATGGGCAGCGGGTTGATCCTTGATGGCCGGCTTTACGAAGGCGTGACCGGCAACGCCGGCGAGGTCGGCCACCTGCGCATGGCCCCGGATGGTCCGGTGGGTTACAACAAAGCCGGTTCCTTCGAAGGTTTCTGCTCGGGCGGCGGGATCGCGCAACTGGCGCGGCAACGTGTGGCGGAATTTGCGGGCGAAAGCACCCTGCAACGTCTGGCCCCGGAGCAGCTCACCGCCCGTGCCGTGGGCGAGGCGGCGGTTGCCGGCGATGCGCTGGCGCTGGCCATCTGGCACGAAGTGGGGGCGCGGCTGGGCGAGGCGCTCGCCTGGTTTATCGATATCCTCAATCCGGAGCGGATCGTGATCGGCAGCATCTACCAGCGCTGCGAACGCTTCCTTGCTCCGAGCATGCAGGGCGTGATCGCTCGCGAGGCGCTGCCGGACAGCGCGCGCGACTGCCGGGTGCTGCCGGCGGTGCTGGGCGATGAGATTGGCAGCTATGCCGCGGTGGCGATTGCCCGGTATCATGCCGATAGAATTTCATGAGCACGACATCCCTGCCCACCGGCCGTCGGCGCGGCCTGCTGTTTGATGAAAGCGACCTGCCGCGCATCCGGGCCAACACGAGGCATCCGCGTTTTGCAAAATTCTGGGCCGAGCAGAAGACGGCCGATGTCGCGGCCGCGGAGAAATTCCTGCGCGAGGAGCTGAGCCTGACCAACCATGTGCTGCACCTGCTCAAGGCGCAGCAGATATTGGAACGGGCGTCCTTCCTTTATCTGGTCGAGCGCGATGCGGCGCAACTGGCGCTGGCCAAACTGGCGATGCGCCGGATGCTGGATTTTCCCGAGTGGGACAGCTTTACCGAGGGCGGGCGGAAGATCCTTGGGATGCAGCGGGCGACCGAGGGCACATTCGCGCTGTTGCTGGCGCTCGATTGTCTGGGCGATGCGCTGACGGCGGCAGAGATCGCCGAGGTGGAGGACAATATCCTGCGCAAGGGCGTGCCCGCCTGCCACACCACGGTTTACGGGCTGAAATACCCCGACCGGGTGGAGGGCTGGGAATGGAGTCCGCGCAGCGAGGTGGATGATTTCCGCTACATCAGCCTCAAGCGCTGGCCGCTCATTCTCAACTCGACGAATCTCAAGATCATCCCGACCGCGTGCCTCGGGATCGCGGCCTGTCATTTTCTTGGACGGAGAGCGGAGGCGGAGGGCTGGCTCGAACTTGCCCGGTCCAGCGCAAAATCGTTCGCCACGATTTATGGCAGCGACGGGTGCTATGACGAAGGGGTGAGCTACTGGGGTTACACGACGCTCTATCTCGCGCTGTTTGCGGAAGTGCTCTGGCGCACGCAGGGCATCGATGACCGCAACCTGATCAACTACCCGGGCTCGGTGCGCTGCGCGCTCAGTCAGACGATGCCGACGCGCGACAGCGGGCGGCCGATCCGCGACTTCATCCACACCACGGGCTGGAAGATGCCGATGGTGAAGTGGGAGGATGACATCGTGAATCACGGTGATGCCAACGGCGCCGTGGAGGTCTCGGTGGCGACCTGGGTGGCGCGCACGCATGCCGACCCGGTGGCGCAGTATGTGGCCAACGAAATCGGCGCGGTGAAGCACCTTTACGGGCTCATCTGGTATGACGCCGCGCTGCCGGCGGCCCGGCCCGATGCGGCGCTCGACGACCTCCGTATGCGCAATGACATTGTCATCTCTCGCACCGGCTGGGGCGCGGACGACAGCCTGGTGGCCCTGCGCAGCGGCGGCCCCGGCAACCATGAGCATGCCGACCGGAACAGCGTCATCTTCAAGGCCTATGGCGAACGCCTGTTGCACGACCCTTTTCGCGCGGCCTACAAGGTCACGCAATCGCGCTGGCTGCTGCGCCTGACCGAGGCGCACACCGCCGTGCTCATCAACGGCCAGGGGCACCAGTATCACGACGGCAGCGAGGGCACGAACGCCTCCTGGGCTTTTGCCAAGGTGATTGATTACGCGACCGGTCCTGGCTGGATGCAGGTCACCAGCGATGCGACCGATGCTTATCAACTCGTCAATGCCGACGTGGCGCGTGTGCTGCGCACGCTGGTGTTTCTGAAGCCCGATGTGTTGGTGATATTCGACCTCGTCGAGGCGCGCACCCCCGTGGCGGTCGAGGCCCGCTTTCAGACCAATCACGAGGACGAAGCCAGCCAGGTCAGCGCGACCGGGGCACAGTTTGTGATCACCCGGCCGCTTGCGACTTTGGTTGGGCGGGCCGCAGGTGGCGGGCCTGTGACCGTGGACGCAGGGAAGCTGGCGCTGGCGTATGAAAACGGCGAGCAGCCCTTCGGCCGTGTGGCCAGTGTGGCGGCCACGCATCACGAAATCCTGACCGTCTGCACCGCGGCGCCCACCGGGGCGACGCATGGGACTCTCGCCATCGAAAAACAAGCCGAGGGCTGGCGGATTTCAGGCGAACATCGCAGCCAGACGGTCAGCATCACCCTCACGCCGACGGCCCAAGGGGCGCCGACTATCAAAATCGGCGGCTGAGCTTACCGCCGCTGTGCTTGCCCTATCCTTGATGCCATGACCCCGGTAAAACTTCCCGCCAGTTACTACCAGCAGTTTGACGCCGACTATGCGCGCGACGTGCCGGGTGAGGGCTACGGTGGATGGAAGACGGCGGAGATCGAGCTCGCGCCCGCGCACACGGCGCTGGTGGTGATGCATGCGTGGGAGTGTGGCGCGATGGAGCAGTGGCCGGGCTGGCGGCGCTGCGTGGAATATCATCCGCGCGCGCTCAAGATTCTGGCGGAGGTGTTTCCGCCGCTGTTGGCGACGGTGCGCGCCTCGCCGTTGCGCTTGTTTCATGTCGTGGGCGGGCGCGATTACTATTCGCACCTGCCGGGTTACCAAAACACCGTGAAGCTGGCCGGGCCATCGCCCAGTCAGGCGCAGGTCGCGAAAGACCCGGTTTACGAGCGGCTGGAGAAATTCCGCGCCGACCATGTTTTTGTGGGCGAAGCCAACCAGCCCGATGTGGAAGCAGGATTTGCCCGGCTGGACTTTGCGCCCGCGGCGCGCCCGGTCGGCGATGAGCCGATTGCCGAGGACGGGCATCAGCTGGCTGCGCTCTGCCGGGCACATGGAGTGAACCATCTTATCTATGTCGGCTTTGCCATCAACTGGTGCCTGCTCATGTCGCCGGGCGGCATGGTGGATATGACCCGTTACGGCGTGATGTGCTCGACGATCCGCGAGGCGGTGACCGCCGTGGAAAACGCCGAGACAGCGCGCGACGAGCGCGAAAAACAGCAGGCGCTCTGGCGCACGACGATCAACTCGGGCTTCGTGTTCGGGCTGGAGGATTTTATCCGCGCGGTGCAGCCGCCGCCGCCCAAGGCCTGATGATTGGTCGCAGTGAGGAAAAAGGGGGAGAGCAGGATTCCGCGTTTGGCTCTCCATGCCGCAAACCCTCGGCTGCTGACGCACTCATACCATTTCTCATGCAAAGATATCAAAACTGCTGAAAGGTAGGGGCCGATCTCCGAGCGGCCCGCCACGGAGGTCGGGCCCTACCTCACAGCCTATTTTTATACGAGGGAAAGACAGGTGTTACTGCTGGACGGAGATTGCACCGGGCGCGCACTCCCCGCTAATTTTGGACCGTTTACAGCTCTATGCTCCGTCCATTCTTCATCAGGTGTGTCGCAACCTGGTCCGTTCACGCCTTTGACCGCGGCGCATCCAAGCCGCCGGTCGCCACGGTCCGCCTGGTCTGCCTTGTCGTCCGCTCCTGCCGGGGTTGTCTCGCCGCATGAATAAACGCGACCTCCTCGATCGCATCCTTCTCACGCTCTCCGCGGAGCTGGCGGCTATCACCAGGGCGGCTCGCGCCACGCATGCCGACGCGACCGACGAGGAAAACAAGGCCGAAGATAAATACGACACCCGCGGCTTGGAAGCCTCCTATCTGGCGCACGGCCAGTCCAAGGCGGCTGAGGAGGCCGCGCTGGCTGTCGCCCAGTTTTCCTCCCTGCCGGTCCGCGACTTTGCCCCGGGCGAACCCATCAGCCTGGGGGCCTTGGTGCGACTCGAGGGCCGCGGCGGCAGCCATTACTTCATCGGTCCCCGGGCGGGCGGCACCGAAATCGAATCCGACGGTGGACCGGTACTCGTCATCACCCCGCAATCGCCGCTCGGCCGCCAGCTCATGGGCTGCCAGCAAGGCGACACGCTCCAGCTTGAATTCGGCGGCAAACGCAGCGAATTCCGCGTAGCCTCCGTGACCTGAGCCGGATTTCAGCCCCGGCACGAGGGTTTGGCCGCGCCCGCCGAATCAAGCATGTCCCGCCGATCCTTGCCCCAGTTGATCAGAGGGGAGAGGCGTGCGCTCCTTCGCATGGTATAAGGCTGTGAAGGCATTGCCGCCACGGAGCTGATTTTGGCCGCAGATAACACGAGATGCAGGCAGGAGTTATATCCGTGCGCATCGCTGCAATCTGCGGCGACGGCTTTGCGGATTTTATGGGGTCCTGGATAACAAGTTGGCGGGTGGGCCGTGCGCTCCGCGCGCGGCAGGGATGCCGTTATCCTCTCAAACCGCCGTGCGCGGAGCGCACGGCCCACCTTGGCAAAGTTGTCAGGTCAGCCGTGCTCGATCCTATGGAGGATTAGCAAAAGATGAGAGAGCGGCGATAGGCAGGGGCCGATCTCCGAGCGGCCCGCCATGGAGGTCGGCCCCTGCCTTCCGTCACTTCTTCGGGTAGATATCAATATGACCCACTTACGACTGCGATGCTTCGCTGAGCAGGGTGTCGTCGGTGGCGCGGTCGCCTGTGGTGCCGGGGAGCGGAGGGACGTGGACGTAGCCGGGTTCGCGGCGCTGGCGCCGGAGGATGGACTGGATGTCCTTCCAGGTGGCCCAGAGGCCGTGGGTGGCGGGGGGAAGGTCGGCCTTCATGGCTTCACGCAGTTGGGGCAGGTTGTAGAACGGGACGGCGGGGAACATGTGGTGCTCCAGATGATATTGCATGTTCCAGTAGAAGAAGGCGGGCAACGGGCCGCAGGTGTAGGTGCGGGTGTTGAGCCGGAAGTCGCTGGCGTTGGCGGCGAGGCCGGCGTGCTGCGGGGCACCGCAGAGGGTGACCAGCCAGCCGCAGTAGAAGGTGCCGAGGTTGACGATGACGATGAGAAACCAGTGGCCGGTGAGGATGAAGAGGGTGGCGAGCGCGAGGTGGCCAAAAAAGACCACGCGGGCCCAGCGGATGAGTTCGCGCCGGCCTTTGGCATCGGTCTCGGGGACGACACGGTTGAGCCAGGCGGACTTGAAGAAACCGTCGTGACGGAGGTTGCCGAAGGCGGCGGCGGCCATGAAGCGGATGCTTTTCCACACCCAGGCCGGATCGAAGGTGAGGTTTTTCAGGACGAACCAGAAGCCGTGCCAGTCGAGGCCGAGGGGTTGCATGACCTCGCCGTCGTGCTCGGTGTGGACTGTGACCTGATGGTGTCGCACGTGGCTGGCGCGGTAGCCGATGGGATCAAACCAGCCGAGGAAGGCGTAGGTTTTCAGGAAGAATGTATTCCACGCCTGGGTGGCGAAGGGGGTCTTGTGGCAGAGTTCGTGGCAGGCGATGCCGCCGAGAAAACTGCCGTTGGTGCCGTGGGCGAAAAGCGCGAGCAGGAGCAGCGGCAGCAGCCACGGCCAGTTGGCGGCGGTGAGGTTGAGGAACGCCAGATAGGCGAGCGTGCCGGTGAGCGCGTAGAGCCCGAGCTGGGGAATGACCTGCCGAAAGGCGAGGGCGTCGCTCTTGCGCATGAGCCGGCTCATGACGGCTTTGTCCACTTTGCAACGATACCAGTTGATCTTGATTGATTCGGTCATGGGGTGGGGAGAGGGAGCGTGGATTACCGCGGGGTGGCAGAGGTGTAACCGCACCCAAGGAAAGGGCGGCGGCGGGCAAAACCAACCCGATTTTAAGTCATTATTCCCGGTGCGTGCATGGGACTTGGCCGGAATAACTCAATTGGAGCCGCTGATGTCACGGATAGGCACTGATAGAATGGAGCTTATCCGGGAGGAAGAATCGGATTATCCGTGTCCGTCTGTGTTATCTGTGGCCGAGTCTGGCTCAGATCAGAATCCCCGCGATGGCGGCGGCCATGAAGCAGGCGAGGCTGCCGCCGAGGAGGGCCTTTACACCGAGGGTGGCGAGGTTGGCGCGCTGGTTGGGCGCGATGGCGCCGATGCCGCCGATCTGGATGCCGATGCTCACGATGTTGGCGAAGCCGGCGAGCGCATAGGTCATGATGATCAAGGTGCGCGGGTCGTTGTAGGCGCCGGTGTGCTTCAATTCGCCCATCTGGACGAAGGCGACGAATTCGTTGAGGACGGTGCGGGTGCCGAGCAGCGCTCCCGATTGGAGCAGGGAACCGTAGTCAATGCCCATGAGCCAGGCGATGGGGGCGAAGAGGACGCCGAGGATGAATTCGAGGGAGAATTTTTCAAAGACGCCGCCGGTGGCCCCGGACACCCAGGCGTTGAGGCCGAGCCATTCGCCGATCCACTGGCCGAGGCCGTAGTTGACCATGGCGACGAGGGCGGTGAACACGATGAGCATGCCGCCGACGTTGACGGCGAGCTTGATGCCGTCGGTCGTGCCAAGACAGATGGCATCGAGCAGGTTGGCCCCGATCTTCTCGCGGTTGATCTCCATGGCCGTGTTGACCGCCTCGGTCTGCGGGAGAAGGATCTTGGCGATGATGAGTGAGCCGGGGGCGGAGATGACGCACTTGGTGATGAGGTGCGTGGCGAAGAGCACCTGCTGCTCGGGATCGTCGCCGCCAAGGAAGGCGATGAAGGCGATGAGCACGGCCCCGGCGACGGTGGCCATGCCGCCGGTCATGACGGCGAGGATTTCGGAGCGGGTCAGGCCGGGAAGGTAGGGCTTGATGAGCAGGGGGGATTCGGTCTGGCCGAGGAAGACGTTGGCCGAGGCGCAGAGGCTCTCCGCGCCGGAGAGCTTCATGGTCCTGGTCATGACCCAGGCGAAGGCCCAGACGATCTTCTGCAGGATGCCCAGATAATAGAGCATCGAGGTGAGGGCGGAGAAAAAGATGATGGAGGGCAGGATGCCGATGGCGAAGACCACGCCGTGCCTGGTTTCATCCGTCAGCGAGCCGAAGAGAAATCCGGTGCCGGCCTGGGTGAAGGCGAGCAACTGGATGAAGAAGCGGCCCATGCCTTCGATGGCGGCGCGCACGGGGCCGACATGGAGGACGAGGGCGGCAAAGACGAATTGCAGGACCAGTCCCATGCCGACGAGTCGCCAGTCAATGGCGCGGCGGTTGGAGCTGAAGGCAACGGCCAGCGCGAGGAACACCCCCAGGCCCAGCAGACCGCGGAGGGTGGTAAGGATGGTTTCCATGGGCGGTGAAGCGGCCGAAGCGTGGCGGTTTTTTTTGAGGGAGCGAGTAACTATTTTCGGGGTCTGCCGTCTCTTAATTATCAGGTGATGGCCTCTTCGTTACCCCAATATCTCATCATCGCCGCCGGTTTGGCCGGAGTGCTCCTGCTGGCGGTCCTCATTGCGACCGGGTTTCTGGTCTGGCTTGGGGGTGGGGAGCGGCGTCGGCTGCGGAAACGGGATTGAGGCGGGACGCCGGGGCGCACAGCCTGAGGGGATGACGATCGAAGAACGACTGGCGGCGTATCTGGGTAAAATACCGGATGTCGGGCAGGCCCTTTTTGTGGCGCGCAATGCCACGGTGATCGGGGATGTGGTGCTCGGGCCGCGGAGCAGTGTGTTCTATGGCGCGGTATTGCGCGGGGACATCCAAGAGATTCGCATCGGTGAGGGGACGAATATCCAGGACAACGTCATTGTGCACCTGGCGGATGATCATGGTGTGCATGTCGGGGCGTGGTGCACCATCGGACACGCGGCCATCATCCATGCGTGTTCAATCGGCGATGAGTGTCTGATCGGCATGGGCGCGACGGTGCTGGATGGCGCGAAGATCGGCGCGCGCAGCATCGTGGGGGCGAACTCGCTGGTGCCGCAGCGGTTTGTCTGTCCGCCAGGCTCCCTGGTCTATGGTTCGCCGGCCCGTGTGGTCCGGACCCTTACCGCAGAGGAGCAGACAGGGCTTCGCGCCTGGGCGGAGAAATATGTCGCGGTGGCGCGGGCGCATGCGGCCCGGCAGGGCAGGTGAGATAATTTACGGCAGATGCAAGGTGACCCCGTCAGGCCAGGCGGCGCGCAAGGCTTCCGCGATGGCCCGGCCCTCGGCCTGATAGCGGGCTTCGTCCTCGGGGGTGGCGAACCGGCTGGCCGGAGGATTGTCGGCGAGATAGATGGCTTGGTAGGAGCTGTCCCAAGTTTGGATTCGCTCAATCAGGTCGAAGGGCAGCGGGAGTTCATCGGGCTTGAGGTTTTCGCCGGTGGTGTCGTTCCAGAGCGGCCAGCAGCAAAACTCCGGCGCGAGGCGCAATGGCTGGGTCGTTGCCGGCGGTGCGGCCGGCAGGGAAGCCGGCTCGGACCAGTCCTGCTTTGAAGCGAGCCCGCGCCCGAGGCCGAGGCGTGAGGCGCGGTGAAAGTGATAGACTGCGACCGCGGCGATGAGCCCCAGCCCCAAGCCCTCGATCCAGAGTGATTGCAATCCGGCGGGCAGGAAGGTCCATCCTGTCAGCACTTCGCGGTGGGCGAGCAGACAAACCCCGGCGGTGGCGATGGCATAAACCCCCGCAGCACGGATGGTGGCCCGGCGTCCAGCCCGTTCATCATCGTTGGCGGGGGGCGTGGCCTGGCGAGCCCAGCGCAGGTAGGCGACCTGAAAAAGCGTGTTAATCCCGAAGAGGGCGAAGCTCCAACGACTGAGCGTAGCCAGGGCCAGTCCGCTGGTGAGGGTGAGGGCCGCCATGATATGAAGAAGCTGAGTCTGTCGGTATTCGTTTTTGGACGGTATCTGGCCCGAAATGCCGGCAATCGCCTGATCGATCAGGCGGTCTTGCGCCAGACAGCGCAATACGATCAGGCCGGAGAAGACGTAAAAAAGTCCGATCAGGTGGGCGATCCAGTGCATGAATGAGAGCGAGAATCAGGGGTTGGGCGGGAGGGAAGGCGGGTCGTAGGAAAGGGTGGGCCTCGGCAGAGGGATCTCTGCGGGGGTGGTCCGGGCTTTGGTTTCCAATTGCAAAATCCGTTTCTGCAGGTGCCCGGCCCGGTCCGGGGTGGCATCGGCGAGCAGGGTGTGAAGATCGGCAATGGCCCCGCGATAATCGTGCAGGCGGGCGCGCACGGCGGCGCGCTCAAGCAGGAAGCGCGGATCGGGGTGGATATCCTGCGCATCGCTCAGGTAACGCTCGGCCTGGCCGAAGTCTGCCTCCATCATGGCGAGACTGGCGCAGGCGGCCCAGGCTTGGGCCCGGGCCGCGGGAGGATATTTCCCGGCGAGTTCGGCCAGGGCGGCGCGCGTGCCGTAGATTGTCCCGTGATCGGCGTTCAGCTCGCGGAGGAGTCTGGCCTCCGCGAGTCGAAGCCGGAGGCTGTTGGGATGATAAACGATGGTCTGCCGCAAGCGGTAGAGCGCGCGATAAGGCTGCTGGGCGGAGACATCCTGTTTGGCGAGCCAGAGGTGGGCATACCTGTCCGTGGGACTGCTTTGGAGGATTTCGGCGAGAGCGGTGGGGTCGGCCGGTCCGGTTTCGCCCAATGCGGCTCCGTCATCCCGATCAAGCTCTTGGGAGATGGGTGGGTTTTCCTCGTCGGTTGCACGGCGGTGAAATGGCTTGAGCTCAGGGAGCAGATGAAACCCCGCTTCGCGGGCGGTCCGGTTGCGGGTGTCCATGATCGCATACCAGAGTTTTTGGTCGAAGTCCTGGTCCTCCGGGGAATGAGCGAGCCAGTGTTCCAGCCACCAGTGGGCTTCGTGCCAGGAGCGGGATTCATGGAGGGCGAGGCCGAGTTCGAGCGCGGCCGGGACATGGCCCGATTGGGCGGCGGTCCTGAGCAGCGCGATGCGCGTATCGCCCTGAAGGATGGAGGCGAGGTGATAGGCCTCGGCGGCCTCCGGGGCCGTTTGTGAAACAAGAACCGGGGCGAATGAAATGAGGAGAAGCAGGGAAAAAAAGCGCGGCATGATGGTGCGGCCGATCGGCAAGTGCGCGGGGCGGGCGGGTGCGTCTTGTTTTGCCTGAAGTCTTGGGGAGACCTTGCCACCTTCAAGCGCGAGTCCGGGCGGGCATCTACGTATAGATACGCAGATGGGGCCACGGGGATTGTGCTGGGGAGTGAAGCCCGCATGTCTGCCTGTGTATTGCGGCTCAAGGCCGCAGCACGCCAACCCACTCCAGCCCTATGAGAAAAATCGCCTGCTTCGTCCTGCTATTGACCTTTACCCTTGGCCTCCGGGCCGCAGATACGCCGCCCACGAGCGTTGAGCTCTCCTACTGGGCAAACCTCCAGCAGGAGCTGACCGAGTTGCGCAGCGCCAATACCGCTGTGGGCATCCGCGGGCTCTATATTCCCATCACGTCTGAACTGCTCGCCCCTGTGGCGCGCCGGATCGAGGATTTTCTCGATCGTCGCGATGAGGATCCGGTGGATGAGCTCGGAGAGGATTTTTCGGCCTATCGCGGGCAGGTGATCAAGTTGCTGGAGAATGCCCTTGGTCCGGTGACCGCGGCCCAGAAGTTTCACTCCACCATGGTTACGGACGGCATGGAACGCATGGCGACGGTCCTGCGCCTTCGGCGTGAGGTTTCGGCCATGGACGATCTCAAGCCCCGGCTGGCGTCCTTGCACCAGAAAATAAACCAGCGCGTAGCCGCCGCAGGCCACCCGCCGCGGCCGTTTTTCCAGACCATCGGCATCGGTGACGAGCCTCGCACGGCCGGGGATCTGGTTGATGCCGACGAACGCCACCGGCGTTTCATCGCGGAGAGCCGCGAGCTGCACGAGTCACTCGGCCAGCTCACCGAGCACATCGTTGTCGCCCTGGTGAAAGAGCAGGGGATTTCTCCCGAACAGGCCATGCAGGCGATGGACGATGCCTTCAAGCGCATGAATGACGCGGTCGGCAATGCCTCGATCGAGGATATCCGCGGGGCGCTGGTCGATCGCGCGGCTCTCAACGACGATGGCTCCATTTCCCAACCTTATCACCTGCTCACGCTCAACCTGCTTGAGGCCGAGAACCGTATCGCCCACCAGCTCATCATGCAGGAGTGGCGCGGTGCCTATCACCGCTGGACAGGCGGACGTGATTCCATCTCTCCGTTGGGCATCGCCGGCGATGTGACGGTGGGGCCGGATGGCCGCTGGTTTGCCCACGCCGCGGATGAGCGCTCCCTTGTCGTGCGTGATCCCGCCGGTGTCATCCTGACCTCGCACCGCTTCGATGAGCCGCTGCGGGCCTTCAGCGCGAATGTGGACGGCGACATTGATGTGATCACCACGAAGCGGACCTATCGCATCATGCTGGGTGGCGAAAAGGCGCAGATCATGGCGTTCAGTGAAAAGCCCAACCGTTTCGTCCAGCCGCATATCAGGAGCGCGGCTGGCTATAACCGCGGCATCTACGCCTTTGGCGTCATGCCCGGCAGCTACACGGGCGACACGGAGAATACGTTCGCCTCCGCCACTCCCGGCAGCCGCATCAGCGCGGTGGCCATTTCCGGTGACGGCCGCCGTCTCGCCTACGGCTATGCCGGTGATCGCTATCTGCCGGGCGGTATCCAGCAGTTCGGATTCTATCAACTCACCTTCGACCAGGGGCCCATTGATTCCAGCAAGGAAATCGAAGTCCGCCATGGCGACATGCTCATCCGGGGCGCGGTCACCAGCCTCAGCGCCAACGAGACGGGCGACCGGGTGGCGTCCACGATTGACGGACGTTTCGGCGGTCTCGTGACCTACCACGAGTTCAAGGACGACAAGGTCGAGCGCAAGACGCTCGCCGCCGACGGGCAGGCTTATCATTGGGTGCATCTGATTGATGGCGACGCTCCGCGGGTCATCGCCGGGACGCGTCAGGGCGTGGTGAGGGTCTGGGATGTGAACAGCGGCGCGCTGCGGCTGCGCTTTGAGGTGCCCGCCAGTGTGGAAGGGGTGGGGCTGGCCGTCATGGGCGACGCCTTGATCAGCGTCGCGCTGGGCGAGGAGAGCATCCATCGCTGGAGCCTCGCCGACGGTACCTTGCAGAGCTCCCTGGCCGGCGCCGCTCCGGCCGTTGATGCCGTCCAATTGGCGGCGCGCCTTGCGGAAGAACAGACCCTGCGCTCGAAGGTGCATGCCAAGTTTGTCCGGTTGTGGGAGCTGTCGCATGAGGACGAGGAGCGGCAGAAGCTTTTCACCGAGTTGCGCGGCCCGCTGGCCGAGGCCTCCGGGGCTCTGGGTGTCCGGGCCACGTTGGACTACGGCTATGCGCTGGATCGTTACCGGGCGGTGAAGGCCTTGGTTGATCAAAAACGCTATGCCGAGGCGTATGCCATGGGCCGGAAGGATATTGATGCGGGGTTGCTGGATGATTCTCATTTCGAGCTCACCCTGTGGGCGGGAAGCAGCACGCTCACCAGCAACAGCAGTAAGCACACGGCGGCCTCCTATGCGCCGATGATCACGCTGGCGGAGCGGGGCGGGGCGCTCTTCGCCGGCAATGCCGGTATCAACACCACGCTGCATGAGCTGCGCGCCTACCAGTTTCTTGCCCAGCGCAAGATCCGTGAGGCGCTGGCCGAGGTGGATCAGATGGACCTGTGGTCACCGAAGAATGCGCCAAGCGCTTCCCTGCGCCTCTTCATCCTGCATACGGGTGCCAACCACTTCTCCCAGTCGAACCGGCGCCTGGCCGCCGAGTATTATCTGGAGGCGATCAACTTCGAAACCGACAAGTCGCGGCAGCTGCATCTGGCGGAGAGCGCTTTCGCCATCGCCGTGCAGGCGCAGGACTGGCCGCAGGCGCTCAATGCGGCCAACATCATCCTGTCACTCAACCCCTCCAAGCAGAACGACCAGAACTTCATGCACTGGGCGCGCACGGCTTATCAAAACGTCAATCGGTGATTAAGCGCTCCCGCTTCCGTCAGTTCCTTTTCCGGTCGCCGCATTTTGCGGACGGTTCCGGTTCGGGACCGGCTTTGAGGCGGTGGCTGCTTGCTCTCCTGGGTGTGATCTTGCTGCTCCCTGCCGCCGCGGCGCAAGGGAGCGCCACACTGACGGGCCGCACTTCCGATGGGCGGGCGGTCTCCGTGGAATGGACGCCCGCCACGGCGGCCAACAGCGAAGGCTACCAGCGGCTGGTCGAACGACGGTTGCCGGAGGGGCTGACGGCCTTTGACCGGGCTTTGGCTTTGGCGCGCGAGGAGGGCTGGCCGGAGGCCCGGCTCGCCGGCATTCATGCCGGGCGGGCCCAGGTGCTTTACCAGCTCGGGCGTTTTTCGGAGGCGCGGACTTCAATCGAGATCGCCTTGCCGCACGAGCAGGCGACCGCGCAGGCGGGCGCCCGGTTCCTGCTCGCCGATATTGCCCGGGCGATGGGAGACTTTCGCACGGCGACCGATTTACTGCGTCAGCTGGATCCGGAAGCCTTTGTGCCGGAAGCCACCCGTCGTCCCGCCGCGCGCGAGCGCGCCACCGAATGGGCGCGGCAGCAGATCTTTGTCTCGGAGGCCCGCAACCGGCGGGCGTGGGGCGACCTGCTTGGCGCGCGCGAGATGTTTGAGGCCGCATTGAAGGAGGAGCAGCCGTCGGTCGGCATCCGGCGCGATTACGCGCGCACCCTGCTGGCCCTCGATGAGCCCCGTCCGGCTTTCACCGAGGCGCAGAATGCCTTGCATCAGGCGCTCAACGAGCGCGGCACCTCGCGTCGGCGACCGCGTGGCGACTGGGTGAGGGTGGCGGATATGGAGTTGATTTCGTGTCTGCAGGTGGCGGCGCAATGCGCGGTCGCGGCCGGGGAGGGCATGGTGGCCGATGCACATTTCGAGACGGCGGGCGAGATGGCGTCCCGGCTTGGCGTGCCCGACGAGGCGTTGCTGGCCCGCTTGTCCCGGGCGGCCGCCTGGGTGCGGTTGCGCGATACTCGGGCGCGCGAAGTCACGGCGGCCTGGCTCGACCGGATCGGGATCGAATTGCGGGCCAGCACGCAGCCGCGCGTGCGCATCGAAGGGCTGACCTTGGCGGGCGAGCTGGCCTATGGGTTGGGGGAGAATGGGCTCGTCACCCGGTTGCTGGAACCGGCGGTGGAGGATGTGGAGGCGGTGCGGGCCACGGCCTCGCTGGAGGACCGCCGGGAGTTTCTGGCGTTGCAGGCTGACAGTTACCGCCGGCTTGTTGCCGCGCACACCCGCCTGCAGCAGCCCTGGGAAGCGTTGCTGGCGGCCGAATCCCTCAAGGCCCGGCAACTGCTTGAACTCATTCAGCCCGGGGCCGCGGGCGAAACGCGGGCCCGGCGTGTGGCGGCGCTGCGCGACTTCCAGCGGCGGCTCCCGGAAGGGGTGGCCGCCCTCAACTATGCCAATGCGGATTGGGCGGGCTCCGCGCCCGTGGTGATTGTCGTCACCCGCAGCGCCATCACCGCGGTGGAGCTGCCCATGACGGGGCTGCGCCTGAGCCTGGAATTTCTCCCGCGTGATCGCATCCTGGCGGCGCAGCAGCGCGAAGTGGATGTCAACCGCTACGGCCGGAGTGAGGAGATCACGCTGGCCGGGCTTATCGCCTTTTACCGCGAGGCGCTGGCCGCGCCTTTCGATGAGATCAATACGCGTGTGCCCGATCTGCTCGCAGTGGCGCCGGTGCTGAACGACCTGCTGATCGAGCCGTTGATGACGGCGATGGGCAGCAGTGATCGTCTGCTCATCGCGCCAAGCGGGCTGCTGCATTACCTGCCGTTCGATTCGCTGGTGAACCGTGAAGGCATGTTTGTCACCAGTCATTATACGATGACGCTCACGCCGTCGTTTCTCATCACGCTGGCGCTGGCGGACCGCGCGCCTGCCACCTATGACCGGTCGCTGCTGGCCTTCGGCGGGGCTGTTTATAATCCGAAGGATTACGCGCAGGTGATGGCCGGGGTGGACGATCTGCGCGAGCGCCTGCGCCTGTTGCGGGCCACGCGGGAAAACCAGGTCTCCGCCATTACCCGCAGTCCCTATTTCGGTATCTTCGGAGGTCCCAGTTCCAATCTCGCCGGCACGCAGGCGGAGGTGGAGGAGATCGGCGACACGCTGGACGGATCACAGGTCATCACCGGCCGAGAAGTCAGCGAGCCCAATGTGCGCCGGCTGGCGTCGGTCGGTGAATTCCGCCGCTCCCGCGCAATTCACTTTGCCGTGCATGGCTCGGCGCTGCCGCACCGGCCGGAGCTGTCCTGCCTCTCCCTTTCTTATGAAGGTCATTTCTCCCGCACCATGCCGGCGGATCGGGATGGCAAGCTGTCGCTGGCGGAGATCCGGGCGCTTCCGATCCGGGCGGATCTGGTGACGCTCAGCGCCTGTGAGACCGGCCTCGGGGCGATCTTCGCGGGTGAGGGCGTGGTGGGGCTCACGTCGGCTTTTCTCACCGCGGGCGGTGACCGCGTGCTGGCCTCATTGTGGCCGGTCAACGACGTCGCCACCACGTTTTTCATGGTCGAGTTCTACCGCCTTCATTTTGTCGAGGGCATGCCCGGCGATCTGGCGGTGGCCCGGGTGAAGCGCGAGTTTCTCGCCAACCGCCCGCAAGGGTTTCGACATCCGCAGTTTTGGGCTCCATTCAACCTGTATGGTGGCGGCGATCTGCTGGAGCCGCGCGATCTCTGAGTTTTCCTCCCAGCCCCCAACCCCTCATGAAAAATCAAAACCCCGCACCCAGCCTGACACGGTTCTCACTTCTTCCGGTCCTCGGATTTCTTTTGCTCGGCGGCGACATTGCCCTGCGGGCGGAGAACGCGCAGGACAGCGCTCATCACGGTCGGAACATCACCCTCGAATTCGGTGAAGACGCCAAGCTGGCCATGGTGTGGGTCCCTCCCGGGAGCTTTGAAATGGGCGATGGCTCATCCGATGAGGATTCGTGGGATGATGAACGGCCCCAGACGAAGGTGACGTTCACCCAGGGTTTCTGGCTGGGGAAAACGGAGGTGACGCAGGCGCAATGGGAGGCCGTCATGGAGAACAACCCCAGCAAGTTTCGGGGCGGGAATCTGCCCGTGGAGCAGGTGAGCTGGGATGATGCGATGGAGTTTTGCCGCAAACTGACCCGGATGGCGAGCGAGGCGGGCGCGCTGATCCCGGGTTATGAATACAGCCTGCCCACGGAGGCCCAGTGGGAATACGCCTGCCGTGCGGGGACCACGACTCCGCATGCGGGCGAGTTGGAGGCGCTGGCCTGGTATTATGAGAACAGCGGGCACCGCACTCATCCGGTCGGCACCAAGGAAGCGAATGCCTGGGGCTTTCACGACATGCACGGCAATGTCTCTGAGCTGTGCCACGATTGGTATGGCCAGTATCCCGGCGGAGAAGTGGAAGATCCGGCGGGCACGGACTCCGGCTGGGGGCGTATCTATCGCGGCGGCGACTGGTCCAACACCCGCAGCTCTCTGCGTTCCGCCAGCCGCAGTTGGAATCTGCCACGTATCAGCAACTATTTCATCGGTTTCCGTCTGGCCTTGCGTCCCGTGGCCGAAAAAGCCGCGGACGGAGAGCCATGAGCGAGGTGATTGGCCGGGACGGTCTCCTTTCCGGCCCCGGGCACGAGGCGGAGTGACCGGATGATCGCCGGGTTGGCGCGCCGCCCAGCGGGCTTCCGGATATATGCAGATTTGAAGGGCGCGGGGATCATTGACCCGCCGCCAGAGGCCGCCATGGTTGCGACCGCCGATCTGCGTCGGAGTGGAAACAAGTTCCCTTGGGACGGGTCGGCACATTTTCCTTCATGATGAACCCGATATTTCCTCTTCCTTTGTGGTTACGCGGCCTTGGTTTGGGGCTCCTGCTGGCCGTGTCCCCGGCCTTGGGTCAAGGCAGCGTTGCCAATGATCCCGCGGGGGGCGTGGAGGTGATTGTCTCGCCACAACCCTTGCTCTTCGTGGCCGAGGAAGGAGCGGGAGTGCATGGCGAGCTGGCGGTGGCGTCGGAGGTCGCCGGTTCCAGCGCGCCTGGTGGCCTGATCTATACGATTACAGCCGGACCGGCGCGAGGCCGGGTGGGGCTGGCCGGTGGTGAGGAGGAGGATTTCTTCAAGACCAGAACCGGCCGGTTCGGCTATTTTGCCTATCAGCCGGAGGAGGGTTACGAGGGGGAAGATTCATTCAGCTATACCGTGCGCAACGAGACCTCAGGTCTGGTTTTTGAAAACCGGGTCGTGATCACCGTAAAATCCACGGCGCCCATCGTGTTGGATAATCTTGTGGTCACCGGGGCCCGGGAGCGCGCCCTGGCTGTGCAAGCGGTGGCACTGACCACCCGCCCCAACGTCGCGATCACGCAGCGGATTCCCAGTCATGAAGATTTCATGCAGGAGGCCGACCGCGCCGACATCGTCGCCCCGAAGGTGGCCTATGTCCTCGACGACCAGGCCCGGCCGCAGCACGGCACCGCCCGGCTCGACCGTATCACCGGCCGGCTGACCTACGCGCCCAACCCCGGCTTCATCGGTGAGGATCGTTTTCGTTATTATACCTTCGATGAAAACAATCCCCAGATCGGGGTGGAGAATGTCGTGGTGATCAGCGTCGAACCCATCCGCAATCCGAAGCACGTCACGGCGGACCGCTCAAAAAGCCGCGAGGTCGATCTCGTTTTCGTGATCAACAACTCGCCCTCGATGGCGCCGCACCAGAGCCGTATCGCCGACAACCTCCGGCGCTTCCGGCAGCTCTTCGACGAGCGCGAGCTCGACTATCGCATCGGCGTGCTCACGACCGATTTCGTCAACCGCGACTCCGGCCGCCGCGACCAGGCTTATTTCAAGAAGGTCCGCTCGATCGAGATCAACGCCGAGGGGCATCCTGTGCTCGACCGGCGGGAACGGCCCAAGACTGTCACCAAGCAGGTCGCCAGCAACGGCGCGCTCGTGACCCTTCCGGTGATGCCACAGCCCTGGGTCACGCCGCGGACACCGGATGGCGTCTTTGCCGAACTCGTGAAGGTCGGCACCAATGGTGACAGCAACCGCACGGCCTTCACCTCGGTGTATAATTTCGTCGCGAACTACGCCAACAGGCAGCACGCGCTGCTGCGGCCCGACGCCACCACGATCGGGGTTTTCTTCATGGATGAGGAGGAGACCCGTATGGCGGTCTGGAAGGAGTCGGGGAAGGCGGCCGCCGACGGGGAGCGCGAGTCGGAGTGGATCGAGAACGGCACGCTTCCTGAGCTGCTGCGGCAATACAACGCACGCCACCCCGACCGTCGCCAAACCCTCGACAGCTACATTCGGTATTGGGTGCTGCGTCCCTTCATTCTCGTGAAGGGCAACAAGCCCGGGAAGCTGGAGATGCATGCCGTGGTGGCGCCCGACAACGTCTCGCACCGCCGCGCGGCCGAGCTCACGGGCGGCACGGTGCTCAATATCGAGGACGATTTCTCCGCTCCGCTCGCCGCCTTGGGCGACCGTATCGCCGACACTGTCGCGGTCGCCCTCGACCCCGTGCCGGTCGGAGCAACGCTTTACCGGAAGAGTCTGCGCGTGTGGGTGGACGGCCAGGAAGTGCCGCCCGATTCTGCCGAAGGCTGGGTGTACGACGAACTCACCCACAGCATCCGCTTCCAAGGTGCGGCCAAGAAACAGGCGTTCACCGCGAAGATTGAAATCTCCTACGAGGAGCACCGCTGACCCGGACAGCCCGGGCCGGGGCGAGAAGAAAAACCGCCCGGCGGTCAGACTCGATCACCGGGCCGACTCGCGGTTCTCAATCATGACGGGTGCGATGGGCAGAGTCGTGGCAAGATCGGAAGCCGGCACTGGTGGCGCCACTTATTGAGAATTACCCGAAGAAGTGAAGGAAGGCAGGCCCGGAATCAGCCACCCAACAGGGTGGCCGACTGGGCGCGCATGCGGGGCCAGTGGACGTCGGGGATGGCGGCGCCGAGGTGTTGGACGGTTTCGCTGCCGAGGAGTGAGCCGATGGCTCCGGCGGCGGGCAGAGGCGCGCCACGCAGATGACCGTAGAGGAAGCCGGCGGCCCAGGAATCGCCGGCACCGGTGGTATCCACGACCCGCGGGGCGGGCACGGGAGCGATGCGATGCAACGTCTCGCCTTGCGCGACCCAGGCGCCGTCGGCCCCCAGTTTGACGGCGGCGATGCCGCCGAAGCGCGCGATTTCCCTCGCGAAGTTTTCGTAGTCGTCGCGGCGCTGGAAGAGTGCGGCGGCCTCGTCCTCATTGGCGAAGAGGATGTCCACACCGCGGCTGAGCTGATCGAAGATCCATTCGCGGGCGGCGTTGACGACTTCGAAGGAGGCCAGGTCGATGCTGAGGGTGCAGCCGGCGGCACGGGCGCTGGCGACCACCTTGTCGGCCAGGGCGGGATTGAAGAGCAGGTAGCCTTCGATGTGGGCGTGGCGGGCGCCTTGGAAATCGGCGGCGGAGACCTCGTCGGGGCGCAGAGTCATGGCGGCGCCGAGGTGGGTGCGCAGGGTGCGCTGGCCGTCGGGGGTGACGAGGGAAAGGCAGCGGCCGTTGGGCAGGGTGGCGCGCTTGAAGCGTGAGCCGTCGCCGCCGGCGAGGGTGAAGTTGCTGAGGTAATGCTCGGCCGTGACATCCCCGCCGAGTTTGCCGAGGAAGGTGGTGCGCAGGCCGAGCTGGGCGGCGCCGAGCGCGGCGTTGGCGGCGGAGCCGCCGGGCATCGTGGCGACCTGGCTGCCGATGCGGTTGACCAGGGCGACGATGTCCTCGTCGTCCACGAGCACCATGCCGCCCTTTTCACCGGGGACATGCGCTTGAAGAAAAGGATCATCCACGCGGGCCAGCAGGTCCATGATAGGGCTGCCGACACCGATGAGGTCAAAGACGGGGGATTGGTTCATGGGTGGCTCAATTGGTGACGTTCATGCTGGTGGCGAGAAGAGGTTCGTCGTCCACCTCGATGAGGATCGAATACTCGCCGGACTTGGGGAACGTGAGGTTGCGAACCTCGTTGAGGAGGTTGATGCGCTGGAGGGGACCGGGGGATTCGAAATTACGTTCGAGCAATGGCTGCATCTGCGTGGGATCAAGCCCGAGGGAGATGCGCACCTGGTGCTGGCCGGGGGAGCAGTCGGTCAGCGTGATGAACCACACCATGAAGGGGTGGGTGACGGGGAAACGCTGCGCGCGGATGTTGGAAAATACACCGAGGATGGTGTGTTTGCCCGTCGCGGGATCGATGTGCACGCCGTCACAGGTGAGCCAGGCCAGCAGTTGCGGTTTCGAATGCATCGGGCCAGTGGGGGGCCGGATGAGGGAGGGGGCAATCATTTTGCTTGGAGGATCCGCGGGGGCGCTGCTTAAACAACGCGCCCATGGACGCCCTGCCGCCGGTCTTCGAATCACTCGCGGAATACCCGCGCTGGTTTGTCGTGGCCAGTCTCACCGTGGTGGCGGCTTTGATCATCTGGGGGGTGATCAAGATGCTCAAGTGGACGCTCTACCTCCTGCTGGCGCTGGTGCTGATCGGCGGAGGCGGATTGGTGATCTGGCTGCTGGTGACGCCGACCTGAGCAAATCCGGGTATTTTCAAGCGGATGGAGCGGTGGACAGCGGGTGCACGGACTCTTGTCTTGTCACCGTGAAAGGGCACGGCTTAAGCCTAGCCGATGAAATACATTTTCGTGACGGGCGGTGTGGTTTCGTCGTTGGGCAAAGGCCTGACGGCGGCGTCGTTGGGCGCGCTGCTGGAGATGCGCGGCCTCACCGTTCGCATTCAGAAGTTCGATCCCTATCTGAATGTGGATCCGGGCACGATGAGTCCATTTCAGCATGGGGAGGTGTATGTCCTGGAGGATGGGGCGGAGACCGATCTCGACCTCGGCCATTACGAGCGGTTCACGAGCGGCAAGCTGTCCCGGCTCAACAGTCTTTCCTCGGGCCAGGTTTACGAAAGTGTCATCCAGAAGGAGCGCCGCGGCGACTACCTCGGCAAGACCGTGCAGGTGATCCCGCATGTGACCAACGAGATCAAGGAGCGCATCTATGCCGGCGGGAAGGACGCGGATATCCTCATCACTGAAATCGGCGGCACGACCGGCGACATCGAGGGGCTGCCTTTTCTGGAGGCGATGCGCCAGTTCGCCCTCGAGGTGGGGCCGAAGGATGTGCTCTTCATCCATGTGACCCTGGTTCCCTTCCTGAGCGCGGCGGGCGAACTGAAGACCAAGCCCACCCAGCAGTCGGTCGCGAAGCTGCGCGAAATCGGCATCCAGCCGCACATCCTCGTGTGCCGCACCGATCACCCGTTGGAGCACGACCTGCGCGACAAGCTCTCCCTTTTCTGCAATGTGCCGGTGAAGGCGGTCATCGAGTGTCGCGATGTCGAGCACTCCATCTACGAACTGCCGCTGGCGTTGCAAAAGGAGGGCATGGAGCAGCTCGTGCTGGATCTTTTCGGGCTGAAGAATCCGCCGCCGGAAAAGAACATCTGGGAGCAGATCGTCAGCCGCGTGATCCATCCGGCGCGGGAGGTGACGATCGGTGTGGTGGGCAAATACATCGAGCTGCAGGACGCCTACAAATCCGTCTATGAGTCGGTCACCCATGCCGGCATCGCCAACAATTGCCGGGTGAACATCGTGCGCATTGACGCCGAGGATCTGGAGAAGAAGGGCGGGCTTTCCGTTCTGGCCAAGCTCGATGGCATCCTGGTGCCGGGCGGTTTTGGTGATCGCGGCACGGAGGGCAAGATCGCCGCGGCCCGCTATGCCCGCGAGCATGGGATTCCCTATTACGGCCTGTGCCTCGGTCTGCAGATCGCGGTGATCGAGTTTGCCCGCAACGTGCTCAAGTTGAAGGGGGCGAACAGCGCCGAGTTCGATCCCTCGACGCCGCATCCTGTCATCAACATGATGGAGGAGCAGAAGCAGGTCATCGACAAGGGCGCCACGATGCGCCTCGGCAGCTACGAGTGTGCGCTCACACCCGGCACGCTGGCCCATCGCGCCTACAAGGCCGACAGCGTGCGCGAGCGCCATCGTCACCGCTACGAAGTGAACAACGCCTATGTCGGCCAGCTGCAGCGCGGCGGCATGCAGGTGAGCGGCATCAACCCGCGTCGCAACCTGGTCGAAATCGTCGAGCTGAAGGACCACCCGTGGTTCCTCGCCGTGCAATTCCACCCCGAGTTCCAGTCCAAGCCCAACCAGGCGCATCCGCTCTTCGCGGCCTTCATCGGCGCGGCGTTGAAGCGCAGTGGCGGCAAGCCGGCGAAAAAGCGGAAAACCAAAGCCCGCACGAAAGCCTGAACTTTCCCGTCATGCTCCACGATCCCTCGCGTCTCACTCTCATTGCCGGTCCCTGTTCGCTTGAGAACGAGCAGGTTTGCCGGGCCGTGGCTGAACGGCTGGCCGAGTTGCGCGTGGCCTATCCGGACTTGAATCCGGTTTTCAAAGGGTCGTTCGACAAGGCCAACCGCACTTCCGCGGCCGGTCCGCGCGGCACCGGCATGGACGAGGGGCTGAGGCTTCTGGCGCTGATCAAGCGCGACTACGGTTTTCCCGTGCTGACCGACATTCATGAGCGGGAACAGATTCCCGCCGTCGCCGCCGTGTGCGATGTCATACAGATCCCGGCCTTTCTCTGCCGCCAGACCGACCTGTTGCTGGCGGCGGCCGCGAGCGGCCGGATCGTCAACGTGAAGAAAGGGCAGTTCCTCTCCCCGCAGGAAATGGCGCACGTCACCGGCAAATTGCGGGAGGGTCGGGCGGCGGAGATCTGGCAGACGGAGCGCGGCACGACCTTCGGTTATCAGAACCTTGTCGTGGATATGCGCTCCTTCGCCATCATGCGCCAGAACGGCTGTCCGACGATCTTCGATGCCACCCACAGCGTGCAACTGCCCGGCGCGGCCGGCGGCAAGAGCGGGGGACAGCGCGAATTCGTGCCCCCGCTGGCCCAGGCGGCGCTCGCGGCGGGCGCCGATGGACTCTTCATCGAGACGCACCCCGACCCGGCGAATGCGATTTCAGACGGCCCCAACATGGTGCCGCTGGCCGAGTTGCCGGCGCTGATTGACCGGTGTCTCGCCATCTGGCGCACGGTGCGTCGTTGAACGCACCGGGTAACCGGTCGGGTTGCCCAAGGGGTGTTGTCAGGAGATCAGCCGGCGGCGGATGCGTTGCATGGCCCAGGCGCCGAGCACCACGGTGAAGAGCACGATGGCTCCGGAGTGCAGGGCGATGGCGCGCCAGTCGAGGATTCCCCAGGCGGCCTGCTGGAGCAGGCTCACGCCGTGATAGAATGGAGAGAGTTGGGCGATGGCGGCGAGGACCGGGCGGTCCGCCAGCGGAAAGAAAACGCCGGAGAGGTAGAAGATCGGCGCGATGAGGAAGGAGTAAACCGTCTGGAATTGGTTGATGTTGCGGACGAAGGAGGAGGCGAGCAGGCCGATCGCGCCGCAGGGGATGGAGAGAAATCCGGCGATGAACGGAAACAGGAGGAGAGACCACAGGTTGGGCAGCAGGCCGAGCACCCCGAGCACGAGTCCGACGCCGCCGCCCATCAGGGCGGCGCGCAGGGCGACCCAGATGAATTCACCCCAGACAACCTCGCGCACGCCGATCGGGGTGGTGAGCATGGCCTTGAAGACGGACTCGAAGGTCATGCGCACGTAAAACCCGTAGCTGCATTCGAAGAAGGCGGTGAACAGGACCGTGGTGGCGACCATCCCGGGCGCGAGGTATTGCGCGTAGGTGAGACCACTGATGCTCCCGATGAAGGGCGAGAGCCCCATGCCGAGGGCGGTGAGCATCAGCGCGGGATCGGCGAGCGTGGGCGAGATATTGGCGAGAAAGTCCTTGCGATAGACGATCCAGTTGCGGACGACGACGCGCCACGCGAGGCGGAGGGAGAGCAGGGTGTCACTCATTGTCGCCGAGCTCCTGTCCGGTGAGTTTCAGGTAAACATCCTCAAGATTGGAGGGGCGCATCTGCAGGGCCTGCACCCCGGCGTTCTGTTGCAGCGCGGTGAGGGCCTCGATGCTGGGGGCGCGTACGCACCACTGGTGACCCTGACGGAAAGTCTGCCAGGCGGGATCGAGCCGCGAGGCGAGCAATGCTTCCGCCCCGGGATCGAAAATGGCGACGAATCCGGGGGTTTCCCGGTCAATGAGTTCCTTGGGCGACCCGGCGGCGGTGACAACGCCATGGTTCATGATGAGGATGTGATCGCAGAGGATCTCGGCCTCGTGCATGTAATGCGTGGTGACGAGCACGGTCTTGCCCGCCTGCCGGTAGGAAATGACTTTTTCCCACAGCAGATGGCGCACGGTCGGATCGAGCCCCGTCGTGGGCTCATCGAGGATGAGCAGCTCGGGGTCGGAGAGGAGGGCGCGGACGAAGGCGAGCCGGCGTTTCATGCCGCCGGAGAGCTGCCGGATGGCGGCGTCGCGCTTGTGATCGAGCGACATGTGGACGAGCAATTCGTCGATGCGCTTTTGGGTGACGGCCGCGGGCAGGCCTTCGAAGCGGGCGTAGAGGCGCATGTTCTCGACGACGGTCAGTTCCTCATCGAGGGCGTTTTCCTGGGGCACGACGCCCAGGCGTTCCTTGATGCGCCGCGCGTGGTGCCGCGGGTCGCAGCCGAAGACTTCCAGCACGCCGCCGGTGCGCTCGACCACGCCGTAAAGGCAGCCGATGAAGGTTGATTTGCCCGCGCCATTGGGCCCGAGCAGGCCGATGCACTGGCCGCGTTTCACCTCCAGATCGAGGCTGGCAAGCGCCGTGAAATCACCGAATTTCTTGATCACGCCACGGGCCCGGATCGGCGGTGCGTCGGTGTCGGTACGGGGAGACATACCCGGTCACGGTAGCGCTGCCCGGGGGCCTGATGCCAGCGCGTTGTGTGGCCGGCCAAAAGAATCCAAAACCCCGCGTGCGGCATTGACCGTGCGCCATCCCGGCGCACACTGCCGGAAAAGTTCACATGGAAACCTTCATCATTGATGTGCCCGTGCCGTCCATGGGCGCCACGGTCAGCGAACTCAACGTCATCCTCATCAAGGTGCAGCCGGGGGACCGCGTGACGAAAGGTCAGCGCCTGGCTGATCTTGAAAGCGACAAGTCCGCCTTCGAGTTTGAAAGCCCCTGCGACGGCGTGATTCATGCCGTGATCGGCAAGCCCGGGCAGACCCTGAACTCCGGCGACCTGTTTCTCCAGATTGAGACCAGCGATGAGAGTCAGCTGCATCTTAAGTCGCAGACAGCCAAGGCGGCGGGAGCGGCGGCCAAGGCGGCCGGCGAAGTGGTGTGGACGCCCCGGGCGACCAAGCTGGCCCAGGAGGCCGGGCTCGATCCGGCGACGATTACCGATATCGAGGCGACCGGTCCCGGCGGTCGGGTATCGGGTGATGACGTCCAGCGCTACATCGAGAAACGCAAGGGCTGATTTTATCGGCCCAGGATTGCGCCGAGCCGCAGAGCACAAAGACGGTGCAGGTCTGCACCTGCGCGAGTGCTGTGACTCTTTTGGTTAATAGGCCGGCGTTAGCAGTTCGACTGTGACGCCGGTGGGAACCTGATACTCAATCTCCCAGCGATTGTCCGATGTGAGGATGGCATCAACCCGGATGGGGCCCCGGATGGTGGGGACGATGCCGTGCAATTCGCGTAAAGGACCCGGTTGGGGGGCGATCAAAACCTTGCTGTAACCCGGAGTCAGCGGACGCACGCCGAGAACGTAGCGCGGGATGATGTTTGCCGGGGCGGCGCCCCAGGCGTGGTTCCAATCCTGGTTGGGTTTGAATCGGTTGTCCCAGGCTTCCCAGGTGATCGTTGCGCCCTGGCGCAGCATGTTGTGCCAGCTGCGATCCGTCTGTGCGGTCATCAGTCCGATGGCATGATCCGCCTCACCGGCGATGAACAAGGCTTCGAGCAGATACTGGGCGGCGTAAACGCTGCAGGCCATGCCGCGTGATTTGAGGTAGGCGGCGACGCCGGCCCGGGCGGAGCCCGGCACGAGGCCGAAGGCGAGCGGGAAGAGACTGGCGTGAAGGGATTCGTGTGTGCTGCCTTCGCCATCGCGATAGCGACCGGTGGCGGGATTGAAGAATAGCCGGTGGAAGTTCTCCCGGGCGAGGGTCGCCGCCGCGGCAAACCGGGCGGCGTCTTCCGCCCGACCGAGAGCAACGGCGATGCGGTGCATCAGGTTCAGCGCATGGCAATAGAACGCGTTGACGACCGTGTTGACGGGGCGGAAATCGTAGTCGTCGCGTTCGCCTCCCGGCCAATCCACGAGATCCCGGAGATCGCTGGTGTCGATGAGCCCGTCGGGCCGGGCCCGGTCGAGGTAGAGCTTGTCGCGGACGAGCTGCCCGTAGCAGCGCGCGAGGGAGCGGGTGTCACCGGTGGCTTCATAATCAGCCCAGGCCATCATTATGGAGTGGGATTTCCATTCCGTGGGCCAGGTGGGGGCGGCGAGGAGGTATTCGTGCGTATGCCGGGCGAGAGAAAATTCACGATCCACCGCGTAGTGGCCGAGCTGGTTTATGTAGGCATCGGCCTCATAGGGGATGCGTTCGCGGTCTCCATCCACATACAGACCGCAGAAAGTGGTGGCGCGGATGGAGTATTTGCAGAAATCCCAGACGGTATCGAGGTCGGGGGCGGAAGAGCGAAAGGCGGCGGCGCCCTCGTCGAAGGGATATTCCAGCCGCACTTGGAGCAGGTCCGCCGCGGTGAGCGGGCGGGAGTGGCCGATGATCTCGACGTAACGAAAGGGCATCACGACCCCGAATTCGGGAGGGAGTGGAATCGCGGCTCCGGTGGTGTTGCGCTCGTCCACCGGGGTTTGGATGCGGTAGGCATGGCGACCGGGACGCAGCTGCAGGTGGACGCAGGCGCTGCGGATGGTGCCCCCGGGGGTGAGATCCACAGTTTGTCCCGTGTTTTTTTCACCCAGGCGAATTTCCACTGTTCCGGTGTCGGGTCCTTCCAAGGTCAACTCCAGCCAGCCAAAGGCGTGCTGACCGAAGTCGGCGAACCAGCGATCGGGTGCGGTGGCGGTGAGTTCCTTGGCCGGATGGCGCTCCGGGAGGACCGGATAACGGCTGATGGCCGCCCTATCGGGCCGGGCTGAAAGGGTGAACGATTGGGGCTCGGACCAGGGCCCGGGTTGCGGGTCGCGACCCCAGATCCGGACGCGCCACCAATATGTGCCGCCGGGAGAGAGAGGGGATCCGGCATAGAGAAGGTGCAGGGATTCGCTGCGTGGCAGGCGTCCGGTATCCCAACGGTTGCCCTGACCTTCGGCGATCAGGGTGGCGTCATCCGACACGATGACCTGGCAGGCTTCCTGTGAACCGCCCGGGGACATGGGCTCCACGCACCAACCGAAGGTCGGCGCGGGAGTGGCGATGGCGGTCAGTTCGGGGCGGGCCAGCAGATCGCAAAGCAGACCGGTGGGAGCGTGCATGGAGGTTGGCGCCAGAGGGCCGGCGGGCACTGAAGGCTCAGGGGTTTTGCAATTCGTAGCTCAGGATGCTCAGGGCGTAGGTGGCGGCGGTTTCGCAGCGCAGGACCAGCGGCCCGAGCGTGACAAACTCAAACCCGCAGCTCTTGGCCTGACTGAGCTCCGCGGGGGTGAAATCTCCCTCCGGGCCGATCAGCCAGAGCACGTTTTTTGGCGTGCGTTGCTGGGCTTCGCGAAAGGTGCCCAGCACATTTTTCAGGGAGCGCGCGCCTGGTTGGAGGCTGGCGATAAGTTTCAGGTCATAGCCGCGGGCCGACTCCATGAAGGGGGCGGTCTGTTGCACAGGCTCCACCTCGGGCACGAAAGGGTTGCCGCACTGCTTGGCCGCTTCGAGCGCCGCGGTCTGCCATTTCTCGATCTTCTTGTCCTGCCGGGTGCCATCGAGATGAACCTGGGTGCGCTCGCTTTCGAGCGGCACGATCCGGGCGGCGCCGATCTCGGTGGCCTTGCGCACGATGGCATCCATGAACTGCCCCTTGGGGAGCGCCTGCCCGAGGGTGATGGCATAGGGCAGGGCGGGCAGTTTCTGGCGAAAACGCACGGTGAGAATCGCGGCGTTTTTCCGGTCGTCGGTCAGCTCGCAGATCCACTCGGTGCCGCGACCGTCGAAGGCGACCACGGTGTCACCGTGGCGGGCACGGTTGACCGCGATCAGGTGGTGCGACTCTTCGGGCGAGAGGGCGATGGTCGCGGGCTCGGTGGTGGCGGGAGAACAGAAGGCGCGGAAGTCGGGCATGACACCATTGAAGCCGGGGGGCGGAGGGTGACAAGCATGCGCCTGCACGGGTCGTGTCATGCCAACGCGAGAGGCCCCTGCCGCGGAGCCGGGTCGAGAACGGCCGCGCCGCCGGCTTCAGCGGGCGAGACAGGACTGAAAGGCGGCGGTCAGGGCGGCGCGATCGAGATTGCGGCCGATGAAGACGAGGGTGTTCTGGCGCGTTTCTCCGTCGGCCCATTCGCGGTCGAACTTGGCGTCGAAGAGCATGTGCACGCCTTGGAAGACGAGGCGCTTGTTGCTCCCCTTGACGGCGAGCACGCCCTTCATGCGGTAGATGTCGCCGCCCTTTACGCGGAGGAGTTCGCTGATCCAGTCGTTGAGGCGTTTGCCGTCGAGGTCGCCGGGAAGGCTGATGCCGACGGAGGTGACGGCCTCGTTGTGGGTGTGCGCGGCGTGAAAATCACGCTGCCAGACCGGCTTCACGAACTTGCCGGCCACATTGATGTGCAGCGGGTGTTCGCCACAGGCTTCGAAGACCAGGTAGCGGCCTGCCTTTTCAATTTTGAGCGGGAAGCGCCCGTTGCCCTTGTCCAGCAGGAGGCGGTGCAAGGTCGGGCCGGGCAGGAAGGTGTCGCCGGATTTGAGCCGGGCTTCCCAGTCGGTGAAGACCGGCACGGCGGTCTCGATGAGCGGAGTGAAGGCGTCGTCACCTTCTGCCGCGCCCACGGGGAGAATCACGACATCGAGTTCGTTTTCATTGCCGTGGTGATGGTGATCGTGGTCGCACCCTTCGTGGGCGTGTCCGTGGTCATGGGGTTCGTCACCGTGGCCGATCTCAAGTTCGTGGATCCCCGCGGACAGCGGATAGGCGCCGGCCCATTCAAAGGGATATTCGGGCTCAAGGAACTTGGGGTCGAGCGTCGTGGCGCGGGAGAGGTTGAAACCACCGACATCAATCACCTGGTCCAGCGGTATGGCGGCATTTTGGGTGCGCTGGATTTTGGCCACGGCATTGATGCCGCGGATGCGGGTCTCAAGGGCATCGAGTTCCGGGGGGGAGACCAGGTCGGTTTTGTTGAGCAGGATGACATCGGCGAAGGCGATCTGCTTCAGGGCTTCATCATCCTGATCGAGGTGCTGGGCGATGTGCTTGGCGTCCACCAGCGTGACAATGGCGTCGAGCCGGAAGTTCTGCTTCATTTCATCATCGGTGAAGAACGTCTGCGCCACGGGGGCGGGGTTGGCCAGGCCGGTCGTCTCGATGAGGATGGCATCGAGCTTGTCTTTGCGTTTGAGCAGCCGGCCGAGGATGCGGATGAGGTCGCCGCGGACGGTGCAGCAGATGCAACCGTTGTTCATCTCAAAGAGCTCCTCGTCGGAAGAGATGACCAGCTGGTTGTCCACGCCGACTTCGCCGAACTCGTTTTCGATGACGGCGATCTTCTTGCCGTGCTGTTCGGTGAGGATGCGGTTGAGAAGAGTGGTTTTACCGGCGCCGAGAAAGCCGGTGAGGACGGTGACGGGAATGCTCATAGGGTCGGGTGAAGCGCGACGGGTTTCAGTGCGTGCGAGAGTGGGGTGCGGTTTCGCGGGCGGCGGCCGGGGTGACGCGGAAGGGCACATCGGTGAAGATGAGGCCCCTGATTTCCACGCGACGGATCAAGCCCATGACGGGTGTGCCGGAGCGCAGCCAGCCGGCCGCGGCTTCAAATTGGGAAGTGCTGCCGACGGTCTCGCCGGTGGCGGCGTTGGCGATGGGGAGCAGGGTGAGGGTGTGGGTGATGCCGCCGGACTGGATGGCGAGCTCGATGGCCGGGGCGGATATGCGGACAAAGTTCTCCGCATGGGCGTCGAGCACCCAGGCGGTGAGGCGACCGCTGGCGGAGTCGAGGAGCAGTTCGAGGTTGAACTGGTGATTGCCCAGCTCAATCAGCGCGCCGCCATGCGGGGCGATATGGACATGGGCATGGGGGTGAGCCTGACTGGACGTGTGTCCGGCGTGATCGCTCTTTTTGCAAGCGGTCAGGAGCGTAAGAACGGCGAGGACGGCGAGGAGTCGCGGCATGGGCAACAAAAGCATCCGGTCGGGTGGATTCGTCAAGTCCCCGCAGGCGGTGGCGCCGCTTACAGAGCGGTGGCTTCGCGCTCTTTCTCGGTTTTGAGGCGGAGCTGGCCGCAGGCGGCGTCGATGTCGTGACCCTTTTCGCGGCGAAGGGTGACGGAGACACGGGCGCGGCGCAGGATGTCGGCGAACCGGTCCTGGCGGGTGAGGGACGGGCGTTTCCAGGGAAGCCCCGCCACGGTGTTATAGGGGATGAGGTTGACGTGGGCGTGGAGGTCGAGGGCGATGTCACGCAGCTTTTCGGCCTGGTCGAGGGAGTCGTTCACATCCTCGATGAGGATGAACTCGAGGGTGACCATGCGACCGTGTTTCTCGCTGAAGGTCTTGATGGCGGGGAGCAGCTTCGCGAGCGGGTAGGCCTTGTTGACCGGCATGATCTTCTCGCGCACTTCATCGGTCGCGCCGTGGAGGGAAATGGCGAGGCGGATGCCGAGGGATTCCTCGGCCAGGCGGAGGATTTTGGGGACGAGACCGCTGGTGGAAAGGGTGATGCGGCGGGCGCCGAAGCCGAGGCCCCAGTCGGCGTTGACGATGGTGAGGGCGCGGATGATGGCGTCGTAGTTGGCGAGGGGCTCGCCCATGCCCATGACGACGATGTTGTCGAAGGAGGCGAGTTCCGTGCGGGCGCGGGGGGTGCGGGCATCCTCCCGATAACAAACCTGGAGGAGCTGGGCGACGATCTCACCGGCGCTGAGGTCGCGCTTGAGGCCGAGGAGGCCGGAAGCGCAAAAGGCGCAGGCCATGGCGCAGCCGACCTGCGTGGAGATGCAGATGGTCTTGCGCGAGTGGTCGAGGCCCACGCCTTCCTGCGGGGCGCGGATGATGACGGTCTCGATGAGCGAGCGATCGCCGAGCTCAAGCAGAAGCTTGTCGGTCACGTCTTCGGAGTGCCGGTTGAGCACCAGCGAGGCGGGCATGAACTCGAAGGTTTCATCCAGCCATTGGCGCAGCGGCTTGGAGAGGTTGGTCATCTCGTCCCAGGAGCGCACCCGCTTCTTGTAAAGCCAGTCGAGGATCTGCCGCGCGCGGAACGCCGGCTCACCGCGTTCGCCCAGCCGGGCGGCGAGGGTCTCCAGGGTTTCCCCGGTGAGGGGAGGCTTGGCGGGCGTGTACTTCATGCGCGGCGGCGCGGCTCTCGCTCAGCTTTTGGCGAGCGCGCGGTTGAGGGCGCTGACGATGGCCTTGATGGAGGCGAGCTCGATATTGGTGTCGATGCCCGCGCCGAAGAAGGTGAGGCCGCGGTCGGTCTTGATCTGGATGTAGCTGACCGCGCGGGCTTCGGCGCCTTCGCCGAGCGAGTGCTCGGAGTAGCTGAGCACGGAGACCTTGGGCAGGCTGGTGGTGGCGAGGGCGCGCACAAAGGCGTCGATGGGCCCGTTGCCTTCGCCGGCGATCCGGTGGGCGTCGCCGTTGATCGTGAGGCGCGCCTCGCACTTCACGGAGGAGTTGCGCTCGGTCGTCTTGAAGCTGTCGAGGACGATGGCGGGTGCGATCTGGTCGAGGTATTCCTGGCGGAAGACCGCGTGGATGTCGGCGGGCGAGAGTTCCGTGCCGCGGCGGTCGGCCACGTCGTTGACGATGCGGCCGATCTCCCGGTGCATGGCCTTGGGGAGGACGAAATCGAATTCCTGCTCCAGCAGGTAGGCCACGCCACCTTTGCCGGACTGGCTGTTGATCCGGATGATGGCCTGATAGCTGCGACCGATGTCGGCGGGATCGACCGGGATGTAGAGCACGTCCCACGGCCGGTCGGGCTTCTGGTGCGGCCAGGATTTCTTGATGGCGTCCTGGTGCGAGCCGCTGAAGGCGGTGAAGACCAGTTCGCCGGCGTAGGGCTGGCGGGGCGGCACCTCGAGCTTGGTGCAGCGTTCGTAAACACTGCGGATGTGGTTGATGTTGGAGAAGTCGAGCCCCGGGTGGATGCCGTGGGTATAGAGGTTCAGGGCGACGTTGACGAGGTCGAGGTTGCCGGTGCGCTCGCCGTTGCCAAAGAGCGTGCCCTCGACCCGGTCCGCGCCGGCGAGCAGGGCGAGTTCGGTGGCGGCGACGCCGGTGCCGCGGTCATTGTGGGTGTGCAGCGAGATGATGCTGAGGTCGCGGCGTGTGAGATGGGTGCACATCCACTCGATCTGGTCGGCATGCACGTTGGGGGTGGCGTATTCGACCGTGGCGGGGAGATTCAGGATGACCTTGTTGTCGGGGGTCGGCTGCCAGACATCGGTGACGGCCTCGCAGATTTCGAGGGCGAACTCGAGTTCGGTGCTGGTGAAGCTTTCGGGGGAGTATTGCAGGCGGAGCCGGGCGCCGGCGGCGACCAGAGGCTGCATTTTTTCCTTCAGGAAGGCGACCGCATGGGTGGCGATGCCGACGATGTCGGCCTGGGTGGCGTTGAAGACGTATTCGCGCTGCCTGGGCGAGGTGGAGTTATAGAGGTGGAAGATGATGCTCTTCGCGCCCTGGAGCGCTTCGAGGGAACGGACGATCAGATCCTCGCGGCACTGGCAGAGAATCTGGACGGAGACATCGTCGGGAATGCGGTTTTCCTCGATGAGGCGGCGGCAGAAATCGAATTCGATCTGGGAGGCGGAGGGGAAGCCGATCTCGATTTCCTTAAAGCCGATCTGCACCAGGAGGTCGAAGTATTCGAGCTTCTCGGCCACGCTCATGGGTTGGGCGAGGGCCTGGTTGCCGTCGCGCAGGTCCACGCTGCACCAGATGGGGGCATGGGTGTGAACCCGGCCGGGCCACTGGCGGTTGGGGAGATCAACGGGCGGAAAGGGAACGTACTTGGTGACGGGAGCGGATTGCATGTGAGGACGACAAAAGACGGTTGAGGAAATATAAAGGGAAGCGACGGAGGCACAAGCACGCGCTAGGCGCGGCGGATACAGGCAGGCGGGGACGCACGATCGACCGTTGGACGGCGATTAAAGACCGTGCGCGGTGGTAAGTCGAAGGGCCTGCGGATAAAAATGCATCTCGCAGGCGGCAGGCCAGCAGGGCGCTCCGGGAGGGTCAAGCCGGGGTTTCGTCATACCCGGAATGTAACCGGGCCGCGCGTCCGGCGTCTTGCTTGTTGTGTATGCGATGGTCTCACTTTCCCCATGTCCGCCGACGAGTCGTTTGATCTCCCCGGTTGCCTGGACCGTGTCCGGCAGCACGATCAGGCGGCTGCGCGCGAGCTGGTCGAACATCTCTATCCCCTGGTCATCCGCATCGTGCGCTCCCATCTGCCCCGCCGGGTGGCGGAGGAGGATCTGGCCCAGGATATTTTTTTGAAAATGTTCACCCGCATTGACCAGTATCAGGGCAACGTGCCGTTTCCGCACTGGGTGTCGCGCATCGCGGTGACCACCTGCATCGACCAGTTGCGGGCGCAGAAGCGGCGGCCGGAATTGCGCTGGGCCGACCTCTCGGAGCAGGAGGCGGAGGTGCTGGATGCGGTGATGACCGATGGGAAGGAAATCGAGACGAACCGGGCCTTGGAGGCGCGGGAGCTGGTGGATAAACTGCTGGACCAGCTGAAACCGGAAGACCAGCTGGTCATCCGGCTGCTTGATCTGGAGCAGAAATCCATCGCCGAGATCAGCGGCCAGACGGGTTGGAATCCCGCCCTGGTGAAGGTTCGGGCTTTCCGGGCCCGCCGTAAGCTGCAAAAGTTATTCAACGAACTGGAGAAAAAGGAACGAACATGAGCACACCCTTGAGAAAATGGCAGCGGTTGGCCGCGGCCGCCCGGCAGCTGCCGGCCAACCCCGAAGCGCCGGCGGCTCCCCATGGTTTCGCCATGCGCGTGGCGGCCCGGGGGCTGGCGGCCGGGCGTGCACCGGCCTGGTCGCTGGAGCGCATGGCGTGGCGCGCCCTGGGCGTGGCCTGTCTGATGGCGGCGGTGGCGGTGGCGGTTAATTTTTCCTTTCCCGCCGCCCAGGCTCCGATTGAGGAGCTGTTCTTCATGACCGATGACCCGGCGGCCATTCTGCTCGCGCTGTCCTGAGCCATGAAAAAACCGTGGAAAATCATTCTGGCCTTTGGCGGCATCTTTGTCGCGGGGGCGATCGTGGGCGGATTTGTCACCCTGCGGATGCATCCGCCGCCGACGGTGATCATGCCGGCGATCCGGCTGGAGCCGGCCCCCGCGCAGGTGTCGCCGCATATGATCCGGCGGCTGACGCAGCGGCTGGAGCTTTCCGCCGAGCAGCAGGAACAGATCCGCCCGATCATCGGCACGGCGGAGCGCGAAGTGCAGCGTCTCCGGCGCGAAAGTTTGCATGAGACCATGGCGGTTTCGCGGCAGATGTATGAGCACATCGCACCGCTGCTCACCCCGGAGCAGAAGGAGAATCTCGATCGCATGCAGCAGGAAGCTCTGGAGCGGATGGCGCAGGAGCGGCAGCAACGTCTCGGTGAGCGTCCCGGGCTCGCCCCTCTGAAGCGCCCCGAGCCCCATCTGCCGGTCGCGCCGTGATTTTTTCTCATCTTTGCGGTTGAACCGCGCGGGGTGAGGCCTACCGTCCGCCCCGGCCAGGTGCCATGCATGGGCAGGCGCGTGAACTCCGCCAGGACCGGAAGGTAGCAACGGCAACGACGTTCTCCCAGTGCCGTGGAGTGCCTGGCCACTTTTTTTACTGCGGACCGGCAGGCGCGGATTGCGGGGCGGCGCGGAGAGTTTGCCAAGGTCGGGCTTGCCCAAGCCGCCCTCCGCACTCTTCATTCCGCATTCGCATGTCGAGTTCCTACCAAGTCATCGCGCGCAAGTGGCGGCCCCAGACGTTTGACGACGTCGTCGGCCAGGACCACGTGGTGCGGACGTTGAAGAACGCCATCGCCCGCAACCGGATCGCCCACGCCTATCTGTTCGTGGGGCCGCGCGGCACGGGCAAGACCTCGACCGCCCGCATTTTTGCCAAGGCGCTCAACTGCACCGACGGTCCGAAGGCGGATTTCGATGTGAACGACCCGGTGGTGAAGGCGATCAGCGACGGCTCGTCGCTCGATGTGATCGAGATCGACGGCGCCTCGAACAACTCGGTGGATCAGATCCGCGATCTGCGCGATGACGTGCGCTACGCGCCCACCCAGGGCAAGTTCAAGGTGTATATCATTGACGAGGTGCACATGCTCTCCAACCAGGCTTTCAACGCGCTGTTGAAGACGCTGGAGGAGCCGCCGGAGCATGTGAAATTTGTCTTCGCCACGACCGATGTGCAGAAGGTGCTGCCGACGATTCTGTCGCGCTGCCAACGGTTCGATCTGAAGCCCATTTCGGCGGACCTCATCGTGGAACGGTTGAAAAAAATCGCCACGGAAGAGAAGGTCGGGGCCTCGGATGCGGCCTTGCGTTGCATCGCCCGGATGGCGGATGGCGGGATGCGCGACGCGCAGTCCATCTTCGACCAGATGATCTCGTTCTGCGGCGCGGAGATCAACGAGGCGGATGTATTGGATGTTTACGGGCTCGTCTCCGCCGAGAAAACCGCGGCGCTGGCCGCGGCGGTGGCGGCGGGTGACCATCGGCGGATTGTCGCCCTGGTGGATGAGTGTGATGCGGCGGGCCGTGATTTGGTGCGCTTGCTGTCCGATCTGCAGGCGCTGGTGCGCCAGGCTTTGCTCGACGCGATCGGCCGTGGCGGTCGCAGCGAGATGCTGGGCGGGGTGCCGCTGACCACCGAACAGCTCACGCGCCTGTTGGACGGGCTGCGCGAAGGGGAGGGTGGCGTGAAGCTTGGCCTGGCTGAAAAGATCAATTTTGAAGTCACGCTGTTGAAGGCGGTCGAGGCCAGCCGGGCGCGGGCAATTGACAGCCTGATCAAGGAGCTGGCGACGCTGGCGGACGAGTCCGGCCCGGCGGACGAAAAAAAAAAGGCCTGATTGAGCGGCTGGAAGGGCGGTTGCAGGCGGCGCAGGCCGCGGCGGCGGCCACCCGTCCGGTGGTGGCGCCACCAGTGGTGATGGCGGAAGCGGCGGAGTCGCCGGCCGAGGCGGTGACGCTGGAGGACGACATGGCGCCCCTCTGGCCCGATGAAGCGGCGGAGGCGGCCTACTTGGCGGAGGCGAGGCCCCAGGAAGAGGTTCCGAGCTCGTCGGCGCCGATCGCGGAGGCGGAGGAAGCGGCGGACAAGGGCGCCGCCCTGCCTGAGCTCGATCAGTTGGTGCAGCGCATTCCGCCGGCGGTGCGCGAGACGTTGGAGGAATATTTCCGCGCCCGTTTCGTGAAGGTGAAGCGCACGCCCAAGGCGGTGCTGAAGGAATCAAACCGGCCAGGTTGAGCCGGCGCGCGGCCACCCTGCGACGGGGCGGGCGTAGAAATAGGTTTCCACGGTTTCGGTGCTCCCGGGGTGGGCGAGCGAAATGCCGGCGCGGGTGTAAAGCCCTTCGGCGACGCCTTCCAGCAGGTCGAGCCGCCGCAGACAATCCGGGTCCACCCGCCAGAGTTCACCGGTGACACCGAGGCGATCAGTCGCCTCCGGAATCAACCCCGGGTAGCTGCCGAGTGAATACAGGGTGTACCCCGGGACAGTGCGGGCGGGGCCGAGAAAATACTGGCCGGCGAGTTCGCCGTGGTTTTCGCCGCCTTGCTTGAGTGAGCCGTAAACAAAGAGCCGCATGGCCAGGGCAAGTCTGCGTGTCGGCGAAGTGCGGTCTCAGGACGTTTCGTCCGTTTCGGTCTCGATGACGATGGCTGTGATGTTGTCGCGTCCCGACGCTTCCAGAGCGGCTTCCACCAGCCGGCGGGCGGCGGGCAGGGTGGACTCGGTGGCGGCGGGCTCACGGATGAGCTCCTGCAGGCGCCGATCCCAGAGGCCGTCATTCAGGCCGTCGGAGCAGATGAGGAACCGGTCGCCGGGCTGGTAGCCCACCGCGCCGACCTGCGGGTCGATGAACTGGTGGCCGGCGCCAAGCGCCTGGTTCAGGGCGTTGCGCATCGGGTGGGTGCGCGCCTCGCGTTCATTGATTTTGCCCTGGCGGCGAAGCCAGCCGACGTGGGAGTGATCGTGGGAGATCTGGTTGAACCCGCCTTCGCGGGGCAGGTAGTAGATGCGACTGTCGCCGAGGTGGCCGAAATACATCCAGCCGGGGGTGAACCAGCACAGGCTCAGGGTGGCGCCCATGCCGGCGCATTCCTCGTAACTGCGCCCATGCTGGAGCATCACTTCGTGGATGTCGGCGAACAGCTCCTCCAGCACATCGGCAAACCCGCTGGCCAGCCCCATGGCCGACATGCGAAAGCTCTTGGGCATGAGTTTGGTGATGTGGTCCACGGCGATGCGGCTGGCAAATTCGCCGGAGTTTGCTCCGCCCATGCCGTCGCTGACGGCGAAGACGAAGTCGGTCTTGCGGGCGGAGGTCTCTCCGGTTTTTCCGAGGACGTGCAGCTCGTGGCCGTCAAATTTGAGGGCGAGGAAGGAGTCCTCGTTATTGGGGCGCACGCGTCCGCAGTGGGTGAAGGCGGACCAGCGCAGGCGGCAGGGAGGCGGGGTGCCGGGGGAAGGATCAGGAGCCATCGGGCGGGGAAAGGGGCGGGGAAGCGGGATCGTCGAGCAGGGTGGCCAGTTCGAAATCAATGATGCAGAAGCGCCCGTCGGTGATCCGGTAGGTCACATTGCGCAGGAAGGGGTCGTCATGCCGCACGCCGTATTGCTCCAGCTCGGCAAAGACCTCGCGAAGGCGCTCGTCGGTCATGTGTTCCACCCGGGACCCGCAATTGCTGGTGACCAGCAGAAGCTTGTCGGGGTCGGCCTCCAGCACGCGGGGCACGAAATCGCAACCGCGTGACTCCAGGTGCTTCAACACGCGCACTTCGTTGGCAAAACGCTCCGGCGCCTGGTGTCCGCGGAAGGTTTTGTAAACGCGGCCATTGTAACCGATGTGCACGTGGGCGCGGCGGGTGTCTTTGGCTTCGGGCATGAGGGAAGAACGTGCGGTTATGCAGGAATCAGGCCAAAAATATTCCGTGCAAGAATTTAATCATCAGTGGTTTTTGTGAAATATGGCTGGAACTTAAGTTATGGCTTTTGCTGGCATGCAAGGTGCTCTTTGGTAGGCGGTCTCGGAGTTCAGCCGCACAAGAACCTTGCGGTTGCCGCCGCGGCTAAAACCCTATCAATCCTCATTATCGCATATGGCCAAATACAAATTGGAATACATCTGGTTGGATGGCTACACGCCGCTCGCCAGTCTGCGCAGCAAAACGCAGATCAAGGAATATGCCAGCTTTCCCAAGCTGGAAGAACTCCCCAATTGGGGCTTCGACGGCAGCTCCACGCGCCAGGCGGAAGGCAAGAGCTCCGATTGCGTGCTCAAGCCGGTGGCGGTGTACCCCGATGTGACGCGTCGCAACGGCGTGCTGGTCATGTGCGAGGTGATGATGCCGGACGGGAAGACGCCGCATCCCTCGAACACCCGTGGCACCATTCCCGATGATCCGGACACCTGGTTCGGCTTCGAGCAGGAATATTTCTTCTTCAAGGATGGCGCGCCCTTGGGCTTTCCTCCGGGCGGGTTTCCCGGGCCGCAGGGTCCCTATTACACCGGCGTCGGCTATAATAACGTGGGCAACGTCGCCCGGGAGATCGTCGAAAAGCACATCGACCTCTGTCTGGATGCGGGGATCAACCTCGAAGGCGTCAACGCCGAGGTCGCCAAAGGCCAGTGGGAGTTTCAGGTTTTCGGCAAGGGCTCGAAGAGCGCCGCCGACCAGATCTGGGTCGCCCGCTACCTGCTCGCCCGGCTGGGCGAAGCTTACGGCGTGGACATCGAGTGGCAGTGCAAACCGTTGCGCGGGCCCTTCAACCAGCCGCTCGATTGGAACGGTTCCGGCATGCACGCCAATTTTTCGACGAAGCGGCTGCGTGAGGAAGGCGGCAAGGAATACTTCGAGAAGCTCATGGCGGCCTTTGCGAAATACATGGATGAGCACATCGCCGTCTATGGTCCGGACAACCATCTGCGGCTCACCGGTCTGCACGAGACGCAGTCCATCGACAAGTTCACCTACGGCATCGCCGACCGCGGTTCCTCGATTCGCGTGCCGCACAGTTTTGTTAACAGCGGTTACAAGGGTTACCTTGAGGATCGCCGGCCGAACTCCGCCGCCGACCCGTATCTGGTCGCCGGCCGGATCATCAAGACGATCCAGAGCGTGGCCTGAGTATCATCGGTTATTTGGGACGAGCGCCGGCCGCAAGGCCGGCGCTTTTTTTGCGCACTGGTGTGGCGGCTGATTTATGCATCGCCCCCGGCGGCAGGCTGCCCTGTGCTGGATGGCTACCATGGCAGCTGACAATGCCCCCCGTTTTCCTCTCCCGGCCTGGCTGGAATGGCCGGCGGCAGGTTTGCTGGCGTGCAACATCATCTGGACCACCTTGTGTCTGGGCGGTTACCGGCCGGAAACGATGGTGGTCACCAGTGCGTTGACGGGAGGGCTGCTGTTTTTTCACTGCGCGGCCCGGGCTTGGTTGGGGCAAGCCGTCGCTCCCTGGCATCCGGCCGGCTGGCTTTTCATTCCCTTTCTGCTCTATGCGGCGGCGAATGTGCTTTGGGTGACTCCCGTGCGCTGGCTGGGCTGGCATGACTGGCTGTGGTGGGCCCAGTTGGTGGCGGTCTTTTGGGTGGTGCTGAACGATATTGGCCGGCCCTGGGTGCGGCAATTTATTCTCGGGTCACTGGCCGCGGTGGGCTTTGTCGCTGTGGTGCTGGCGGCTTACCAAGCCTTTGTCCGTCCGGAATGGCTGATGATGGGGCGGGTGCAGGCGGAACAGTTTATCGGTCGTTCGAGCGGCCCCTTTGGGATTCCGAACAGTCTGGCGGCGCTGTTGCTCCTGTTGCTGCCACCGGCGGTGATGCTGACCTGCCAGCGTCGGGCCGGGCCGATTCAACGGGTGCTGGCGGGCTATCTCGCGGCGGCCTATCTGCTGGGGCTCGTGCTTACGGTGAGCCGGGGGGCCTGGCTTGGGCTGGCGGTGGCCGGGATGCTGTGGCCTTTGCTGATGCCGGGGCGGACCTGGATACGACGGCTGAAGCTGGCGGCGGTGACGGTGGGGGGAGTTTTGATGGTGGGCGCCGCACTTTATTGGGCGGCGCCGGCGATGCGGGAACGTTTTGATACGTTGGTGGCGGAGTCCGGCGAACGGACGCGTCCGGTCATGTGGCGGGGTGCCTGGCAGTTGTTTAGGGAGAATCCGCTTTGGGGCAGTGGGGCGGGGAGCTACAACATCGCCTTCGAGAAACATCGGCCGGAGCCCTACCAGCTCGATTCCCAATGGGCGCATAACGATTACCTGAATACCCTGAGCGATTACGGTGTCGCGGGCTTCGGGTTGTTTTTCGGCGCGTGTGCCTGGGTGGCGCTACGCTGCGTGTATCGCGGCCGACCTTTCTCGATACGGCAGGTGGGCGGGGAATGGCTGGAGGATCCTTACTTCCGGCAGGCCGTCGCCCTCGGGTTACTGGCGTTCGGCTTCCAGCTGTTTGTGGATTTTCATCTCAAAATCCCGGCGCTGGCGCTGGCACTGGCGACGGTGGCCGGTCTGCTGGTGCGACAAATGTGGCCGGCGTGGGCGCGTGGTGCGGCGGCGCGCGGTAGCTTGTCCCGTGCGCTGGCCTTGGCGGCGGCCGCGGGGGTGGCGGGTGGCATGGGGCTCGGGGTGATGCCTCATTATCGCGCGGAGGCGGCGCGCTATGCCGCCCGGCAGTCGCTGGATACCCTGGCGGAACGGGAGACGGGTGCGTATCGCGAGGTGGTGGAGCCGGCGCGCGAGGCCCTGATCCGCGCGGTTTCCCTCAATCCCGGGAACGCCCAAGCCTGGGCCGATCTGGCGTATGCGACCAGTCTGCAGGCGCATGGTGAACCGGGTCGCACCCGACAGCTGGGCGAGGAGGCGGAGCAGCAGGCCGGCCGCGCGCTGGCACTGGCTCCGGCGGTGCCGGAGTTTCATATTCGCCAGGGTGTGGCTTTGGACATGCAGGGCCGATGGTTGGAGGCGGGCAATTGTTTTGCGCAGGCGCTGCGGCTCGCCCCCGCGAGCGCCCGGGTCTGGTATTACCAGGCTTATCATCTGAGTCTGGATGCCTCGGCGCAGGGGAGGGCGCGATCGGCGGTCGCGATCAGCTTGCGTCTTGACCCGGGTTATGCCCCGGCCCAGCGTTTGCGCCAGCAGTTGGCAACTGGACGATGATCGTCGAAGCCGCGCTTACCCATGCATAAAAAATATCTGAGTTGGCTCTGGTTATTTGGATTTGCCGCCCTGCTTTGCCTGGACGCCCGTGCGCAATCGGCGCCTGTTCCCGGGCAGATCAGAGCCGCCCGGGTCATCGGTACGGTGACCGCCACCAAGGAGGGCGCGACTTTGGCCGTCACGAACGGCACCGAGTTGTCCGAGGGCTATGTCGTCAACACCGGCCGGGGCTCCAGCGTCGTGCTGGTGTTTTCCAATGGCGCGACGATGAATCTCGCGCAGGACTCCTCCCTGGCCATCGACGAGTTTACGCAGGATCCGTTTGCTGATGAGGTGGCCGTGGCGGACCTTACCGCCGAGCCCACGGCATCGCGCACGCGCCTCAACCTCAGCCGGGGCGAACTGGTGGGCAACGTCAAGAAGCTCAACTACGATGCGGGTTCGCGCTTCGAGGTGCATACCCCGGTCGGTGCGGCCGGTATCCGCGGCACGACGTTCCGCATCGTTTTCCGGCCCGATGGCACGGGCAAAGCCTTCTTCTCCCTGATCACGAGCGAAGGTAATGTGGTGCTGACTGCCGGTTCCATCAACCTGCCCACGGAGACTTCCGTGCCTGACAACAAGGCGGTGGAAGTGCTGATTGATATCGCGGTGGATCCTGCCACCGGCGCCATCAGCCTGGCGATGGATGGCGCGCCGCCGGTGGTGATCGTGGAGGATGCTTCGGCCCTGTCTCTCGCGCAGATCGCCGAGCTGGCGCAGCAGATTCTTGAGGCGGCTGCGACTGTGGCGTTCGGTGGCACGACTCCCGCTCCGGGTGATGGCGCCCCGCCGCCGCCGGCGGAAACCCCGCCGCCCCGGACGACCCCGGGCGATGGCCGCGGATAAATAACGCTCTCTCTTGCCAAGCCGGCCCCGGAACGGGCCGGCTTTTTTTGGCCGCAGGCGAATGTGTTTAATCTGCTTCCGTTCGTGATGCGGCCTACCTAGGTTGCCGGCCCGATGGCTCCGAAAAAGTCGAAGCTCACTCCCGGCCTGCACTGGCTCATCTTTCTGTCGATTCCGCTGCTGTGGATCGCGATCCACCATGCCGGCTGGCTGGAGTTTCTGGAGAACCGTACGGTGGACTGGCGCTTCCAGTCCCGCGGGGAGATCCCCTCACCGGCGAAGGTGGTTTACGTGGACATTGATTCGCAGGCGCTCAGCGAGATCGGTGGGTTTCCCTGGAGCCGGAGTTATTTTGCACGCGCTGTGCGGGCCTTGGTGGAGCAGGGCGGCGTCAAGGCGGTGGGCGTGGATATTGTTTTCTCGGAAGCCGGGGTGGCCGAGGCCATTGACTGGCGCAAACGCGTCGAGGGCAACCGCGAGCTGGCCCGCTACTTGGCGGGCAATCCGCCCGTGGTGGTGGCGGCCTCCTATGCGGCGGCGGTCGATCGCGATATCAACGGCCAGTTGGTGCACCGCACACTGCCGTTGGTGGCGACCCTTGCAGATGTGAATGCGGCCGAGCCTCCGGAGACGCCGCAATTCCGCCTCAGCGAAAGCGATCCGCGCCGCCTCTGGTCGCCGGGGTTGGTGGGGCTGATCGATTCTCTGGATGGAGTGACCCGGAAGGTGCCGGCCTACGCGCCCAGCTATGTGCGCACCTACCTGCACATGTCGGTCGAGCTGGCCCGCCTGCATTTCGGCGTGGCGGCTGATGATGTGAAGATCGGGGAAGATCATATTGATCTGATTCACGCGGATGGCTCGCTGGCCGCCCGCATTCCTTTGCTCAATCGCCAGATGGTGGAGATCAATTGGTTCTCCCCCTGGATGGCGCCGGACAACAATCCGCGCATTAGTTTTTCCACGGTCTTTCACTATGCCGAAATGCTGGATTCGGTGGATGTGGCCGAGCGTGAGGCGGCGGAGCAGTTCTTCGCGCAACCGGGCCTCAAGAATGCCATCGTGCTCATCGGCCCGGTGGATCCGCTGTTGCAGGATCTGGCCGTCACTTCCTTCGATGAAACCCCGGTGCCCAAGGTCGGCGTCCATGGCAACATGGTGAAGACCATTATCTCCGGGAAATATCTCAAGCGGTTGCCACCACTGGCCGGTGACGGCCTCATCCTGGGGCTGACACTGCTGGTCAGCATCTTTGCCTCGACGGGGGGCGCGCGCGGCCTGCGCAGCAAGCTCACGGCCATCCTGCTGCTGACCGCCTACGTGTGGCTGGCCTTCCAGGTTTTTTCCGATCACCACCTCGTGTTGCCGCTGACGGCCCCGCTCGGGGCGGCCTTCACGGCGAGCTTCGCCGCCATCATCCGGCAATTGATCGTCGAGGAAAAGCAGAAGGGTCGCATCAAAGGCATGTTTGGCGCCTATGTCTCACCGCAGCTGGTCGAGCGCATGGTCGAGTCGGGTGAGAATCCTCAGCTCGGCGGACACGACGCGGAGATCACCGCCTACTTCAGCGACATCCAGTCCTTCTCCTCTTTCTCGGAAAAACTCGGTTCCGGTCCGCTGGTGGATCTGATGAACGAGTATCTCACCGCCTGCACCGATATTGTGCAGGACCAGGGAGGCACCCTCGACAAATACATCGGGGATGCGGTGGTGGCGATGTTCGGCGCTCCGGTGGCGCTCAAGGATCACGCTTACCGCGCCTGTGTCGCCACCCAGCTGGTGCACCGCAAGATCTCGGAGTTGCGCGCGAAGTGGAAGGCCGAGACGGGCAAGTGGCCGGATATCGTGCACAACATGCAGACCCGCGTCGGTCTCAACACCGGTGTCTGCATGATCGGCAACATGGGCAGCCGCACGCGTTTCAACTACACCATGATGGGCGACAATGTGAACCTCGCCGCCCGCATGGAAAGCGGCGCGAAGAGCTGGGGCGCCTACACCATGTGCACCGAGGCGACGAAGCAGGCCTGCATCGAGCATGGCGGGGATCGTGTTGTCTTCCGCCCGCTCGGCCGCATCGTGGTCAAGGGCCGCACGCAGGCCGTGCCGATCCACGAGATCGCCAACCTCAAGGAGTTCATGACCGACGAGGCGGCGGAGTGCTACGCGCTCTTCGCCCAAGGCCTGGAGAAACACTACGCGCGCGACTGGGACGGCGCCATCGCCCTCTTCAAGAAGAGCGCGATGCTGGAGCCCAACCAGCCCGGCGTGACCCCGGGCGTGAGCAGCAACCCCTCACTCGTTTACATCGCCATCACCGAGCACTACAAGCACGAGCCCCCGTCCGCCGATTGGGACGGTGTGTATGTGATGAAGGAAAAGTGATCGCTGCCCGGTGGACGGCGCGGCCCAAACTCGATCCGCCTCCTGCACCAGCCATTTCAAAGCCTCAGGCTTCCTCGGTATGCGTCACGTCAGCCCGGTTTGTAACGTAATACGTTACAAACCGGCGGGTGAGGGACCTTACTTCAGCAGCATCTCCTTCACCGTTTTGCCGGCGGGGATCATGGGGAGGACGTGTTCGGTGTAGGGCACGATCACGTCGAGGACGTAGGGGCCGTCGTGGTCGAGCATTTCCTGGATGGCTTCCTTGAGTTCGCTCTTCTTGATGACGCGGCGGCCCTTGACGCCGAAACCTTCCGCGACCTTCACGAAGTCGGGATAGAGGCCGGAGGGATTGTCGGGGCTACCGATGTTCTCGTGGTCGCCGAGGATGGTGTTGCCGCGGATGCTGCCGTAGAAGCGATCTTCCCACTGCACAACCATGCCGAGGTGCTGGTTGTTGAGGATCATCGCCTTGGCCGCGATTTTCTCGATGTGGCAGGTGGCGAGTTCCTGCACGTTCATCATGAAGGAGCCGTCGCCGTCGATGTCGATGACCTGCTTGTCGGGGCAGGCGACCTTCGCGCCCATGGCCGCGGGGTAGCCGAAGCCCATCGCGCCGAGGCCGAGCGAGCTGATGTAGCGGCGGGGCTCATCGAAGCGGTAGAACTGGGCGGCCCACATCTGATGCTGGCCGACACCGGTCGCGATGATGGCGTCGCCTTTGGTGAGTTCGTAAAGTGCGGCCACGGCTTCCTGGGGCAGGATGTGCGGACTTTCGCCGAAGCCGGCCTTGCTGTCGAAGGGATGGTCCTTTTTCCACTGCGCGACCTGGGCCTGCCAGGCCTGGGTGTCGGGCGGGGTGAACTTGACGGCCCGGGCGAGCTCAACGAGGCGGCCCAGCGCGTATTTCACGTCGCTGGTGATGGCGAGGTGGGCGTGCTTGTTCTTGTGGTGTTCGGAGGCGTCGATGTCGATGTGGACGATCCTGGCCTTGGCCGCGAAGTGCTTCGTGTCGCCGGTGATGCGGTCATCAAAGCGGGCGCCGGCGCAGATGAGCAGGTCGCACTGGTCCACGGCCCAGTTGCCGTAGGCGGAGCCGTGCATGCCGAACCATTGCAGGGAGAGCGGGTGGGTTTCGGGGAAGGCGCCCACGCCCATGAGGGTGGTGGCGACCTGGATGTTAGTGGCTTCCGCGAAGGCTTTCAGCTCCTGGTGGGCTTCGGCGGAGATGATGCCGCCGCCGACGTAGAGCATGGGCTTCTTCGCGCCGGCGATGAGACCGAGCAGTTGGTTCAACTGCTCGTCATCGGCGTGAGGCACCTGGTTGATATAGGGATTGCTGAACTCCACGGTGGCGGGAAACACCGGTTGGAACTTCGCCTGCTGCACATCCTTGGGGATATCAATCACCACGGGGCCGGGCCGGCCGCTGCGCGCGAGGTGGAAGGCCTCCTTGAAGATGCGGGGCAGGTCATGGACGTTCGTGATGAGGTAGGAGTGCTTCACGATCGGCAGGGTCATGCCGTAGAAATCGGTCTCTTGGAACGCCATCTTGCCGATGTATTTGGTGAACACCTGGCCGGTGATGGCCACGAGGGGCACGGAGTCCATGAACGCATCGGCGATGGCCGACACGAGATTGGTGGCGCCGGGGCCGCTGGTGGCCATGCACACGCCGACCTTGCCGGAGGCGCGCGCGTAGCCCTCGGCGGCAAAGGAGCCGCCCTGCTCATGGCGGGGGAGGATGACGCGGATCTTGTCGGTCCGGGCCAGCGCCTGGTGCAGCTCTTGCGAGGCGCCGCCGGGATAGGCGAAAATGACGTCAACCTGCTCGCGGATGAGGGACTGAACGACGGCGTCAGCACCATTCATTTCATGGCCGATTTCAGGCTTGGGAAACGCAGCAGGAGAGGTCGAGGATTTCATGGTCGGAACAAAGGGAGACAAAAAAGCGGACGACCTCCCATTGGGCAAGCCTCGGTGCGGGCGTTTTTTGGGGGAGTGAATCCGTCCGGTCGGTGATCGCGGAGTGACGCAACCGGGAGGAAGCAGACTGAAGCGGGCTGCACTGGTCTGCGAGGGTATCGAGGAATGAAACCGTTGCCGGTATTTAACCATTGGCGAAGCTGACCGGGGGAGGCAGCGTCGCACTCATGCTGAAATTGTTATTCATCGGTGACATCGTGGGCCGGCCGGGCCGGGATGTCGTGCTCGACCGGCTGCCGCGTCTGCGCACCGAGCATGGTCTGGATTTTGTCATCGCCAATGCGGAGAACGCCGCCGCCGGCGCGGGGATCACGGGCAGTATTGCGCGTTCCCTGCTGGAGGGCGGGGTGGATGCGATCACGCTGGGCGACCATGTGTGGGACCAGCGCGGCTGGGAAAACGAGATCGGCGGGATGGACCGCGTGTGCCGGCCGGCCAATCTGCCGCGCTCCTGCCCCGGGTGGGATCATCTCGTGATCGAGTCGCGGGGCTTCCGCGTGGCGGTTTTCACCGTGCTCGGCCGCCAGTTTCTCGGGATGAAGGCGGAGTGTCCTTTTCTGTGCGCCGACCGGATGGTGGAGCAGTTGCGGGCGCAGGCGGATGCGATCATTGTCGAGGTGCACGCCGAGGCGACTTCGGAGAAACAGGCGCTGGGCTGGTATCTGGACGGCCGGGTCACCGCGGTCCTCGGCACGCATACGCACGTGCCGACGGCGGATGCGCAGGTGCTCCCGAAGGGGACCGCGTTCATCTGTGATGTGGGGATGACCGGCCCCTACGCCTCGGTGCTGGGTCGCGAGTGCGAGCCGGTGATCGCGAAGTTCCTCGATGGCATGCCGCGGCGCTTCGAGGTGGCCACAGGAGATGTGCGCCTGTCGGGCGCACTGGTGGAGATCGGCGCCGGCACGGCGCAGGCCAACAAGATCGAGCTTTTGTCCGCGCGGTGAGGCGGGCGGCGGCTCAGCCGACCGCGCCGACTTCTTCGAAGACCCCCAGCTTGCGGTAACGTTCGTAGCGCGTTTCCAGCAGGCGCGGGGTGTCCAGACCGCGCAGGTCGTTGAGATGTTTCTGGATCGCGTAGCGCAGGGCGGCCGCAGCCTGGGTCGGGTCGTAGTGGGCGCCGCCCATGGGCTCGGCAATCACTTCATCCACCACGCCCAGGTTTTCCAGGGTGGCGGCGTTCAGCTTGAGGGCTTCGGCGGCCTTTGGCGCGGCGGTGCCGTCCTTCCAAAGAATGGCGGCGCAGCCTTCGGGTGAGATCACCGAATAGTAGCTGTTTTCAAAGATGAGCACGCGATCCGCCACGCCGATGCCCAGGGCGCCGCCGGAGCCGCCTTCGCCGACGACGATGGCGATGGAGGGGGTTTCCAGCATGGCCATTTCGCGCAGGTTGACCGCGATGGCTTCGGAGACATGCCGGGCTTCGGACTCGATGCCGGGGTAGGCGCCCGGGGTGTCGATGAAGCAGAGCAGGGGCAGGCCGAACTTCTCGGCCATTTTCATGAGTCGGAGGGCCTTGCGGTAGCCCTCGGGCTGGGGCATGCCGAAATTGCGGGCGATCTTTTCCTTGGTGTCGCGACCTTTTTGCTGGGCGATGATCATGACGGCTTCGCCTTCAAAAAACGCGGTGCCGCCGATGAGCGCGCGATCGTCGTTATACTGGCGGTCGCCGTGCAATTCCTGAAAATTTTCGCAGATCAGGTTGATGTAGTCCAAGGCATAGGGGCGCTTGGGATGGCGGGCGATCTGCACGCGCTGCCAGGGGGTGAGCTGGCTGTAGATTTCGCGCTGGGTGGCCTCGATTTTCTTTTCGATGGACTCGATCTCCGTGTTGAGGTCGAGGCTGCTCTCCAAGGATTGCTGCTCCAGGGCCTCCAGTTGTTTCGAGAGCTCGCGCAGCGGTTTCTCGAATTCCAGCACATAGGTGGGTTTGTCCATGAGAAGGGAAAGGCTAGGTGGGCGCGGGCGGGCCTGTCAACGGGCACGCGGGGTCAGCCGAGACCGCCGGTTTGCGCCTCTGGATTCTTGAGTTGGTCCTTCCAGCCGAGGATCTTGGCCTGGGCGCCGAATTTCTCGGCGGCGGCCTTGTCGCCCCGTTCCATCCAGATCCGGGAGAGGGTGGTGTTGATGAACAGGTCGTCGGGCCGGAGGGCGTGGGCCTGCTCCGCGGCCTGCAGGGCCTCGTCCAGCCGCCGCAGGCTGAAGTGGATCTCCGCCAGGGCGTGCCAGGCGGCAAAGGAATCCGGGGCGGCCTGGGTGGCCCGGGCGAGCTTGGCGAGGGCGGCCTCGTTGTCGCCGATCGAGTAGTCGAAGGTGGCGTCGTCGATGAGGGTCTGGATTTCGTCGGCAGTCACACCGCGACGGTAGCACAGGGTGTGGACAAAAAGAAAGGACGGCCTTTGCGGGCCGTCCTTGGGAAGTTTTGTGCCGTGAGGCGATCAGCCCTGCGAGGGGCCGCCGACGATGGCGAGGGTGAGCTTGATCTCGGGGTTGACCTTGTCCTCGTTGCGGCCGGGTTGAATGCCGTAATCGGCCCGCTTGAGGGTGAACTCGCCGCGGATGACGAGCAGATCGCCGGGAACCTCGGGCTTGTTGATGCGCTGGCCGAAGGCATTGGCCAGATGCGTGAGGCGCACGGGCACGGAGATATCCTTGGTGACGCCTTTAAGGGAGAACTTCCCCGTGGCCACTGCGGAGGTGGTGTTGCCGGCGGTCTTCACGTCGGAGAGGCCGGTCAGTTCAAAGACGATCTCCGGATTGTTGTCCACGTCCAGCCAGTGGCCGCCGTGCAGGTGCTCGGTCATCGTGGTGTTGGAGACGACGAGCGACTTGCTTGTGACCACGATCTTGCCGGTGGTGGCGGCCGGCTTGGCAGGATCGAAGCTCACCTGGCCGGAAACGCCGCTGGCGGTGCCGGAGATGGGCTCAAGCAGGGAGTCGAGGTGGAACTGGATGGCGTTGACGCCCTTCGGATCCTTGAAGTCGAAGGTGGTCGGGGCGGCGAGGGCGGACCCGGCGACCGCGAGAGCGGCGAGGCTGGCGATGATCGTTTTTTTCATTTGATGGTCTGGGTTATTTTGGAACGGAAGAAAAAGGAGGTGCCGAAAAGCAGGCCGGCCAGGCCGAGGCCGGCGCCCAGCCATTCGATGCCGGGCACGAAGCGTTCTTCGTAGATCACGTATTCGATGCCGGTGATCTCATCCAGCTGGGAGACGGGCACACGGTGCATGCTCCAGCCGGTGTGCGCACCCTTGGCGGCCCAATAGCCGGCAGCGACGATGAGGACCAGCAGGGCCAGCGCACGAAACAGGCGGCGCAGCGGGGCGGGGCGGGAAGCGGAAGGGGCCGGCGTGGGCATCGTCATGCAACGGTATGATTGAGGGTGACTTGATAAACCGCCTTGCGGCGGGATGCAAACGGTCGCGTCAGGTTTTAGAGAATGAGCATGGCGTCGCCGTAGCTGAAAAACCGGTATTCACGGGCGATGGCCTCGGCGTAGATTTCCTTGAGCCAGCCGATGCCCTCCGTGGAGCCTGGCGCGAGGAAGGCGGAGACGAGACAGAGCAGGGTGGAGCGGGGCTGGTGAAAGTTGGTGAGCAAGGCATCCACACCGCGGAAAGTGCCCGGCGGGTGGATGAACAGTCCCGCCTCTCCGATAAAATGCCGGTCGAGAGGCGCATTGTGGCGGGTCAGAAAATCCTCGATGCAACGGACGGAGGTGGTGCCGACGGCAATCCGCCGTGCCCCGGGCGTGAAAAGCGCGCGCTGGGTGGAATCGGAGATTTCGTAGATCTCCCGATGAATGGCATGCTCCTCAATGGTATCGGTCACGATGGGTTTGAAGGTGCCGAGGCCGACATGAAGCGTGAGATCGGCGGAGCGAATCCCGGCCTCTCCGAGGGTGGCGAACAGTTCCGGGGTGAAATGCAGTCCGGCGGTGGGCGCGGCCACCGCAACCTGCCGGGCCGTGTCGGCGTAAACAGTCTGGTAACGCTCCAGATCGAGCCGGCGGTGCGAACCGTCCGCCCGGGCGATATAAGGCGGCAGCGGCACCTGGCCGAGCCGGTTGGCGAGGGTGGTGACCGGTTCATTGCCGGAGGTTTCGAAGCGCACCCAGGCCGTGCCGTCCGGCTCCTTGGCCACGACTTCGGCGGCAAAAGTTTCGTTTTCCCCGGAAAAGTGGGCGCCGACGGGCAGGCGTTTGCCGGGCTTCACGAGACAGCGCCAGGTCCGGTCGTCGTCCCCCGGACGCAGGAGAAAACACTCCACCTGTCCCCCGGTGGGGCGGCGCGCCAGCAGTCGGGCGGGGAGCACGGCGGCGTTGTTGCGGAAAAGCGTATCCCCGGCGCGCAGAAACCGGGGCAGATCGGCGAAGACGTGGTGGGCGAGCGTGTGCTTGGCCCGATCCACCACCAGCAGTCGCGAGGCATCGCGGCGGGCCGCGGGCGTCTGCGCGACGAGGTGCGGTGGCAGTGAGTAGTCGAAAAGATCGGTGGCGAGCGGAGGCACGGCGAGCCCCATCAAGGGGCCTGTGGTGCGCCGGGCGAGTTTTGTTTCACGGAAAAACAGGCTCCGGTAAGGAGGCGCGCAAGGCCAACGCTTCCAGGCAAAGGCGTGACTCATTTTGAAAATCGATCGCTGTGGTTGGACGCGCAGATCCCTCTGCGCGTCAGCTGGCCGGCACCGGGACGTGCCTGGTCACCTGTTCCCCTCTGTAGCCGGAGCCTGACGGTGGGCCGTGCGCTCCGCGCGCGGCCGGGCTACGGCCACAGGCCGGGCTCTTGTCCCATCGGCAGCGGTGTCAGCCGTCGGTATGAGGTGAAACGCGGCAAGGGCCTGAAGGGGAAGCTTGGGCGTCCGGGTATCGGTCTGGTCGCGTCCCGCCCCAAGATTGGAATCATCCTGCGGCGGATTGAGCCGCGCCGGGAAAAGAAGGCTTGTGCTTGCTTTGGCGGCGGGTTTCTTCCGCTATTCCCTCAGCGCCGAGCTAGCTCAGTTGGTAGAGCAACGCTTTCGTAAAGCGTGGGTCGTCGGTTCGAATCCGATGCTCGGCTCCAGTTTCCAAAAACCCGTCTTGGTGAATCCACCGAGGCGGGTTTTTAATTGTCGGCGATGTTTTCGTCGGGCAGCCGGCCCTGGAGCTGCTGGCGCAGCCGCAGGTCGGCGAGTTCGCGCTGGAGGTAGGTGGTGAAGAGCTGCAGGCGCTGGTGGATGTCGAGGGTTTCCAGCAGGTGCTGCTTGAGGCAATGATCCTCGCAGAGGCTGAAGGCGGCGAGATCGACGAAGGTCTCCGGGTCCTGCACGGTGCGGAGGAAGTCGGTCATCTGTTCGGGGACGCTGGCGCCGAACTTGCGCTTGAGTGCGATCAGCCGGGCCAGTTCGCGGCGCAGGCGTTCGTTGGCCTCGGGGTTGCCGCCTGGCTCGCTGGCGAGCGCGCGGATGCGGGCGCGGCGGTAGGGCTGGTCGGTCACGATATCGAGAAACTCCACCCGGCAGAGCCCCTGCAGCAGCAGATTGGAGGTGCCATTGTCGTGTTTCTGGCAGGCGCGCACAATGCCCAGCGTGGCCACGCGGTGGGGAGGCTCAAAGGCATCGGGCTCCTCCAACTTGCCGGAATCCATCCCGGCCACGGCAAAAAGCCGGTTGGTGGCCAGGACCTCGCGCAGCATCTTCCGGTAGCGCGGCTCAAAAATATGCAGCGGCAGCAGAGCCTGGGGGAAGAAGGCCAGATTGGGCAGGGTCATCACCGGCACCTCTTCCGGGATCACGATTTCCATTTCCATGGCGCCAACTATTGGCGGAGCTTGGGGAAAGACAACCGCCCCGTTGTGACGGGGGCCTCATTTTGAAAATTGATCGCCATGGGTGGACGCGCAGGTCCCTCTGCGCGTCAGAGATCTGCCTGGGGACGTATTTGTAGACTTACGGCTCCCTTTCTCGATGCCGCCTATGGATATAACGGGTGGGCCGTGCGCTCCGCCGCGCGGCTGAGGAGGGGGGGCTTTGTCGTCTCCAAACCGCCGCGCGCGGAGCGCACGGCCCACCTTGGAGAAACGCCTTGGAGAAACGGTTTGTTATGCGATACGGGATCGAAACGGAAACCGCACGATTCACCTTTCGATATCATTCATCGATCCCCCGTGGCTAAACCGCACCGTGCGTTGGCGGTCTTCGCGCTTTGAAATTTATGCTGATCCGTGTCTCGGTGCGCATCGATAGTTGTCGCTGAGTCGTTTCTCAATGGGGATGCGCTTCAGTGTGTCACAGGTGCGCCAAGAGTGTGACACAGTTGGGTTTAAATGTGCCACGTTGGCGTGATTTGTCGCCTGTTTCGCAAAGCCGAAAGGGGTGGGTTTTATTTTAAACTATTCATAAATAACACTTAAAGTGAATAGCGCCACCGAGGCACAGGCATTGCTTAAGAGGGATCACCATGAGCAAAATTTTAGGTATCGATCTGGGCACCACCAACTCTTGTATGGCTGTGATGGAGGGCGGCGAGCCGGTGGTCATTCCCAACGCCGAGGGCGCGCGCACCACGCCGTCCGTGGTGGCATTCACCAAGACCGGGGAGCGGCTCGTCGGTCAGGCGGCCAAGCGCCAGGCGGTGACCAATCCCCGCAACACGATTTTTTCCGCCAAGCGCCTCATCGGCCGCAAGTATTCCGAAGTGAAGGCAGAGGCGAAGAACCTGCCCTTCAAGATGGCCGAAGGCAAAAACGGCGACGCCTACATCG
>CAYSBR010000006.1:0-98474 GCA_964429385.1 uncultured Opitutaceae bacterium
CTCGAGGCCCGCCTCGTCTCCCGCTTCGAGTGGGGGCTCCCCGCCGACATCCAGGCGCCCGATTTTGAGACCCGGATCGCCATTCTGCGCAGCAAGGCCGCCTCACTGAAGGCCGACCTCCCCGACGCCGTCGTCACCTTCATCGCGCAAAACATCTCCAAGAACGTCCGCCGCCTCGAAGGCGCGCTCATCAAGGTCGCCAGCTACTCCGCCCTCACCGGCAAGCCCCTCGACCTCGCGACCACCGAGATGCTGCTGCAGGACGTCCTCATGGAACAGGCGCAGAACGCCCTCACCATCGAGACCATCCAGAAACGCGTGGCCGATCACTTCCAGATCCGCCACAGCGACATGACCAGCAAGCGCCGGCCCAACAACATCGCCATCCCCCGCCAGATCGCGATGTATCTCACGCGCACCCTAACCAAGCATTCCCTGCAGGAGATCGGCGACGCCTTCGGCGGCCGCGACCACGGCACCGTCATCCACGCCTGCAAGCAGGTGGACAACATGATGGAGCAGGACGCCACCACCCGTGGCAGTGTGGATTTCTTGAAAGCGCAGCTTTCAAAGTGAGCGGCGCGTTTGCGCCCCCCGGTTGAGAGATTGAAGGCTCGGAGTTGAGGGCGCCGCCGCGCTCGCTGATTTGACTCTTAGCCCTCAACCCATAACGCTCAGCCCTCGCTTATGTCCCTCTCTCCCGAACAAAAACAGGCCGTCGCCGCCTGGGTCGCCGCCGGCGACAATCTCTCGAGCATCCAGAAGAAACTCGCCGATGAGTTCAAAGTCTCGATGACCTATCGCGACGTCCGCTTTCTCGTGGACGATCTCGACCTCACCCTCAAGGACGCCGCCCCCAAGGCCGACACCAGCGACCTCTCCAAGGCGCCACCCCCGGCCAAAAGCAGCCCCGACAAGACCAAGGAAACGCTCGGTCAGGAAGACGCCGAAGACGGCGCGCTTCCGCCCGAAGACGAGTTTGCCGATGAAGACGCCGTGCCCGCCTCCGGCCGCGTCAGCGTCAGCGTGGACAAAGTCACCCTGATCCCGGGGGCCATCGCCAGCGGTACGGTCACCTTCAGCGATGGCGTCACCGGCAAATGGATCGTGGACAACTACGGCCGCCCCGGCTTCACCGACATCAGCCAGCCCGGCTACCGTCCCAACCCGACCGACGCCCAGGAATTCATGCAGGAGCTCAGCCAGGCCCTGCAATCCCGCGGCATGTAGGGGATCATCGGCGGCGGCACGTGGGCGTCCTGCCCGTGGGCTTATTCTGGAGAGCGGACGTTTCCAAACCCGCCTTAACACTCAGCAGAGTCAGGCAATACGGCAGGGTTTAACCATCCCGCCCCCGCCCAGAAAAGTGTCACGCAATGCGTGACACTTGCGGTATTATCAGCGAGCGGAGCATGAGAACTTCCTGCGGGGATTCAGAGCGGACGCGGGTTCTCCCCTGCTTCTTTCTCCTCGCTCGGGCTGTGGCCCACCATCCGCACAAACTGCCGGTGAAAATACTGCGGGTTGCCCAACCCTGCCTCGATCGCCACCGCCTTGAGCGGCAGCCGTGTGGTGGCCATCAAGTGTCGCGCCAGCTCGATCCGCCGGCTCAGCACATAGCCCTGCACCGTCGTGCCATAACGGGCGCGGAAACACCGCGCCAGATGGTTCTGGCTCACCGCAAACGCACGGGCGAGGGCCGGTATTTGCAGCGGTTCACGGTAATGTTTGTCCAGATGTCTTCGCACTTCGTCTAGCACCCCATCCACCCGGCTCGGTGCAGTCGCCTCCCGCCGGCCCGGACGCGCGCTGGCCGCGGCCACCCCGACCGCCAGTAAAAGTCCCTGCAACGTCACCGCCGAGGCCTGCTGCGCCAACGCCGCCCCCGCGCCGGTGCCTCGGCCCGACTGGTGCAGATGGATCACCTCCTGCACCCGCTCGCGCAACCAGCGGCCCTGCGCACCCGGCCGCCAGTGCAGCGGCAACCGCACCGCGCCCGCGCCGGCGGGTTGCGCCTCGAAATGCAGGCACAGATGATGCCCAACCTCCTCCAGATCATAACGGGTGGGCAGCCCTGCCGGCGTCAGCGTGAAATCTCCCGGCTGCAACCGCACCCTCCGCCGGCCCAGCCACATGCGGGCGGTGTAATCGTACAAGTGCAACGCCACTGTGTCCGGGGACCTATAAACACACTCGGGATCATGCGCCGGCATCGGAAACCAGCCGCCGTTGCGAATCACCGGCCGGGCCTCCGCCGGCCACTTCAATCTGGGTGATTCCGCCTTCATGTGTTGAAAAGAGACAACATCCGGCGAAATCCGACAACTGCTTTTCCTTTCCCGCCGAACCCGCCGCCGGCTCGCTATTCCCCACCCCTCCACCCCATGCCCAACGCCAAATCTGTCCGGACCTTTTTCGACAAAAACGGCTACTATCACGCCCGCGGCGTGTTCAAGCCCGCCGAAGTCAGGCACCTCACCCGCGACTTCGACCGCATCGTGCGCCAGCTCGCCCGCACCGGCGACAAGGATGCCGCCCAATGGAAAGGCGAGCGCCAGGCCCGGGTTGGCGGCGCCCAAAGCACCTTCACCCACACCAGCAGCGTGGTGTGCTTCTCCGGCGTCTGGCTGGAAGCCATCCGCTCCAAGCGCTTCCTCGATCTCACCGCGGCCATCCTCGGCCCCGACATCATCCTCCATCACACCAAGCTGTTTCAGAAACCGCGTGAAAACGGCATGCCCTTCAGCATGCATCAGGACTGGTCTTATTTTCCCACGGTGAAAGACACCATGATCGCCGCGGTCATCCATGTCTCCCCGACCACCGATCGCATGGGCTGTATCCGCCTCTATCCCGGCTCACACACGCTCGGTCGCATCCCCCACAGCGGCGGTCAGGAGCCCTGCGATTTTCTCGACCAGTATCCGCTGGAGAACGCCCTGCCCATCGAAGGCCAGCCTGGAGATGTGCTCTTCTTCCACTACTTCACCCTCCACAGTTCGAAACACAACCGCTCCAACCGCCTCCGCAAATCCGTGCTCGTGCAGATGCACGCCGGCGACGACGAGGTCGAGCCCGGCTACGACCATCCCAACGCCCGCCTCACCCTCCGCGGCTGGAACCACCCTCTCACCCGCGACATCGCCAGCGCGCCCCAGAAATACTTCGGCGAGAAAAAACCCTGAACCCGGGGCCTCCCTCTCCCACCGCTCCTTTCCATGCCCACTCCTCAAGCCATCAAGACCGCCTTCGAGCGCGACGGTTACTACCTCGCCCGCGGTGTGTTCAAACCCGCCGAGATCAAGGCCCTCGAACGCGAGTTCGACCGCATCGTCCACCAGCTCACCCGCACCGGCGACCTCAACTCCGCCCAGTGGCAGGGTGAGCGACAGAAAAAAATCGGCGGTGAGAAGAGCATGATCACGCACACGCACAACGTGCAGTGCTACTCTGCCGCGTGGCACCGGGCCATTCAGTCCGACCGCTTCCTTGACCTCGCCGAGGCCATTCTCGGTCCCGACATTATTCTGCATCACACCAAGCTCTTTCAGAAGCCCACCGAGAATGGCATGCCCTTCGGCATGCACCAGGACTGGTCCTACTTCCCCTCGGTGAAGGACACCATGATCGCCGGCATCATCCACGTCTCCCCCGCCACCGACCAGATGGGCTGCCTCCGCGTCTATCCCGGCTCGCACACGCTCGGCCGCGCCGCCCACACCGGAGGACAGGAGCCCAGCGACCTCCTCGATCGCTACCCGCTGGAAAACGCCACCGTGCTCGAAGCCGAGCCGGGCGACGTGCTCTTCTTCCATTACTTCACCCTCCACGGCTCCAAGCACAACCGCTCGCGCCGCCTCCGCAAAACCGTACTCGTCCAGATGCACGCCGGCGACGACGAGATCGAGCCCGGCAACAATCACCCCAACGCCCGCCTCACCCTCCGCGGCTGGAACCACCGCATCAACCGCGGCACCGCCAACCTGGCCTGAGCCGCATTGGTTTTCTCCGTTTGCTCCTGCGCGGCAGGCTTCGGCGGAAGCCATGTTTATCCGCGCCATGCTCGGTCAACCGTTCCCGCTCCGCGGTTTTCAATGTGCTTCGTGTCTTTCGTGCTTAAACCCCGCCCATGAACCCGGCTGACCCAGCCCGGGGCCGCACCTTGACGCACGGGACGCGTCAAGTAGAGTTCACGAACCATGCAACTGGAGTTACCTGATTGCCCGCCCACCCGCGACCTGCCGCCGGAAGCCCTGCGGCTGGAACTGGCGTGCGCGCTCTTCGCACGGGGCAAGGTCGGCAAGGCGGGCGGAGCCGAGCTGGCGGGAGTCGATCTCGCGGCTTTTCAACGGGCGCTGGGCGAGCGTGGCATTGAGTCTTACACCTCCGACATGCTGGAAGCCGAAGTGGGCACCCTTCGCCGTCTGTTCCCCCAGTGATTGTCGTCTCTGACACGTCGGTGCTGATCAACCTGGGCCGGATTGACCGACTGGAATTGCTGCGAAGCCTCTTCCAAACCGTGGTCGTGCCGCCGGCAGTGGTGCGTGAATTCCACCAATTGACGCATGATCGGACGCAATTTTCCGGGCTGACCCTCCCCGGATGGATTGATCAACGACAGCTATCCTCCGCTCCAACCGGCCTCCCGGACATGGAAGCCCTCGACCCCGGCGAAGCTGAGGCGATCACACTCGCTTTGGAGATTCACGCCCAAGTCATCCTGCTTGATGAAAGGCTGGGAGCGAAGGTGGCGCGAAGACAGGGGCTGGAGGTGGTCGGCCTTCTGGGTATTCTGCTGCAAGCCAAGCAGGCCGGCTATCTGGCCGTGATCGCCCCGGAGTTGGAGCGGTTGAAGACTGAGGCCGGCTTCTGGCTGTCCGCCGCCTTGCAAGCGCGCGTCCTCCAACTGGCCGGAGAAGCCTGATACGGGCTGCAAGCTCGGAGACGCACCTTGATACAAGGGTGCGACGCATCCGTGACCAGCCGCGTCATCCGTGGCTAAAAAGGATCGGCTATTCATCGTCCATTCGCGGCACCGCCAACTTGTCGTAACCGTTTCACCCCGTCGGACCGCCTCATTTCATTCTCGTTCTCGTAATCGTTCTCCTTCTCATTTCGAGACCAAGCAGGCTTTAGCTCAGGAGTATATTCCCCACCCCATGCGCACCATCCATATCGTCCTCAGTGCCCATCTCGACCCCGTCTGGCTCTGGCCCTGGACCGCCGGCGTCGATGAGTGTCTCAACACATGTTACACCATGTGCAACACGCTCGACCGGCACCCCGACATCATCTTCACGCGCGGCGAGGCCTGGGTCTATGAGCAGGTGCGCCGCCACGATCCCGCCCTCTTCCGCCGTATCAAGGCCCACATCCGCACCGGACGCTGGTCCGTCGTCGGCGGCTGGTGGATCCAGCCCGACTGCAATCTCCCGGGACTCGAAAACATGCACCGGCAGATCGAGCTCGGTCGCGACTGGTTCAAAAAACACCTCGGACGTTTTCCCCGCATCGGCTTCAACGTCGATTCGTTCGGCCACACCGCCGCGCTGCCCGATGTGATGGCGGCCCACGGGCAGGACAGCTATGTCTTCATGCGGCCCATGGCCCACGAAGCCACACTGCCCGCGCGCGCCTTCCGCTGGCGCGGTCGCCCCGGCGGCAAGGTCGTCAACACCTTCCGCATCCCTCACGGCTACTGCACCATCGTCCCACCCACGCTGGAACACGTCGCCGGTTCGCTGGAAGGCCTGCCCGCCGGCGTCACGCACACGATGAGTTTCCTTGGCGTCGGCGACCACGGCGGCGGACCCAACGAGCACATCATCCGCTGGGTTCGGGAAAACCAAAACGCCCTCCCCGGCGCGCGCATGGTGTTCTCCTCCCCCGAGAAATTCTTCCGCGCTCTCGCGCCGCAGGTGAAACATCTGCCGCTCGTCACCGGCGAACTGCAGATGCACGCCATCGGCTGCTACACCACCCATCGCCCCGTGAAGCTCGGCGTTCGCCGCGCCGAGAACCATCTCGCCCAGGCCCGCCAAGCCCTCGCTCGCACCAAACCCGCGGAGCAACGGGCCGCCGCGCCCGCGCTCCAAGCCGCCTGGGAAACCCTCTGCTTCAACTCCTTTCACGACACCCTCGGCGGCAGCTGCACGCCGAGCGCCGCCAAGGCCGCCGATGACCAGCTCGCCGGCGCCAAGGCCGCCGCCGAAACCGTCCTCAGCGAAACTTTCCGCCGCCGCGCCCACGCCCTGCCGGCCGACCGCCGCCAGCGGATGGTGTTTGCCAATTACACCGCCGAAAAATTCTCAGACTTCGTCGAACACGAGCCCTGGCTGGAGTGGACGCACTGGAAACCCGACTGGTGCCTGCTCGATAAGCACAACCGCCTCGTGCCGCACCAGATCGTCGAGCCCGAGACGCTCATGCCCGATACCATGCGCATCCTCTTCCCCCTCGACCTCGCTCCAGGGGAACTCCGCGCCGTCCGCATCGCCCGCCAGCCCAAGGGCAAATCCGCCGCCCTCAAAGGCGCCGCGCCCGATTTTACCCTGCGGGTGAATTCCGATGGCTCCGGCCAGCTCTCCCCCGCGCACGGCGCCGACTGCCCCTTGCCCGAGCTGCGCCTGATCGAGGATCAATCCGACACCTGGTCCCACGGCATCGACCGCTTCGCCGGACCGCCACGCGACCACGCCCACTGGAGCGAGCCCGTCCTCGTCGAAACCGGCCCCCTCCGTCAGCTCTGGCGGATTGATGGCCGTATCGGCGACAGCCGCATTTGCGCCGACTGGCGCCGCTACCGCGGACAAAACTTCTACGAACTGCGTCTGCGCGTAAACTGGCACGAACATCACCGCCTGCTCCGCCTCTCCTGGGCACCGGGCGCCGCCATCGCCTCACGCGAAGACGGCATCCCCGGCGGCGGCCTGCCCCGCGCCAGCGACGGCCGCGAACTCCCGCTCCGTGACCGCTCGCTGCTCAAGCTCGCCGACCATACCCGCGCCGGCGTGGTCGCGCCCGAAGTGTTTGCCGTCAGCGGCGACGAACGCGCAGTCCACCTCACCCTGCTGCGCTCCTGCCCCTTCGCGCACCACGACCCGAGGATCCTGCCGCCCAAGCTCGAACACTACGCCTGGCAGGATCAGGGCGAGCACACCTTCTTCTTCCGCTACTTCCCCGCCGGCCAAGTCACCGCCCGCGAACTCGACCGCCACGCCCTGCACTTGCAGCAAAAACCCGTCGCCGCCGACCTCACCCGCGGCATGCCCTTCCGCCCCTTCAAAGACCACCCCGGCTGGCCGGAGTGAAACAGGCCGACAATAGCGACGGCTACAGTCTCATTTGAACTTCTCTATAGGCAGGCAGCGCGCGGGCGCGCTGCGGTGTAAAAATTGATTCAACCATCCCCCGCTCCGGCCGGAGCGGGGGATTTGTTTTGCGCCGGGCCGGTTATTTTCGGAGAAGAACTCCGCAGCCCGCCGGCCCCTGTTTTCCGGATTTTCACGGAATGAAACCCATCGCGCACCGCGCCTCCCCGCCATGAGCCACCGCCTTCTCCGCGCTCTCTGCCTCGCCTGCATCGCCGTCTCCGCCCTGCGCGCACAAGCGCCCGACACGCCGCCGCCCCTCGACGCGGACACGACCGCAATGGCGCTTGCCCGCCAATACCTCGAAGGCGGTGCCGATTCCCGCGCCGCACTGCTCGAGGCGTTGCAGCACATGGGTTGGGGTGTGCGCAACGCCAAGGGCGACATGCTCAAGGCTCCGCCGGCCGGCGCCGACACCGGCCTCGCCATGCGCGACTACGAACTCGATGAACTGCTCTGGCAGCCGCTCAATCAGCCCACAGTCCGCCTGATCTCCGTGGCGCGGGCCCTCACGGTGCCCTTCGGGCACGCCGACCCCGAAGAGTTTGCCCAGGATCTCCTCGATGCCATCCGCCGCAGCGCCGAAAGCTCCCAGCCGCAACAACGTTTCTGGGCCCGGTTCATCATCGCGCTCGGCCGCGTCAGCCCGGACGGCTACGACCTGGCCGCTCCCGCGCCTTCCCCGCTCATCCACCCCACCGAGGCCGAAAGCGACAAACTGCTCGAACAGGCTGGGAACGACCCCTTTGCATTCGCACGCGCCATGATGCCCAGGTCGATCTGGCCCCACGACGACCCCGTGCTCGGGCCGTCGCAAAAACCACCGCCGCGCGACGCGGACGCCGAGGAAGACCCGAATGCCCGGACCACACGCCGCCTCGCTGAAATCACCGCCGCATTGGAGCAGCTTAACAACCAGCCCGCCCAAGGGCAGGCCACGCAGGAAAGAGCCGCCCGGCTCGCCGCGGAGCTGACCACCCTCACGCAATATCAACTGGCCGCCCAGATGCAAAAAGCCGCCTTCGCCATGGCTCGAATGGACGGCGGCGACGAGCACACCTCGGGCGACAACCACTCGGAACTGCTCGCCGAATGGCGCGACCAGCCCCTGTCGCTCCTGCAAATCACCCTGATTACCCGCGTGCTGTCGGCCGACCTCCGCCGCCTCGCGCAGGAAGAGACCGGCTCTCCGCGTCACGCCCGCCTCGCGCCCTTCCATCCGCCGCTCGCGGCGATCGGCCTCCGCGTCGCGCAGGGCGCCACCTTCGGCCAGCAGGTCGCCGGCGCGGCCGGCGACATCTGGGCCACCGGCTGGGGCTCCTATGTTGACGCCGTGGTCGAGCACCACGCGCCCGAAAGCAAGTTCGGCGATCGCATGGCCTACGCCAACGCCGCCATGGCCTGGGTAAAGACCCTCCTCTCCATCGCGCGGCAGAAAATCACCCTCGAGGTCAAGGACGCGCCGCTCATCCGCACTAAGACCCGCTCGGCCGGCGAACGCCGCACCGCCCACGTCAAGGTGGAGATCGACTTCCCCAAAAGCGACGTTCTGAAAGCCATCCGCGCCGCCGGCAACCTCACCTCCTTCGACCTGCAGCTCCCCGACGGCGGCCCGGCCGAGGACGCGAAAATCGTCTGGCGCCTGCCCGAGGGCAGCCGCGGCGGCTCCGGCCCCGCCGTCGTGCAATTCGCGGAAGGCACCGGCGCCCCGGTCACGAGGACCAACAGCGCCGGCGAATCCTCGATCACCATCGAGGGCATCCCCCAGAAAAAGGAGCTGCCCGCCACCGTCCGCCGCCACCCGCGCCGCGCCGCCGTCGGCGTCGAGGTCACCATCAAGGTCGGTAACCTCACCCAGGATTTCAACGATGCCATCAGCATCGCCAGCGGCGGCCCGCCCCCCGCCGGCGCTCTCAGCTTTATCGCCGACATGATGCTCCGCACCTCGCTCTTCTTTAACCAGCGAAAAGCCTTCGAGGTCATCGACTGGAAGAAACCCGCGTGGGAGGGCGAGTTCGATATCACCGTGAAAGGCTCCGGCTCGAAATACAGAAAAGGCGAGAAGGGCGGTCCCGACATCCATTACCGCTGGTCCATGGACCGTGTCATGATGGGCCGCCTGCACACATCCGAGGACGAAGAAGCGGAAGAGGCGGAGGCGGACTATCAGGACGAAGGCCGGCATGTGCTCGAGGTGGACGGCGATTCGCGCATGTTCCGCCTGAACGACTCCTCCAGTGTCTCGTCCCCCGGCGGCAGCTCCCGCTACAAGGCCGACGGCCCCACACAGGTGCCGCCGCCCGGCGCGAGCGAACTCCAACACCTGTCGCGCGCCAAGCCCGGCGGCACCGCCAACCTCACGATCGAGCAGGGCAGCATGACCCTGGAGCTCATGCCTTTGTTCAACGCGGATTGTTTCGTCAGCCGCTCAGAGCAAAGCCGGAGCCGCTCCCGCAACCAGTCCGGTATCGAGAATCTCATCCTGCTGAACGGCGTCAGACCCGACACCTTCACCTTCACCGAGCCCTACGACGGCAGCCAGGAAGTCATCGAAGGCACCAAGACCATCACCACCCATGACGGCGGCAACCTGCCTTATGTGCCCGGTTTCGACATCACGATCACCGTGAAGTATCGCTTGTGGAAAAATGCCCCGTAGCGCCAGCCCCCGCCGCGCCGGGGCCGAAGGCGACGCAGCCGACAGCCTGCCGCGCCGCCTCCGGGTCATCACCGGGGCCACCGCGGTCCTGCTGGCGCTGCTGGCGGCCGGGGTCGGCTACCAGCAGTTGTTTCACTCCCGCAGCCACACCGACCGCGCTGAGCGGCAGAGCCACCGCCGCGTGATCCTGCCCGCCCCGCGCGGGACGATCTACGACCGCGAACACCGCGTGCTGGCCGCCGACGAGACCCGCGCCGCCGCCGTGATCAACCTCGGCGAACTCCGCGGGGAATTTCGCCGCGAACAGGAAGCCACCGGCTTCACCGCCGCCCGCGCGCGCCTCATCGTCGCGCAGCGCCACCTCGACCGCCTCAACGCCCTCACCGGTCGCCGGGAGAAAGTTGACGCCGCCCGGCTCGAACGCGCCTACGCCCACGAACGCCTCCAGCCCTTCGTGCTGGCCACTGACCTGACCGGGGCGGAAGCCGCTCAGCTCAACTCGCTCGCCCCGGTGCGCATCAGCCGCCTCAACCGGCGCTGGTATCCCCACGGCGCGACTGCCGCTCACGTCCTTGGCCGCGTGCGGCGCGACGGCGAAGCGATCAGCGGCATCGAGGAGCAGCACGCCGCCACGCTGCAAGGCCGGCCCGGCGAAACCCTGATCCGCGTGGATGCCTTGGGCTTCCCATTTGCGGACGCCGTCACCACGCGCCCGCCCGCACCCGGACAGGATGTCGTGCTCAGCCTCGACCTCGACCTGCAACTCGCCGCCGAGCGCGCCCTGTCCGCCACACCGGAAGCGCCGCGCGGCGCCGTGGCCGTCATCGCCGTGGACACCGGCGAAATCCTCGCCCTCGCCAGCAAGCCCGGCTACGACCTCAACGCCGTCGCCCCCACGCTGTCCATCGCACTCAAGGAGAAGATTGATACCGAGGGCGGCTGGCTCAATCGCGCCACGCAGGGCCTTTATCCGCCCGGCTCGACCTTCAAGATTTTCACCGCCCTCGCCGGTCTGCGCGCCGGCACGCTGCGGCCCGACACCACGCTCGACTGCCCCGGCTATCACGACGTGGCCGGCCGGCGTTTCCGCTGCCACCATCCCGACGGCCACGGCCGCCTCCGGCTGGGTGAAGCCCTCGCGCGCAGTTGCAACGTCTTCGCCTACCAGGCCGGTCTCGCCGCCGGCCCCGCCGCGCTCGCCGCCGAGGTCCGACGCTTCCATTTCGACGAACCCACCGGCATCGACCTGCCCGCTGAAACGCAACGGATGCTCGCGCCCGACCCCGCCTGGAAAGAACAAACCGGTCGCGGTCCTTGGACACCGGGCGACACCGCCAATCTCGCCATCGGCCAGGGTTTCCTGCGCCTCTCGCCCCTGCAAATGGCCTGCGCCGTAGCCTCGCTGGCGCGCCGCGAAACCCTCACGGTGCCGACGCTGCTACGCCAGCCCGGCCGCCGCCCCTCCGGCGACCGCCCGCCCGAAACGCTCGACCTGAGCGACAGCGATTACGCCGCGCTCCTCGCGGGCCTGCGCGCCGTGGTGGAGATCGGCATCGGCAGCGACGCGCAAGTGCCCGGCGTCCGCATCGCCGGCAAGACCGGCACGGCGCAGATCGAACGCCCGGAGGGCAGGTTCAACGTCGCCTGGTTCGTGGCCTTCGCGCCCGCCGAGCAGCCCGCCCTCGCCATTGCCGTCGCCTTGGAAGGCGGTCAGCCCGACGTGGAATTTGCCGGCGCCCGCCACGCCGCCCCCATCGTGCAGGAAGTCATCGGCGCGTGGTTCGACAAACAGCCCCCAAGGAACTCCTTCGGCTCAAGCGCATCCACACCTTGATCGAATCCGCGGTGGAGCGGTTTCGATTCAGGCTGACTCACCGCGACCAATCGCTTTCACCCCGCCAGCAACCGCAGAAATTCCGCCTCGTCGAGGACCGGCACGCCGAGCTGCTGGGCTTTTTCGAGTTTCGAGCCGGCTTCGGCGCCGGCGAGGACGTAGCTGGTTTTCTTGCTTACGCTGCCGCTCACCTTGCCGCCGGCGGCGAGGATTTTTTGTTCGGCTTCCTCGCGCTTCATTGTCGGCAGCGTGCCCGTGAGGACGAAGGTCTTTCCCGTGAACACGCCCGCGGCGACCACGGTGCCCTGCGGATCGATACCGAGTTTTTGCAGCTTGGCCAGCAGCCGCTTTCCAGGATCACTGGCGAAAAATTCGGTCACGCTCGCCGCCACGGCCGGGCCGATGTCCGACGGCACCCCGATCAGCGGGCCCGCATCGAGTGCGGCGATCTCGGCATCGAGCTGCGCGCAGAGCTCTTTGCGCCGGGCCTTGTCCTCATCGGACTTGGGCGGGTTCTTGCGCGAATTGGGCGCCTGCAGCTCCCGCTCGGCCGCGAGCTCCGCTTTTTTCAACACGGCGCGCAGCAGGGCGGAGTCGGCCAGTTCCGCGAAGTGGCGATGCCGCCGGCCGAGTTCGCGCGCCGTGGTCTCGCCGACATCAGGCACGCTGAGCGCGTAGAGCCATTTCTCCAGCGGCAGCATGCGCGCGGCCTCGCGGGCGGCCACGACCTTGGTCGCGTTCTTTTCGCCAAAGACCCGCGGTTCTTCCGCCGTGCCGAGGTTGAGTGTGGCCAGCGTTTCGAGGGCAACGTCGTAGAGGTCCGGCGGATCCTGCACATGGCCGAGCTCGACGAGCTTCGCCGCCACCACGCCGCCCACGCCGTCAATCGTCAGCGCCTTCCGGCTGCAGAAGAAACCGAGCCGGCCGGTGCGTTGCGCCGCGCAATCGTAGTTCTGGCATTTCCACGCCACGCCCTGCGCCTCCTCGGCGGCCACCACCAGCTTCGCGATCCGGCTGCCGCACACCGGACATTGGTGGCCGACCGCCGCGGGCAGATCAAACTCGGGCGCACCCGCCGGGCGCTCCTCGGGAAACGAGCGCAGCACGGCCGGGATGACTTCGCCGGCTTTCTCGATCTCGACGAGGTCGCCGACCCGGATGTCCTTGCGGCGGATTTCCTCCTCATTGTGCAGCGTGGCCCGGCTGATCGTGCTGCCGGCGAGAAACACCGGCTCCAGTTCCGCCACGGGGCTCAGGATACCGGTCTTGCCGACCTGAATGGTGATGGCGTTGAGCCGTGTGCGGGCGGTGTCGGGTTTGTATTTGTAGGCGATGGCCCAGCGCGGCGCCTTGTCGGTCGCCCCCACGTCGCGCTGGAGCGCCATGTCGTCGAGCTTCACCACGGCGCCGTCGGTGGCATAGGCAAAGGTGCGGCGCAGTTGGTCGAGCTCGTGAATGGCCGCCCAGGCCTCATCTATGCCGCGCACCGGCCAGATGCGCTCGACGCCGGGCAGGCCCCAGGCCCGCAGGCGTTCACGCAACTCCGTCTGCGTCTGCACCACGGCCGGCTCACAATGGCCGAGACTGTAAAGCACGAGCGAAAGTTTGCGTCGGGCCACCTCGGCGGCATCGAGCTGCTTGATCGTGCCGGCGGCGGTGTTGCGCGGATTCGCGTAAAGCTCTTCACCGGCGGCGGCGCGCTCGGCGTTGATGCGCTCGAACTCCGCGGCGGTCAGATAAATCTCGCCGCGAATCTCGACGCTGGCGGGCATCACCGTGCCCGGCACGGCCTTGAGTTCGCGCGGCAGCGAGGCGATGGTGAGGACGTTGGCCGTGACATCGTCGCCCTTGTCGCCCCGGCCCCGCGTGACCGCGCGCACGAAACGGCCGTGCTCATAGGTCAGGCTGATCGCCACGCCATCAATCTTCGGCTCAACCGTGTAGCGCAGCTCCTCGGTGCCGAGCAGTTTGACCATCCGCACGTGGAAGGCGCGGACCTCCGCCTCGCTGTAGGTGTTGTCGAGGCTGAGCATCTTCTGCCGGTGCGCCACCTCCTTGAAACCCTGTACGCGATCATCGCCGACCTTCTGCGTGGGCGAGTCGGCACTGGCGAAGAGCGGAAACTCCGCCTCCAAATCGGCCAGTTCGCGCTTCAGCCGGTCGTATTCGAAATCGGTGACCTCCGGCTGGGCCTGCCGGTAATAGCGCTCGTCGTGCCGCGCCACCTCGGCGCGGAGGGCGGCGATGCGTTGCTCCGGAGTCATGAGGCTTGATTTGAAGCCACGGTCGCCGGGTTTTCAACCCGGCGTTGCCGGCGAAAGAGCGGCCACTCCAGCAGCCGCCGGTAAAAGCCCCACTGCGCGTAGAGCGTCACCGCCACGAGCGCCCCCAGCGTATCGGCCACCCAATCCCCCACCTCCACCATCCGGCCCGGTGTGAAACTCTGATGCCACTCGTCCAGGAAACCGTAGAGCGACACCAGCAGCACCGCCACCCACGCCCGGCACCCGGTGCGCACCACCAGGGTGCCCAGCAGGCCGAACACGAGGAAATGCGCCACCTTGTCGATTCCGATGACATCCGGCCCAGCCACCTCGCTGCGCCCGGAGGCGACAAAAATCAGCCCCGCCAGCGAGAGCGGCCAGAGCCAGGGAAGAAGCACGCGAGAGGAAGCCACAGGCCACCACGTTCCCCGCCCCGCCGCCCGCGACAAGCCAATCCGCCCAACCTTGCTAAAAAACCACTTGCCAGCGTCGCCCGCATCCCGCTTTGTGACCGTTCTCTTGTTTCGGGCCGTAGCGTAGCCTGGTAGCGCGCTTGCATGGGGTGCAAGAGGTCGTGAGTTCGAATCTCACCGGCCCGACCATTTTAACCTTCCTCTCTCATGCCTCCCCAGGCTGAGGGTGCAAAATTGGGTGATAGGAGGGCTGCAACCGAGGCTTCTAAGCGCACAGTCGTGCACAATCAGTCCAAGCCAGGAAGCGCACTCCTAAGCTGGGCTAAAAACGAAGAGGGTTGAATCGTTGAATGTCAGATTTTGCGCAACGAACACCCCCAACCAATTTGTCATCCAATAGATGACAAGCGGTGTGGAGTAGCCGCCGGGTATCGTGCCCGCCATTGCGCGTTTTGCCTGGTGGGCCGGGCGGCTTCCCGTCTTATATCAATCGCCCGAGGCTTTTAGACTTTGGCCACAGATCACACGAATGAGCCCAGATAGGGGGCGTCTTAATCCGTGCCTATCTGTGCAATCCGTGGCTAAAAATTGAGCGCCTCGTATTCTGAAAGATCCAAATCCTACGTGCGTTTGGTATTATGTCACCAAGGGCTCCCGGGTCAGCTTGCCATCCATCAGTCGCATGAGGCCGAGCGGGTTGGCATTATGCAGGGCCGCAGGCAGCAGGGACTCCGGGAAATTCTGGTAGCATACCGGACGGGCGAAACGCAGGAGCGCCGCCGTGCCGACCGAGGTGTAGCGCGCATCGCTGGTCGCGGGGGACGGCCCGCCGTGGTTCATCGCCGGGCTGACTTCGACCCCGGTGGGGAATCCGTTCACCAGCAGGCGCCCGGCCTTTTGCTCCAGCAACGCGACCAGCGGCCCCGCCCCGGCCAGATCCTCCGCTGTGCCATGCAGCGTCGCGGTGAGCTGGCCTTCCAGCGCCCGGGCACAGGCCTCCAGCTCACCGAGCGTATCCCCCACCATGACCAGCGTGAAAGGACCGAAGGCTTCGGTGGCCAATTCCGGGTGCTGCAGAAAATGAGTCGCGGTCGTATGAGCCACACTGGGTCGGCCCTGGGTCGGCCCGGTCGCCGGTGCTGCGGCAGCCGAGAGCAAACGCACTCCGGGCACGTCGGTGACCTTCGTCCGATTTCCTTCAAAAGCCGCGTGGATACCCGGGGTAAGCATCGTCGCACAGGGGACCTCCTGCACGGCCTGGGCCAGAGTGTTCAGAAATGTCTCGGTCGCGGCGTCTTTGTGCAAAAACACCAGCCCGGGCTTGGTACAGAATTGACCGACCCCAAGCGTGAACGAACTCAGCAACCCCTGGGCAATCGCCGCGCCGCGCTCACGCACCGCACCAGGCAGGAGAAAGACCGGGTTGAGGCTACTCATCTCGGCAAACACGGGAATCGGATGCGGTCGGGCCGCCGCCGCATCGCACAACGCCCGCCCCGCCGCATGCGAACCGGTGAAGCCCACCGCCGTGACCAGAGGATGCTTCACCATCGCGATGCCGATGCTCGCACCCCCGCCATGCACGAGGGAAAAGAGACCGGCGGGCAAGCCGCAGGCCGCCAGCGCACGGACAATCGCGTGACCGACCAGCTCCGCCGTGCCCGGGTGCGCGCGATGCGCCTTCACAATCACCGGACAACCGGCCGCCAGGGCCGACGCGGTGTCGCCACCCGCCACAGAGAAGGCCAGCGGGAAATTACTGGAGCCAAACACGACAACCGGGCCGAGCGGAATAAGCATGCGGCGGAGATCCGGTCGCGGCAGCGGCTGACGATCGGGCAGCGCGGGATCAATGCGCGCATCCACCCACGAACCTTCACGTGCCACTTGCGCGAAAAGCCGGAGCTGCCCGCAGGTGCGCGCCCGCTCCCCTTGCAGGCGCACCAACGGCAACCCTGTTTCAGCCTGGGCGCGCTGCAACAGCGCCTCACCCAGGGCCTCAATCTCGGCCGCGATGGTCTCAAGCAATTTTGCGCGGACCTCGGGCGAACGCGCCCGGTAGTCGGCGAAGGCCGTAGCCGCATCCTGCAGCGCCCCTTCCACCTCCGCAAATGAGGCTTCGTGAAAATCCGGCTCAAGCGCCTCGCCCGTGGCGGGATTGAGGGCGCGAAAGACCGGACCGCCGACGGCGCCGCTACGACCGGCAAGAAGACTTTTTCCCTGGATGATCATGGTGTGAAGGTCAGGCAACGGGATTGATGAGAGTACCGATGGGCGCGATCGTGATGCGCACTTCATCGCCCCGGACGAGGGTGAAACTGTCGGGCGGCACGATGCCCGTGCCGGTCATGAGATAGCAACCGCGGGGAAACGCGTTGTCCCGAAACAGATACTCGGCCAGCGAGGCGAAGGTGCGCTTGATCTGGCTGAGCGTGGTGGTCCCGGTGAAGACCGCCTTGCCCTCACGCCTGATCTCGATGGCGATCTCCGTCGCCGCCGGCAACGGCTCGTCGGTGACAAGCAGCGCCGGGCCCAGCGCCGCGGAGCGATCATACACCTTGGCCTGCGGCAGGTAGAGCGGGTTTTCGCCTTCGATGTCGCGCGAACTCATGTCGTTGCCGATCGTGTAGCCGAAGATGCGACCGCGGGCGTTGAGCGCGAGCGCCAGTTCGGGCTCGGGCACATTCCACTTCGAATCGGCCCGGATGCGCACCGGCTCACCCGGCGCGGCCACACGGTGCGGCGTCGCCTTGAAAAAAAGCTCGGGCCGGTCGGCATGATAAACACGATCATAGAAGGTACCGCCGCCCGCGTCCTTCGACTCCTCCATGCGCGCCGTCATGCTGCGAAAATACGTGACCCCCGCCGCCCAGACTTCCTGTGATTGCAGCGGAGCGCGCGGCCGGTCCGGGATCGCCGCCGGCTCCGCCCCGGCGAGGTGCCGGCGGAGCAAGGCCGCGGGATCCTCGGCGGTGAAGAGCGCGTCGAGCGTGAGATTGACGCGCAGCGTGCGGCTGTCGGCGACAGCCACCAGATGGTCGGGGGCGGGATGGATCAGGATCATTTTTGGGAAAGTCCGCGGGCGAGGAGTTCTTTGATGCGCGCCACATCATACACACAGCCGCCCCAACTGCCGCCGCTCGCACTTTGCAGCGCGGCCCACAGCTCGGTGTCAGCCGGGATGTCGGGGTCGGCCACAAGCGCGGGGCTGCGGGGACGTGCGGCGAGCGCGGCCGCGCCGTCGCCCGTCGCAGGGATGAAATCAACCGAGCCCTCCAGCCGGCGGGTATCAATGCGAATGCGCAGGCGGTCGCCATCGCGGAGCTTGCCAATCGGCCCTTCCGCCCACGCCTCGGGGCTGATGTGGCCGATGCAGGGTCCCGTCGAGACGCCGGAGAAGCGCCCATCGGTCAGTAGCACCACACCCCGCGCCTTCTTGAGATACTTGAGCGCCGAAGTGATCTGATAGGTCTCCGGCATGCCGCTGGCGGGGCCGATGCCGGCCAGCACGACCACTTCGCCCGGCCGCAGCGCCTCATCGCCCCGCGACTTGATCGCGGCGATGGCGGCAGCCTCGGATCCAAACACGCGGGCCGGCCCTTCATGCGCAAACACCCCCTCCGCATCGAGCAGTGCGGGGTCAATCGCCGTGCTTTTGACCAACGCGCCTTCGAGGGCGAGATTGCCACCAAGAAACGATACCGTGCTCGTCATCCCCGCGGCCCGCGCGCGCTCCGGCGCAAGGATGACCTGGTCGGGATCAATACCGTCGAGTTCCTGCAGCTTCGCGCGCAGCCGGGCCCGGCGCTCGGACTTTTCCCACCACTGCAAATTTTCACCCAATGTCCGGCCTGTGACGGTGAGGGCGTTGAGCCGGAGCAGCCCGAGGTCGCGCAGGTGCAACATCACCTCGGGCACACCACCGGCGAGAAAGACCTGGACCGTTGCATAGTGCGTGGGCCCATTGGGCAGCACGTCCACCAGCCGCGGCACCTCGCGATTAATCTGCGCCCAATTCGCCACCGTCGGCCGGCGCAACCCCGCCGCATGTGCGATCGCCGGCACATGCAACACAAGATTGGTGGAACCTCCGATCGCAGCATGGACCACCATCGCGTTATGCAGCGCATCGTCGGTGAGAATCGAAGCAAGGGTCGTGCCGCCGGCCTCAAGCGCCATGAGCGCAAGGGCGGAGCGCGCCGCCATGTCGCGCCAGATGGCGGCACCGGAGGGGCTGAGCGCCGCATGCGGCAGGGAAAGACCAAGCGCCTCGCCCACAACCTGCGACGTCGCCGCCGTGCCCATGAACTGGCAGCCGCCCCCCGGTGAACCACAAGCCCGGCACCCCATCTCAGCGGCGTAATCGAGCGTGATCTCTCCCTGGGCAAAACGCGCGGCGAGCGTCTGCACCTTCGCGGTGTCCTCGCCTTCCTCGGATTTGAGCGTGGTGCCGCCCGGGACCAGAATGCCCGGCAGGTGTTTTGTACCGGCCAAAGCCATCATCATCGCCGGTAGGCCCTTGTCGCACGTGGCCACCCCCACAACACCGCGACAGGTCGGCAGCGAACGGATAAGCCGGCGGAAGACCACCGCCGCATCGTTGCGGAACGGCAGGCTGTCCAGCATTCCCCGGGTGCCGTTCGACCGGCCGTCGCAGGGATCGCTCACATAACCGGCAAAGGGCGTCGCCCCGTGGGCGGCGAAGACCCGCGCGGCCTCCTCCATGAGCAAGCCCACCTCCCAGTGTCCGGTGTGATACCCCAGCGCCACCGGCGTGCCATCGGGCGCGCGGATGCCGCCCTGCGTGCTGAGGATGAGGAACTCCTTGCCGAGCAGTTTGCGCGGATCCCAACCCATGCCCGCATTCTGTGTCATCCCGAAGACATGTCCGCTGCTGGCCGTGCGCAACCGTTCGGCCGTCAGCGGCAACCGGCCCGTGGGACCGGGAGCGGTGGTGCGCAGCGTGTAGATCGCCGGGTCGAAGGAATCAAGAAAGGCGGGAAAGGACATCGGGAGCAGACCGTCGTGGGGCGACAGCAACCAGCCGCACCCGGATGCGTTCTGCAAGTCCCGCCTGCCCTCCGCACTATCATACCGGTAGAATGAGCGCCGGTATTGACCTGCGCACACACCTCGCGGAGACGTGGAACTCCCTCACCCACCCTCCATGCAACTCAACCCCACCGTCACCGCCCGCGGGCTGGTGAAGCTCTGGAACTACTTTTCCCATCACATCATCGCGAGCCCGGGCATGGCCCATCCGATGCAAGCGTGCTTCCAGGAAGCCTACGTGGTCATGGGCGCCGCCCGCACCATGAACCTCCTCGGCGATGCCCGCATGACCGCGCTCTGCCGGCGTTTCAACGACCGCATGATGCGCTATCAGGGCGTCCATTATCCCGACATGTTCGACATGGGCTACGGCTACAACCGCGACGCCAAGGGCATGGTCAACTGCTCCTGCGTCGCCGACAACGCCTCCACGGTCAACGGCATGCTCGACGCGGTGAAATACTTTCCGCACCTGCCCGAAAACCCGGCGGTGCTCGCCAGCATCCAGCGCTGGCTCGACCACTGCCTGCGGCACTACCGCACGGACAAGGGCGTGATGGGCGTGGGTGTGCTCAACCATCAGGTCAACCCCGAGGGCATGAAGGAATACTGGTGCGCCGACGCCCTGTTCACCGCCAGCCTCATCCGCTATGCGGACCTGACCGGTGAAACCCGGTATTACGACGCCGCGGTGCCGATGGTCGAATACCTCGCCACCTTCGACTACCGGAACACCCTGTGGGAAGAGTGGACCAAGAGCGCGCCGCAGCAGATCCTGATCTACACTGGCGAAGGACTCATCGCCGCCCTCGCCAGCCCGGAGATGAAAAAGCGGCTCAACGTCCCGCTCCAGCAGGTGATCCAATTCAGCCCGCAGGCGGAGCCCCTCCCGCGCGTGCCGGCCCAGGCGCCCAACCAAGTACAGGCTGCGCTGGCCGCAGCACCACAGGCCGCCGGGGACACCATCTGGTCGCGGCTGACCGTGCGCTTTGCGGAGTTTACCGAGTGGTTCCACCAAAACCAGATGTCCGACGGTTGTTTCGAGCATCCGGCCAACGACCACTTCCGTTGCTACGAACCGCTGGTCGCCGGTCTCCTGCTCGACGCCGCGCAACGCACCGAGGACAACGCCTGGCTCGAACCCATCGCCGCCAAGCAGCTGCGCCTGATGACCACCGACACCGGCAAACTCTACTACGGCCTCTACGCGAACGACTTCGCCTCCGGTCTGGGCCTGCTATCGTTCGCCACCGCCGCGGAGATTTTGAAACAACGCGATCCCGCCGCCTGGGCAGCCGCCTTGCAGGGCGTCTTCGACCGGGGCGAGGATATCTGGTAAGGCGCCGGCGACACGGGGACCATGCCCCCGAGCCGGGTGGCCGGTGGAATTTCGAGTTTACAAGACCCGGGAGGGATTTACCGTCCGCACTTCGCATGCCCTGCCCGGGTGGCGGAATTGGCAGACGCAGTGGACTCAAAATCCACCGCCCTCTAAAGGCTTGTGGGTTCGACCCCCACCCCGGGCACCATTCAGGGGAAGCCTCCGGCGGAGCCGCCCCTCTTCCGCGTTTTTCCGAAAAGCGGGTAACCTTTCTATTCCGGTCCGGTTGTTCCTCATTCCATGCTCTCGCTCCGCTCCGTCACCAAGCGCTACGGCGATCTCACCGCCCTTGCCGATGTGTCGCTCGACATTGCCCGCGGTGAATTTTTCGGCCTGCTCGGCCCCAACGGCGCGGGCAAATCCACCCTCATGTCGCTCGTCGCCGGCCTGCGCGCCCCCGACGCCGGCACGCTGACGCTCGACGGCGCGCCGCTCGCCGCGGCGGGCGGAAGCACCCGCGCCGCCCTCGGCCTCGTCCCCCAATCAATCGCCCTCTACGAAGACCTGAGCGCCGAACAAAATCTGCGCATCTTCGGCGAACTCCAGGGCCTTCGCGGCGCCGATCTCCGCGCCCGCCTGGACGAAGCCTTCGCCGCGGTGCAGCTCACCGACCGGCGGCGCGATCTGGTGAAAACCTTTTCCGGCGGCATGCAGCGCCGGCTCAACCTCGTCGCCGCCCTCCTCCACCGCCCCAAGCTTCTGCTCTGCGACGAGCCCACCGTCGGCGTGGACCCGCAGTCGCGCAACGCGATCTTCGAATACCTCGAAGCCCTCAACCGCGACGGCCTCACCATCATCTACTCCACCCACTACATGGAGGAAGCCACCCGCCTCTGCTCCCGCATTGGCGTGATTGACCACGGCAAGATTCTCACCCTCGGCACCCTCGATGAACTCCTCACGCAACTGCCCTTCGAGGATGAGATCACCTTCCCGGCCACACCGGAGACCGCCACCCTGGCCGCGCGTCTGGCCGAGCTCGGCACGCTGACCACGGAAAACGGCGTGCATCGCTTCCGCCTGGCCGCGGGCGGCCGGCTCTCCGCATTTTTCAAACTCGCGGAAACGCTTGATCTCCCGCCCCGCCTCTTCACCCACCAGCGCCCCACCCTGGAGGCGCTTTTCCTGCACCTCACCGGCCGGACCCTGCGGGAGTGAAGGCCACCAGCCAATTCAAGTCGCACGTTGCAGTTTGAGACCCGACCGATATCGCCCGCCCCTCCCGAGCTTTAACCGCAACCTCCCGCCTCAACTCCGCTTTTCCATGCGCCCGCTGCTCACCCTCATCCGCAAGGATCTCGCCCTGCTCCTGCATGACAAGACCGCGGTGGCGCTCACCTTCCTCGTCCCCGTCGCGCTGATCTACATCTTCGGTCAGGTCTTCGGAATCAGCCGCGAAGCCCCCGGCCCCAACGGCATCCCCCTCGCCGTCGTCAACGCCAGCGATCACCCCGCGGCCGCGCGCCTCGTCACCGCCCTCCAGGCTGAGACCGCCTTCCGCGTCATCACCGAATTCACCCGGCCCGACCAGACCGTGCGGCCGCTCACCGAGGACGATCTGCGCCCGCTCATCCGCGCCAACCGCTTCCGCTTCGCGCTCGTCATCCCTGAAGAAATCTTTGCGCCCGATGGCGTCGGCATCCGGTTGAAGATCCTTTCCAATCCGCGCAACGACATCGAGACCCATACCACCAACGGACTCCTCCAACGGACCATTTTCACCCATGTGCCCGAGCTCCTCGGCCAGTCTCTGCAATTGCAGGCGCGCAATTTTTTGGGCGCCGAAGGCCTTGATGAATTCAATGCCGGCATGGCCCGCACCATCGCCGAATCCTTCGGCGGTGACCCGGCGGAAATCACCGCCGCCATCGCCGCCGGCGACTTCGGCCTGAATCGCAGTGCGCCCGCCACCGGCGCGGACGACACCAGCGCCGCCGCGGCTGACGAATCGGAAGATATCCTCGGCCAGCTCGTGGCCATCGAAACCGAACAAGTCGTCGGTCAGGATGTGAAATCGCCCGCCGCCACCCGGGTGGTCGGCGGCTGGGCCATGATGTTCCTGCTCTTCGCGCTCAGCAGCTCGGCCACCTCGGTCTTCGAAGAGAAAAAAGCCGGACTCTATCACCGGCTGCTGTCCGGCTCGGTAACGCGGACGCATATCCTCCTCGGCAAATTCTGCTACGGGGTGCTGCTCGGCCTTGTGCAGCTCGTCGCCCTCTTCCTCGCCGGCCAGCTCATGTTTGGCATCGATATCATCAGCCACCTGCCCCTCCTCGTGCTCGTGTCGCTCGCCGCGGCCGCCGCCTGCACCGCCTTCGGCATGCTCCTGGCCTCGATCGCGCCCACCCCCCAGGCCGCCAGCGGCCTCGCCACCTTCCTCATTCTCGTCATGAGCGCCATCGGCGGTGCGTGGTTTCCCGTCAGCTTCATGCCCGACTTCATCCAGGCCATCGCCCAATTCACAATCGTTTACTGGGCCATGGAAGGATTTTTGCAGGTGCTCTGGGCGGGGGATTCCTTTCGCCAGATTTTACCCACGCTCGGTATCCTCGCCGGCGCCACCACCGCCGTGATGACCGTTGCCGTGTGGCGCTTCAACCGCGGCCGAATCTTCGAATAATTGCGCGTTTTTCCGGGTAGGCCGCGCGCGGAGCGCACGGCCCATCAAGCTCAGTCCCTCGACAACGGCTTGATCGTAAATCAGGCCGCCGGCACCGCGAGTGTGGCGTGCAGGTCCCTCTGCGCGGCGGCGGGCGCGGCGGTTACACGCTTGCGCCACCGGTCCACATCCCGCGAGACTGGACAGGCCGCTTCTCCTCCGTGACGCATCCTGCTTCAGCAACGCCTTCTGTCTGGCCGGCCCGACTGCTCGCCTTGGCGGCCGTGGGTGTGCTGGGCCTCACCCTGGCGCATCCTTCCTCTTCCCGCCAGTTCACCTGGCCCTGGGCACCCGGCCTCGGCCTCCTCTGGCTGACGCCCATTGCCGTCTGCCTGGCCACACCACGACGAAGCCTTCCCACCGATCGATTGCTCCTTGGCGGCCTCGGCCTCCTCGCGCTCGCCACGCTCGCCAGCGCCGCGCTCAGTCCCTTCGCGCCGCTCAGCCTGCCGCGCATCTGGCCCACACTGGGCGGCATCGCGCTGTTTTGCTGGCTGCATCACTGGCTCGCCGCGCCCGACGGCCAAAACCGGGCCGGGCGGCTCGCGCTCGGGCTCGCCGGCGGCGGAGCGGTGATCGCACTCTCCAGCCTCATTCACTGGCGGTGGCAAACCGCCGGCGGCTCATGGTTGACGCGCAATGAAATCCCCTTCGGGCACTCCAACTACACCGCCGGCGCCATGCTCCTCGTCCTGCCATGGCTCCTCCATGCCGCCTGGGCTGCCCGCGGCCTTCGGCGCGCACTCTGGGGACTCGTGACCCTCGCCGGTTTCGTCGTTTTGCTCACCACGAGCAGCCGCGGCGGCGTACTCGCGCTCGCGCTCACCGGCGCGCTGTTCGCCGGCGGCACCCTCCTCCTCGCGCGCTGGCCGCGCCGCACCAAGCTCATCCTGGTCGCCGCCGCCGCCGGGCTTCTCGTGGTGGTCGTGCTGGCCAATCCCCGCCTGCGCGATCTCGCCCTCGGTCGCGGCTGGAGCGCCGACGCCAGCGAAAGCAATACCCAGCGCACCGCCATGCTCCAGGCCGGCCTGCGCCTCGGTCAGGAACGGCCTCTCCTTGGCTGGGGTCCCGGCAGCGTCCCCCTCACCTACCCGAAAGTCCGCGCCCAACTCGACGGCGGCACCGACAACGTCCTCCAGCTCCACAACACCCCCATCCAACTCTGGGCCACGCTCGGCACCACCGGGCTCCTCGCCCTTGCGCTGCTCCTCGCCGCCGTCCTCCGGCAAGGCTGGCGAACCGCGCGCGCCCCCAACCCCGCCGCCCTCACCGCCCTCGCCACTGTCACCGCCTACGGCCTCTTCGCCCTCACCGACCACCAGCTCGACCTTCCCGCCCTCAACCTCCTCCTCGTCGCCAGCCTCGCGCTGCTCTTCCACCGCCCCGCGAACACCCCACCCATTTGTCATCTAATAGATGACAAACCGGTCGTGCCGCGCGCCGGACTGGCCGGCTTGGCTCTGCTCCTGCTGGCCGGGCCGCTGTGGGCCACCGCCCACGACCTGAGCGCGCGCCACGCTTACGAGCAGGCGTTGCACGCCCTCGAACGCGGACACGAGCCCGAGGGCTTCGCCCTCCTGGAACAGGCCGCCCTCCGCGCTCCATTCGACCCCTATTACCGCCACCTGCTGGCCAGCCGGCTCCTGCTGGCGCGCGACCAGACCGCCGACGCCACCCGCCGCGAGCAACTCGCCGCCACCGCCGCCGAGCACCTGAACCTTTCCCTCGCCACCGGCTGCTTCGAGGAATTCGCCCATCTCAATCTCGCCTGGCTCGCCCTGGAGTCCGACGCCCCCCGGCTCGCCCAGCGGCATTTCCGCGCCGCACTCGCGCTCGCCCCCCACCGCGGCGGCGCCTACTTCGGCCTCGGGCTCTCCCTCCGTGCCTCCGGCGAACTCGCCGCCGCCGTCCGCGCCTTCGCGCTGGAATGGGTCAACGATCCCGCGGCCGCACTCACGCTGCACTGGCACCACCCCGAGCTCGCCCCCTACCGCGCCGGCATCGCCCGTGAGGCGGAGGCCATCCTGGCGGAGCTCGCGCCCGCCCATCCCACCGCCACCTACATCCCGCAACTCTGGCGCTGGTGGACCGACGGCGGACCGACGCCCACGCACGGCTTCAACCACGCCTCCACCCTCTTTGTCTCCACCCTGACCGCCCTCGAAGCCCACCGCCCGATCCCGCCCGGGGCCGAGGCCTATCCCTGGGGTCGCCTGCTCGCCACCTGGCAACAGACGCCGACAGACTTCAACACGCTCACCCGGCGCGACCCGGAATTTGCCGCCAGCCTCGCGCGCCGCGCCGCCCGGCACCCCGCGCCCGCCGTGCGCGGTTTCCTCACCGCCGGACCGGAAGGGGAAACCAACCTCCTCGTCGAAATCCGCTCGACCCGGCCCGGCTACGGAGTGCTCGCGCTCCACCCCGACAGCCCTGTGCTCGCCGATCTTTACGCCCAGCCGCTGCCTCGGATGGTTTCCGCGTTTGCCGCCTCCGTCTTCCCCGCCCGAGGCTGGGTGCCGGCCCGCGCGCTGATCGCACGCCTTCCCGCCGCCCCCGCCACCCCATGACCAGCACGCCCTCCAGCCGCCTGCGCAAAGTCCTGCTGCCCGCCGCCCTCGTGCTGGGCGACACCCTCTTTGCCTTCGTCGCCCTCACCCTCGGCTACTGGCTGCGCTACGCCTCGCCGCTCGGCGACTTCGGGCTCGATGTCTCCGGCGCCCGCTTCCCCGCCTACCTCCCACTCCTTCTCGTCGGCGTCGCGTTTCTCATCGCCGCCTACGCCCAGCTGAATCTCTACGGCGAACGCCTCCTCCTCCGCAAATTCCAGAGCATCGCCCTCATCATCAAGGGCACCACCTTCTGGCTCGTCGCCTACCTCGGGCTCTCGCTCGTGCTCAAGTTCGACCCGCCCATCTCGCGCCTCTTCGTGCTCATTGCCTTCGTCTGCGTCATCATCGTGATGGCCGCCTGGCGCTCTCTCTTCTACCACCTGCTCACCCGGCCCGCCTGGCGCGACCGCCTCCGGCAGCGCGTCGCCCTCCTCGGCTGGAACGACGACGCCCGCGAACTCGCCGTCACCCTCTCCGCCGACCCCGCGCACCCCTACCGTTTCTGCGGCGTGATCCCGCTGCCCGACGATCCCGCTCCCGAACATCCGCTCGGCACCTTCGACGAACTCGAGACCGTGCTGCGCGCGCAGCAGATTGATGTCCTCATCGCCGCGCGCACCGATCTGCCGCGCGAGCAGACCGTGCGCGCCGTCGAGATCTGCGAACGCACCTACGCCGAGTGGAAGGTGATTCCCTCCTCCTTCCAGATCCTCCTCAGCGGCCTGCGCCTGCAAACCATCGGCCGTCTCCCCGTGCTCGGTGTCGAGGAACTCGCCATCAACAAACTCTTCAACCGCGTCCTGAAACGGGCGCTGGACATCCTCGGTGCCCTCACCGGCCTCGTCCTCGGCGCGCCCATCGTCGCCCTCCTCGCATTGCGCATCAAAGCCGAGTCCCCCGGCGGCCCGGTGCTCTTTCGGCAGACACGCATCGGTGCCGGCCACCGGTCCTTCACCCTCTACAAACTCCGCAGCATGACGCCCGACGCCGCGGCCAGCGACCACCTCCGGCAGAGCACCGCGCGCCACGATGCCCGCCTGCTGCGCTGCGGCGCCTTCATGCGCCGCTGGAACCTCGACGAGGTCCCCCAGTTCTGGAACGTCCTGCGCGGCGACATGAGCCTCGTCGGCCCGCGCCCGGAGCGCCCGGCGCACGTGGACCAGCTCTCGCAACGCATCCCCCACTACCTGCCCCGCCACCTGGTGAAACCCGGCATGACCGGCTGGGCCCAGATCAACGGCCTGCGCGGCGACACCGACCTCAGCCGCCGCATCCAGCACGACATCTACTACATCGAGAACTGGTCCCCCTGGCTGGACCTGCAAATCATCGCCCTGACCTTTGTCCGCTGGAAGAACGCCTATTGAGGCCGCACCCGGCGATCACCGCGCAAGGCGGCCCGCCAGCGGGAGACCTGTTTCCAGGCCGCGAACGCGGTCCGCCATTTCCAGCGCGCAAACCACGTCATGCCGAAGTGCTTGAGGTAAACGTCGCGATTGGCGTCGAAGATCGCCGCCGACATCGTCTCGAACTCCTTCGCCACGCTCACCCCCTTGAGATGCGTGATGCGGACGCGCCCGTCGTAAACAATGCGCCAGCCCGCCCGGCGCACCCGGATGCACAGGTCGATATCGTCGCCATACATGAAAAACGCCTCGTCAAACACCGCTTCGCCGGAACCGGCGACCGCCGCCAACAGCTCCCGCCGCCCGAGCATGAACGCGCCATTGATCATGCCCACCTCGTAAGTGCCGGCTTCCGGCAGGTGGGTGAGATTGTAGCCGGCCAACAACGCCGTGCGCGGAAACGCCGCCGCCAACCCGCTCGCCCGGCAGAACCCATCCCACAGCGAAGGCACCGCCCGGCGGCAGGCCAGATCCATGCTGCCATCCGCGAGTTCAAGCCGCGGCGAGATCAAGCCCAGCTCCGGCTCCACCCGCACCCGCTGCACGCAATGCGCCAGCGCCGCCGCATTCACCACCGTGTCGGGATTGAGAAACAGCACGCACCGCCCGGTCGTGCGCCGGAAGCCAAGATTGTTGCCGCGACCGAAGCCGAGATTCTCCGCCGGCGCCACATAGTCCACCCAGGGGAAATCCGCCCGCACCCGGTCGCCCGTGCCATCGGCATTGCGCGAATTGTCCACCACCACCACTTCAACCGCCCCGCCCTCCAGCGCCCGCGGGATCGAAGCCAGGCAAGCCGGCAATTCGTCGCGCGACTTGTAGGCGACGATGATGATGGAGAGCAAAGGACTCATGACATCGGCCCCGACCTTCCCATCAATCCGTGCCAGGTACCGCGCACCACCGCCTTCACTTTCGCCCAGCGCTGCTGCTCAAAAAGCAGGACGCGGGCAAAATTGTAGCCCGCGAAGCAAAGATCGAAAACCGCCCAATGAGGCACCGCCAGCACATGCCGCCGCCAGACGATGACGCGATTGCGCGCCATGTAGTAATGGCGGAACGGCGCATGATTCATGGGCCGGAAATCGCGGCCCAATAAAACCCGGCGCGTCCTCGCGCCCAACTGATGATGCAACACCGCGCCCGGAGCCACCGCCACCCCGCGACCCGCCCGCCGCACACGCAGGCAGTAATCAATATCAATGTAATCAATGAACAGTCCGGCATCGAAGCCGCCAAGGGCCCGCCAGACCGCCAGATCAACCATTGATCCGGAAGTGATGACAATCGTGACATCATCCAAACCTTCCGGGGGACACCGCACCATGGAGAAAGGCTCCCACCAACGAAGAGGCGGACGAAGCCACCGGTAACCCGCCTCATCCACCCCGCCCGCCTCCCTGATACGGGGGGCAACCACCGCCGCTTCCGGCCTGGCCAGATGAGTCTGCCACAAGGCGTGGGCCATACCCGCCGCCGGCCGGCTGTCCTGATCGAATGTAACGGCCCAGGTGCAACCCATTTCCAGCGCACGGTTGAGGCCAAGATTCAAAGCTGCGGCCAGCCCTATATTCTCCGACTTCGCCAGCAATTCTACGCCGGGCACGGCGGCCAGCGCCGCCCGCGTTCCGGCATCGGACGCATTGTCCACCACGATAACCCGGCCGCACTCGCGCACTACGGCGGCCAGATTGGCGATCGCCTCCTCATCGGGATGATAAGTCACCACCACACCGCATATTTGTTCGAAGAAATTCTTCATGCCCGTTTCCAACGAGACCGGAACCGGCGGCGGGCCACCTGATGGTGCCATTCGTTCCAACGATTGATCACCCAGTTCCAGCCGGTGTCGGCTGGCAGCAGCCCGGCCAGCCGCCATTCGGATGCCAGTTGGCGGCGAAACTGATCATGCACCCCGGCCGGGGAATTGGCGGTCACCCGGGATATTTCCAACGGTCGCTGGTGATAATACGCCAACGTGGCGGACAACACGGTCATCCGGAAGCGCGCCGCCGCGCGCACATTAAACTCCCAGTCCTCCAGCACGGGCAGATCCTCGCGATAACCACCCAGCTCGGTAAAGACCCGGTGATGCCAAAGCACGGCGTTGTTCGTAAACCGATTGCGCCGGGCCAGACCGGGACCGGTCAGCTCGCGCAAACCGGGGTTGAACGGTTCGCGCCCGAGTCCAACGAAGCTGCCGTTGTGCTCCTCTTCGTAAATCGCCTCGGTGCGGCAACACATGGCGCCGAAATCAGATCCATCGCCCGAAATCTCGGCGGCTCCATGCAACTGCTCCAGAAACCCGGGTGCCCAAGTATCATCGTCATCCAAAAAGGCCAGCCATGCAGTCCGAGTCTGAGCTATTGCGCGATTCAAGGCAGCGGACCGGTTCGGCGGTGTGGCCGAGTTTCGCGTCAGCCAGAGCGCGGGCAGATCACCCACCGCCGGGGATGAAGGCGCCCCGGATGCCGCACCATCATCGGAAATAATCACACAGGCCGGGGCGACTGTCTGGGCCCGCACCGAGGCCAGTGCACGATCTAGGTAGCAACGCGGCCGGCCAGCGGTGCGCACGATGACGCTGATGTCTGCCCGGGATTCATTCATGCAATGTGCGGCTCAATGCCCGCGACTCCGCCAGCCGCGCAACAAACGGATCGTCAAACCGCCAATGGAACGTGCGGCCGACCGCCAGACCGAACCTTGGTGGCGCCAGAGCACCATCCCGTTCTCCCGGAAGAGCAGCCTGAGGTTCTCCGGGCGGCTGCTCAGGCCGGCGAGATCATAACGCGCGAACGACACCGCGATCACATCGGCGCGTGCTCCGTCGCCAAGCAGCCGCTGCCAGAGATCAAAATCCATGCAGACCTTGAATTCGCCGGTGAAGCCGCCCGCCGCCGTCAAAACGCGGCGCCGCACAAGCGTCGCGGGATGGGGCGGCCATGAATCAAGCAGCGGCCATTGCTCGCGCAACGCCGGCAACTCGCGGGGCTGCCCATCGCCATCCCCGTGGATGCCACCGATGACAAGGTCAGCCCGTGTCCGGCGCAGCAAAGCCTGCAGCCAAGCCGGCTCCAATTCTTCGTGAATTGCATCCCCGCCGTTGAGAAACCAGACCCATTCGCCCTTGGCCAGCGCGAGACCCTCGTTGAAGGCCGCAGCGATGCCCGTGGATTGCTGCACCAGCAACCGGACGGCCGGCTCCGGCGGAACGGTCGGAGCGGCTCCTGTATGAATCACGATGTGCTCGACCTCGTCCGGTTTCCGCCAAGCGGCGGCGCTGGCCAGCGTCCGCGCCAATCCGGCCGGGTCGTCCTTGGTGATGGTGACGATGCTAAGCAGTGGCGGATTCATGGAGTGTTCATCTCCCGGCTTTCTTTCATCAGCTTGTAATAGGCCGTTTGATATTGCACAGCGTGGAATAAAGCGACTCCAGGCGCTGCCCGTGTCCGGTCAGGTTGAATTTGCGCTCAAAGCTACTCCTGGCAACGAGCCTCGCGTGAGTGGCGCTGGTGCCCTCAAGCCAGGCGCCGAGGGCCCGAGCGAGGCTCGCGGCGCTTAATTCGGAGGCGAGGCAGCCGGTTTGCATGGGCTCAACAATCTCCTCTAGTCCGCCCGCAGCGAAGCCAACCACCGGGCACCCGCAGGCCAGCGCCTCCACGGCGATATTGGGCAGATTGTCCTGCAAAGAAGGAATCACGCAGGCATCGGCCGCACTGAGAATGCGCGCCAATTGCGCGTCCTGATCGACGGTCCCGAGCCATCGTGTTGCACAGGGCCAGTCATCCGTCCGGCTCTGGCCGCCGTTGGCACCGAACAGCACCAGGCAGTATTTTGCCGGTCGCTCCCTGGCCAGGATTGCCATGCCTTCACGCAGCAAATGCACGCCCTTGCGAGCCTCTCGCAAGTCATGCGCTCCGGCAACCAGGACAACGGCATCTGCGGCCAATCCCAGTTCCCGTCTCGCCTGCGCGCGATTCATCGGAATGTAAACGTCGCCATCCAAGCCGTTGGGAATCACCTGCAGCCGGTCGGCGGGGACGCTGCCGGAACTCCGCGCCAGCGAAGCCAGCCATTCACTGGGTGAAACCACCGCGGCCACCCCGACCAGCCGCCGACGCTTGCCGCGCAGATTGATCCAACTCAAGTCATGCCGACGGCCCGACCCGAGCTGGGGGCATTGCCCGCACCCGGTGACAAAACGCCGGCAGGCATCGGGATAATGGCAGCCGCCCGTGAAGGCCCAGGCATCGTGCAGCGTCCAGACGACCGGAGCTTCAATCCGGGCGATTTCCGCCAGATGCATGAATCCTCCGCCGATCCAGTGGAGGTGTACCACATCCGGCTTCCGTTCATTGATCCCTGCGGCCAGTTGCGAAGGCACATGATTGTTGGACCACACGGAAAAAAGACGCCGGGCGGGATGGAAGCGAAGCGGCAGGTTTTCCAGGCGTGCGCGCCAGCGTAAGGCGGCCACGGAGCGCAGCCGGGCCTGATCGGGTCCTCCTTCAAGGCTCCACAAGGCCGCATCGATTCCCCGGCGGCGAAGCGCCTCCACGCTCCGGCCGGCCGCGATACCGGCTCCACCCCGATGGCTCATAGAAAGATGGATGACCCTCATAGCTCAATGCACCGCGGTGGCCGCGGAAGCACATCCGGCCAGCAGGGTGGCGACCACCGCCAGATACGCCTGCTGATGCTGTGCCAGTTGAATCGGCCTGGGACGTTTGCCGTTCGCCATCTCGGTCAGCAAGCGAGACGCCGTCTGCGCGCCGGAAAACCTCTCCATGTTCAAGCCGCATTCCTCATTGACCGTATCCCGCAACAATCCCGCTATCTTGCCACCCCGGGTGTAATCCAACGCCACCATCGGTTTCTCCAAAGCGAGCGCCATGACCACGGAGTGAAATCTCATGGCAATGATCCCGTCCGCCTGTCTCAGCACCTCCAGCTCCCCGGCCGGACTGCGCCGCCGCCACTGGATTTTGGCCGCTAGGGTGGGAGTCCCGCTCAAAAGCCTGCGATAGAACCAGCGATCATCCCCGCCCACCGCCAGCGTATGCATGCAAACCAAGGATATGTCCGCGTGTGCATCCAGTGTCTTGATCATGGCCAGCAGCTCCTGCTCGAACCGCTCTTTCAAAGCCCTGGCTTCCGCGGCGGGCATGTCCGCCGCGTAGGACTCCGGGTGCCAGTCACGCAACGCCAACGCCACCCTTGGCCGGGCAGGTCGAGCCGAGACCGCCGGCTCTCCCCGCCGGATTTGGCCCCAGAAAAAAGCCGGATCAATGGACGCTTGGGCATCTCCCCTCCCCATGCTTTTGGCCAGTCGCGCGGAATCCGTGTCCCGCAATATGCACCAGTCGCTGCCCAGCACCAATTGCCGGATGGCCCTGTACCGCGGCCCGGCGCCGAAGATCGGACCCAATCCGCAGCCCAGCAGGGCCGTGTTCGCGCCATGCCGTTTCGCGACCGACAGCAATCTGGCGAGATCAATCACTTCACGCACCGGCGTCATCAGCGGACCACCTGCGACCGCGACAACCCCGTAGCGGGCATTTCGGCAGCGCTCCGTCGCCGCAGCGAGGCTGATGACCTCTCCGATGCCCATCTCAGGCATTTGCCTGCATGTCTCGCGGGTTACATAGGGTTCAAGCGAGGCAACATCAATGGCCAGCGTCGGCTGAACCTGCCGGAGCAATCCGCACAGGCCGGCCAGGATGGCTTTGTCCCCCAGGGTTTCCGTGCCATACCAGCCGCACAGCAACACTCGTTTGCTGCCGTTGCGTTCCGCTCGTCCCATCGTCCACGCCCGCGCGCCCATGACCGCGGTCCATTCTCCGGCGCGGCGGACCCGGTCGACGGAGCCTCGCACCAAGCCCTGACCACCCGCCGGCAGACGCCGCACCCACCGGCTCAGATAATTTTTCAGGAGCAGCCGCCGGCTGCCGATGCCTTCGTAATCATGCCGGCAACCCGGGCATTTGCTCGCGAGGACTTCCTCCTGTTTAGAGCGATTGCGCCAATAGAGCGCCTCCGCCGGTTCCACCCGCGCATCCCCCAGCTTGGGACTGGCCACCGCGCAATAGGCGAGATCGCCGCGAGGCCCCAGGGTGATGCCATGGTTCTTCCAAACGCAGCCGGCGGTTCGCGCCGCGCCATAAGCCAGTTGATCCCTCAGGCTGCGGTAGAAGGCCCGTCGAGCCGGCTCCTTTTCATACTCATGAATAAGCGTGTCCAGAAACGAGGCGACATGATACCTCGCGCCGTCTTCCAGGCCGAACGGTTCCTGCAAATCACCGGTATATAAGCGCTGATGCGGAATCCCCAGCCGGAAGCGCGCATAGATTCCGCGACCCCGGGCAAACTCCAGCACCTCCTCGACCCCATAGGCATTTTCCGCGATGATTGTGCATCCCAGCCGGCGTGAATCCACCCAGGGTGTCGTTTGCAGAAAATCAATGACCTGCAGGGCACTCTGGAAGTTGCCGACCGTGCCGCGCACCCGGTCATGTACCTCGCCGACTCCGTCCAGGGAAACCATGACATCAAGATGCTTGCCCGCCGCGCGGCAAATCCGGCCCAGCTCCTCGACGGCCTCAATGCAGCGGGGGGCGCGGATGGCGTTGGTGATGAGAGACACTCCGCTGAGCCGGGGCAATCGGTCGATCAGCACCGTGAGCAGTTCCCCCAGGTCCTTGCGCAGAGTCGGCTCACCGCCGTTTATCCCCACGTTCTCGATGCGCCGGAACAGCGGATCGGCCAGCACCTGGCTTAGTTCCCCGGGACTCAGCTCATAATCCCGGCGCTGCTTCCAGATATGGCACATCTGGCACCGGGAATTGCAAATGTCGTTGACGGGAAATTGCAATGCCGTGGGCAGCCGCATTCGCGGCTTTGCCGCCGCGTCGATCCATTCATGCCAGAATCGGGTAATACGGCTCATGCAGCGGGTTCCCCGGGGGTTCTTCATCCGTTCAGCCCCCAGCTTGGACGGCACAGCGCCCTCACCTGCGCCCGCCCCAGCTCCCGGGCCGGCGCATAGAGCAGCGTGCTGCCGACCGCCGCCAAGGCATGAGACAGAACCGTCGCCGCCGCCGCGCCTTCGGCCCCCCAGAGCGGGATGAAGACCAAGTTGAGCACCACATTCAGCGCCCCGCCGCCCAACGCCGTGCACATGGCGAACTTGGTCCAGCCGTTGATGATCAACACCCGGCCCCGGGCCACGCTGACGCAGACAAACAGCACCGTGACCAAGTGTATGCGGGCGATGGTTCCGGCGGCGGCGAACGCCTCGCCAAAGATCACCTTGAGCAACCACGGCGCCAGTATGATCCCCGCAATGGCCAGCAGATAGCCCCAGCCGGCGCTCACGCGAAAATACCGCTCGATTACCCGGGAGAAATTACGCGGATGCACCGCCTCCGCGGTCAATTTCGCCATGTAACTCGCGCCTGCCAGGTAAGGAATGGCATAGGCGATTTCGCTTAACCGGGAGGCGGCTGAATATAAACCCACCGCCGCATCGTCCGCCAGCCACTTCAACATGATCAAGTCTGTCTTCATGTAGACGGTCGCCGCCAGCGCTCCCACCAGAAGCGGCCAGGATTCCGCCAGGATTTTCCGGCCCATCGCGAAGGAATGGGTGAAATGCACGCGCCCGCCTTTGCTGAACATCGCCCAGCCGGTCAACAGGCCGCCTGCGGCCATTTCGAGCAAACTGGCCCACGCCAAGGCTTCAACCGGGGCTTTGGCCGCGATGAGCCACCAACGCAGAACAGCCGAGGCTACACACGCCACCAAGTTCCAAAATACCGCAATCCGGGACCTTGTCTGCGCTTGAAACCAAAAAAGGGGAACCCCCAGAGCCGGCGCCAGTGCGCTCAGTGCGAATATTCGGATCAAAGCCGTCTGGACCGACTCGCCCTCTCCGAGCCAGCCGGCGGATGCGGCCAGTCCCAAGGCCAGCACCAGACCCGTCACCCAGCGGTAAACCAGGACGGTGCCCATTATCACTGCGGCCTGAGCGGGCTGCTTGACCAATTCACGGACGGCTATGCCGTCAAATCCCAGTTGGGCGACGGCAACCCCGAATGCCGCCACGGCACCAGCATAATTTAGCCAGCCATAAACCTCCGCGCCCAAATATCGGGCAGTCAATCCGGCCATGACGACGCCAACCACCATGCGGATGGCTCGATCCGCCAGCATGGTCAGAAAATCGCGGCCATTTTCACTCGTCGCCACGGAAACCAGCCGGCGAAAAATCAAGCGAGGGCCACTGAAGGTGGCTGAATCAGGGTCCGTCATCTATTGTCCCCCATACTTCCATAAGCCTCATCAAGGCGTCAACGCTTGGCCCGCGGCGACGCCACTATTGCCTGCCCCCGCTATCCGGTCGCGCCAGCCTCACCGCCCTTGAGTGCATGAAACTCTCCATCGCCATCCCTGCCGCAACAAGGCCAGAACCATCCGCGCACTCGTCGAGGCCGTGCGCGCCGCCCCGGCAGCTTGACAGCCCCGCCGGCGTCATACAGCGGTAATACATGCCCGTGACGACCATTCGCCTCTCGGCGCCGGAGAAGCGCCGCTTTACCGCCGAGGCCCGCCGTCGCGGCCTGAGCCTCTCTGAATACCTGCGCCAGTCCGCGCATGCCGGAAGCCGCCGAACCGACTGGCAGACATTTTTTGCCGAAACCCCGGCAGTGACCCTGCCGAAGGGAGCCGCAAGCGATCTGTCGTCCCGTGAAGGCTTCTCGCATTGACTACCTGATTGATGCCGGGCCGCTGGTCGGCGCCTTCTGGCCGGCTGACCAATGGCACCACTGGAGCCGGCAAACTTTGGGCTCGGTCAGACGGGAGGTTTTCACCACGGAATCGGTCTTCGCCGAGGCCGCCTACCACCTCAAGACGCACCCGCCCGCGCTATTCCAACTCTTGGCGGCCCTGGAGTCAGGCTTGGTGGAGTTTTTGCCTATTCATCAATCGGACAGCAGACGGGCTGCGGAGATCATCCATGCCTACCCACGCCAAGGTGACTGGAGCGACGCTTCGCTCCTCATACTCTCCGAACGCCACCCCAAAGCACGTCTCATCACCACCGACCGGCGCGATTTCACGATTTACCGCCGCCGCGATGGCAACCCCGTGCCCTGCATCCTTCCTCCGACCGATTGATATTGGCGTCGCGCCCTCCTAGGCTTTCCGCCCTTCCGTCCTCAGTCTTTCCGCCTTTTCCATGAAACTCTCCATCGTCATCCCCTGCTACAACGAGGCCAAGACCATCCGCGCGCTCGTCGAGGCCGTGCGGGCCGCGCCCGTCGCCGACAAGGAGATCATCATCGTGGACGACTGTTCGCGTGACGGCACGCGCGACCTGCTCCGCACGCAGATCGCCCCGCTGGTGCACCAGATCATCTACCACGAGGAGAACCAGGGCAAGGGCGCGGCGCTGCGCACCGGGTTTGCCGCCGCCACCGGCGACGCCGTCATCGTGCAGGACGCCGACCTCGAATACGACCCGCAGGAATACCCCCGGCTGCTCAAGCCCATCCTCGACGGCAAGGCCGATGTGGTCTTCGGCTCCCGCTTCATGGGCGGGGAAGCCCACCGCGTGGTTTATTTCTGGCACATGCTGGGCAACAAGTTCCTGACGCTGCTCTCCAACATGTTCACCAACATCAATCTCACGGACATGGAAACCTGCTACAAGGTCTTTCGCCGCGAGGTGCTGCGGCAGATCACCATCGAGGAAAACCGTTTCGGCTTCGAGCCGGAGATCACCGCCAAGGTCGCCAAACTCAAGGACTGCCGCATCTACGAAGTCGGCATCAGCTACTACGGCCGTACCTACGCCGAAGGGAAAAAGATCGGTTGGCGCGACGGCTTTCGCGCCCTCTGGGCCATCGTGAAATACAACCTGCGCTGAGCGCGTAGCCCTTCCGGGCAGTGTCACGCAATGCGTAACACTCGGCTTCCACAAACCGGTGCCAGCAGGCGCGGCGAGGGACCGCCACGCCCAGCCCGTGCACTCACCTTGTGCTCGCTCTGCAGGTGAGGTCTCCCATAGTCCTCCATCTGCCAGCCCACCATGCCTTCCACCCCGCTCATCACGGTCGTCATGCCCGTCTTCAACGAAGAAGCCGTGCTGCCGCAAACCTTCGATCGGCTGACCAGGCTGTTTGACGCCCACCCGCAATTCCAGTGGCGCGCGCTCCTCGTCAACGATGGCAGCCGGGACCGCAGCGGCGCACTCCTGCAGGCCCAAGCCACGACCGACCCACGTTTCCAGACGATCGAGCTCACCCGCAATTTCGGTTTTCAGGCCGCGCTGGCCGCCGGGCTCGCCGAGGCCGGGGAAGCCGATGCGGTCGTGACGATGGATGCCGATCTGCAGGACCCGCCTGAGCTCATCCCCGAATTGACGGCGGCCTGGCAGCAGGGCGCCGATGTTGTGCTGGCCGTGCGACGCTCCCGCCAAGAGTCCGGTCCTCGCCGATGGGGCATGGATTTGTTTCATCGTCTGTTTGGATCCCTCAGCGACCTTCCCCTCATCGAGCCCAACACCGGAACTTTCGGTCTGCTCAGCCGTGAAGCGGTCACCGCCTTCAACCAACTGCCCGAGCGCAACCGGTTCTTCCCCGGCCTGCGCGCGTGGATCGGATTTTCCGTCGCCCGGGTGCCCTACGACCGGCAGGAACGGGCCGCCGGCCAGCCCCAGCAGTCCCTGCGCCGCCTCGCGCGTTACGCCCTCGACGGGATCTTCAGTTTTTCGCACCTGCCCCTGCGGCTGCTGACCTATACGGGCATGGTCATCGCGGGCGCCGGGTTTGTAACCGGCCTGTTTTTCGTGCTGCGCCGCCTGCTCGGCTACGAGATCGCCTTCACCGGCTTCACCACCCTGGTCACCCTCGTGCTCTTCCTCGGCGGCGTGCAATTGATCGGCATCGGCGTGCTCGGCGAATACCTCGGCCGCATCTACGATGAGGTGAAACGCCGTCCGCTCTATATCGTGAAGCGTTCCGGGCGGATATGACACCTCTTCGAGGAAAAGGCGTCCTCCTGCCGTGGCTCTTGCTGCTGGCCTTGGCCGCAGGCCATGCCCTCCTGGCCTGGTGCGCCACCTTGGAGAAGTCTCCCACTTTCGACGAACCGGCCCACCTCACGGGCGGTTACACGTTCAACGCCCTCAATGACTATCGGATGCAGCCGGAGAACGGCCTGCTGCCGCAGCGGTGGCACGCGCTGCCGGCGGCGGTACGTGGGGTGAACTATCCCGATCTCGAAAACGCTGCCTGGCACCGCGCCGATGTCTGGAGAACCAGCTTCGCGCTGCTCTACCAGCAAGGGAATGATGCGGATTGGCTAATCCGGAGCGCGCGAGCCATGAACACGCTCTTCGGCCTCGGCACCGTAGTGCTGGTCGGTGTGTGGGCCTGGCGGCTCTTCGGTCGGACGGGGGCGCTGGTCGCCGCGTTCTTCGCCGCCCTCTGCCCCACCCTCCTCGCCCACAGCGGGCTCGCGACCTCCGACATGGCGGCAACGTTTTTCTTCCTCGCCGCCACCAGTGCATGGTGGTGGCACCTGCATGATCGGCGGCCCGGCGTCCTGTTGCTCAGCCTTATCACCTTCGGACTGGCCTGTCTGGCGAAGTTCAGCGCCGTGCTGTTGCTACCAACCTTTGCATTGCTGGCTCTCGTGCGCGGTACACGGGCCGAGCCCATGGGCCTTGGCACCAAAAACATTTCGTCCGCGTTGGGCCGCTGGGGTTTCCTCACCGGTTCAGGACTGCTCCATGGGCTGGCGGCCGTTGCCATTATCTGGGCGGCCTTTGGCTTCCGCTACGCCGCCCTCAACCCTACGCTGCCCGGAGGAGAGCTTTATATGCCTTGGGATAAGCTTCTGGAAATCGGCGGACTCAAGGCTGCGGTCATTCAATGGTGCCGCGACTGGCAACTTCTGCCGGAAGGCTTCCTCTACGGCTTCGCCTACGTGCTGAAGCATTCCGAGGCACGCTCCGCGTTTCTGGATGGGGAATACTCCATCTATGGCTGGGTCAGTTTTTTTCCGAAAACATTTCTCTACAAAACCCCGCCAGCCCTGCTCGGCGCGCTGCTGCTGACCTGCGGAGGGCTCCTGTTCCTTGGCCGCAAGGAGGGCGCGGATTTCCTAAAGCGGCTGGGTTACCGCACCGCCCCCTTGCTCGTTTTTTTCATCCTCTACTGGGCGGTCTCGCTCACCTCCCATCTCAACATCGGACATCGGCATATCCTGTCCACCTACCCCGCCCTTTATATCCTGACCGGAGCGCTGGGCTGGATGGCCGTACACGCTTGGCAAGGCGCTCGAACCGCACGAGTGGCCGCCTGCTGCGGCATCGCCGGTCTGCTGGGCTGGCATGCCGCGACCGCCGCCTGGATTCACCCGCACCACCTTGCCTACTTCAGCCCATTGGCCGGCGGGCCAACCCAAGGCCATCACCACCTCGTGGACAGCTCGCTGGACTGGGGACAGGATTTGCCGGGATTGAAACGCTGGCTCGACGAAAACCGCCAGCCGGAGGAGCCCGTTTATCTTTCCTATTTCGGCATGGCCGATCCGAACCATTACGGCATTCATGCCAATCCGCTGCCTTCGTATCCGGCTTTTTACCCCCAAGGTAATAGCCAGCCCTTAAAGCCGGGACTTTACGCCGTCAGTGCCACCATGCTCGTGCAGGCTTATACCCCGCTCAAGGGATACTGGAGCTCCAACTGGGAAGACCAATTTCAGCAATTGAGAGCAATCGAGAGCATTTTGCTGGAGGCTTCTTCGCCTCCACCCGACTCCGGCCTTACCGCCGAGCAATGGACAGAAGCCCGTTCCCGCTATGAATCTCTCCGTTTTGCCCGACTCTGTTTCTATCTGCGCGGAAAGCCGCCGGAGAATCAGGCGGGATACTCCATTTTTATTTTCCGCCTGACTCAGGCCGAAATCACCGCCGTCACCGGCGATCTTCACACACTCACAGAAGCCATTGAGCATCTGGCCTCCGCAAAACGATGATGACCCGGCTTCAACCGGAGACCATCGTCATCAGCCGAGGAAACTACGGCAGATTACGCAACCATTCGACAATATATTCGGCTTCACCGGAGATGCCAGAATGCGCCGACGGCCGAGCATCAGCCATAGCAGCCTGGGCCTCAATGGAGGCCTTGGCCCATTCCCGAAATGCGGCTTTATCCAGATCAACAATACGGCTGATCCGTATATAATACGTTGGAGAGAATTGAAATTGATAAACGCTCTCCAATTTCACCCCAGAACCAAGGTCATGCTCCGAAATGGGAGACAACGCTCCAGTTGAGAAATCAGAAACAGCCATCCTCTGCGAGACCCAATATTCCTCAAATGTCCCCCTGTTATAATGATATAAAAACTCCTCCACCCTTTCCGCCAATATAGTATAATCAATACTGGGCACACCATGCACCACCCATAGCAACGGCAACCTCGGCTCGACCACCAATCGCTTCTGCTTTGGTGCGCCATGCAGACTGTGACGATACCAATTACTGGTCTCCGCCGCAAGATTCTCATGGGCGTAGGCACGGCGCGCGAGTACCGGAAGCGTCCAGACAAACAGATAAAAGACTGCAACCCCAATGCAAGCCCGCCCCCCCCAGGCCGGTTTCACCAACTCGGGCCAGATAAACGCAAACACGAGCACGAACAGCAACTGGGTGGGCAGGGACAATCGCACCGTCAGCGCATCATCATACGCCCCCCAAAAATAGCAGAGCATCAGCACCGCCTGCGCACATAAAGCCAGCAGAAACACCACCAGCACCAGCCGCGCCGGTTCCGCCCGCAGGACGCGATGGTTCCGGTAGAGCCACATCCAGAAGAAACCCAGCCCCACCAACCCACAGAGTGCCACCAGGTGGGAGTTCGCCTGACTGCGATCCCACTCAAAGAAATAACTCAGCGCCCGGCCCACGTTCTCGTAAAAATAAGCCAGACTATACACCCCGTGTTCGCTCATCCGGTCATCTAATTGCCAGAGTGAAGGCCGCACTTTGAAAATATTATACTGCAAAGGAAACAATACGAGCAGCAGCGGTGCCAGCAGGAGCGTCCACGGAAGAAGCAGGCGCCCGTTGCGCCACATCACCCACAAAATCACCGCCGCCACTGGCAGCACAAACAGGACCGACTCGTAACGCACCTGCGCCAGCAGAATACCGGAGAGGCAGAAGGCACCCAGCGAAGCGGCTGTGGGCTTGGCCGCATAGAGCATCCCCAGATACACCGTTGCGAGAATCATCACGAGGTTGAGGATCTCGAAGCCCCCGCCGGTCGCCGCCTGCGTGAGCAGGGGTATCGTGGCCAGCAGGACGACCGCACTCACCCCCATCGTTGGCCCCCGCACCCGGCTGACCACGAGGTAAAGCAACCCAAAGAGCACCGGCGTCAGCAGCGCATTCAAGACAAACACATTCTCCGGGCGATAGCTCGTCAGATCATGCACCAGCGAGAGCAGGAAGGGATAGAACAGCGGACGCTTATCCACACTCCCCTGCATAGGCACAAAATTGGTGCCAAGCTCATGGCCCCGGTTGACCATATGGGCCTCCCGAGTGAGATGCATCCGCTGCGAGGTGGAAAGCTGCACCAACTCATCGTTGACCACCTTGAAGCCATAGGACTCCTGCAGGTGCAGAAAACCCGAGAGCCCCACGATCAGGAGCAAGATCTTCCACCCTCCCTGTCTCCAACGCAGGCTCAGATCACGCCACGGCATCTGCTTACTCAATAAGCCCACCCACCAGGCAAAGGTCAGCAGCATCACGGTATAACCCGCCTGCTGCACAATCAACAGCGCCCGGGCCGGGGAAAAAGTCAAAAAGCCCAACTGCAAGGCCAACAGCGTGACACCCACCCACAAAATAAGCGGTTTACGCTGCTGGAAAAACTGCGACCGCCAAGAAGCTGGGACAACGGGGAACTCCATAAGGCGATGTGCGTAAAAAAAAGCCGCCCCTTGATCAAGGGGCGGCTTTGAGAATTAAACGATCAAATCAACCTTAGTTGCTGAACGAAATAACCGACTTATTGGGAACATTGGAACCCGTGACCGCAATGCTCTCATCCGAAGCATTGATGGTGGTCGGATAGGTCTCGCCCGCCACGATCTGGATCGTCTTGACGTATTTGTCGCTGCCGACGAGGTCGGTATAAGCGGCGGTGATGGCACCATTCTCCAAGAAGTACTGCTGGGCAGCGCTGGAGAGCTGGCGGAGGTTATTGACGATGGCCTTCTCCTGCGAGGAGGCGCGGACCTTTTGGAAGGCCGGGATCGCCATGGCGGCCAGGAGGCCGATGATGACGACGACGATCATGATTTCGACGAGGGTGAAACCCTTGGAGTTATGCTTTTTCATGGGATGTACGTATTGTATGTATTATAAACGCTGCCCAAGCGGACAGTGGTGCAAATCATCGTCATTAGCCCAACCGCCTCAAGTTCAAAAAATTGTAATGATCTACGTAGAATTACCCAGAGAGATTGGCACAAAACCCGTTTTTAGCCTTTCTCAGGGATTGCATCCCGCCACTGGCGGGCAAACCATCTTTTAAATCACAACTATTTCTGAATAATGATTTTAAGTGAGAGAATCCGCCTCTTCCTCCACTCCATTGCCCAAGGGGGATGCCGCGGGCTGGCCTTGGGGTTAACCCTGGTCTGCCTCGCCACCGTCCATGCCACCGAGCTCCGCTTCAAGAATGGCGACCGCCTCACGGGCAAGGTGCTGCGACAGGCGGAAGGGATGATTCACTTCCGCTCCCCGCTGCTGGGTGAGCTGGTGATTCCGGAAAGCGAAGTAACCATGACCCCCGCCACCCCGGTGGAAAGCCTCGCCGGCCTGCCACCAGCCAGGAAACCGGTCGAAGCCCCGCCTGAAACGCCCGATCCCGCCGAGGGAGAAGTCATCAAACCCACCACCCCCAGGATAAAGGGCACGCTGGAGCTCGGGTTTAACAATCAGTCCGGCCGTGCCAACACCACGAACTTCTCCCTGCGCGGCGAGGCGGAATACAGCCGCAAGGAGCATCACTACCGGGCGACCGCGCGCTATCTTTACGGGGAAAGCGACAATGCCCTCAGCAGCGATCGCCGCGATGCCAGCTTCCGCTGGCGGCGCGATCTCTCCCCCCGCATGTTCAACCAGGCCACGACCAGCTATTTCAGCGACGGCGTCGCCCTGGTCGGCATCAACGTGGAGCAGAATGCCGGCATGGGATTCAAGTTCCTGCAAAACGAGCGCAGCCAGGCCTCCGTGGGCGGCGGACTCACCCTGCAGTATCGCGAGGCCGATGGCATCGAGGACGCCACCAGCATCCTCGGAGAGTTCTTCCAAGACTACTCCTGGAAGATCAACGGGCGCATGACCTTTTCGCAAACCCTCAATGCCCTCTACTCGCCCGACGCCTACAACCGCCTCGCCAACACGGTCGCGAACGAAGAGGGTGACAACTACAAGATCCGCTTCAACAGCGCGCTGCAGGGCAAGCTCTCCGAGCGCATCTCCCTCAACCTGCGCTACGAGTATGAATACGACAACGCGATCCTCGACAAAGCGCATCGTTCCGACCACCGCATCAGCAGCTCGGTCGGGTATTCGTTCTGAGCTGGGATTGGGCGGAAGGATTCAATCAGACAAAGAGGATGAAGATTGAGCGGGGAAAGAGTGGAGGGTGGACGCGCAGGTCCCTCTGCGCGTCAGCTGACCGGCACCCCGGGACGTGCCGGCCCACCTGTTCTCACAATAGGAAGCGGGGCGCCGTGCAGCCGACCTCGCTGAAGCCGCACGGCCACAGTTCAACTTATTGAAGATTACCAATCGTCGTTACGAGACACCGGGGCCGATCTCCGAGCGGCCCGCCCGGAGGTCGGGCCCTATCGCGCAGTCACAGCTTTCGGTAATTCTCAATAGTGGCTGGTGGTTCCCCGCCCCATCACTTTCCTCCGCGCTCTCCGCGTCTTCCTGTACAGAATCCCCCCACAGACGGGGTTCGGAGACCCCGCCCTGCAGACACGGGGAGAGCTGCATCGGAATAGAGACCTCTTCGCGCCTCTTTGTGGCGATGATTCAATTGCTCCAGAGCCGCTCAGAACTTGTGACGCAGCCCGAAGGCGCGGCTCACTCCGCTTTTTTCCGAGCTTTGCCGGCAACGCTTTTCTTCTTGGCCGCCGTTTTGGCGGCGGGCGAGGTCTTCTTTTTGACGGGAGCCTTCTTCTTAACGGCCGGTGCTTTTTTGGCGGTCGCCACCTTTTTCCGGGCGGCCGGTTTCTTCGGCTCGGCCAGCAGTGAAGGCACCGACACTTCAACGGCGTCCTTCCAGAGGTTCTCCAGCCGGTATTTGTCGCGGCTTTCAGGGAGGAAGATGTGCACCATCACATCAAAGGCATCCATGACGAGCCAGCCGCTTTCCGGCGCCAGCTCGCGGCCCACGATGCGTGCGCCCGCGGCATCCAGCACTTTCTCCAGTTCCACCCGCAAGGCACGCAGGTGCGGCTCCGAAGTGCCGCTGACAATCACCAGGTAGTCCGTGATCGAGGACTGTTCGTGCACATCGAGCACGCGCAGGTCCGCCGCCTTTTTTTCATCGAGGGCGCGGCAGCAGCGTTTGACCAGTTCGAGCGGAGGGAGCGGAGTGGTATTCATCCTTGGTTGTGCAGATACAGATGGTTTTCCCTGATATAGACAATCGCCTTGTGCGGAACAAAATAGTCGAGCGACAGCCCCCGCCGCACCCGGCCGCGCAACTCGGTGGAGTTGATGGCCAGCAGGTGGCCGTCACAGCGGTGCAACCGCAGTCCCGGCACCGCGGGATGCTCCCGCACCGGGTGGCCGGGCCGCTCAAGGAAGATAAACTCAATCAACCCCGCCAGCTCCTGAATATCCTTCCAAAGCTGCAGCTTGGGCAGCTGGTCGCCGCCGATGATCCAATAAAGCCGGTCATCCGGATAAAGGGAGCGGAAGTGCCGGACGGAATCGATGGTGTAGCTGATGCCGCCCTTGCGCAGCTCGTAGTCGGACACCTCGAAACGGTGATCCCACTCGGTCGCCGCGCGCAGCATCGCCAAGCGATCGTCGGAAGTGGACTGCACATCGTTGGGCTTCAAGGGCGCCTGAGCCGCAGGCACCAGAATGACCTTGTCGAGATCGTGCTGCTCATAGGCATCCTGCGCCGCCATCAGGTGGCCGAAGTGCACGGGATCAAAGCTCCCGCCGAGGAATCCAATTTTCACAGCGGCGCAACGTGCCCGGGCACACAATGCCCCGCAAGGTCCAATTCCGAGCCCGGTCATGGTCAGACCAAGAAAGCCTCAGATGACACGGATGAAGGGGAGGATAAATGATGGAGGGAGGGACAAGCAGTGGGGAGCAGTCATCGGATATCGCACCCGCCATTGCGCGTTTTACCCGGTGGGCCGTGCGCTCCGCGCGCGGCGGTTTGGAGAAGACGCAAGACATCCAGCCGCGCGCGGAGCGCACGGCCCACCCCTCAGTCTCCCGCCGACGGATTGATCGTGGATCAGGCCGCCGGCACCGCGGGTGGACGCGCAGATCCCTCTGCGCGTCAGCTTGGCCGGCACCGCGGCCACGGAAGATCACACCCATGCGCAGGGTTGACCTCGGGGCGGGCGGGCCGCGAAAGTCGGGTTGCGCGGCCCGGGTGGCGGAATGGCAGACGCTGGGGACTTAAAATCCCCTTTCCGTAAGGAAGTGTGGGTTCGACCCCCACCCCGGGCACCACAAATCAGAGGCGGGGCGAAGGCATGGTCACGCCCGCCAGGGAGGCTCGCAGCACCACCTCGGTGGGAAAGACCACCGGCCGCGCAGCCTCCGCGGGCGTGCGCCGTTCGATGCGGCCGAGCAACTCCTCCACCGCCTGGCGGCCCATTTCACGCAAGGGCTGGCGGACCGTGGTCAGGGGAGGCACAGTCATACGCGCCGCCAAGGTGTCATCAAACCCGGCTACGGAAACATCATCCGGCACGCGCAGCCCGCGCTCGGTCAGCGCCTCCATGCAGCCGAGGGCGATGGCATCGCTGCCGCAAAACACCATCTGCGGCAGAGCCCGCCCCGCATGCGCCGCAAGCCAAACCCGCACGGCATCGCGACCGGCCTCGGTATTGTAGTGCGCCGGCACGAGAAGATCGGGATCAAAAGGCACGCCGGCCTCCGCGAGGGCACGCTTGTAGCCGCGAATGCGACGGCGCACTCCCCGGTCGGACCAGGGGCCGGTGACGTGCATGATGCGGCGGTGACCGAGGCCGAGCCCGTGGCGCGTGAGTTCGTAGGCGCCGCGTTCCTCGTCGCTCTCAATATTGAGCACCTTCGGCAACGGGTGGTTCGCATGGATGGCGACAAAGGGGGTGTGCCCCGGCAGGGCCACGTCGCGAGCACGGAAGGGCGGGCCGATCAGAATCATCCCATCAATGCGGCCGTCGCAAAACTGCCCGAGGCGCAGGGGCACCTCCGCCCAGTCGTTCAGAGAGAACACTGTGGTGTTTTGCTCGTGCTGCGCCGCACCGACGAGGATGCCGTTGAATATCTCCAGGAAATAATGATTGAACCCGCCGCCGGTGAAGATGGAGACCACCCCGATGGTGTGCATACGGCGGGCGGCCAGCGCATGGGCCGCGGCGTTGCGCCGGTAGCCCAGCCGGGTCGCGGCGGCGAGAATGCGCTTCCGCGTCGCCTCGGCGATGCGCGACGAGGTGCGCCCGCCATTGATGACCGCCGAGGCCGCCATGGTGGAAACCCCGGCCGCGCGACCCACGTCCGCCAGGGTGGCGGCGCGGGGCGGATCACTTTTTTTCGGCAGGGCCATGCTGGATCATTCTGCGAAACAAGACGAAACCCCACCCCGCCGGCCGGCCTGCGCCCGGGGGAACCCACAGGACACAAGGACGGCCGCACCGGAGCGCATCCGTTGAAAAAACAAATGGTGCCGAAAGCGGGCTTTTGGCACCATGACGGCCTGTCACAGCAAGACGGGCCGGGTTAGAACGAGATCACATTCGTGAGCTGCCAGGTCATGCCTTCGGCAATGCGCGAGAGCGCCACCGAGCCATCCGGCTGCATCGTCACCGGCACGAGGTGGGCCTTCTCACCGACGTTGCGCAGGTTGAGCTGAGCGCGCCAGTTGTAGCGCTTCATGAATTTGAAGCTGTAGCCAGCCCAGAAGTCGAAGTGATCATCCGTCGGTCCATACCAGGGCTGGGTGATGTCGAGCGTATCCAGCGCGGTGCTGTATTTGTAGCCGAGGATGCGGCGGTCTTCCCAGCGATAGGCACCACCGACATAGAGGCCGTTGAGGGGACCCCGGTCGAAGTTGTAGGTGCTGGCGAGATTGAAGCGCCATTCCGGGATTTCGGGCGCGGAGCTGCCCTGCTGGTTCTTGAGCACCTGATAGGGCCCGAGCACCTGGCTCTTCCAGACCGTGCGGAAGGTGTCGCCACCCCACAGCTGGAGAAGACCGGCGTCGCCATCGAGAAACTGGGTGTAAAGGGTGATCCAGTCATCAATGGTGGGGCTGAGCGCCGTGCGCGTGGCCTGGGTCTTGGAAGCATTAAGGATGATGTTCCAGTTGTCCACCGGGCGGGCGGTCAGCTCGAACTCAAGCCCCTTGGAACCGGTATCCACCGAGGCCACCGGGCCGGCGCCGAAGGTCTTCAGGTTGCCGCTGTAAGCCGGCTGGAGGCCGAGGTTGGAGGCACCCTGATAACCCGGGACCGAGGCATACCAATCGGCCTCGCTCTGCGAATGCATGCGCGCCACATCGAGACCGATGCCGTATTCGTCCGCGAAGTGCTGGCCGAGCGGGAAGTTCACGAAGAAGTCGCGGGCAATGGCGGCGATGCGGGCATTGTCCGGCGAGCCGTCGGGAAGGGTCGCGATATTGTTCCACGGCCAGCCCCAGTCACCCTGGTTCCGCTGGGGACTGGCCACGCCGTCGAGGGCAGCCAGAGCATGGGTCGCACCCCAGTAGGGCAGCGCCCATACGTAGTAGAGCGAGCTGGAGAAGCCGGCGCTGTCCGCCTGCAGGGAGGCGTTTTTGACCTGGGTCTCATACCGGTTGATCTTCAGGCTCAGGCGGTCGTCCAGCGTGGAAATCACGACACCATAATCTTTCGTACGGCCTTGGGGATTCGCGATGGTGCCGCCGAAGATATCACCGCGGGGGGCGTCGGCCTTGAAGTTCTCCGAGCGGTTGTAGAAGAAGCTGAGCCGGGTGTTGGCCGGCATCTTTTCCACGATTGAGCGCGGCATGTGGACGACGACACCGTAGCTCTTGCTCTCACCCGCGGCGGTGTTGGTCGAGGACCCCAGGCCGCCGCTGTTGAAGGTGTAGTCCATGAGGGCCTCGTTGAAGGTGCCCTTGCCAGCCTGGTTGCTCGTATCGGTCACCTCGTCACGCCGCCAGCCGAAGACCGGAACGATGTTGCCGTCCCAGAGATAGCCCTGCCAGACGAAGCCTTCGGACTTGATGCGGTTCCGGGCCTTGACACCCGAAGTGTAGAGCGAGGCGAGGTCGGCGGGGTTCTGCGCATTGAGCACGTTGAAGGAACCGGTCCGCCAGCCCACGTAGTTGGCAGGGTTGTCGGCCTGGGTGCCGGTCGTCAGCACCTGGTTCCCGAATTCGTCGTGCGTGTAGTAATCATAGGGCGCGCCGGGATCCACTCCGACGGCGTTCCAGTGCGAATCAAAGTAGCGGAGATTCTGCGCGCCGCTCGGGTTGATGATTCCCGTGACATTGCTGAGGTTGGCGCCCGCGGCGGAGGATGCGCCGAGGAGGCTGGGCCCGAGGTAAGCCAGCCAGTCCACCTGGCGCTGGCCGTTGTTGATGTGCGAGACGGCATGACCACCCGGGAGGCCGAGGGCATCCGTGTAGGTCGGGCTGGTAGCCCAGCGGACAAAGCTGCGATAGTCCGTGTCCTTGGTATCCTGGGAAAGGATGCCGGTGAAGACGTGCCGGCCGATCAGGCGGCTGAGGAATGACTTTCCGAAGAAATCCTCGCCATGCAGCTCACCGGTGAGCGTGAAGCGGTAGCTCTCGCGCTCAATGCGATTGGACTGATTGCCATGCTGGCCGCTGTTGCCGACATAGGGGCGACCGACGTTGGGATTGTCGCTGCCGTCCATGAGCTTGGAGTTGATGTCCACGCCGATGATATACTGGTCACCGTTCAGGAAGGCATACTGGCCGTCGTCATAGGTCTGGGTGTCGTAAACGAACTCGAAGCCCAACCGGTCGTTGAGGAAGGTCTGCGAGATCGCGACGTTGGCGGCGTTCCAATTCTGCCACTCCCGCTTGTTGTCGCCGTCGATCAGCTTGTTGTAGAAATCGAAGATCGAGGGGTCGGACAGGGAGACGTTGGAGTAATACTGGCCGCCGGGCAGCGCACCCTTGGCGTAGTTGTTGTAGGTGGTGACGGCCCACGGGCGGGCAAACTCGATCCCGTTGATCGTGCCATCAATATTGCCGCTGGCATCGAGGCCCATGTGGGTGCCGATCGTCGGGTTCTGCGCGAGCAGCGGTGTGGACGAGTTCGCATTGTAAAACAGGCCCATGCTGTTGTTGAACATGCGGCCCATGAAGGCCTCGCGGAACCACGGGTAGGTGAAGTTCGGGAGGTTGGGATTGTTGCCGTATTGGTTCCAGGTCGTGGTGGGATCGAGGGTCAGCTTGTTCAGGTTGGTGACACCGTTGCTGCTGCCGGTCAGGAACCAGGGCGTGATGCCGTCAATGGGCGGCAGGGAACGCGGCCGGTTCGCCCGCACCCGTCCGTCCTCGTAATTGGCCCGGATGGAAGTCTTGCCGTTCTTGACGAGTTGCGGCTCGTAGCGCGCCGCAAAGTAAAGGCGGCGGTCGCGATTGAAGGCGGGGTCCTGCTTGTATTTCGTGTGGTCATCGAGCGCGGACACGCGGAAGGCCAGCTGATCCTTCAAGGCGACGTAGTTGAAATCGCCCGAGGCCCGGAAGGAACCGTGGGAGCCGACGCGCAGCTCGATCTCGTTGCTGTTCTTGAAGCCCGCGGTGTTGAGGCTGGCGTTGATGATACCCGCGGGGCTGCCGACACCGAAGAGGATGGAGTTCGGCCCGCGCTGCAGGTCAACGCGATCCACATTGTAGCCGTCCCACGGAATCTCCGTCAGGAAGTAATCGCGCGTGTTGTCGGCGGAATCGAGACCGCGCACGCGGGTGTTGCTGCTCGGACGCAGCAGATTTGAATTCTCGTTGTAGGTGGTGCCGCCGCCGGCGCCGGAGAAGTTGCCCTGCATGCCACCCACCTCGGTGTTGGTGGTGTAAACGAGCAACTGCTGGGAATTGCTGGCGCCGGTGTCCTGCAGGAACTGAGAGGTCACCACACTGATGGCGGAAGGGATGTCCTTCAACTCGGTGCGGATGCGCGTGCCGGCCAGTGTGCTGACCGCCTGGTAGCCCCGGTCCTCACCAGCTTCGACGAAGAAGGGAGACAGGACCACCGGTTCATCGTTGCTCTCCTGATCGCTGTAGCGGGGATCTGCCGGAGTCGGATTGGCGGTCGCCGGAGCGCTTTCTTGCGCGCGCAGGGCGGTCCCACCAACGAAGAAAAGCGCGGCGGCCAGTGGAACTGAGCCAAGCCACGCGACAATGCGTTTGACGGTGTGCATACGGGGTTAGGGGCTGAGGGGTAAGCGGAAGGTCGGAGGCCGATCGTCCGTTGGAGTAAGGGAACGGTGTAACGATAAATCAATCTCCCCGCGGGCGGAATGAGTTCGCTTACCCGGCAATTAAGATTCTTTTCCAGGCAAACCCTCGCCGAGAGAGTCCGATCCACATCCGCGGGTCTCCGCGGCGCCTCCGGCGGATACCCACCAAACGACGAGCGCCCCGTCGGCTCAACTCCAGGGAATCGCCCAGTCTTCAGAGGTAAAACGCCCTGCGCCAACGAGGGAAAACAAGCCGGCCGGCCGCCTGCGTTGGGCCGGCACCGGGCGGCACCCCAAAAAAACCAACCGACCCAAAGGAAAAAAGACCGTCGCAGCCGGATCGCAGCCTTTTCGCGACCATGAGATATTTGTCCGCCACGCAGATTACTCCGCGCTCACGCCCAATTGCCGGCGAATCCAGCGGTCAACCGCCGCGCCCTGCTCCAGCGTGTAGGTGTGGCCGAGCTCCAGCGTGAGCGCGAGCCGCTTGGGCGCGGTGATGACGTTATAGGCCGCATGCAAGGAGGTGGGCGGGCAGATCTCGTCGTTGTATCCCCAGGTGTAGAACCCGGGCACCCGCAAGCGCCGGGCAAAGTTGACCGCATCGTAGTAACGCGTGACGGCGATCTTGGCCGGGGTCTCATGCGGCGAAGGCCGGCCCGGCACCCAGCGCTGGAACGGCCGCGGCCAGCCGGCGGCGCGCCCGTGCAGATCCGCCACCACATCGCAAAACGCGGGATGCGTGGCCGCCAGACCGGTGACCCGCTCATCCAGCGCCGCGGTCACAATGGACAAAAGGCCGCCCTGACTCGCCCCGGCCACAACCAGATTTTTCCCGTCCCACCCCGGGCGCGATGCGAGAAAGTCATTTGCGCGCAGGCAGCCGAGATAGATGCGCCGGAAATAATAGGTGTCACGATCATCGAGGTTGAAATACCAGTAACCGTTGAGCGCACCGGGCAGCAGCACGTCGTAAGTTTCCTGCGGCAGATTCACCGGGATGCCATGGACGCCAATCTCCAGCGTGATCACTCCCTGCGCCGCCAGCCCCCGGTCTCCCGCATACGGCCGCACGCCGGCGCCGGGCACCCGCAGCAGGGCGGGATAATTCCCCGGCTGCTTCGGCTCGCACAAGATGCCGTAAATGCGGGCCCGCGACGCGGTCCATGCGGGGCCGACCGTGCGGAAGCTGACATGATAGACATTCACCGTCTCGGTGCAGGCCTCGGGCAGCAGAGTGAGACGCGACTCCATCGGCACGGCCGCCAGTTCCGCCCGGCCGGCCGCCCAGAAAGCATCAAAATCATCCGGCTCCGTCTGATGCGGCGTGATCTCCTGCGGTGAAAACGCCGCCGTGGCCAGACCACGGTAACGGTGCCCCGCGACCTCCGTTTCCACGATGCAACGCAGGAACCCCGGCACCGCCAGTGTGCCACCCGCCAGCTCCAACCCCTCCGCCGGCACGACCGCGGATTCCGCATCGGCTTCATAGAGCTCAGGGCCGATCCGGTAAGTCACCGGGACTCCGGCCAAGGGGACGTTATCGGCCATGACCAGCACACGAAAACGCACCGGCTCCCCCACCCGGTAAGTCCAGTCCCCGCGGTCGGGCACCACACGGACCTGCACGGTCGCAACCCGCTCATCGGCCCCCGCGGGTACCGGCTGAATCGGATGCGCCATCGCCAGCGCGCCACCCAAAAGACCGGCCATGAAAAAAATTCGGGAGCACATCATCATGAACCAAGGTTTAGCCCACGCCACTCCCCCGGTAAATGAGGCTGTTTGTCCAGGCATTGAGAGACTCCACCGCCGCACTCAGCGGGCGGGCTCACCCAGGATGATCCCGCGACCGCTCGTGCCGAGGTAGAGCCGGCCGGGCACGCGCGCGTCACCCGTGAGACAGCGGATCCAGCCGTAGCGCCTACGATCATCGCCGATGCGCACCCAGGTCGCACCGCCATCATCCGAGCGAAAAAAGGATTCCCGGCCACCGACCGTGCCATCGAGGTAGAGCGAAGGGCGCGTCCGGCCCGCCGCCGGGGCGCCGAAGCCGACCTGATTGGCCACCTCGACCCCGGGCACTTTACGAAACGTGCGCCCCGCATTCGTGGAATGAAGCAACCCTTCCCGGGTCGGCAGCCACAGGTTGCCCTCGGCGCCGGGCTCCGCCCGGAGCAGGCCTCCTGCAACGGGCAACGAACCTCTGCGGACAAAGCGTTCGCCCCCGTCCGCGCTGGCATAAAAATCACCGCGCAACCGGTCGTAGATGTAGAATCGTTGGGCATTCACCCGATCTGCCACGGGTCCGTAGGTGGCCCAATCGGTATTGGCCACGAGTCTGGCCCGGCTCTCCCGCCAGGTGGCGCCCTCGTCGGTCGAGTAGTGCGGCTTCGCCCCCTTCGGCAACCAGACGAGACGGCGGCCATCCGCGGAAATCGCGATGATGCCGGGCCCGTGTTCACGGGCCGCCGCCGGAGTCGCGGCAAAATTCCGCCACGTCGCGCCGCCATCAAGGGAAAGCGCGCCGCGGGCGGGCCCCCAATGGGTGCGCACCACCTTGGCGGGCATGTGCGCGGCAAAGTCAATGCCGGGGCTGCCGCTGTGCAACGGCTGGAAAAAGCCCTGCGGGGGAGACATCGCCAGATCGTCGTGCCGGAATCCGCCAAGGTCGCCCATGGCGCTGAGCAAGGGCGCGCCCTCCGGCGGGCTGATCAAGTCATCAATGACCGTTTCCTCCAACCCCTCGTTCGCAAACGACCAGACCAGGTCCGCCCCCTCCGGAGCATCCACCTGCCCGGTCGTCCACACTCCGTAGCCGGTCACAAACCAGACCCGCGAAGAATTAAAGGGATCAATCGCCACCTCGCTGATCCAGTGCGGCTTCAACTCCCGCACATAAGGCGCGGCCGCCGGATCAAAGGTCGAGCGCGCCAGCAACGGCGCCCAGGTTTTGCCATCATCCACACTGCGGAAAATTTCATCCCCCTGCGTCCAGCGGTTGAGTGTCGAAACCAGCAGGGTGCCGGGATTGCGCGGATCCAGCGCGAGCCCCGCATACCCAAAGCGATCCTCCGGCCCCGGCCGCACCGGCGTAAGATCCTCCCAAGCCTCCGCCCGCGGATCATAACGCCACACCCCGCCCGCGGTCACGTCATTGGGCCCGGGGCCGTTGCCGACGGTGAGATGGAGCCGGCCCTGTTCATCAAAGGCCGCATGATGCGGCATGACACCCGCCGGCTGGCCGGGCACCGCCGTCCAGGAACGGCCGCCATCCGCGCTGCGGTAAAGCGAGGGCCCCTCAAGCGTTGCCAGCCCCAGATAAAGGCCCGGCGTCGGCCGCCCGGGCGTCCCGCTGGCGGCAGCGAACACCACGAGGGCAACATGCGCATCCCGGGGCAGATTCCCCGCCCGCGACCAGGTCCGTCCCGCATCCCCGCTGCGCCACAATCCGTCCTGACTGGTGCCGAGAAACAGCACCCGGCCATCGTGCGGGTCCACCCCCAGACGCTCGCCCATGCCGCGGCCGTCCTGATTGCCGCCCAGCTTGAACGGCAGCGCGACCAGGGACCAGGTTTCCCCGCGATCCTCCGAGCGCAGGAGCGCGGCGTCCGCCGCCCAGTCGCCGAGATAAGAACCGCCGGCAAGGTAGAGGCGGTTGGGGTCGGCCGCATCGAGCGCGAAGCTGAGCACTCCGGTCAACTCACCCTGCCGGCGGTCAAGTTTATCATTCAGCGGCAGCCAGACCCGGCGGGCCGCATCCCAGCGATACGCGCCGCCCACATCCGTGCGGGCGTAGAACAAATCCGGCTCATGCGGATGGAAGATCAGGCCCGAGACATAGCCCCCGCCCTGCACCGGCACATTGCGCCAGACATAGTCCTCGGCAACGGTCGCCACCGCGGTGCCGGCGAGCGCGGCGCACCCTGCCGCCAGCAGGAGACGCCTCAGAAGAGAAAGCGGGGAACACATGGGGAACAAGTGGGGGTGAAAGCCATTTTTCGCTTGCGGACGGGGAAGCAACGCGAATTTTGATTTAACCTTAAATTTAAGAAACCGCTTTCTTGTCAAGCCACCGGTGCGGCGACGCCCCTTCGTCGCCCGCCGCCCACCCCGTGAAGCTCCTTACCCCCCGTTCCTGGCCTCCGTTTCTCGTCACCGCGCTGATCTCAGCGACCCTGTTGACGGGCCTGTGGCTGCTCTCGCCCAGCCGCTCCGACCGGGCCACGCCCGCCGGCGTGGTGGAGATCAGTTACATGGGGCCGGCCGGCCCCATCTCCGGCGCGCTCGATGACGCGGTGCGCGTCTTTGAGGAGGAAAGCCGGCGCGCCCACGCCGCCGATCCCTCCCGGCCGATCTACCGCGTCATCAGCGGCCAGAACGCCTCGCGCGGCATGACGGGAGACCCCACGCGCTTCCTGCTGAGCGTGGCCGGGGGCATGCCGCCGGATGTGATCTACTTCGACCGTTTCGCAGTCGCGGAATGGAGCGCCCGCGGCGCCTTCCTCGACCTGAATCCGTTCATCGCGCGCGACGAGGCCGCCGGCCGGGCCGACGCCGTGAAGAGCGAGGACTACTACGAACCGACATGGAACGAAGTCGTATTCACGAATCCCGTCACCGGCAAAACCGGGCTCTACGGCATCCCCGATGCCTTCGAGTCGCGCGCGCTGATCTACAATAAGGACTGGCTGCGCCGCGCGGGTTATGTGGACGAGCAGGGCGAGGCCCGGCCGCCGCGCACCTGGGATGAACTCGAAGCGATGGCCATCGCGCTCACGGAACGCGACGACGCCGGCCGCATCCGGCGGCTGGGCTTCGCGCCGCTCACCGGCGCGGGCATCCTCTACCAATACGGCTGGCAGAACGGCGGCGAGATCCTCTCGCCCGACGGCCGGCGTGTGACGCTGAACGAACCCCGTTTCGTGGAAGCCCTGGAGTGGCTGGCCGGTTTTTATCACAAGCTGGGCGGCATCAACGCGGTGCGCGCCTTCGACGCGATGGCGCAGGTGGGCGATCTCGATCCTTTCGTCAACGGCCGCATCGCCATGAAAATGGACGGCTACTGGATGACCCAGTATGGGTTCGCCCAATACGGGGACCGGGTGAACTACGGCGTGGCCCCGCCGCCCATGCCCGCCCGCGAGCTCGCCGCCGGCCGCCGGCCTGTGAGCTGGATCGGCGGCTGGTGCTATGCCATCCCCTCCGCCGCGCGGAACCCCGAGGCCGCGTGGGAGCTGGTCCGGTTCCTCGCCTCGCCGCGCGCCCGGCGCATCATGGCGGAAAGCCAGCGGCTCTCCGCGCAAAGCCAGGGCCGGCCCTATGTGCCGTCGCAATCCGCGCACCGCCTGATCAACGAGGAGAATCTCGCCCGCTACGTGGACGCCGACCCCTCCCTGCCCGACAACCTGAAGGCCGCCGTGCATGCGTTCAGCGACATCGTGGCCGATTCACGTTTCCGCACCGCCACGCCCATCGGACAACTGCTCTTCAACGAAGCCGCCAACGCCACGGACGCCGCCCTCTACGGCACGGTCCGGCCGCATGAGGCCCTCGACCGCGCCACGCACACCGTGCAACGCGAACTCGATCGCGCGCTCGCGCCCCCGCGGGGCCGGCCCGTGAACTGGTCGGTGCTGGGCTGGCTCTACGCCGCGCTGATCATCGGCGGGACCACCCTGCTCTACCGCTGGGACACCTCGCCGCAACTGCGCGCGACCGCCGGGCGCGTGTTCACCGCGCTGCGCCTCGCGCGCCCCGGGGAATGGAAGGATGACTTCGCCAGCATCAACCACGGCGGGATGCGCCGCCAATGGCTGGGCGGACTGCTCTGCGCCGCGCCCTGGCTGATCGGCTTCCTCGTCTTCACCGGCGGCCCCATCCTCTTTTCCATTCTGGTGAGCTTTGCGGACTACGACATTCTCAGTCCGGCCACCTGGTCGGGCACGGCCAATTACGCCTATCTGTTCGACGGTGATCCGCTCGTGCCCATCGCGGTAAAAAACACCCTCTACATGATGCTGGGCATCCCGCTCGGGCTCGCCGTGGGCCTCGGCATCGCCCTGCTCCTCAATGTTGAGGTGCGCGGCGTCGCGCTCTGGCGCACCTGTTTTTATCTGCCCTCCATCGTGCCGGCCGTGGCTTCAAGCATCCTCTGGATCTGGATCTTCAATCCCCAGAGCGGGCTGCTCAACAACATGCTCGGCGCCTTCGGCATTCACGGGCCCAACTGGCTGCAGGACGTCACCACTGCCAAACCCGCGCTCATCCTGATGGGCCTGTGGGGGGCGGGCGGCGGCATGGTCATCTGGCTGGCGGGATTGAAGAGCATTCCCGACAGCTACTACGAGGCCGCCCGCCTGGATGGGGCCGGCCCCTGGCAGCAGTTCCGGCATGTCACCCTGCCCCTGCTTTCGCCCTACATCCTCTTCAACCTCATCATGGGCGTCATCGGCACCCTGCAGCTGTTTTCGCAGGCCTTCATCATGACGCAGGGCGGACCGGTCAACTCGACCCTCTTCTACGTTTACCACCTCTTCAACCACGCCTTCCGCTACCTCAACATGGGCTACGCCTCGGCGCTGGCCTGGGGACTGGTGATCGTCGTCTTCATCCTGACCGTGCTGCAGCTGCGGCTGTCCCGCCGGTGGGTCCACTACGAGGGAGATTGAAACCATGTCGCTGCTCACCCGTCTCGCCGCCCGCCTCCACTCCCTCTGGCTCTACGTCCTGCTGGCCGGCGGCTCACTCATCTTCATGTGGCCCTTCCTCTGGATGGCCACCGCCTCCGTCAAGCTCGACCGCGAACACTTCGCCGAGGATGCCACACTGCTGCCGGCCCGGCCCATCCCGCGCGCCGCCTCGCCCTATCTCGAAACCCGCAGCCTCGACCGCTACACCCATCCCCGGCTGGAGGCCGTCCGCCCCGCGCTGGAGGCCGCGCTGCGCCCTCATCCGCTCCACTGGCCGCAGGGCATTGAGCCCGACGATGCCCGCACCGTCCTCGCCACCGGACTCTTCCGGCGCATCGCCCGGCTCGCGCCCGAGTCCTGGTGGACCCGGCCGGACGAAGAGCTGGCCCGCGATTTCACCGGTCTGCTCACCCCCGCGATGATCGAGAGCGAACGCGCCGCGCTGCTGCGCGGCTTCGTGTTCGGCCGGGTGCTGGTGCGCAGCTACGATCTGGAGGAGGAAGTCGCCATCGCCGCGGACGAGATCCCGGAAGCCTGGACGATCGGAGGCACCGGCCACGCCCGTTTTGAACTGGCGCCGGACACCGCCAGCCTGGGCCGGATCCTCGCCTATGATTTCGCAGGCGGCGACGTCCTCACACTTTCCACCACCCTCAACGTCGGATTCTCCCTGGAGCGCCTGCACCGCATCCAGTTTTTCTTCCGGCCGGACGACACATGGCATGCGCTGGATTGCTTCGTCGAGATGAACGGCCGCCGCTACCGGGCCGAGCGGGTGACCACGCTGTTTGACCAGACGTGGCGCTCCGTGAACTGGCAGCTGCCCGGCCCGGACGACCAGACCAACCAGCAGAAGACCTGGCTGCTGCTGAACGATCTCGGCGCGGACCCCGGCCATGAAGCGGCGCCCGGCCGGATCAAGCTCACGCTCGAGCTGAAACGGCGCGGCATGCCGGGCGCCTGGCTGGCGAAGATCTCGCGCAACTACCACACCGTGCTCGAGCACATCCCCTTCGGCCGCTACGTCGCCACTAGCCTGTATCTCGTCATTCTCCAGGTGCTGGGCACGCTCTTCAGCTGCTCGCTCGTGGCCTACAGCTTCGCCCGCCTGCGCTGGCCCGGGCGCAGCGCGTGTTTCCTCATCATGCTGGGCACGATGATGCTCCCCAGCCAGGTGACGATGATCCCCTATTTCCTGATCATCCGCGATCTCGGCTGGTATAACACGCTCTACCCCCTCTGGGTGCCGAGCCTCTTCGCCAACGCCTTCTACGTGTTTCTCCTCTACCAGTTCATGCGCGGCATCCCGCGCGATCTGGAGGACGCGGCGCGGATCGACGGCTGCGGCGTGCTGCGCATCTACTGGCACGTCATGCTCCCGCTCGTGCGCCCGAGCCTGGCCGCCATCGCCATCTTCACCTTCATGGGCGTCTGGAACGACTTCATGGGACCGCTCATCTACCTGCAGGACCAGCGGCTTTATCCGCTCTCGCTCGGGCTCTACGCCCTCGATGTCCAGAACAGCCAGGGCAGCAACTCCATGGGCCTCATGATGGCCGGATCGCTGCTCATGACCCTGCCCGTGATCGTCATCTTTTTCTTCGCCCAACGCTACTTCATCCAGGGCATCACCATGACCGGGATGAAAGGCTGAACCCGCTCCACGCGCCATGCCCCTCCCTCCCCCCGTCGTCCCCTTCCGCTGCGAACGCATTTACCACGGCGGCGACTACAACCCCGACCAATGGCCCGAAGCGATCTGGGATGAGGACGTGCGCCTCATGCGCGAGGCCGGCGTCAACATCGCCACGCTGCCCGTCTTCGGCTGGCAGGCGCTCAACCCCGCCGAAGGCGTCTTCACCTTCGACTGGCTGGACCGCATCATGGCGAAACTCGACGCCGCGGACATCGACCTCTGCCTCGCCACCGCCACCGCCTCGCAACCCGCCTGGCTCGACCAGAAATACCCCGACGCCCTCGCGTGGGACGACCACGGCCGCCGGCGGCCGCACGGCAACCGCCACACCTTCTGCCCCCACTCGCCCAACCTCCACCGCCTTCGCGGCGAGCTCGTGCGCGCCCTCGCCGACCGCTACGGCCGCCACCCGCGCGTAAAACTGTGGCACATCAACAACGAGTATGGCGGCAGCTGGCCGCAGTATTGCTACTGCCCCAACTGCGCCGGGGCCTTCCGCCACTGGCTGGAAAAACGCCACGGATCCCTCGCCGCGCTCAACGCCCACTGGAACACCGCCTTCTGGGGCCACACCTACGACAGCTTCGCCCAGGTCGAGCCGCCCTACGCCCACGGCGAAGGGTCCATCCCCGTCCTGCGCATCGACTGGCGCCGCTTTCACAACGAAAGCCTGCTCGCCTGCTACCGGCAGGAGGTCGCGATCCTGCGCGCGCTTTCCCCCGGGGTCCCGATCACCACCAACCTCATGGGGCCCTTCATGCCACTCGACTACCGCAAGTGGGCCCCGCACCTCGACGTCATCTCGTGGGACAGCTACCCGCGCTGGAACGATCCGCCGGCGCACACCGCCTTCAAGCACGCGCTCACCCGCGGTCTGCGCGACGGCGATCCCTTCCTCCTTCTGGAGCAAAGCCCGTCCCACCAGAACTGGTCGCCCACCTGCCGACTCAAACGCCCCGGTGAATTGCGCCAGCTCTCCCTCCAGGCCCTCGCCCACGGATCCGATTCGGTGATGTATTTCCAATGGCGGCAAAACCGCGCCGGCATCGAGAAATACCACGGCGCCGTCATCGAACATCACGGCCGCCCCGACGCCCGCGTCTTCCGCGAAGTCTCCGCCCTCGGCGCCGAGCTCGCCCGGCTCGGCCGCGCCACGCTGGCCGGCCGCACCCCCGCGCGCGCCGCCGTCCTCTTCGACTGGGAATCATGGTGGGCGCTCGACGCCTCCAGCGGTCCGCGCCGCCAGCTCGATTACCACGCCGAAGTGCTGCCCTACTACACGGCGCTGCACACCGCCGGCATCCCCACCGATGTGATCGGACTCGATGCCGATCTCGACCGTTACGACGTGATCATCGCGCCCTGGCTCACACTGCTGGACGAGCGCGATGCCGCCCGGCTGGAAACCTGCGTGCAAGCCGGCGCCAGCCTCATCGCCACGCACTTCACCGGCCGGGTGGACGTCCACGACCGGTTCCACCCGGGCGGCGCTCCCGGACCGCTGCGCCGGGTCCTCGGCCTCACGGTCGAGGAATACGACGCCCTCGCCGACGAAGAAACCAACGGCGTGCGTTTCACCGAAGCCTTCGGGCCGCACATTGGCGCCGGGGAAAGCCACGCCGCCGGCTTTCTCTGCGAACGCCTCTGGTTGCAGGGGGCGCGGGCGCTCGCGCATTACACCGATGATTTCTACGCCGGCGAAGCCGCGGTGACCGTCCACGCCTTTGGCCGCGGTCACGCCTATTATCTCGCGACCAAGCTGGCGCCCGCAGGACTGTCCGCCTTTCTCCGCGGCGTCTGCGCCCGGCAGGACATCACCTCGACCTTGCCGGACGGCGCCCCGCCGCCCGCCGGAGTGGAAGCCACCCTCCGCACCTCCCCGGAAGGCGCGCCGCTGCTCTATCTCATCAACCATGCCGGCACTCCGCAGGAAATTCCGCTGCCCGCCGGCCACCATGAAAACCTGCTCACCGGCGAGCGGCACACCGCCCGGCTCACCCTGGCTCCGCGCGATGGCGTGATCCTTCGGCCGCTCTCCTGAACCCTTCCTCATGAAATTCACCGACGGCCAATGGCTGCACCAGCCCGGAGTCACCGCCCACCATCCCGCCGAGGCGCACGCTGTTTCACACGATGACCGCCGTCTGGTCGTGCACGCCCCGACCCGGCCCATCCGGCACCGCGGCGACACGCTGCAAGGTCCCCTGCTCACGATCACGCTGAGCTCGCCGCACCCGGGCGTGGCGCGGGTGCGCATCGAACACTTCACCGGCGGCAACCGGACGATGCCGACCATCCCCCTGCAAACCCCCGACACCATCCCGGTACGCATCGAGCAACGGGAAACCGAGGCCGTGCTGAACACCGGCGACCTCGCCGTCCGCGTACGCACCCGGGGCGGCTGGGAGATCAGCTTCGAACAGCAGGGCCGCACGCTCACCCAAAGCAGCGGCCGCGGCATCGGCTACATCCAGCACGCCGGCGGCGGGGCCTTCGTCCACGAACAGCTCTCCCTCGGCGTCGGCGAATGCGTTTACGGCCTCGGTGAACGCTTCACCGCCTTCGTGAAAAACGGCCAGGTGGTGGACAACACCAACAAGGACGGCGGCACCGGCAGCGACCAGGCCTACAAGGCCGTGCCATTTTATCTGACCAACCGCGGCTACGGCGTGCTCGTCAACGAGACCGGGCCGGTCTCCTTCGAGGTCGCCTCCGAGCGCGTGTCGCGCGTGCAGTTCAGCCTGCCCGGGGAAAGCCTGGAATATTTCCTCATCGCCGGCCCGACGCCCAAGGATGTGCTCCGCCGCCTCGCCGCGCTCACGGGCCATCCGGCCCTGCCGCCCGCCTGGTCGTTCGGCCTCTGGCTCTCGACCTCCTTCACGACCAACTACGACGAAGCCACCGTCACACGCTTCCTCGATGGCATGACGCAGCGCGATCTGCCGCTGCATGTGTTTCATTTCGACTGCTTCTGGATGCGCGAGTTCGAGTGGACCAACTTCGAGTGGGATCCCCGTGTGTTTCCCGATCCGGCGGGGATGCTGCGACGCCTGCGCGACCGCGGACTGCGGGTCTGCGTCTGGATCAACTCCTACATCGCGCAGCGCTCGCGGCTCTTCGCCGAGGCCGCGCAAAAAGGCTACCTGCTGAAGCGGACCGACGGCGGCGTATGGCAGACCGACCTCTGGCAACCGGGCATGGGCATCGTGGACTTCACCAACCCCGAAGCCGCCGCCTGGTTCGCGGACCACATCCGGGCGCTGGTGCGGCAGGGCGTGGATGCCATCAAGACCGACTTCGGCGAACGCATCCCGGTGGAAGGCGTGGTCTGGCACAACGGCGCCGATCCCGCCGGCATGCACAACCTCTACCCAATCCTTTACAACGAAACCGTCTTCCGCGCGCTCGAAGCGGAACGCGGCCCGGGTGAAGCCGTGCTCTTTGCCCGCGCCGCCTATGCCTCGGGCCAGCGCTTCCCCGCGCACTGGGGCGGCGATTGCTGGTCCACGCTGGAATCCATGGCCGAATCGCTGCGCGGCGGCCTCTCGCTCAGCCTCTGCGGCTTCGGCTACTGGAGTCACGACATCGGCGGTTTCGAGGGCACGGCCCCCGCCCATGTTTACAAGCGCTGGGCGGCCTTCGGCCTGCTCTCCTCGCACAGCCGCCTGCATGGCAGCAGCAGCTACCGCGTGCCGTGGGCCTACGATGAGGAAGCCTGCGAGGTCGTGCGTTTCTTCACCCGATTGAAATGCCGGCTCATGCCCTACCTGTGGAGCGCGGCGATCGAAGCCCATCGCGAGGGCGTGCCCATGCTGCGCGCCCTGCTGCTCGAATTTCCCGACGATCCCGCGACACACACCCTCGACCGGCAGTATCTGCTCGGCGGCGCGCTGCTCGTCGCGCCGGTCTTCACAGAATCCGGCGAGGCCGATTACTATCTGCCGGCGGGCAACTGGACGCACCTGCTCACCGGCGAGGTGCAGACCGGCGGTCGCTGGCATCGCGCGCAGCATGGATTTCTCAGCCTGCCGCTCTTCGTGCGGCCCGGCACCGTGCTGCCGCTCGGCGCGCGCGACGACCGGCCGGATTATGATTTCGCCGACGGCGTGACCCTCCGGATTTACCAGCCCGCCGACGGCGTCACGGTCCGTGGCAGCGTTTCCACGCTGCAAGGAGAACCCGCGTTGCACTACGCCCTCGCGCGTTCCGGCCGGCAGCTTGATATCCAGGTGGACGGTCCCGCCGCCGGCAACTGGCGGATGCAGATCGTCGGAGCCACTCACGCGGAGTCCGCCGCCGGCACGATCACGGCCGACCCGCTCGGGCCCGTGATCACACCCGCGCCCGGCACCCGCGTCTTGCAGCTTGTCCTGACGGAAGGGGCCTGATGCCCTGAAAATGCCATGCCTCGAACCCGGAAAGCCAAGACCGTGCGCGCCGCCACCCTCGCGGATGTGGGCCGCGCCGCCGGGGTCTCGGCCATGGCGGCCTCGGCGGTGTTGAACAATGCGCGCACCTCCTCGCGCATCTCCCCCGCGACGCGCGACCTGATTCTCAAAGCCGCCGCCAAACTCGCCTACCGGCCCAATGCCGCGGCCCGCGCCCTCGCCGACCGGCGCATGCACACCCTGGGGGTGGCCGCGGTGATCGAAGACGGCGAACTCAACCACTACTTTCTCGAAGTCTTCAACGGCATCCTGGAGGCCGCCACGCGGCACGAGCAGAACACCACCGTGTTCACCCTGCACAACTGGGAACACGACACCGCCCGCCTGCACGGCATCTGCGACGGCCGGATTGACGGCCTCATCCTTGTCGCCCCCACCTGTGAATCCGCCCAGGTGGCTCTGCCCGCGCACACGCCCTTTGTCGCCGTCCACGCCAACGCCCCGCTGCCCAACGTCGCCAACATCGAAAGCGACGAGGAGCGCGGCGCCCGCGAACTCGTGCGCCATCTGATCACCCTCGGCCACCGGCGCATCCTGCATCTCACGGGCCCCGCCGGGCTCCTCGGCACCGAACGCCGCATCCGCGGTTACCGGCAAGCCCTGAAGGAGGCACGTATCCCCTTCGACCGCGACCTGCTGGTCCCGGCCTCCTTCGACACCCACCAGGGCCGGGACGCCATGAATGCCTGGATCCAGCACCACGCCGGCCAGCCGCTGCCGCAGGCCATCTTCTGCGCCAACGACGGCACGGCCATCGGCTGCCTGGAGGCTCTGGCCGGAGCGGGCCTGCGCGTGCCCGAAGATATTTCCGTCGCCGGATTCGACGACACTCTCGCCGCCCGCAGCACGGTGCCCCAGCTGACCACGGTGCGGCAGCCGCTGCGCGCGATGGGCGCCCGTGCGGTCGAGTTGCTGCTGGCCCGGATAGGGGCCGACAAAAAATCCTCCGCACCGGTCGATGCGGATGTTTTTGCGACCGAGCTGGTCATCCGGGCCTCCACCGGAGCGCCTCCCGCCACCCCGCAACGGGTTCCCGCCCAACAGGCTTAAAGCGCCCCAAGCGCCGCCACGCTCGATACCACCCGGCCGGGTTTGACCCGCGCCGATCCGGCCAGAGCGGCGGAGGTATGACCGCTGAGCACGAGGACCGACGGCAGGCCGGCCCGGCTCGCCCCAAGAATATCGGTGTCCAGCCGGTCGCCCACCATGACGAGCCGGCGTCGCGGCAGGCCGAGCCGCGTCGCGGCCAGACGATAAAGATCGGGACCGGGTTTTCCGATCACCCGGGGCTTCACGCCGGTCATGCGCTCCAACCCGGCCAGAAAGAAACCGCATTCGGGCGCCGGACCGCGCTCGGTGGGAAATGAAGGATCGGGATTCGTCGCGACAAACGGCACGCCGCGCAGGATGAACCGCGCCGCCGCGGCCAGCCGCGCGTAATCCACCCGCCGGTCGAGCCCGACGACCACATGCGTCGGGCGCGGGCTGTCGCTCTCGATACCCGCCTCCGCCAGTGCGATGTGAAAAGCCGGCTCACCGATGGCAAAGACCCGGCGGGTGCCGGCCTCCGCCAGCCACGCCGCGGTCGCCTGTCCCGCGGTCAGGATGCGCTCCGCCGGCACCGGGATCGCCATGCGCGCCAGTTTCGCGGCGAGCTCTTCAGGCGAGAAACACGCGTGATTCGTGATGCACAGATAGGGCGTGCCCGCCGCGTGCAGCCGCCGGATGAAACCCGCCGCGCCGGGCACCGGGCGGCGCCCGCGGTAGAGCACCCCGTCCATATCGAGGAGATAGCCGGCCGGAACCTGTTCGGTGCGCGCGCTCACAGCGGAATGGAAAAGCGGCGCTCCACTGCATTGCCGCGCAGATAGGCGGCGGGCGCGGGATGCGCCGGGTCGGTGTAGTCCTTCCGGTAGCGCGGCGCACCGTGAAGGTTGGTCGAGGGCGCGTGCAAACCGGCCGGCAAACCGCGCACCTCGACCTCGATGCTCTGTGGCGTCACCGTGACCACCGGATAATCATGCGGGAAGGATGCCGTGCCCGCCGTCACGAGTTGCCACACACCACCCTGCTTTGTGGCGCCCGTGAGATGCAGATGGCCGGAAATGATCAGCCGCACATCGCGCCCTTCGACCTCAAGCGCATCGAGCAGCTCGATTTCAAGGGATTTGTAGGAGAGGAAGCCGAAGCTTTCACGCAACACGGCGTTGTCGCGCACCGGCAGCAACGGGATGTGACAGACCACGATCTTCGGCACCCCGGGGCGCGCGGTCAGCAGCCGGCGAAACGCCGCGACGCGCGCTTCACGACGTGGCGCGGTGACATGAAACGTGCCCGCGTTGTTGAGCACGATGATCTCCGCCGCGCCCGCCGGGACCGCGTAGTCGAATTTGTCCGCGCCGAAGGCGCGCACATACGGCTCCTCGTAGGCCGCATCGCCTTCGGCCTGGCTGATCTCGTGATTGCCGCAGCACGGATGAAACGGCACGGGCAGCCGCGCCAGGCGCTCGCGCAGCGCCGCCATCTCCGCGGTGATCGCGGACAGGTTTTCCCCATGGATGAGGTCGCCCCCACCCAGCAGGAAATCGATCCCGGCCAATTCACCGCCGGGCTCCACTTGATTCAACAGCCACTCCGCCCGTGCATTGGCGCCGGGATAACCGGGGGCCGTCGCGGCATTGACCGCAAACTGCGCGTGCAGGTCGTTGCAGACGGCGAAGCGGACCCGGTCGGCGGCCATCGTCAGTAACCCAGCTCCACCATCTGGTGCGCGGTGAACTCGGGCACGGTGAATTCGACTCCGTCGTCATGCGTCGTGAAGGGCAGATCGGCGCCCTCGGGCACGAGCCGGACGGCCTTCACCTTGCGCGGCAGGCGCAGCCGCACGCGGGTGTCGCGCAGCGGGATGAGATCCTCGATGATCTCCACGTTCTGGCCGCGGAAGGTGCCACGCACGCTGGTTGGCGCATAGAGCAGGTGCGCCACGTAGCGCCGCTCGCCGCGCTGCTCCAGCACGTTGATCCGCCCCGCCGAGGGCAGGCTCGTCTCCACCGGCAGTTTGTCCGCCAGAAGCTGCCGGAGCGCCGCCGCGAAGAAATCGCGGTAGAGCGGCTGGCCATAAGTGCGGTAGGCCGTGAAGAGATTGTGCGCGAAATAGGCGACATTCCGGCTGATGACCGCCGCGGGGGAAACCTTTCCGGGCGCGTCGGGCGCATGCTGGTGCGAGCAATAGTGCTCCCACGTGCGGTTGAAGTAGGAAGCATGGCGCGCCACCAGCACGCGCGCGGTGGTGGGCTTGAGCTCGAAGGCGCCGCCCGGGATCACGATGGAAGACTTCACCGGCACCTCCGGCGTCAGCGGAGTCGCGAGCAGGTAATCCGGATCATTGAGTGAGCGCCCCAGCAGCTTCGCCCCCGGATCGAGAGCAAACTTCTCCTGCTTTTCGTCGAGCAGCGCCGAGCCCGCCGCGATAATGCGGCCACCGGCGGCGAGGAACTTCTTCGCCTTCGCGAGGAAGGGTGCCGTCATCACAAAGCTGTCCGGCAGCACCACGAGGTCGAAGTCGCCCCAGTCCGCATGTTCATCGAGCACCACGAAGGGCTGGTGCAGTTCCAGCAGCATCCGGCCCACCCCCTCGTCAGCCACCACCGAATACGCATGCCCGCCCCGCCAGCGGTGCTGGTTTTGCTCGCAGCTCACCAGCGCGATGCGGACCACGGGTTTCACCCGGTCGCACCACGGCTCCTTGCGCTCCACCTCCGCGTAGGCCGCGCCGATGAGCCGGTAGGTATCGAGATTCATCTCGCCGTCGGGATGCAGCTGGTCGCCCACGCTGCACTTGGCCCCGTAGGCCAGCATCGCACCGCACTCATAGCGCAGCGCGGCCGGACGCTTGAACCCGCCGAATTCGCCCCACGTATTATGAAACTTCCCGGTCATCCCGAGAAAATCGCTCTTCTGCGTGATGGCGTAGCGCGCCGACATCGGGAAGTGGTCGTAACCCCAGCCGCCGGTCGGCAGCGACTCCAGCTCCAGATGGCTGTTGTAGGCAAGGGCCTTGCGGGCACCGATCGAGATGTGGCCCGAGTTGTGAAAGACCGGAGTATCCTTGCGCACGGAGCGCACCGCCCGGTTGACCGCGCGGAAATACCGGTGGAGCACCTCCTCCGCGTAAGATTGCGCATCGGTGTCATTCTCGGGGTTGTAGCCCAGCTTCTTCATCTCCTGCAGGGCATCCTCGCTGTAGTCGCGATGCGTGCCGATGATATCCAGGAAAATGCCGTCGTTGTCCGGCCAGCGCTGCACGACCTCCTCGATCTGCGCGCACAGATAGCCGAGATACGGGGAGTTGAAACGCATGATGCGCACGAACCACTCGACCTCCAGCGGCTTGTAGCTCGTGCCGTCCTTCTTCTTCACAATCCACGTGGGATTGGCGAAGGCCATCACCTCATCGAGCCCCGCGCTCAGGTAGATGGGGCAGCGCACATCAATCTCGCGACAGGCATCAATCTGCCGCGCCAGCAGATCGGTCTTCAGGTGCGGATGCATCTTCCCCACCTTCGTCGGGTGATAGCTGTAGCCATGGTGGCACTTGGAGAAGAGCGTGATCGAGTTGACGTGCCCGATCTTGAGCGCCTCCTGAAACTGCCGCTTGTTGAACTTCTCCCCGATGCCGGGGATCAGTCCGCTGGTGTGGAAATCGAGGTGAACCTGTCGGAAACGTAGGTGATGCATGGGGCGGGCCGCACCATGGGCGATTTTTCGCGCCGCTGGCAACTCTCGGTTCAACGGGGCAATACCTCATTTGAGCGGGATCCCCGGCCCGGCGCGCTGTGCCTCCGTCACGCGAAAGCACAGCGCCTCTCCCTTGGCTCAGCGGTTTCCAACCCGGTCGATTTTTGCCGAAAAACGCCCCTCTCTCTTCGTGGTTCCAGCCATTAATCGACAATAAGCAACAAGGTTGATGTTCATATTTAACTGAAATGTTTCTAATGCCTCGCGTCCCATTTTTGAAGACGCTGGCTTTTGCCCCGGGGCCCAACCAACCTCCCCGCCCTAACGGTATTTTATATTCCCCTCAAACCCCGACCTTTACCCCATGAACGTGTCCGTCTCGTGGCCGCTGGCCACTTTGTCTGTCATTCCTCCTTTATTCTGGCTCGCACCGATCGCCGGTGTGGCCGCGCTGCTGATGGCCCGCGGTTTCAATGCCTCCGTCATGAAACGCTCCGAAGGCGACTCCGAAATGGTCCGGATCGCCCAGGCGGTGCGTGAAGGCGCCATCGCCTACCTTTTCCGCCAGTACAAGGTCGTCAGTTTTGTTTTCGTAGCCTTGGTGGCCTTTCTCGCCGGCCTGTGGATCCTCGGTCTGCAACCCGGCCTCACCATGCTCGGCGTCCCCCTCGCCGGCTTCCTCTCCGGCCTCACGGGCTGGTTTGGCATGAAGATGGCCACCAATGCCTCGGCCCGTACCGCCTTCGCCGCCAAGCGGTCCCTCAACGACGGCCTCACCGTCGCCTTTCGCTCCGGCGCGGTCATGGGCCTGGTCGTCGTGGGCTTCGGCCTGCTCGACGTCTCCTTCTGGTTCGTCGTTCTCAGCCTGTGGGGTGAAGCTCTCGGCCTTTCCAGTGGGCCCGCCGAACGCATCGTCGAGATGACCACCATCATGCTCTATTTCAGCATGGGCGTTTCCGTGCAGGCGCTTTTCGCCCGGGTCGGCGGCGGCATCTACACCAAAGCCGCCGACGTCGGCGCGGACCTGGTCGGCAAGGTCGAAGCGGGCATCCCCGAGGATGATGCCCGGAATCCTGCCACCATCGCCGACAACGTGGGTGACAACGTCGGCGATGTCGCCGGCATGGGCGCCGATCTGTATGAGTCCTTCTACGGCTCCATTCTCGCCACGCTCGCCCTCGGAGCCGCCGCCGCCATCTCGCTACTCGGCCTCACCCCCGCAGCTGCCGAGTTCGGGCTGACGCTCGCAGTCACCCCCGCCGCCATCGCCGGCCTTGGCATCCTCTGCTCCATTGTCGGCATCTTTGCCGTGCGCACTAAGGAAGACGCCACATTTGCCCAGATTCTGAAGAGTCTGCACACCGGCGTTTACGTTGCCTCCGCCCTCATCGTCATCGGAGCCTTGGTGGTGCTGTACACTTTGTTCGGCTCCGGTGAAACGGCAGCGGCGCTCGCCTTGGCCGGCACGACTTGGTGGAAACTCGGCGGGGCCATCATCCTCGGCCTCACCGCCGGGCTCGTCATCGCCTACGCCACTGAATATTACACCTCCTACGAACGCCCGCCCACCCAGGCCATCGCCCAGCAGGCGCTCACCGGCCCGGCCACCGTCATCATCGCCGGAGTCGCCGAAGGCATGAAGTCCACTTGGGCGTCCCTTCTCACCATTGCTACCGCCATCACCGGGGCCTTCCTTTTCGCCGGTGGCGCCGACACTCCGCTCATGGGCCTTTACGGGGTGGCCCTCGCCGCTGTCGGCATGCTCTCCACCCTTGGGATCACCCTCGCCACCGACGCCTACGGCCCCATCGCCGACAACGCCGGCGGCAACGCCGAAATGTCTGGCCAGCCCCCGGAGGTCCGCCGGCGCACCGACATGCTCGACTCGCTAGGCAACACCACCGCCGCCACCGGCAAGGGCTTCGCCATCGGCTCCGCCGCGCTCGCTACGCTCGCCCTTTTTGCCGCTTATGTGCTGGTCGTGCAGACCCAGCTCACCACTCAGGCCGTCAACTACGCGCAGACGCAGCCCCCCGGCGTGGAAACACCCACCGCCTACTACCAAGGCCACGGCAAGTTCGCCATTGTCTTCCCTGGTGCCCAGACTTCAGGAGAGGACTACCTCGACGGCGCGCTCTTTCTCCGCTCGCACACCCAGCCCCGCGAGAGCATCAAGCATCTCCCCATCGGCACCCGCCTCGCGGTGGTCGCCGGTGAGGCCGACCCCGTCACCTCCCGGCACTACCTCATCACCTGGCCGGAAAAAAACCTGACCCTGGACGTCGCCTCCTCACGCCAGGCCACGATCAACGAGATCATGCGTTACTATGACGTCACGCTCACCAACCCGCGCGTCATCGCCGGTCTCTTCATCGGCGTGCTCATCATCTTCCTCTTCTGCGCGCTCACCATGAACGCCGTCGGCCGCGCCGCCTACCGCATGATGCGCGAATGCCGCCGCCAATTCGCCAAGATGCGCGAGGCCTTCCGCGCCGCCGGCATGAGCGAGGCGGACATCGCCAACCCCGAATCCTGGCCCAAGCGCGTCGAGTATGAAGGCGTGCAGTATCCCGACTACGCCAACTGCGTGTCCATCTCCACCGCCGGCGCCCAGCGCGAGATGGTCCTGCCCTCCGTCATCGGCATCATCGCGCCCATCATCCTCGGCCTCATCCTCGGCGTGAGCGGCGTGCTCGGCATGCTCGCCGGCGGCCTCGTGGCCGGCTTCGCCGTCGCCGTCTTCATGGCCAACGCCGGCGGCGCGTGGGACAATGCCAAGAAACTTCTCGAATCCTACGGCCGCATCACCGCCGAAGCCGTGAAGTATCAGGTCGCCACGCGCGAAAGCATCCCCGCCGAGATTCGCGAGGCGATCGTCGCCCGCGCCGAGGATGAGATCGCCGCCGGCCGGCCCCAGTCCATCGTCTATGGCAAGGGCTCGCCCGACCACAAAGCCACCGTCGTCGGCGACACCGTCGGCGACCCCTTCAAGGATACCTCCGGTCCTTCGATCAACATCCTCATCAAGCTCGTCTCCATCGTCTCGGTCGTCTTCGCGGGCCTCATCGTCCGCTACGCCCCCGTCATCGGCGAAGCCATCGGCTTGGGCTGAGTTTCCGCAACCCATCACACCAACCAAAAAGGCCGCGGCTCCCGTCGCGGCCTTTTTTGCGTCTTCTTGCGGCCCACCCTCGCCTTGACCGGCCCGTCCTCGCGGTTAATCTGCCCGCATGACCAAGCTCGCGGACATCGAAGCAGCGGCCCTGCGCTTGCCCGACAGGGAGCGGCTTCACCTCGCCGACAAACTTCTCGGCAGCCTCCCGCCACCGCCGACCGCCGATGAGCCCGATGAAATCCTCGCCGAGGCCCTCCGGCGCGACGCGGAGATCGAATCTGGCACGGTGCAGCCCCTCACGGAAGACGCGTTTTGGGCCGGGGTGAGCCGCGCGCAAAAGTGACGCTCTCGTTTCACCCCAAAGTCCAAGCGGACTTTAACACCGCCATCGCTTATTACGAAGCGGAAGGGGGCCCGCATCTCGCGGATCGGCTCGAGGCCGAGCTGCGCCTCTTGTTCGCCGCCATCAAGGCCGGCCCCGCCCGCTTTCCTTTTTATCAGCAGGGCCATGTCTTCCGTCGCGCGCGGCTGAAAGATTTTCCTTGTCTCGTCCTCTACCGGGAAACAGCCGGCGGAATCCGTATCACCGTCCTCCGGCACAAGCGGCGACACCCGCTCCACGGTTTGGATCGCTGGTAGTTTACCCTTCAGGGACGGGTAAACCCGGACTGGACACCACTTCTCCCCATCTGCCGTGGTCCCGCGATGGCGGGACCGCGGCGAGACCAGTCAGCGTCCATCCGTGGTTCAATCGATGCCTGGCCGCTGCACACTCCCTCCGATTACCGCAAGCTGACGCTCCAACGCTTCCCGTTCGCCCTTGTATTACCTCGAACACGCGGACATTATCTGGATCAACGCCGTCGCCCACGCCAAGCGCGCCCCTACTCCTGGCGCCACCGGGTCTAGCCCCAGCCATCATATCTTCCCCCACTGAGGCATATCCCTACCAATACCCATCCGCGCCACCTGCCTGCGAAATTCATCCCGGTTGATTTTCTTCGCGCTTTTCACGGCCTTGGCGCCAATCTCGCGGCATGTCGGGTTCACTCTGGATCCTTGGTGTACAACTGGCGGGGGTGTTTCACTTCGTCACACTTCTGCTCGCCTGGTTCACGCCCATCCCGCCGGATTGGGAGGCGAACCTCGCCAAGCTCCCGCCCATCCACCGGCGCTTCGCACTCGCCCAGAATTTCTCCATCGGCGCGACCATCGCCATGCTCGGGCTCCTGAGCCTGTTCTTTGCCTCCGAGCTTGTCGCGGGCTCCGCGCTCGCCCGGGCGAGCTGCGGAATCACCGCCCTGTTCTGGGGTGGCCGGGCAATCATCCTGCCCTGGCTCGGGGTCCGGCCCGCGCTGACCTCCCCGCTGCTGCGCCTCGGCTACGCCCTGCTCATCACGCAATGCCTCATCTACGCCGCCGCCTACGGCTGGCTCGCCTTGCGGCCGGCCTGAGCCCAAGCCGAGTGTCACGCAATACGTGACACTTTTCGAGGGGCCGTGGATGAGGTGCGCGCACCTTGGCGCGGCGGCGCGTGGTCGAAGAAATCTCTGCGCGGCGTGCGCTGGTTCCAAACCGCTCATGCCACTGCCGTACGCACTCAGGCGTAACCGTCGCTCTCCAACCGGGCTCGCTGCGTGTCACGGGCCATCAACGGATGAATGACACCGCCATCCACCACGAGGCATTGGGCATTGAGACCGCTCCCGGCGTTGCTGAGCAGCAGGCAGATCGGCCCGAGCAGATCCCCCGGTGTCAGCCGCCGGCCCACGGACTGCCAGCCGATCAGAGTGTGGTTGTCCGCCATCGTGCCACTCTCCTTCTCCACCTGGATGGCACCGGGCTGGAGGCAATTCACGGTGATGGCGGTTCCTTGCAACTCGTGGGCGAGCGCACGGGTGAGCGCCGCCACCGCGCCCTTGGAGGCCGCATAGGCCGTCAGATAAGCGCCGCCCAACTCACTCACGATCGAGCCGATAAAGATCACCCGGCCCTGCGGGCTGCGCTTGAGCGCCGGCAAAAGATGCTGCGTGAGTGTCACCGCCGCGCGCACGTTCACCTGCCAGACAGCATCCCAAGGCGCGGGGGAGATTTTTTCAAACGCATGCCGCGGATCAATGCCCGCGTTATGGAGCACGGCGTCCACCGGAAACCCGGAGGCGGCAAGTTCGCGACCCACCGCGTCCACCGCCGCCGGGTCGGCCAGATCGCATTCGAACAACCGCAGCCGGGTCTCATCCACACCGAGCTCCGCCCGCACCGCCTCCATTTCCCCACGGCCCAGGCTGATGGCGATCAGGTTGAGGCCCTGCGCCAGCAGGCCCGGCAGCAGCGCGCGGCCGATGCCGCGGGTGACGCCGGTGATGACCAGCGTTCGTCCGGCAAGATCGTGAAACTGGAATGAAGGCATCATGGTCAAAGCGTGCTCACGCGCAGCGTATCGGTCTTGCGAAACAATGCGTCATGCCAGGCCGCGCCCAGCCCGGGACCGGCGGGCGCCTCCATCCGGCCTTGCTTCACCGCGGGAACATAGGTGACCAGCTCGGGATAAACCACACGCAGCAGCATTCGCACCGTTTCCTGCCAGGCCACGTTGCCCCGGGCCACGCCGACATGCACGCCGGCCAGCAACGTGAGCGGGCCGGTGCAGTCGTGCATCATCACGGGGATGTTCCAAGCCTGCGCCAGATCAGTGATCCGCGCCGTGGCGGTGATACCGCCGACCCAGGTCGGATCGATCATCACATAATCAGCCGCCTGTTGTTGCAGCACGAGGCGGTAATCTTCGACCGTCGTGAGCATCTCGCTGACGGCCAGAGGCAGTCCGCAACGGGCGCGAAAATCCCGGATCGTGTCCACGCAGTCCGGCCGGATGACATCCTCCAGGCAGAGTGGGTTGACCTCACGCATGGCCTCGGCCAGCCGCAGCGCCATCGGCAGTTGAAAGAAGCCGTGCCCGTCCAGAATGAGTTCCAGCCGGTCACCCGCCGCCTCCCGCATCGCCCTGAAAGGTTTCAGGCCCGTCTCCACGTCGGGGGCGCTGACATACAGGGCCCCATTCTGCTTATGCGCGGCAAAGTCAAAGGGCCAGAGCTTGGCGCCCTCAATCCCTTCGGCCAGCAACTCGCGGGCATAGGCCGCAGGCTCATGCAGGGCGTTCCAGTAATCGTTGAGCGGCTCGGGGACGCCCATCTGTCCGTAGCCCGGCCAGACTCCGCCGGGCGACGGCGATTGTCCGCGCCCGTAGCCGGTGCTGTTGTAGATGCGCACCCCTGCCTGCGCCCGACCGCCCAACAACTGCCAGACCGGCCAGCCGCAGGCCTGGCCCTTGATATCCCACAGCGCCAGATCCACCGCCGACAGCGCGCGCAGCTCGGCTCCGCGCGCGCCGAAGTTCGCTGCGCGCTCGTAGAGGAAACGCCAGTGACCCGATAGATCGCGGGCATCGGCGCCAAGCAGTCGCGGTGCCATCCATTCATGGATCACCGCCGCCACCGCACCGGGCAGATAATGAGTTTCACCGCAGCCGATGAGCCCCGCCTCGGTGTGCACGCGCAACAGAAGCAATCCGGAAGGTTGGGCGACCGTCTCAAGCCGGGTGATTTTCATGGGGTGCAAAAAGTAACGGGCATCCGCCCCGGCATGGCAAGCGCCACGCTTCTGCCTTGGCAGCCGGTCTGGTTGGCTGATGCTGCCTGGGTGTCCTCACTCCTCCTGCTGGCCCCGCTCTTCCTGCTCTTCGAGCTCTGGCAGCTGGTGATCGGCGAGCGTTACCTCGGCATCCGGCAGATCGAACGCGACGCCGATCCGCGCACGCTCGGCCTGGGCGAAGTGACGGCATTTTTCTGGAGCGCGCTCCTGTTCGTTTATTGGGCGTGGATGCTGCTCATCCTTTTCCAACCCATCGGGCGGGGACATGCCGGACTGCTGCTTCTGCTCACGGTCATCGGCTACATGTTGCGCCGCAATTGCAGTCTCAAGTGGGTGCTGGTTGTCCTGACTTTTGAAGGCGCGTTGCGCATCGGCCTGCTGTTGTCGCTGTTCATCTATGCCTGGAGGCGGCTGTGAAACCAAAACGCGGTAACCCTTCCATGATCCCACCCGTCATTGACAATGGGGAACGCCCCGCGCTGGCCATTGTCGGAATTTCAGCTCTTCTGTTATCCATGAAACCCATGCTTCGCCTCCTGCCCTTGCTGACCGCCGTGCTGCTGCTCGGAGGCTGCGCCACGACCCACCGCGTGCAGGTGAGCGCGCTGGCCGACCCCACCCTCGCCGGAGCAAACCGCACCTATGCCTTTGCCCCCAATCCCGCCCAAGGGCAGGCCACCGGCGACCTCCAGTTGCGCGAGGCCCAGCGCCATGTGCGCGCGGCCCTGGTGAAACAGGGCTTCCGCGAAGCGGGCAGCACGGCCGCCGCCGAGTTGAACATCTTTGTGGATTTCGGCATCGGGGATCCCGTGAGCCGCACCCACACCTTCAGCACTCCGGTCTATGCCGAACTCGGCGGTGGCTACACCCGCGTCTCACGCCAGACCACCGACGCGAACGGAAAGCTTGTGACCGTCACGGAAACCGTGCGCATCCCGGGGCGCTATGAGCGCGTGGGCACGGACGTCAGCACCAACACCGTCACCACGTACCGCAAGCACCTGCGGCTCTCCGCCCGGCTCAACGAGCCCGGAGTCGCGCCGGAAAAGGGCAGTGAAGTCTGGACCGTAACGGCCATCAGCAATGACCAGCGCGCCGACATCCGCGCCGTACTGCCCCTTCTTGCGCAAGCCATCACCCCTTACCTCGGCACCGACACGGGACAGGCGCTCATCCTCGAATTCGAGGAGAAGAACGGCGCGCTCGTGCCCACGCGCTAAGCCTGGTCAGCGCTCCGGACGCCGCGAGCCGCCTTCACGCCCATCGGGAGCCGAGGCGGCGCTGAAGAAATCCTGGGCCGCCGTGATGAACTTGGAATACTTCGTGTAATCCCCCGCCCAGGAATTGGGGAGACACAGCCGCTTCAGCACGCCCCGGCCCAGCCCGTCGGGAGCCTGCGCGTCCGGAGTGAGTTCCAGCAAAAACCGGGGATCCGCCGCATGCACCACATAGTGGCGGGAGCCATCGGGGCCATCGCGCTCAATCCGCAAAAAATGAGGCTCATCCATGGTATATCAGAATGCTGGCGTATCGCCGGCCGGACTCAAACCCCGTTTTCACCGCCTTTCTCCTTGAGCAGGCCCCCCGTCCGGCGCACAAACTTCCCGCGCCCCCGCGCCTCTTATGAACCTCCCCGAATCTTCTCCCAAGCCGCCCAAATGGTTCTTTCTGGCCACTGATGCGCTCTTGCTTGGCGTCGCCCTTTTCATCGCCGCCAACAGCGAGCGCCCCCTACCCCTGCACGCCACACTGGCCATCGTCGGCTGCGTTCTCACCGGCGCGCTCATCACCTCCGCCGCCTTCATCGCCGACTATGCCCGTCGGCAGGAAGATGGCCTTGATGAGCGGCAAAACGCCCTCGAAACCCTCTCCCGCACGGTCGCAACCTCCGCCGAACAAATCGGCATCGCGATCAGCGGTCTGAGCGAAGTCACCGACCTCGCGCACAAGCAGCTCAAACAGGCCGAACAACTGCCGCAGAAACTGCAGGAAAAGATCAACGATTTCACCCGTCAGCTCAACGAGGCCGCCGTCACCGAAAACGAAATGCTGCAGCAGGAAATCAACACCCTGCGCACCGCCGAGGCCGAGAAGCTGGAAACGACCATCGAAAAAATCGCCAAGGCCACCGCCGAGCTGGCCAAGCTGGAATCCGCCGCCGCCAAACACCTCGCCGCGACCACCGCCGCTTTGTCCGCAATCCCCGATCTGCTGACCAAAGCCCGCAGTGAAGCCGAACAATCCCTGCTCGCCGCCCAGGCGTCCTCCCTCAAGGCGATTGAAACCAGATTCAGCGACCTGACCCGCAAACCCACGCCCACCCCGGTCGAAGCACCGGCGGGCCCGGTGAGTGATACCCTGCCCGTCGCCCTCCCGGTCGAAACAGAACCCGAACTCCCCACTCCAGCCGAAGCAGTAGAGGTACCCGTAGCCGCAGTCGCCTCCACTCCGGCCGACGAGTTTCCCGCCCCATCCGCAGAGACATCTGTGGCCGAAGATCCTGCGCCGAAAAAAGTCCGTGCGCCCCGCAAGGCAAAAGCCGACCATGAAGAACCGGTCGTCGCCGCGGACCCCAAGCCCGATACTCCGACCACACCTCCTGAGCCGCAGGACGAGTTCACCTTGGTGTCACCCGACCAGCCTGAACCCGAGAACAGGATTTCAAGCCACGCCTCCGGCGATGGCGCCACGCGCCTGTCCGTGACCGCTTACATCGGCATCGGCAACCGCCTCTTCATCCGCGGGGAGGGCCCCGGACTGAGTCCCGAAAAAGGCCTGCCGCTGCAGTTCATCTCCATCGGCAAATGGCGCTGGGAAACCTCCGCCGCCACCGGGCCCGTTCGCGTCCGACTCTATAAAAACGACGAAACCGAATGCGGCGCCCTGGGTGAGATCACGCTTGAGACCGGTCGCGAGACCGAGGTCACGGCGAACTTTTAAAGCACCCTAAAACGGCGAACGTGAACCCGAGGTCGGCGGAAAGGGCCGGCGCACAAGCTTCACCCCGGCCACCTCGTTCGCGAGGTCCACGAGCTCATCAATGAGGATCGTGGGGTCTTCCTCATAACGCAGCGCCAGAAAGCCCTTCTTTGCCCGGGCGTAAGCCGCGGGATCGGCCAGCCAGCCCTCGATGATCGCGGCAAACTGCGCAGCCGATTCGATCTTCTGGGAGTTGGCGCCGTTGCGGAAGAATTTCCAGGTCAGCTCCTCCTGCGGCATGATGCCGCCAAAAGCGTTGAAAATAATCGGGCACCGGAAATGCAGTGCCTTGGCACAGGTGGTGGTCCCGCCACGGGTCACGATCACATCGCTCACCTGCAGCAACAGATGCACGATTTCTGAATAGCCTTCGATGTAGCAGTTGAACTCGGGGTGATTGGCCCGCCAGTGGACGAGCTCGTTATAGGCCTCCTTGTTCTGGCCGCAGATCACCACGGCCTGGCAGCGGTCGGGATGCCGGGCCAGAATCGGCAGCAGGTCGAAGTGATTATGCGCGCCATTGGCGCCTGTCGCCAGAAACACCGTGAAAAGATCGGGCCGCAGGCCGAGGCGCTGCACGCGAAACGCCGGGCACTCCGCCGCCGAGATCACCTCCAGATGCGCGCGAGGCTGCATGAGGTAGCCGCGCACCCGGGCACGCTCGGCCGGCACCCCCTTCTTCACCGCGTAGTCACGCGCCGTCGCCGTGCGCGAAAAATACCGGTCCACACTCGGCTCGATCCAGTTGCGCGAATACCCCCAGCCACCGGAAAATTCCCCGCAATAGGTGGCGCAGCGCACCTGATCCCCGCCCAGCAGCTTGCGCGCCCGCTGGAAGTAACCGCGGTTCAGACAATCATGCACACTGAAGACGAGATGGGGCCGGTATTCGGCGAGGACCTTCAGGTAATACGCGCCGCCGAGGGTGACCTTGCGGGCATTGATGAAGCTGAGCCCCTCCACCAGCGTGAAGAACACCGTATGCATCCAAGGAGCCCCCTTCTGGATGCGGTTGTAAAGGTTCACTCCGATGCGGTTGATGACGGAGGATTTCTCCAGCATCTGCTCGATGCGCACATCCACCTCATGGCGGTAGCGCTGGAAGCACCACTCGGCAAACGCCGCGGCCCGGGCATCGTGACCGCCGCCGGTGCTGGAGGTAAGGACAAGGATGCGAACCTTGGACATGGTCAGAGATCGAAATAGCGAGCCTGCACCCGCCGCTTGAGGGCGAGCGAGCCAAACCGCGCGAGAAACGGCGCCACCAACGACTGGAACACCCGGCCGCAGCGCACCGTGCCACTGCGGCGGCGCAACAAGGCGCCACGCAAGGCCCGCGCCGCATGCTCCGGTGGCGGGCCCGAACGCATCATGCGCTCAAAGGCCGCCCAGGCCCGGGCCATTCGCGGGGTGATTGTCTGCGCCGGCCGCTGCAGCGCGCTTTCAAAGTCGGTGCGATAATCTCCCGGCCGCACATCGAGGATCACCACGCCGGTCCCGGCACATTCCACCATCAGACTTTCGCTGAGCGCGCTCAATCCGGCCTTCGCCATGTTGTAGGCGCTCTGAAAAGGCAGCGGAAACTCCGCCGCCAACGACGAGAGGTTGACCAAGGCCCCGCGCTTGCGTTCCCGCATTCCAGCCAGGGCCGCCTGCGCCAGCTGCGCCGTGTTGAGCAGCATCACACCGAGTTGCTCGCGCCAGATGGAAAAATCCGTGGCCAAAAAATCGCCAAAGGCGCCCTGCCCCGCATTATTGATGACGAGGTCAAACCCGCCGGCCGCCCCCTCGGCCTGCCGAAAAGCGGCGACCGCCCCGTCGCCATCCTTGAGGTCAAGGACCACCGCGGAGAACCCCTCGCGTCCGGCCAGCGCCGAAAGCCGTGCCGCCGACCTTGCCGTACCCCACACCTTCACGCCTTCGGCCAGCAACATCCCGGCAAAGGCGCGTCCCAAACCTGTGCTCGCCCCAGTGATAAACGCGGTGCGGTAGTAGGCGGAGAGGGATGAGACAGACATCAGGTGGCCCGCTTGAAGACGAGCGATACGTTGGCTCCGCCAAAACCACTGCTGTTGTTCACCGCCACGGCCGGCGCCTGGTCGGAGGAAGCCCGGAGGATGTTAAGCCCCTCACATTCCGGATCCAGCTGGCTGATGTGCGCGGAGCCCGGCATGAAACCCTCCCGCAGGGCCAGGGCGCAAAAACCGCTTTCCATGGCCCCCGCCAACGATAACCCGTGCCCGGTCAGCGCCTTGGTGCTGCTGATCGCCGGCCGGGCGTTTTCCGCGGCAAACACGGCCTTGAGCGCACGGGCTTCGGACACATCGCCAATCAGCGTGGATGTGGCATGGGCATTGACGTAATCCACCTCGCCGGGCGCAACGCGGGCGGATTGCAAAGCCAGTTTGAGCGCAGCGGAAGAGCCACAGCCATCCGGATGGGAAATCGCCACATTGTAGCCATCGGAGGCCTGCCCCCAGCCAAGAACCTCAGCGTAAGGCTGCACCCCGCGCCTGATGACCTCATCCTCCGTCTCCAACACCAGCACCGCTCCGCCACCGGTGCCGACAAACCCGTCGCGGGCAGCATCAAAAGGACGCGAGGCCAGGGCCGGGTCCGACTGCAATGACAGCGTGCGCATGCCCGCAAAGGGCAGGATGCTGTCCACGTTGCCATCCTCGGCGCCCACCACGAACATCCGCTTCTGCCGGCCCAGCACCAAGTCATCGTAGGCATAGCCCAGCGCATGGGCCGAGGAAGCACAGGCGGAGGAAAACCCGCAGGACGAGCCAAGGATGCGAAAGGCGGCAACCAGATTGAAGTTCAACGTGCCCACAATGGAGGCCACGATGCCCAAAGGGGAACAGCGCATGACGCCAAACTTCTGCAGGCGGGCATGGTGGTGATGCGTAAGAAACGGCGACCCTCCCGAAGCCGCATAGAGCCCGGTCTGCGGGTTGGAGATATCCGCCCCCTCAAGCTTGGCGTCCGCGACCGCCTGCAGCATCGCGCAGTGGGCGTAGAGCCCGTTGGGCGCCATTGAGCGCAACAAGTCGCGCTTGACCTGATAGCGGGACGGAAAGGTCCAGTCCTCCTGATCGGTGGAGTCCGTACTGAAATCCTTGATCGTTCCCACCACCTTGCAGGGGACATCCTCCCGCTGAAACGGGGGATAAAGCTCGAACCCATGCCGCAACTGGCGCAGGCTCGCGGCCACCGCGGCGGCGTCATTGCCGATACTGGTGACAAAACCTAGGCCGGTGATGAAAACTCTGGGCATGTGGTGAAGCAGGCGTGAGAAAGGAAAGACCTTGGCAGGATGAGCGGGTTTCCGAAACGGGCAAGTTTTCCACTCCCAACGAAGGAATTCCCCAGGCAAGGGTCAACGCGGGAGACCTACGCAAAGATGCGCAGCCCGCGCCGATCGCCCGCCAGCTTCAGGTCCCTGTCGCCACCCGCAACGGCGGCGAGTCGGGCGTTGCCCCATTGGCGCCGACAGGCGATTGCGCCACTTCCGCGGGGGCCGGAACTGGCTGCGCGGGCGCCTCGGAAAACCCGAAGGTCAGCGTGATTTCCTCGGCGATGACCGCCTTTTCCTGACCGACGCGGATAGCACCCTCAAACGTAGCCAGCGGCATTTTCATGCGCTTCGGCTTGATGGAAAGGGTGAGAATGTCGCCGGGTTTGCACACGCGATGGGCGCGCACGCCCTCGCAACCGGTGAAGAAAATCATCTGCGAGTTGACCACCTTGCCGGGTTCGGGCGTGAGGCCTTCGAGCAAGTAAAGCACCGCCAGCTGGCCGAGTGCCTCCAGCATGATGGAGGCGGGCATCACCGGATTGTCCTTGAAATGCCCCTGCAGGAAAAATTCCTGACCCGTGATCTTGTATTTGGCGTTGGCTCCACTGGAGCTCACCGAGGCCTCGTTCAGGAACAGGAAGGGAGGCTGGATCGGCATGACCGCCCCAATCTGCTCGATCGGCAGGAATTTGGTCGGTTTCGGCAACGGCAGGCCGCGCACCTTGCAATCAATGAAGGTCTTCACATCGCCGACGGTGCGCAAGTTGCGCAACTCATCGTTGTTGATGGACATCTGCAGCACATCCTCCACGAGGATCACGATTTCCATCATCGTGAGCGAATCGACACCCAGGTCTTCGATCAGCCGCAGGTCATCATCCGCATCCTTCAATTTGACCCGCAGATCCGGCTCAACAAACCGCTCGATGACCCCGATGACCACCGCCGGCAGATGCTCAGGATTGCCGGTTTTACGAAACTGGATCGCGGCTTCAAAGGTGGAGGGTGAACAGCGCTTCAAAGCTTCGCGCAGAGCTGTTTCCTCTTCAGGCGTAACCGGTTTTACAACAAAGGGAAATGGACGGTTACTCCCTTGGCTGGTATGAGCTGCTTCAGACATTGTCGTTTCTTGTATGTTAGGGGGGCTGGGGATGTAAATCCATTTCTTGGAAGGCCCTGGAGGGCTCATTCGCATGGTCCCGCAGGAACCGGCCGGGTTCCTTGCCCGATTAAAATGAGCAACTTGCGCGTCCACACACTTGCCAGCCCTGACCACTGGTTCAATTTAACCACCGGTCGCTTCGCCCGTTTCCCGTCGGCTCGTTCATGAGCACTCCTTCCCTCTACATTCTCACGCATGAATTCCACCCGCACCGGGGCGGAATCGCGACCTTTACCGAAGAAATGGCGCGGGCTGCCGCGGGCGATGGACATCAGGTTGAAGTCTGGGCGCAAGCCGCGCCGGCGGTCAGGCAAGAGCCAGCCTGGCCCTTCCGCCTCCGCCGGCTTCGGCTCAAAGGCACTCATGACTTGAGCTGCCTGATCCACCTCGGTCGGGCATTCATCCAGCATCGGCGGTCGTTACGCGCAGCCACGGTCTATCTCCCCGAACCCGGGCCGATGCTCGTGCTGATGTACCTGCAGTTCTTCAAGAGCCTCCGCCCAAAGCGACTGATACTCACTTTCCATGGGTCGGAGATCCTCCGGTTTCATCGCAATCCGCTGACACGCTGCCTCACCCGCCGCCTGATCGACCGAGCCGACCGGGTCAGCACCCTGACCCAGTACACCCGGGATCTTTTGTGCGCGCGCTTTCCAGAAGCCGCGAACAAAGCCTGTCTCACCCCCGGGGCGCTGCGGGCAGAATTCATCCAAGGACTTTCCTCCGCGCCACGCTCCACCAGTGACCCCAGCCGGATTATCATCCTGACCGTCGGCCGCCTACATCCTCGCAAAGGCCAGTTGCAAACCCTGCGGGCCCTGCAGGCCCTGCCCGCCGCATTGCACCCTCGGATCGAATACCACCTCGCGGGCACGGGGGGCAAAGGCAACTACGAGGCAACCCTGCGCACCGCCGCCCGCCAAGTCGGCTTTCCCGTCGTTTTCCACGGCCCCATACCGGATAACGAGTTGGGCGCGCTCTACGATCAGGCCCACATCTTTGCGCTGACCAGTGTGCCGCATGGCCCGAGCGTGGAAGGGTTTGGCTTGGTTTATCTGGAAGCCTCCGCCCATGGTCTGCCCGTGGTCGCCCATGCCATCGGCGGCGTCAGCGAAGCGGTGGCCGACGGAGAGACGGGGTTGCTCCTCCCTCCGGACGATCCGGCCGCGCTCACCACCGCGTTTGCCCGGCTCATCACCAACCCGGCGCTGCGCCACCAGTTGGGCACAGCCGGCCGCGCTTGGGCGGGGCGTAATTGCTGGCCACAATCCGCCCGCATGCTTTTCGATGAGCCCGCACCCGCCGATTCATGATCACTTCCCGCGCGCAAGTCACCGTCCGTTACGCTGAAACCGACATGATGGGCATTGTCTATCATGCCAACTACCTGCCGTGGTTCGAGATCGGTCGCACCCAGCTGTTGCGGGAGCAAGGCGTCCCCTACCGGGAACTCGAAGCCGATGGCTACCGCCTGCCCGTGCTTGAGGCTGCGGTGAAATACCTGCGGCCTGCGCTCTATGATGACACGCTCACCGTCATCACCAAATTGCGCGAAAAGCCACTCCTGCGCATCCGGATCGAATACGAGATTTTTCGCGGCAACGAGCTCCTCGTCACCGGCCACACCCTGCATGCCTTCATTGACCGGGAAGGCCGGCCGGTGCGCCCGCCGCCCGTTTTTACCGCGCGGATGAACGTCTTGTTCGCACGCTGAACCGCAAGCGAGCCTCGCTCAGCCCGCCCGGGCGAACTCACCCGCCTCGCGCCGCCAGACGCGCACCACGTGGGCGATGATGTCCCCCAACGGCCGTGAATCGGTGAGCACCACTGTGCCGGACCGTTTATAGACCGGTTCGCGCTCAGCATAAAGCGTGCGGATACGCGCCTCCGGATCCTCCACATTGAGCAGCGGCCGGTGGCGATTGCGCGAGGTGCGCTCCAGCACCGTGGCCAATGAAGCGTGCAGACAGACCACCACCCCGCGGGATCGCAGCTCCGCCAGCATCCCCGGTTGCACCACCAGCCCGCCGCCGCAGGCCACGACGGTGCGGGTCGCCGGGTGCCCCGACTGGACAAAGGCCCGCTCCAGCACCCGGAACGCCGCCTCGCCTTCACTGGCAAAAATCTCCGGGATCGTCCTGCCTTGGGAGCGCTCGATCTCATGATCGCTGTCGAGCAATTGAAACCCAAGTCGCTGCGCCACCCCGCGGCCAATGGTGGTTTTTCCCGTGCCCATGAAGCCCACGAGGTAGAGGTTGACGTCCGCTGCATTCATCGCGCGGACCATAGGAACGAGCCCTTCCGGCATTTGCCAAACCTGAAAACAAAAAAGCCCCGCGTGATGGCGGGGCTTGTCCAAAGAAAATGCGCGGACTCAGTTAGCCGGCGTCTCGGCCGGGGCCGGTTTGAAGTCCACCAGCTCGACTTCGAAGATGAGCGCCGCGCCCGGAGGAATTTCACCGGCACCCTCGTCACCGTAGGCAAGGTGGGCGGGGATGTAGAGTTTGATTTTGCCGCCCTTGCCGATGAGCTGCACGCCCTCGGACCAGCCGGAGATGGCCTCCGCCAGCTTGATCTCCGCCGGCTCCGTCATGCCCTCAGTCGAGTCAAACACCGAACCATCCACCAAGGTACCCGTATAATGAATGCTCACGAGGTCCTGCAGCGTGGGCTTGGCCGCCTCACCCGCCTGAACGATTTCGTAACGCAGTCCGCTGGAAAGCTCCTTCACATTGGTGTTGGACTTCAGGTTCGCGAAAAATTCGCGTGATTCGCGTTCGCTCTCCGCCTTGAGACGGTTGAATGCCGCCATTTGCCGGCCCTGGATAAATTCATCCATCGCGGGGCCGATCTTGGCCAGATCGTAGGGAGCGTCCTGACCGGAAGCCGCCTTCCCCACGCCACGCGCGAAGTGAGTGACCTGCTCAGGCGTCAACTCCAGTCCCTGGATGCCAAGCCGGGCCATGATGAACCAGCCGAAGGTCTCGACCAACTGAGCCTCCGTATAGGTTTCAACCTGGGACGTAGCCGCCGCCGGCGTGGTCTCGTTGGCGGGAACATTGAAAGTGACCCCTTGAGCGAGCAGCGCCGTGGAGGCGCCCAGGCTCAGCAGGCCGGTGGTGAACAGGGAATGGAGTTTCATACAAGTTGAGTTTGGGGAGGTATTGGTCATGCGGCCGATGGTTTTGTGCCGCAAAGTTTTGTGGTCTGCCAGCCGCCCCGTTTGAATGCAACTCATTACTCCCCGCTTGTCTCCCGTCCGGTTTGGGCCACCTTCGCCTTTCCTTATGTTGCCCGACCAATTCTGGACCAGCCAGGACGGCCAGATTCTCACCGTGAAGTCCAAGGATGAGAACACCGTCTCCCTCACCCTCGCCTTCTGGCCCCGCCAGCCCGCCGAATTCGACTTCATGAAGAGCTGTCTGGGCGCCCTGCGTTTCACCGAACGCAGCTCACTGGCCCGCATCGGCATAGAGATGCTTCTGCAAAGCCCCCCGACCGTGGACGGCAACCGTCTCGTGCTCGAAGTCGAGGCCTTCATCTACGACCGCAGCTTCCCCAACGCCCCCTACTGGAAGAAACTCCTGCGCCCCGGCACCCCGGTCGGCCGGCTCTTTCACGCTCCCGCCTCGGCCAAACTCTCCAGCACCGAGATCTGGGAGTCCCTCCAGCAAAACCTGCTCAAGCTGCCCCAAACCATCTCGATCGACTCCGGTGGCCGGGTCTTCTTCACGCCCCATGCCGTCGCCTACACGCTCAATCCCCGGCTCCAGCGCGTCAACTTCGAGCACATCGTGAGCGGTTACGCCGGTCGCTCCTTTATCGACAAAGTGCAGGTGCGCCACGACACCTCACCCCTCACCATCCCGCCCCGCTCCGGCATTCTCACCAGCTGCTCGATGTATCTGAAGGAGCATTTCGTTGTGCTCAACCCCGGCGAAGGCAACTTCGGCCTGCACACCAGCGCCGTGCTGCTCGACCCCATCAAGACCTTCGGCACAAACATCATGCTCGAGGTTTACAACACCGGCGACCAGCCCGTGGTCAACCCCATGGTCTCCGTCGAGGTCTTCCGCGCCCCACCTTACACCGACCCCGAGGCCAAGACCCTCACCCGCCGGCGCCAGCGCCTTCTCTCCACCGCCCAGGGCCTCTTCAAGTGCCTCGACGGATCTCCCGCACGCGAAAACGGCGCCCCCGCCCCGCGGACCAAAATCACCGTGCGCGGACAGAGCGCCACCATGGAGAACCGCACCATTCTCGTCCGCGCCAATGACGAGGAGCTGCGCAAACTGCTCGACGGCGACGCCTGCCCGGTCGGCAGCCGCACCCTCATCCAGGCCCTCGACAACGCGCCGGCCGACGCCGACACGCTCGTCGTGGATTACTTCCCCGATCTGCTTGAGCACATGGAGCTCATCACCCGCTTCGGCGACGTGAAACTCAAGCGCATCATCTTCCGCCACGCCTCGCGCACCCACGGCTATTTCCTCTCCAGCAACGCCCACGCCCGGCTCGATACCTTCAACTCCCTCGGCGTGCCCGTTTACTGGTATGACGAAGTCACCAACGATCTCTACCTGCACACCTACAAGCGCGACCACGGTTTCTTCGTGCGTGAAGAAATGGCCCGCAAGTTTCAGGAAAGCACCATCCTCGCCTTTTACGGCTCCGCGGTCGGCCTCGACCAGGCCGACACCGACCGGATCTCCGCACTCGTGGACAAGCTCACCGGCTTCCTCGGCGGCAACCTCGGCGTGCTCACCGGCGGTGGCGGCGGCGTCATGCGCCTCGCCACCGATCAGGCCCGGGAAAAAGGCGCGCTCACCGGCGCCTGCTTCCTTGAACTCGAAGCCCAGCCGCCCGAGCTCGGCGTGGACTTCTTCAACACCTTCCAGGAAAACTCCCGCCACTTCCGTCAAAAATGGTTCGAAGCCGCGGATTTCTGCATCTTCAACGTCGGCGGCGTCGGCACGCTGGAGGAAATCGGTATCGAGCTCTGCAACCTCAAGCTCGGCATCCGTCCGCGCGTGCCCTACGTGTTCTTCAACTCCAAGTTCTGGGACGACCTCCGACGTCAGGTCAACCAGATGATCCGCGACAAGCGCGCCCCGGCCTGGATGAGCGACTACATCCTCTTCACCGACGACCCCGATGAGGTCGTGAGATTCTACCGCAAAAAACTGCAGGTGCTGTGACGTAGTTGAGGGTTGATCGCGGAGAGTTGAGAGAAATCATCACCCCGCCCGTGTCTCTCAACACTCATCCCTCCCCCCTCAACTCCGCGGCCCGGCCGCGGTCCCTCCTCGTCGTCGGCGCCGGCGGTCGCGAGCACACGCTCGTCCGTTCACTGCTGGCCTCGCCCGCGACCCCGCGCGTGATCTGCGCCCCCGGCAACGCCGGCATCGCCCAGGACGTTCCCTGTTTTCCGGTCGCCGCCGATGATGTCGCCGGCCTGGTTGCGCTGGCCCGGCAGGAACAGGTGGAGTTTGTCGTCGTCGGCCCCGAAGTCCCCCTCGCCCTCGGCCTGGCCGATCAACTGCTCGCCGCCGGGATCCCCGTTTATGGCCCCAAGGCCGATGGCGCCCGGCTCGAAGCCTCCAAGATTTTCACCAAGGAAATCCTCCTCAAATACAAAATCCCCACGGCTCCGGCCGCGTTCTTCGACGACGCGGATCAAGCCATCGCCTACCTCCGCGCCCGGCCCGCGCCCATCGTCGTAAAGGCCGACGGCCTCGCGGCCGGCAAAGGCGTGACCGTCGCCCAGACCCACGCCGAGGCCGAGGCCGCCGTGCACGAAATGCTCGGCGGGAAGTTTGGCGAAAACAGCCGCCGGATCCTCATCGAGGACTGCCTCACCGGCGAAGAAACCTCGATTCTCGTCGTCGTCTCCGGCCGCGATTACGTCATCCTGCCCACCTCGCAGGACCATAAGCGCATCGGCGAAGGCGACACCGGGCCCAACACCGGCGGCATGGGCACCTACTCGCCCGCCGAAATCGTCACCCCCGACCTGTTTGCGCGCATCGAAAACGAAATCGTCCGGCCTTCCGTCCACGCCATCGCCGACGAAGGCATGGACTTCCGCGGCACCCTCTTCATCGGCATCATGCTCACACCCACCGGGCCAAGCGTGATCGAATACAACGCCCGCTTCGGCGACCCCGAGACCCAGGTGGTGCTGCCGCGCCTCGACAGTGATCTGCTGGAGCTGCTTTGGCGCGCGGCGCGTGGCGAGCTCGCCGGCTTTCAGCTCAAGGTCAAATCCATCCACGCCCTCTGCGTCGTCATCGCCGCGCAGGGCTACCCCGACAAATTCCCCAAGGGGGATGTCATCACCCTCCCGCCAGCCATCCCCGGCCTCGTCACGATCTATCACGCCGGCACCGCCCGCAATGCCGCCGGCCAGCTTGTGACCAATGGGGGCCGCGTCCTCGGCGTCACCGCTCTGGGCGCCACGCTGCGCGACGCCGCCCGCGATGCCTACGCCGTGTGCGCCGCCATCGAATGCCCGAGCAAATACTTCCGCCCCGACATCGGGGCAAAGCAGCTGAACCGCCGGTAAATCCCCATGCGCCGCGTCTTCCTTTTTCTCTGCCTGTCCGCCCTGCTCTCCGCCGCTCCGCTCGCCTACGACCTCGGCGAAGGGCTCAGCTATTTCCGGCCGGCAACGTCCGCGGATTTGGAAAACGCCCCGGCCTTCGATGCCGCCGTGCTCGACCTGCGCTACGCCCGGGGTGAAGACACCGACGCCACCGCCCTGCGGACCTGGCTGCACGCCCGCGCCTCCCGCCGCACCCCTGTGCTTATTCTGGTCAGTCCCGAAACCGACGCTCCGCTCCGCCAAGTGCTGGGCCCCGACGCTCTTCCCGCCGGTGCGCTCACGCTGGGCCGCGCCGCGGAGGGGTTTACCCCTGACATCACGGTTGTCATCGATCCCGACGCGGAGCAGCAGGCCTTCACCGCCCTCACCGAAAATGAGCCGGCCGCACTCCTCGCCGACCATGCCAACAAGAGCCGGCACGACGAAGCGGCCATCGTGCGCGCCCACCAGAATCAGCGGGACGAGGATGAAACCACCGACTCCGCCGGGGACCCCCAAGCCGCGGCCATCACCGACCGCACGCTCCAGCGCGCCGTACAACTTCATCGCGGCCTCCGCGCCCTGCGAGTCATCGGCTCCTGAGCGGACTCAACCTTTGCAATCCGCCGCAACTCCGTTTCCCTGAACTCCAGCTCATGCCCGCACCCGGCCACATCCTCGTCGTTTGCACCGCCAACATCTGCCGCAGCCCGATGGCCGCCGGCCTGTTGCAGCACGCCCTGGCAGCCCAACCCGAGCCCCTGCGCTCGCTCAAGGTCATCTCCGCCGGCATCGCCGCCCGCCAGGGCGAACGCGTCTCCGAAAACTCGGTTCTCGCCCTGAAAAAAACCGGCATCGACATCGCCGGCCATCGCAGCCAGCCCGTCACCCAGGCCCTGCTCGACAACGCACTCGCCGTCCTCTGCATGACCGAGTCGCACCGCACAATGATCCAGTTGCAGGCCTCGCCGCCGCCCGCGCATCTGCATCTTTTCCGCGATTTCATGCCGCCGCCGGCCGATCAGGAAATCGCCGACCCCTTCGGCGGCTCCCTCCGGCTCTACGAACAGAGCCGCGATGAAATGGTCGAAGCCATTCCCTCGCTCGTCGCCCATCTCACCCGGCTCTGCCACCAGGGTTGAGCGGACCGCCGCTCCGCCCGTATCAACAGCCGGTCCCCATGACGGCTTTTTCCGATCTGCTCAAAAATGCCCGGGCCGGACTCGACCCTTGGGCCGCCACCCCGCCCTCCGCTCTCCAGGCTGTGAGCCAGAATCTGAGACCGGAACATTTCCCCGAGATCATCGCGCAGTGGGAATATCTCGCCGCGCAACGGCAAATGGTCGAGCGCGACACACCCTGGGATGGGGATACCTGCGATATGCTCCATCACGCCCAGGCGGAGATTTTCAGAATACTGGCGGCCAGTCCGCTGCCTGCCGCCCTCCTTCTCGGCGGTTTGTCTTCTCCCTCAACCGCCGTCCGTTTCTGGGTGGCCCTTACGTTGAAAGAAAAACCCGATTCCGCCAACCGGCCCGCTCTGCAAACCGCCTTGGCAAAGGAGATCGATCCGCTGGCCCGGCTGGGATTGCAACAGGCGCTGGCCGCCTGCCCGGACGGCCCCGCCTGAAGGGGTGTCAAAGTGTGTCACGGCGGGATTTCAGGTTGCGAATAATCAATGGGCAGGATGAGGCTGCTGCCCCATTTCAACCCTCATCCGCCCATCGCTCTTCCCATGTCCTTGAACGCCGCGCCGCTTCCCACCCTTGATCCCGCCGTCCACGCCGCCATCGCCGGCGAACTCGCCCGCCAGCAGAGCCACATCGAGCTCATCGCGTCCGAGAATTTCACCTATCCGGCCGTGTTGCAGGCGCAGGGCAGCGTGCTCACCAACAAATACGCCGAGGGTTATCCGAAGAAGCGCTGGTATGGCGGTTGCGACTATGTGGACCAGATCGAGCAGCTGGCCATTGACCGGGCCAAGGAACTCTTCGGCGCCGAGCACGCCAATGTGCAGCCGCACTCCGGCTCGCAGGCCAACACCGCCGTCTATGCCTCCGTGCTTCAGCCCGGCGACAAGCTGCTCGGTATGAACCTCAGCCACGGCGGCCACCTCACCCATGGCAACCCGGCCAACTTCTCCGGCAAACTCTACCAGTTCGTTCAATACGGCGTGCGCGAGGACAGCGGTCTCATTGACTACGACGAACTCGCCGCCATCGCGGCGCGCGAGAAGCCGAAGATGATCACCGTCGGCGCCAGCGCCTACTCCCGCGTCATCGACTTCGCCCGCATGGGCGAGATCGCCCGCTCGGTCGGCGCACTGCTCTTCGCCGACATCGCGCACATCGCCGGCCTCGTCGCGGCCGGCCACCACCCTTCGCCCGTCCCGCATGCCGACTTCGTCACCACGACGACACACAAGACCCTGCGCGGCCCGCGCGGCGGCCTCGTGCTCTGCCGGGCCGAGCACGCCAAGGCGCTCGATTCCGCCGTCTTTCCGGGTGCGCAGGGCGGCCCCCTCATGCACGTCATCGCCGCCAAGGCCGTATGCTTTGGCGAGTGCCTCAAGCCCGATTTCAAAACCTACGCCGCGCAGATCATCGCCAACGCCCGCGCCCTGGCCCAGGCCATGATCGGCCGCGGCTACAAAGTGGTCTCCGGCGGCACCGACAATCACCTCATGCTGATCGATCTCCGCGCCAACCTGCCGGAGCTCACCGCCAAGAAGGCGCAGGAGACCCTCGATCTCGCCCATATCACCTGCAACAAGAACACCGTCCCCTTCGAGACCCGCTCGCCCTTCCAGGCCTCGGGCATCCGCCTTGGCACCCCGGCGATGACCACCCGCGGCCTCAAGGAGGCTGAGATGGAGGAAATCGCCGCGTGCATTGACACCGTGCTCAAGGCCATCGGCACGCCCGGCGAAGCCGAGGCCATCACGGCCACCAAGGCCCGCGTGTCCGCCCTCACCAGCCGCTTCCCCCTCCCTTACCAGCTGTAAGGGTTGCCCCCCCAGCATGACCCGGCTCGACGCCCTGCGCGGTTTTGCTCTCGGTCTGCCGGGCACCCGGGTCGTCCGGCAGTGGGGTGACCATCTTGTCTTCAAGGTCGCGGACAAGGTCTTCCTCGTTGTCAGCGAGGAGGCCGGTACACTCCTTGCACTCTCGTTCAAGTGCACACCGGAGGAGTTCGACCGGTTGACCGAAACCGACGGCATCCGGCAGGCGCCTTACTTTGCCCGCCGCCACTGGGTGCAGGTGGAAGACCCGGCCGTCCTGCCGGCAGACGAACTCCATTCCCGCATACGCCGCAGCCACGACCTGGTCGTCGCCGGGCTGCCCAAAAAGGTCCGTCTCGGGCTGGGCTGAGGGAACTTCCGCTTGCGGCTTGGCGTCGGCAACGGAACCCTCTTCCCTCCTCCGCTTTATCCGTGTCCAACGTCACTGCTTCCACGCCGCCCGCCCGCCCGCTTTCGCTCGGCGTGATCTTTCTCACGCTCTACATCGATCTCATCGGGTTCTCCATCATCTTTCCCCTCGGGCCGGACCTGCTGGATTATTACCTGAAGATTGACGGGCACTCCGGTGTGCTGGGCTGGATGCTGACCCAGACGGATCGCATCGCCACCGCCCTCGGGCAGGAGCAGGCCTTTGTCGCCGTCCTCTTCGGCGGACTCATCAGCTCCTTTTTCTCCCTGCTGCAATTTGTCTTCGCCCCCTTCTGGGGTTCGTTGTCCGACCGCTTGGGCCGCCGCCGCGTGCTGCGTTTCACCGTGGCGGGCACCGCGCTCGGCTATCTCGTGTGGCTGTGCAGCGGTTCCTTCTGGCTGTTCCTGCTTTCGCGCCTCGTCACCGGGGCCTTCAGCGGCAACCTCTCCGTCGCCACCGCCGCGGTGGCGGATGTCACCTCGCGCAGCGAACGCTCACGCGCGATGGGACTCGTGGGAGCGGCCTTCGGCCTCGGGCTCGTCACCGGACCGGTGATCGGAGCCCTCGCCACGCGCTGGAACATCCTCGACCACGCCCCCGCGCTGGCCCGGATCGGGCTCAACCCCTTTTCCCTGCCGGCGTTCATCGCCCTCGCCCTCTGCCTCGTCAACTTCCTCTGGATCTCGGCCCGCTTCAAGGAAACGCTCACGCCCGCCGCCCGCGCCGCCAGCAAGAGCGAACCCCGCGTAAGAAATCCCCTCGCCGCCATCCTCGGCCTGCAGGATCCCGCCGTGCGCCGGACCAATGCCGTGGCGTTCATCTTCTCGACGTCCTTTGTCGCGATGGAGACTTCGCTGACGTTTCTCGCGGCGGAGCGCTTCGGCTACACCGCCTGGGAAAACGGGCTGCTCCTCGGCTTCCTCGGCGTCTGCGCCATCATCACGCAAGGCTTCATCGTGCGCAAGCTGCTGCTGCGCGTGGATGAGATCCGTGTGCTCATCACCGGTCTGGCCGCGACCTGCGCCGGCATGCTGATCATCGGCTTTGCCCCGATTCCGGCCTGGCTTTTCGCCGGGCTCGCCGTGCTGGCACTCGGCTCCGGCTTGGTCAACCCGGCCTCCACCGGACTGATTTCACTCTACAGCCCGGCGGAGGCGCAGGGCCGGGTATTGGGGATATTTCGCTCACTGGGCGCGTTGTCCCGCGCGGTCACACCGGTCCTCGCCGGCACGGTTTTCTGGATCTGGGGGGCGAAATCCCTCTACGTCATCGGCGCCGTGCTGGCCGCGGCCGCCACCTGGCTCAGTCTGCGCCTGCCCCGGCCCGCCAAATGATCCTCCGGCTCCTCGCTTTGCTGTGCACCGCGGCGCTTTTCCTCGCCGGCTGCTCCAGCATTCACCGGGAGCCATCCCGTCCGGGCCGCACGACGCTGGGCGCCCCGCTCGTGATCGTTCCCGCCACCACACTCGGCAACTATCTCATTGTCGAAACCCGCTGGGACCGGCACGGCCCCTACCGGTTTTTGGTGGATACCGGTTCATCCACCACCTTGGTCACGCCGGAACTCGCCGCCCGCTATCCCGCGAAGAACACCCCGCCCGAAGCGATGCCCCGGGTGCGGGTGCGCTCGGCCAGCGGCGACACCACCGTGCTGGCCGCCACGACCCTGCGCCGCATCGAGCTGGGGGAAGCCCGCTTCGAGAATGTGCGGGTGTTGATCCACGACTTTCGCGAACTCTCCGCCCATCTCGGGGTGAAGATCGACGGGATTCTCGGCTTCCCGCTTTTCCGCGAAACGGTGCTGACGCTCGACTACCCGCGATCCCGCCTCCTCCTGCAACCCAGCCACCCGGTGCCGTTGCACCCAGGAATCACCATCCCTTTCAACAACGAACGCCGCACGCCATTCATCCCCCTCCAGCTGGGCGACCAGAGCATCACCGCCCTCATCGACTCCGGCAGCGATGCCCCGCTCACCCTCAATCTCGCCGGCCTCGCGGCCAATTTTTCCAGTCTGCCCCGCCCGGGCGCCACCATCAGCACCCTCACCGGGGATCACCTCCAGCACATCGGACGCTGGCGGGAGCCGCTGATCATCGGCCATCATGAGGTGCAGCAACCGGTGGTTGATGTCACCGAGTCCTTCAGCTCCCTGGGCGGAGGCATTCTCCGGCATTTCACAGTCATCTTCGACCAGGAACGCAACCAGGTGACCTTCCACCGGGATACCCAGGACCCGGTAGTCCTGCCGCCCAGGCGCAGCAGCGGGCTCAGCTTCACCAAACTCCCCTCCTACTGGCGCGTGGCCGGCGTCGTCCCCGATTCACCCGCCGACAAAACCGGCGTGGTTACCGGGGACCTCGTCACCCGCATCAACGACGAGCCCGTCGCCCAATGGAACTTCACCCGCTTCGAGCAGCTTGTCGCCACCGCCGGCGAAATCCGCTTCAGCTTCCTCAACGGGGCGCAGGAAACCGCGCGCACCCTCGCCGTCTTCGAGCTGGTGCCGTAGGCCGCGCGGAGCATGGCCGGTTGAAAGTCGTTGGCGAACGCGGCGAGCCCGTCCCGCCCTCAACGCGCCTTCCGCAGCAGGAACGCCGCCGCCCCATCGTGCCCATCAGTCCACGGAACGCTTTGCACGCTGCGCTCCAGTTTGAATGAGCTGCCCGCGCGACTTTCGAAGAACGTGCGCACCACTTTTTCATTCTCCTCCGCATCAATGCTGCAGGTCGAATAGACGAGCCGGCCGCCCGGCGCCACCAACCGCGCCGCATTGTGCAGGAGCGTCACCTGCTGCCGCGCATGCTTTTGAAAATCCGCCTCCTGCAACCGCCACTTCACGTCCACACGATGCCGCATCACCCCGGTGTTTGAGCAGGGCACATCAATCAGCACCGCCGCATAGTCCTCGGGCAGCCGGTGCTCGCGCAGCAACCCCGACGCGCCTTGCGTCACATCTCCCACGACCAGCGACACCTCGATGCCCCGCGTCTTGGCCAAATTCTCCTTCAAGCGTTCGATGCGCCGCCCGGCCTGGTCATCGGCTGCCGGCAAATCCATCGCGACCACCCGGCCCGCGCCCATCGCATCGGCAATCATGAGACTCTTCCCCCCCGGGGCTGCGCAAAGATCCAGCACCACCTCTCCCGCTTGTGGAGCCAATAGCTCCACCGCGAGGCGCGTTCCGGGATCCTGCAAATAAAGCTGCCCGCCTTTCAACAAGGCCTCAACCTCGGCCCAATGGCCTGAAGTCACTTCATAAAATCCTGACCACGAGGTGGGTTGCAGGAAATCGGGTTTTGCCCCCTCCGAGGTATCCCGCCAGCGGGCATAGACCGGAGCCGGACGTTGGTTCCACTCCAGCAAACCGCGGGTCGCCTCCGCGCCAAATTGCAGCAACCAACGGCGAACCAGCCATTCCGGATGGGAAAAATATTCCGCCAGCATCTCGGCCGTCGCCAGTTTGGGCGGCGGCGGAGCCGTCAGCAACGGCGCGAGCTTGCGCACCACGGCATTGACCATCCGCGCCTCCGCCGGGCTGGCGAGCGTCTTCGCCTGCTCCACCGCATGGTGCACGATCTTCGCCACCGCCCCGTCCTTGGCGGGCTCCGCCTGTGGCGTCTCACTGCGCAAAGATTCTTCAAGCAATTCGTAGGCAGCTATATACAATATCGCACGCGTCGAAAACCGCGGGGGATGCGACACCAGCCGCCGCAGCGCGGCCTCCAGCCGGCCATAATGGCGAACCACACCATAAACCAAGTGCTGGCAACGGGCACGCTCCACCCCGGTCAGGTTGGCCGGCAACCCCTCACTCAAGGCATCCACCCGCTCACGGCGGTCGAGCCAGCGGGCCAGCAGCCGCGCCGCGGCCACCCAAGCGTTGGGACGGTTTGTTTGTAGCTCGGTTTTCATGAAATCCCCTTCGTGACACTCTGTTTGACAAGTTTCGCCATTATCCGCTCAACTCTCCCGTTCAGGCCCTCACTCACGCAATCATGAATTCCGAAGCTGTCTCCGCGTTCCTCGCCAAAAACCCGTCCCTCAAGACGGCCAAAGCCAAACTTGAGGCCATGGAGCCCGGCGCCTACGTGGTGCATCGCAGCTGGGGCTTCGGACAGATAAAGAGTTACGATGAGGCCACCCAGCGTCTGATCATCGATTTCAAGGAAAAGAAGGCCCACCCCATGGATCCGGCCTTCTGCGTCAACACCCTCGACGTCCTCCATCCCCGCCATCTGCTCGCCCGCAAGGAGACCGAACCCGCCCTGATCGCGGAGCTTGTGGCCGAAAAGCCCGGCCAACTCGTGGTTGACGCCCTTGAGGCCTACCCCAACAACGCCGCCACCGCCATCGAGATCGAAGCCGTCCTCCTGCAGGTCGTGGGCGAAGATAAGTTTAAGAAATGGTGGTCCAGCGCCAAGAAGGCCGTCGCCAAGGACCCCCGCCTCGTGATTCCCGAAAAGAAGATCGAGTGCTACGTCCTCCGCGAAACCCCCGTCTCCGCCGAGGAGGAGATTCTTGAGCTGTTCAATGCCACCCGCTCGGCCCGGCGCCGGATCGCCCTCGCCGAAGAGCTCCTGTCCTCCTCTTCCAAGAAGGACGCCAAAGTCACCGATCTCTCCCCCATTCTCAACGGCATTGTGGACGCGGTGAAGACCAGCAACCAGCTCGAACCCGCCGAGCGCCTCTACGGCGCCGCCGTTCGTGACGATCTGGCCAAGTTCCTCGATGTTGACGGCACCGCCTTCGAACCCCAGCAGGCCTCCCTCATCGCCAATACCCGCGATCTTTTCGAGATCGCCGAGAAGATCCCCGTTCACTTCCAAGGGCGCTTCCTCGAACTCGTCCACAACACCCACCCCATTGAGAGCCGGGATCTGCTCTTCTCCCTCCTCAAGATCTCGCAGGGTAAGTTCACCACCGAGTGCATCAATTTCCTCGTCGAGCAGGGCCATGCCGCCGAACTCGCCGCCACCCTCAAGCGCTGGCAGACCGAGCAAAACCTCCGCGCCCCCGTCCTCCTCTGGGTCGTCAAAAACCGCCACTCGAAGAAGTTCGCCAAACTCCTCAACGACCTCATCACCCCGCGGCTCCTCGGCTCCATTTTCTTCGCCATCGACTACGAGGCGCTCCAGGCCGCCAGCGCGCGCCGCATCCCCCTCGCCGACATCCTCAGCGAGGATTCCGAGCTCATCTCCGATCTCCTTTCGACCGCCGACCCCGAGACGGCCCGCGACCTCGCCAACACCCTCATGCTCAACCAGGGCTTTGAG
>CAYSBR010000007.1:0-98200 GCA_964429385.1 uncultured Opitutaceae bacterium
GGAGGAGGCCGTCCATGCCGTCGAGGTCGATGAACGCGCCGAAGTCGGTGATGTTCTTGACCACGCCCTTGCGGACCTGGCCGGGCTCAATGGAGTCGAGCAGCGCCTTGCGCTTGGCGGCGCGCTGTTCCTCGATGAGTTCGCGGCGGGAGAGCACCACGTTCTGGCGTTCGACATTGATCTTGAGGACCTTGAAGTCGTAGGTCTGGCCGACATACTGGTCGAGATTCTTGGGCGGCTGCACATCGATGTGCGAAGCCGGCATGAACGCATCAACGCCGATGGAAATGATAAGACCGCCCTTGACCTTGGCGCGCACGCGACCGGCGGCCACGGAGCCCTCAGGGAAACGGGTCAGGATGTTGTCCCAGTTCTTCTTTTGCTCGGCCTTGTCGTAGGAGACGAGCGGGGAACCGCTCTTGTCTTCCAACTTCTCGACGAGCACCTCGATCGTGGAGCCGATCTGCAGCTCGCCGATGTCAATGAACTCGGATGCCGGGATGGCGGCCTCGGACTTGCCGCCGATATCAACGACGACTTCGTTCTGGCGGATTTCGGTGATGGTGCCCGGGACGATGGCGCCGGCCTTGAGCTTTTCAAAGGACGACTGCGCGAGCAGCTCTTGCATTACTGAACTCATGTGCGAAAACCCGGCGAACAGAAGCCCCGCTCCACAGACTCCGATCCACCGGAATGATTCCGTGGAAACGGAACCGTGGGTTGATGGTTAAACTGACAGGATAAAGCCGGCGGGAGCGTCGCGGCGACGCCGGCTGAACCAATGCAATGCCGCGAAGGTTCAGGCTCAGCGGGCCATCTCCAGCCCGCAAGTGGAATTTTACTCCTTTTCCGCCCCGCCCAATTCCTGCCGCAGCCCGCGAAAGAAGGCCTCATAGAGATAACCACCCGTCAAGGGCACCGGTGTGGCCCGACCAGAGATACCCTTATCAAAGCTGTCCTCAATGAGTTCTGAAATCGAAAGCCACACCTCGGTCCCCTCGCCCACGGCCGGCTGCAGGCTGATTTTGACCTCCAGCTGACGCGCCCCACGAAAGGAATCATCCGTCCGGATGCTGCTCACCGCCTCGATCCGGCCTTGGGCGGCATTGCCGCGCAAGGCGCGGAACCCCATCTTCTCAAGCACGATCCGGGCCGCCGCATAGGTGCGATCTTCATCCGCCTCATAGCTTTGCCCTTGAGCTGGAGCAGCGCCAAATTTCCTGCCCACCCGCTCGCCAAGCGTCTCGCACCCCGCGAGCAACAGGGTCCAAGCGAGCAACAGTGCGAGAATGGGTGCCTCCCCCCTCACTCGCGAAGAAACGGCCCCGCCAGCTGGATCAGACAAGCGCATCCCCGCCACCCGCCGGCTGCTGCTGGGAAATACAGTGCAGCGTCCCCAGCCCCCAGATCAGATGGTAACAATCGATGCCGATCACTTCGCGCCGGGGGAAGCAGCTGCCGATGATTTCCCGCGCCTGCGCATCGCGCCGGGCCTGGCGGAATTGCGGCACCAGCACGGCACCGTTGATGATGAGGAAATTCGCATAACTGGCCGGCACCTGCTGGCCCTTGAAGGCAAAGGGCTTGGGCATCGGCAGCTCGACGATGTCAAACTTGCGGCCACCCGGCCGGCGGAAGCTCCGCAGGCGCTCCAGATTCTCAGCGAGGATCCGGTGATTGGGATCGCGCCGGTTGGACTCAACGCAGGTGATGAAACCGCCCGGTTTGTAGAAACGGGTGATGTCATCAATGTGACCGTCAGTATCATCGCCGATGATACCGTCGCCCACCCAGAGAACTTCCTTCACCCCCAGATAGTCCTTCAGATTCCGCTCAATCTGTTCACGCGTCAGATGCGGATTGCGATTCTTGTTCAGAAGGCATTGCTCGCTGGTCAGAAGCAGCCCCTGCCCGTTCACATCAATCGAACCGCCTTCGAGCACCATGTTGTTCACGAAGCGGCGCAGCTTGAACTTCCGGGCAATGCTCGGCGGAATCTTGTTGTCGAGATCGTAAGGCGGATACTTGTCGCCCCAGGCATTATAAGCCCAGTCCGTGACCGCCACCTCGCCGGTGGCATCGTTTTTGACGAAGATCGGGCCGTGATCCCGGCACCAGGCATCATTCGTCGGGTGATCGTAAAAGGTCACCCGCGTCATATCCGCGCCGGCTTTTTCGCACAGGCGTTTGGCGCGCGGCTGCAGCCGCGCGGCGCAGTTGATCCGCACTTCCTGAAAGCGGCTGATCTGCCGCACAATTTCCGCATACACCCCGGGGACAGGGCGGAACTGGCCCGGCCAAGTTTGGAGGTTGTGCGGCCAGGAAAGCCACATGGCGACCTGCGGCTCCCATTCGGCCGGCATGCGGAAACCGAGGGCGGCGGGTGTCTGTTTGGCAGGCATGATCAATCGATGAAGCGCTTGGTGATATCGCCGTAGGCATCAATGCGCCGATCGCGCAGGAACGGCCAATGCGTGCGGGTTTCATCCACGCGATCCATCTCCAGCGGCACGAGCAGGATCTCCTCCTTGTCCACACTCGCCTTCGCCAGGATCTGGCCGCTGGTGCCGGCCACAAAGCTCTGGCCCCAGAACTCGATGCCGTCCCCGCCCTCGGGCGTTTCCAAGCCGATGCGGTTCACCGCCGCGACGTAGCAGCCGTTGGCCACGGCGTGGGATCGCTGGATCGTCTCCCAGGCGCCATGCTGGTTCACGCCATATTCCTTTTTCTCGCTCGGATGCCAGCCGATGGCAGTCGGGTAGAACAGGATCTCCGCGCCCTGAATGGCCGTGAGCCGGGCCGCCTCCGGATACCACTGATCCCAGCAGATGAGCACGCCGATGCGGCCATACTTGGTCTGCCAGGCTTTGAAGCCGGTGTCGCCGGGAGTGAAGTAGAACTTCTCGTAGAAGAGCGGATCATCCGGAATGTGCATCTTCCGATAAATGCCGAGCAGCGCGCCGTCGGCATCAATGATCACGGCGGTGTTGTGATAGAGGCCCGACGCGCGCTTTTCGAAAAGTGAAGCGACGATCACGACCTTGTGTTTTTTGGCGAGTTTCTGGAACGCCTCGGTGCTGGGGCCGGGAATCGGCTCCGCCAGCTTGAAATATTCGTGCTTCTCCGCCTGGCAGAAATACTGCGAGCGGAAGAGTTCCTGGGTGCAAATGACCTTGGCCCCCTGCTTCGCCGCCTTTTCGACGAGCGTAAGCGTCTTCTTGAGATTGGCCGCCGGATTGGCCGAGCAGGCGTGCTGGAGCAGACCGAGCGTGACAGTGCGCATGATACGGGAGGGAAATGAAGGGTTAATAGACGACCTTGTTCAACGGATACTCAACGATGCCCTCGGCCCCGAGGGCCTTGAGCTGCGGGATGATCTCCCGGACGACACGCTCATCAATGACGGTTTCCAACGCGATCCACTCGGGGGAGCTGAGCTGGGAAATCGTCGGATTCCGGAGCGCGGGCAGCGCCTGCGCGATCTTCTCGAGCCCGGCTTTCTTCAGGTTCATCTTGAGACCGACCTTGCTCTCCGCTTCGAGCGCGCCGCGCAGCAGCAGGGCGATCGTCTCAATTTTCCGGCGCTTCACGGGATTCTTCCAGCTGGCCTTGTTGGCGATGAGCTTGGTGTTCGTCTCCAGCAGCGTGTCGATGATGCGGAGCTTGTTTGCCCGGATCGAGTTGCCCGTCTCGGTGATATCCACAATGGCGTCCACCAAATCGGGCACCTTCACCTCGGTGGCCCCCCAGGAAAACTCCACCTCGGCCTTGATCTTCTTCTTCTTGAAGTAGCGCTTCACTGTTCCCACCAGCTCGGTGGCCACCCGCTTGCCGGCCAGCTGCTCGGGCCGGGTAATCGTGGAGGCCTCCGGCACGCACAACACCCAGCGCGAACGCTGGACCGAAGCACGGCTGTAAACCAAATCGCAGACCTCGACGACGTCGGACTCATTTTCCTGGATCCAGTCGAAGCCGGTCAGGCCGCAATCAAAGAAGCCATGCTCCACATAGCGGCTCACTTCTTGGGCACGCACAAAGCGGCCATCGAGTTCGGGATCGTCAATGGCGGGTTTGTAGGAGCGTGAACTCGTGGTGATCCTCCACCCGGCCTTGGCGAACAGGGTCTTGGTGGATTCTTCGAGGCTGCCTTTGGGCAGCCCGAGCATCAATATGGGCTTGCGGTCGGACACGCGGCCAAGGGACACGCCGCCCCTCGTTTCTTCAAGTAAATTTCCCTCTGTCGCAACACCCTCACAAGCGAGAGGCAAAAACGTCACGATCATCGGCGGCTGACTGGGAAGTTGGCTTTGACAAAAGAGAGGGCAGACCTAGGGAATGAACCTCAATTGCCCATGCGTTCCGAACCCAAGCCCCTGATTCTGGTTGTCGAGGATGAGGAGGAACTCGCCAAGCTCGTCTCCCTGCATCTTGAAGAGGCAGGCATGCAGGTTCAGGTTTACAACCGTGCCGCCCATGCCGCCCGCTTCCTGCAGAAGAACTTTGCGAACCTCATGCTGCTCGACATCGGTCTCCCCGACCAGACCGGGTTCGCCCTGATGGAGGAGCTGCGCGACGCCGACCGCGCCATCCCCACCATCTTCCTCACCGGCAACGACGAGGAAGCCAGCAAGGTCAGGGCCTTGGATATGGGCGGCGATGACTACATCACCAAGCCCTTCAGCTTCCCCGAGCTCATCGCCCGCATCCGCGCCGTGTTGCGCCGGGCCGAGTCCGTCACCGATCTCAACCTCACCAAGAACGCCCGGGTGAGCGACGCCCCTTTTGAGTTTTGCGGCGCGCATATCACCCCGGTCCGGCTGGAGATCCGTTTCCCCGACGGCGACGTGGCGAAAATCGGCCGTAAGGAGATCGGCATCCTCACCCATCTTAACGACAATCAGAGCGTGGTCATCACCCGCAAAGCGCTGATCCATGCCGTGTGGGGCCTGCACGCCGATGTGCGCAGCCGTTCGCTCGACCAATACATCGTCAAGGTCCGTGACCTCTACAAAAGCCACAGGCTCAGCCTTGATGCCTTCCGCACCGTGCACGGCATCGGCTACATCTTTGATCCCAAAGGCATCTCGCCTGAAGGACGGGACTGATCCCCGGTCAGAACAATTCGGCCTGCGTGTAGCGCCGCTGCGCCTCGGCCAGCGTGCTTTTCATTTCGAAGGCCTCCAGCAGCCCCAGCAGCTCATCCACCCGCGGCGGCGTTTTCTCGGCTGCCACCGTCGGCAGGGCCAGATTCAAGGTGGTAAGCTTCAGATTGAGGCGGATGCGATCCGCCGCCACCGCCACGACCTCGCGAAACCGCTCCGGTTTCAGCTCCGCCGCATGCGCCAGCACCCCCTCAAGACTCCCCCACTCCGCCAGCCATTTGGCCGCCGTCTTGGGGCCCACTCCGTCAACGCCGGGAATATTGTCCGACGTATCGCCCACCAACGCCAGATAGTCGGCGATCTGCGCGGGCGGCACTCCGAATTTCTCCCGCACGCCCGCCGCATCGAGCAGACGCCAGCCGAGCTTCGGGTTCGCCGAGGGCGGCGGCAGCATGATCTGGATGTGTTCGCTGACAACCTGCGCAAAATCCTTGTCGCTGCTCACGATGATCGCCTGATGCCCGGCACGGGCCAGCGCCACCGCCTGTGCCGCCAGCAGGTCATCGCTCTCAACCCCTTCCTGCTCGATGCCCACGAGTCCCATCGCGCGGGTGAGCTGCTTGAGTGGCTCAATCTGCTTGGCAAGGGCCTCCGGCATCTCGGCGCGTTGCGCCTTGTATTCCGGATGCAACGCCAGGCGATCCTGCGCACCGCCGAGGTCAAAAAAAACCAGCGTGGCCTCGGGCTTCTCCTGATCGGCCAGCTTCCAGAGCGATTTCACCCAGCCGTGCAGCGCACCGGTGGGAAACCCGTCGCCGCGCGTCAACTCCGGCAGCGCATGGAAGCAGCGGTAGGCGAGATTGAAACCGTCAACAAGGAGCCATTTAGCCATGGGAAACCGGAGCGAATCGCCCCGCCCGCCGGCCGCAAATCCTAAATTGCCGACGCTTATCGCGAACGTTTCGCCGTTCCGGCCGGAGTGACGATCACCGGATTCTGAAACAACGTGCCCGGCGTCACTCCGGATAACTGCGGCGTCCGGGGCGCGCCACCAGGATTCACCAGGTTCGCCGTCACAAAGATGAGCAGATTGCGCTTCTGTGAACTCTCCCCGCGCGAGCGGAACATCCGCCCGAGCACCGGCAGATCCCCCAGCACGGGCACCTTGTCGTTCACCATCTTGACCTCCTCGCGCGTCAGCCCGCCCATGATAAGGGTCGCCCCATCCCAAATCGTGACCTTGGTCGAGATATCACGCACCGAAAAGATCGGCTGATAAAATCCCGAGGGAACCGTCACCGTTGTGCTGCCCGACACCGCCACGCTCGGGCCGCCGTATTCCACAAATCCGTCAAACTCCGTGACGCGGGGGTTGAGATCGAGACTGATGCTGTAGTCGTCGTCCTCCACTGTGGGAGTGACGCGGAGCTCGACGCCAATGTTGCGCGTGGTGAAATCCTGGGGCGTCCCCGCCGTGATAGTCACCCCCGCCGAGCCGCCGCCAAACGCGCCACTGGTCGTGCCCACCTGGCTCTGGGTCTGACCAAAGCTCTGCGGATAACGCAGCTCCTGCGCCACGGTCATGGTGGCCGGGTTGCCCGAAAGCACGGTCACTTTCGGCGCACTGAGCAGATCCGATCCCTGTTTCTGCGCCAGCGCCCGCACAATGGCGTTCACATCGAACTCACCGATGACACTCGCCACATTGGCCAGCACATTCGCCCCCACGCCAAGATAGGTCGCCCCGGGCAACTGCGGCGCGTTGTTGATAATCGGGATATTGAGTTCGGGAGTGGCGATGAGACTGCCATCGGGCGCCGCCGTGATGCTCTCCGGGCGGACGATGCGCCCCTGCTGGTTGCTCACGGAATGGGTGAACGCCTGCGCCAGCGAACGGTTGCTGCTCTGATAAAGCGCCTGTGCGCCGGCATTTTGCTGGGAGGCTTTGGTGGCCAGACTCCAGCTGATCCCCAGCTCCTCCAGCGCGCCCTCCTGCACCTCCATGAACTTCGCTTCGATTTCCACCTGCCGGGCATCACTGTATCGGCTCATGATGTTGCGGACACGCTCCAGATTGCGCGCCGTGTGTGTCACAATGATCGCCGCACCGTCATAGGCGAGACTGCTGCCCGTCACCGCATTGAAGTCCACGCCCGCCTGCTGCAGGAAAGAGCGGATCGCCCCCGCCTCCCGCACTGTCTGCGACTCGTCCTTCGCAGGAAACACCGCCGCGCCCGCCATCCGCAGCACCGTGGCCCGCGATACTGGAAAAAATGCCGTATCCAAGGCCGCCGCCTCGCCCCCCGGCCGCACCACCACCGCATCCTCCATAAGCTCGTAGTGGTAGCCGATGGACGCCGTCACGAAGTCGAGCACCCGTCGCAAGCTCGCATTGCGCAGAGCCAGCGTCACCACCGGCGTTCCCTCCGCCGGATCCACCAGCACGATATTCAACCCCTTGTGCAGGGTATCCTCCGAATCAAACTCCTCCGCCGCCGCACCCAGGGCCGCCACCACCCGGCCGATCTCCACACGCGAGAAACTCACCTGCGGCAGGATGATTGTATCAAGCTTGCGCTCCAGTTCGGGCTCACCCGTCGCCCCGGCCGTGATTGGCTCCACGCCCCGCTGAACTTCCGGACGACGCCAATTACGCTCCACCTCATCCAGGAGTTGCCCACGCGTGCGCTGGCGGAAGACCCCTTGCTCCGCCTGCGTCTCCGCCTCAATACGGGCCAGAAAGCGGGCCGCTTCAGCATTGGTTTCATCCACCTCAAGTATCGCCCGGAAGGTCGCGGCGGCCGCCTCACCCGCTCCTGCGAGATACTGGCTGCGCCCTCGCGCCAGCAAGCGGGCCGGATCAGTCGCCGCCTCCTGAGAGGATTCCCGTCCCGGCACCGCTGGCGAAGCCTCCACCTCGCATGTTCCAATCCGTAAAGTGAGGCACAAAATCACAGAGCCACCGACCCAGCGAAGCCTGCAATGCAAACGGCCGGGAGTGAGTTCAATATGGGGTATGGTCTTCATGGGGTATGAGGGGTAAGCGTAAATAGCGCGGGCAACGGGTCCGCCTCCGACACGAGGCTGACTTCAACCAACGGAGGCATGAGCTGGATACTCTCGATGCGGTATGAGCTTTCGCCCAAGGACAGCCGGTCGCCCTCCCCCACTTCATATTCCGCGCCATCCCCGGATACCACGCGCATCTGCGCCAGGAGGCGTGGGCCCATCACCCGCTCCCGGCTGGTGAGCATGGTGAACCCGCCACCATCAATATCGCGTATCACGGCCTCCGCCACCCATTCGCCAGATATCATACCTTCCGTGCCCGCCACAGGCTGACGGCCGACTTTGAAATCACCGATCATCAAGCCAAGCCGCTCCAAGCGATCACCGGCAGAAGCCAGCCATACCTCCCCCGTCTCCATATTTTCAAATACACCCCGCGCATTCCCCGGCTCGCCGATATGACCGACCAGTTGCAAGGGGAACAGCGTCGGCTTCACCGCGATCAACTCCAGGCCCATCCCGTCGGTCACACGTTCCGCAACAATCCGGCCCACCGGCTTTCGCTCCACCACATGCCACCGACCGTTCCCTTCATCATAATGGAGTTCCGGTGGAGTGAAGAGCTCGTAGATCCACGCCGGCCCACGGACCAAGGCCCGGGGTGCGGACCATGCGACCGGGAGTTCACTCTGTTGCCGCCCGACCGCAGATGCCATTTCCGCGGAAACGAATTCCGACGACAGTTCAAAATGCTCTATCGTCACTGTGAACAGGGTTGAGCCCCAGCCCCCTCGTAGTTTCGAACGAGCCTCCGGCAAACCGGCCTGCGGCCCGGCTTTACCTGCAGCAGGAGCCGGTTCCGCCTCGACGGCCCGCACCGCCAAAGGAAGCTCATGCCGGGTTACGGCGTTAAGGAATGTGCGCAAGACAGGCGTCTCGCCGGAAAAACACAGCTTGAAAGCCGTGCTCTTGACCACGCCTTCGCGCCGCACCGACAAGCGCGGATCCATCTCAAAATAATCCGGCGACGTCATACCCGAACGCGTGATACGATCCCTCTCGGGCCGCTCGCGTTGCACGCTCAAAAGCGCCCCCGGCCCCGATTCCAGCAGCACCGTCACGATCCGTTCCACCAGCCCGCATTGGCGGGATACCTCGGGAATCAACCCCGGCTCCGGCCCCTCTTGCGCATAAGCACCAAAGCCAAACCGCTCATCGGGTTTCAAGCCGACCTCGTATCGCAACGCCACTTCTCTCAATCGCGCAACCATCTCCCCGATTTCGAAAAACGCCCCGGTGCGTCCCTCAGGCAGAGAATCGGTCAACCCTGTTTCATCCTGAAGCGGGCCGCGCAATCCGGCCAGCAATCCACTCACGACGCGCTCATTTTCCTCCCGCTCCCGCCGTATCGCTTCAACTCTGAACTTACCCGCCCCCGCCTGCGCAGCCTGCCGTTCTTCCTGTTGCCTCGCGTGCAGCTGCCGTTTGGCGGCCTGCCATTCCCGAGCGTTGCGCTGGGCCAGCCACGCCGCTGTCAGCAAGGCCAGCCCCATCACGCCAAGCAGCGCGAAAAAAACAGGATGCCGTCGCAGAGTATGGATCATGGCCGCGAATCCTCCGCCGGGACCATCACCCGCAATATGCACTCAAACCTCATGACACCGGGATGCCCGGCGTCATAACGCTCCGCTTCGATCCCGGCGACAAAACGGTTCGCTTCCAACTCCGCCATCAATCGTCGGGCCTTCACCCCCATCTCCCGACCCGCGTTGGCCTGCGGGCTTTCTCCCTCCAGCAACCGGCCGACGACGACAACCCGCAATGGAGCCTGTTCCGATTCGTCCCGGCCCCTGCTCATCGCAGGCAAAATTTGCAGACGATCCAGCCACACGTCCTCCAATTCATAGAACTGCTTCTCCAACTCATTAAAGAAGGCCGCCCAATCCGAACGGGCCGCCAGCAAACTCCGCAGCACCTCGATCCGGCGCTGCATCGCCTCATTCCCGCTCAATTCCGCTGATTCGACACGAAGTTCCGCCCGCCACGGTGCCATCACCCCTTCGATCCGTTCCGTTTCACGTTGCATTGCCGCAGCCCCCGCCCGCCAGTGCCAGGCCAGCGCGCACACCCCTATGACAAGACACGCCGCCACCGCCAACCACCAGCGCTGAGCACAACGAAACGCGGCCGCCGCCTGCCACGCCACCGGCAGCAAGTTGATATCCTTTTCCCCCGCCGCACCGGCAGCCAGACCGAGCAAGACCGGCCAATGATCCTCCAGCCTTGCCCGCTCTTTTACCACGGCCGCTATCACCAGTCCCGCTGGCATCACTTGAACTCCGACTGGCAAATTGCAGCCCCGGGCCAGTGCCTCCTGTAATCCCGGTAATCGAGCCCCCGGCCCCGAGAGCAGAATTCTCGCCGGCGACTCTTGCCCAACCTGCCGTGTGTAGGCAGCCAGCACCCGCATCACTTCCCGCAGGAGACGCCCAATGAAGTCAGCCACCTCTGCGCTTTGCTTATCATCCACCGGTGCCGGCATGACCAGGGCACGCGACTGAATCCGTCCATCCGCCCGGACAAAAATCAACTGAGTCGCCACCGCGCCCACATCCATCAGCAACCCAGTCTCCGCCGCCTGCGGATTGCCATAACGCCAAGCCCGCCACAAGGCGACCCCTGCCGGCAGCACCTGCCTCGGCCACAGCCCCGCCTCCCGCACACCCCTGCATAGCACCGCCAGTTCTCCCGCCCTGGCCGCCGCCACCAGAAAATCAAAATCCACTCCGTCGTCCGCCAGTTCGCACCAATCCCACGCCATCTCATCCAATGGACCGGGGATACTTCTCGCCGCTTCAAAGCGCACCACCTCCGCCCGTTGCTCCGGACCCACCGATGGACTCCGCACCGCCTTCATCCACGCCACGCCCGCCGGCACAGACAGGATACAAGGCCCGCGCAACTTGGCGCGTGCCACCAATCGCAGCAGGGCTTCGCCCACCGCCTCCGGCCATTGCGGCTCCGCCGGATCCACCCCGTGGGGTTCAAACACAAAACATTCGAGAGTCAGCCGGTTTTCCGGACCCGGCCCAAACACTGCGCCGGACACGTGGCTGGCTCCGCAGTCGATCACAAGCGCGCGCGAGGGGCGACGTTGGGGCACGCCCTTGAGTAAATTTTCTCAAGCCCCCGCCGGCAAGCGCAAACCACCCCGCGCCGCCAGTCCGCTCAGGCGCCGAAATAGCCCCAGGACCATTGCGCGGCATGCAGCACCGCGCACGTCGCCAGCGCCGCCGCCACGTCATCCGCCACCACCCCCCAGCCGGCCGGCAGATCCTGCAGCCGCGCGATGCCCAGCGGCTTCAAAATATCGAAGAAGCGGAACAACACGAACCCCGCCAAAAACACCACCCATGCCGGGGCCGGTCCCACCAACGCGGGCCAGCCGAGAAAGCACAACGGCATCGCCACAAACTCATCAATGATGACCTCGCCGGGATCGCGCCGGCCGAGGCGAAACTCCGCCTCGCCACAGATCGCCACCGCCACGTAGAGCCCGATGAGATTCAACAACAACACCCCCAGCCAGCCCAAGGGATAAAATACGACGGTGAAATAGAGCAGCCCGGCCACCGAGCCCCACGTACCTGGGGCCCGCAGCTTGCGCCCCAGCGGTCCGAGGGTGGCGCAGCCCAGCACCGTCGCAGTGGGCAGGAAACGCGGCCAGACCGGTGGAGAGAGACGCATCACATCAATCGCGGACCACGTGCCCGTGCTTGCGGAAATACGCCCAGCCCGAGGTCAGGGTCAGGATCACCGACAGCACAAAAAACACCAGCCCGACATTGTGCACCACCGTGATCTGCCAGCGGTCGCCCTCGCCAAACAAGGGACCAAAATCGCGCGCATACATCCGCGCGCCCAGGAGCCAGCCGATGGCGTTCAGTTGCAGGAAAGTCTTCAGCTTTCCGCCCGCATCCGCATCGACGATCACCCCTTTGCTCGCCGCCACCATCCGCAGGCCGGAGATCATGAACTCGCGCCCGATGACGCACAGCACCAGCAGCATCGCCGTCGTCCGGTAACCTAGAAAGTAGCCGCCGTTCACCAGCGCCACCATCAGCCCGACAATCATCACCTTGTCGATGACCGCATCCATGAAACGGCCGAACGTCGAGACCTGCCCGCTCTCCCGCGCCAGTTTGCCGTCAAGCCAGTCGGAAAGCGCCGCCGCGATGAACAGCCAGAAGGCGATCGTCGCCGCCCAGTGAAAGTCCGCATACATCAGCGCCACGATGGCAAACATCGCAGGCAGGCGGGAAAGCGTGAGAATATTGGGTAGATTGAGACGCAAATCGCCGGAGAAAAACACAGGTCGCCGCCGCAAAGGCAATAGCGGAGACAGGCTTGAGGATATCGCCCTTTATCTCGTCACACATGATCAACAGCTCGCGCGGCTGCTCGCAGTTTCCGCTGACAGTCAAAACCACCTGAAATCCGGTCGCCCCCGTCCGGCCTGGCGTCATGCTAATGACATTTCCGTCAACTCCTGCCGCTGGCAGGCCACCTCCCCCATCCTTCCCCCGCGATGAAAATGCGACACCCCTCCGTCATCCTGGCCCTGCTCGGGCTTTCCTGCCTGCTGGCCAGCACGACCGCCGCCCAGATCGGCACCCGGTTTCCTGCCGAAAGGAAAGTTGTCACCGATCCCGTCACAGGCGTGCCGCTCACCTTCCTGACCAGCACGCCGGCGGGCGACTCCAAGATTTACCAGACCCATGCGCAATGGACGGCCGACGGCCAATGGCTGGTCTTCCGCTCCAACCGCGTGCGCGGCCAGGCCATGGCCGTCCACGAGCAGACCGGAGACATCGTGCAAATCACCGAGACCGGCTACAGCGGCATGCTCTGCCTCGCCCGGCACTCGATGAAACTCTACTTCCTCCGCTCCCCCACCATCGCCCCGCCCGCCGCCGTCACCGGCGCGGAGCCGGCTTACGGTGCGGCGCCTGGCCCAGGAACCACCCGCGGCCCATCGCAGATCATCGAGGTCGATTTGGGGAAACTTTTCGCCGACAGCGACGCCGGCACCCTGCGCGGAGCCGACACCTATGAGCGGATCTGCGGCACCATCCCCGTTGAATGGGGCGCCAGCGGCGACATGGCCCTCGATGCCGATGAGCAATCCGTCTATTTTCGCGTGGGCCGGGAAAAAGCCGCCCGGCACCTGCCCGCCGGCGCCAAAATCGAGGAAAATTTCGGTCCCCGCAACATGGGTGCCGGGCCGACCGGCATCGCCCGCATGGATATCCGCACCGGTGAACTTTCCTTCGTTGTCGCCGTCCCCTTTCAGATTGGCCATGTGCAATCCAACCCTTGGGTGCCGGGCGAACTCGTCTTCTGTTGGGAAACCGGCGGCAAGTCCCCCCAACGCACCTGGACCGTGCAAGCTGACGGCACCGGCCTGCGCCCGCTTTATCCTGAGGCCGACTACGAATGGGTCACCCACGAGGCCATCATCACCCGCGATGAAGTCGCCATCGCCATCATGGGCCACCGTGAACCGGGCACCCATGATGCGTGGGGCCCCTCCGGCTCGCGGGAAAAACCCACCGGCCTCGGCATCGTCAACCTCCGCACCAAAGAAATGCGCATCGAAGGCCAGACCAAGTCCGGCAGCGGACTCTGGCATGTGCATGGATCGCCCGACGGTCGCTGGGCCGTGGGCGACGACTTCGACCGCAGCCTTTGGCTGATCGACCGCGCCACCGGCGAAATGCAACTGCTCTCCACCGGCCACAAGCCGACTGCCGCAGACCATCCCCACCCCACTTTCAGCCCCGACGGCACCCGTATCCAGATCCAGTCCGCCTTCCTGTCTGAAGACAACCGCAGCATGAATATCTGCATCATCCCCGTGCCCGAATCCTGGCTAAACCGCCTCCGGGAAGCCCCTCTGGACAACCGGCCGTAGCGCGAAGTCCGGGAACAAAATCCCGCCACCGCGGCCCCATCACCCGTCCGGCCGCGCGCAGACGAAAAAGACATTCGCCAGCCCCTTGGCTTTCGGCTTCGCTGCGGGCCGCTCCTGAACCATGCGCCACTGCATCTATCCCGGCACCTTCGATCCCATCACCCACGGCCATCTCGATGTCCTGGGCCGCGCCGCACGGCTTTTTGACCGCGTGACCGTCGCCATCGCCGACAATCCCGGCAAAGCCGCCAAGCAATCTTTCTTCAGTATCGAGCAACGGCTGGAAATGGTGCGCCCCAATGTCGCCTCGTTTGAAAACGTCGTAGTCACGGCCTTCAGCGGATTGCTGGTGGATTTTGCCATAGCCCAGCAGGCCCACGCCATCATCCGCGGCCTGCGGGCCCTGTCCGACTTCGAGTTCGAGTTCAACATGGCGCTCATGAACCGGCACCTGAAGCCCGAGCTGGAAACGATCTTCGTGATGCCCAACGAGCAGTTCAGCTACACCAGCTCCACCCTCGTGAAACAGGTGGCCGGCTACGGAGGCGATGTCTCGCACTTTGTCCCGCCCAACGTCGCCGCCGCCCTGCGCGCCGCCCATCGGGGCTGATTTCTTTTCCGCAATCAGGGAATTTCCGGTGTTTTTTCGTCACCGGCGCGCAATCGCGGGCGTCATGACATCCGCGCAACCTTTGGCCCGCCGATCGCCTCAGCCTCTTCCTTCCTTTATCACCCATGCCCAAACCACGCAGTCTTCGCGTTCCGATCATCACGATTGTCCTGCTCGCTGCCGCCGCCGGCGGCTGGTATTTTTTCCAGAAAAAAGCCGCGACGCCCCCCTCCTTCTCCTCCGTCAAGGTCAGCCGGGGTAATATCGCCCAGGTCGTCACCGCCTCCGGCTCCCTTCAACCCGTGACCTCCATCGAGATCGGCAGCCAGGTATCCGGACTCGTGACCGAGGTGCTGGTGGACTTCAACTCACCGGTCAAAGCCGGCCAGCTGATCGCACGCATTGATCCCGCGACCTACCAGCAACAGCTCCGGCAAAACGAGGCCGACCTCGCCTCCACCAAGGCCAGCTACACCCTCGTCCAGCTCAACACCGAGCGCACCCGCTCCCTGCGCGAACGCAACCTCGTCTCCCAGCAGGAGCTCGACCAGGCCGAAGCCCAGCTCGCCCAGAGCGAAGCCACCCTTCTCATGCGTCAGGCCGCCCTTGAAAACGCCCGGGTGGATCTCGCCCGTTGCGATATCTTCTCCCCCATTGATGGCATCGTGATCGATCGCCAGACCGATGTCGGCAAGACCGTCGCCGCCAGCCTCAACGCGCCCACGCTCTTCATCATCGCCAACGATCTCTCGCGCATGCAGATCAACACCGCCGTCGCCGAGGCCGACATCGGCAGCGTCACGGAAGGCCAGCCCGTGAACTTCACGGTGGATGCCTACCCCGGTCGCCAGTTTCGCGGCCGGGTCGTCCAGATCCGCAACTCGCCCAAGACCGAGCAAAACGTCGTCACCTACCAGACCATCATCGAAGTGCGCAACGATGACCTCCGGCTCAAGCCCGGCATGACCGCCAACGTCTCGATCATCATCGCCCAGCGGGAGAACGTCCTGCGCATCCCCAACAGCGCCCTCCGCGCGCGCATTCCGGAAGCATTGATTCCGCCCGCACCGGCTCCCGCCGGAGCGACCGCGGCCAGCAACGCGCCTCCCGCCACCGCCACCCGTGAACAGATGATGGCGCTCATGCGCGAAGCCGGATTCACCCCCGGTTCCGGTCCGCCCTCCGCCGAGGTGCGGGAACGCATGGCCCGGCTCGCCAAGGAACGCGGCCTCGAATTGCCCGCCTCCGGCGGCACCCGGGCCGGCGCCCCGGGTGAAACCACCGTCACAAACCGCACTGTTTACAAATTCCACGGCGCCACCGCCACGCCGCCCCTGACTCCCGTCAACGTGAAGCTGGGCATCTCCGATGGCAGCACCACCGAGGTGCTCGAAGGCTTGGAAGAAGGGGATGAACTCGTGACCAACGTGGTGCAGGCCGGCGCCTCATCCGGCGCCTCCGCCCCCGCTCAAAGCCCGTTCGGCGGCATGGCTCCCCGCCGCTTCTGATCCCCATGAGCGCGGTCGTTCAACTCGAATCGATTCACAAGATCTACGACTCCGGCGAGGTCCCCGTGCACGCCGTGCGCGGCATCTCGCTGGAGATTCAGCGTGGCGAATTCCTCGCCATCATGGGTGCCAGTGGTTCCGGCAAGTCCACCCTCATGAACCTCATCGGTTGCCTCGATCGTCCCACCAAAGGCAGCTACCTTCTGGACGGCACCGACGTCTCCCATCTGGAGCGCGATGAACTGGCCGATATCCGCAACCAAAAGCTCGGTTTCGTCTTTCAAGGCTTCAATCTCCTCAGCCGCACCACCGCGCTCGAAAACGTCGAGTTGCCCATGCTCTATGGCGCCCACCGGCTGTCCGGCCGCGAAATGCGCCAGCGGGCGCTTTCCTGTCTGGAAATTGTCGGCCTCGCCCACCGCGCCGACCACTTTCCCAGCCAGCTCTCCGGCGGCCAGCAGCAACGCGTCGCCATCGCCCGCGCCCTCGCCAACGAACCCAGCGTGCTTCTTGCCGACGAGCCCACCGGCAACCTCGACAGCAAGACCTCCGTCGAGGTCATGGGCGTGTTCCAACGGCTCAACGAACAGGGCATGACCATCATCATGGTCACGCACGAGCTCGACATCGCCCGCTATTGCCGGCGGAACCTCATCGTGCGCGACGGTCGCATCGTCAGCGACATCCAGGTCGCCGATCGCGCCCGCTCCGAGGAGGAATTGCAAAAACTCCTTGCCGCCGAGACCGAGGCCAAACTCACCGAAAACACCTGAGCCATGCGCCTCGGTTCCACGCTCACCCTCTCCTTCCGCGCTCTGCGGCGCAACATTCTGCGCTCCTCGCTCACCGCCCTCGGCATCATCATCGGCGTCGGCGCGGTCATCGCCATGGTCAGTATCGGCAACGGCGCCAAGGCCCAGATCGAGGCCCAGATCGCCAGCCTCGGCCAGAACATCATCATGGTCTGGCCCGGCAGCGCCTCCACCGGCGGCATGCGCGGCGGCTGGGGCAGCGCCAGCACCCTCACCGAAGCCGACGCCCTGGCCATTTTGAGTGAAGTACCCGGGGTGGTCGCTGTCAGCCCCGAGATGCGCGACCGCGCCCAGGTCTTTGCCAGCGGCCTCAACTGGAACACCCAGATCCTCGGCGAAGGCCCCGACTACCTCGACATCCGCCTCTGGCCCTTGAGCGAGGGCAACATGTTCGGCGAACAGGAGGTGCGCACCTTCGCCAAAGTCGCCATCATCGGCCGGACCGTGGCCAATGAGTTATATCCCAACATGGATCCGATCGGTCAGGTCATCCGCATCCGCAACATCCCCTTCACCGTGCTTGGCGTACTCAGCACCAAGGGCTTCAACACCTTTGGGCAGGATCAGGACGACGTCGTCATCATCCCCTACAGCAGCCACCTGCGGCGTATCTCCCGCCGTCAGAACATCAACTCCATCCTGATCCAGGCCGGAAGCCCCGAGCTCATGGCCCGCATCCAGCAGGATATCACCGACGTCCTCCAGCAGCGCCGCCAGGGCCGGGAGCCAGACTTCACCGTTCGCAATCAAGTCGAGATCGCCGAGACCGCCACCGCCACCACCAAGACGATGACCCTCCTCCTCGGCGCCATTGCCGGCGTCTCCCTCATCGTCGGCGGCATCGGCATCATGAACATCATGCTCGTCTCCGTCACCGAACGCACCCGCGAGATCGGCATCCGCCTCGCCGTCGGCGCGCACGGCCGTGACATCATGCTTCAGTTTCTCACCGAAGCCATGGTCTTGAGCGGCCTCGGAGGCATCCTCGGCATCCTGCTGGGCATCGGCTCCTCCGAGCTCATCTCCCATTTCAACGGCTGGCCCACCCTCGTTTCCACCGATGCGATCCTCATCGCATTCGTCTTCAGCGCGGCCGTCGGCGTCTTCTTCGGGTTCTATCCGGCCCGCAAGGCCGCGCGCCTCGATCCCATCGACGCCCTCCGCTACGAATAATCGCGGGGCCGCCCGCCATCTTTTGCTCGCACGCCCGGCGAGGGTGCAGCTCAATCCCGCCATGCTTTCAGCCCTCTCTCCCCGCGCCCTTCTGGCGGGTATCTGGCTGCTGCTCGTTGCTCTCTCAGCCAACGCCACCCCTTACGACGACGCCCTCGCCCTCTATCGGGAAAAACGCTATCCCGAGGCCCGGGTGGCTTTCACCCAACTCGCGACCGCGGAACCGCAGAACGCGAAACCCCGCTACTTTCTCGGCGTCATCGCGCTCCGCCGCAATGATACGGAGGATGCCATCCAGCAACTCGAGCAGGCCGTCCGCCTCGACCCCACCAACTCGGACTACCATGCCGAACTTGGCGGAGCCTACGGAGCCGCCGCCCGCGGAGCCAGCCTGCTGGCCCAGGCCGGGTTCGCCCGGAAATGCCGCGCCGCCTTGGAAAAGGCTGTGGAGCTGAATCCCGACAACCTCGACGCCCGCAACGGCCTCATCACCTATTACCGCCAGGCCCCCGGCTTCCTCGGCGGCGGCATGCCCAAGGCCTATGCCCAGGCCGGGGAAATCCGGAGCCGCGATTTTCATCGCGGCTCGCTCATCCTCGCCCAGCTCCATGCCGACGAGCGCCGCTTCGACGAGGCCTTTGCCATTGCCGAGGAACTGCTGCAGGCCGAGCCCGACACCTATATCGCCCATTACATTATCGGCCGTTTCGCCGCCGAAAGCGGCCGGCAGCTCGACCACGGCGAAGCCCGCCTGCGCCATTGCCTGACCCTGACTCCGGCCCGGAACGACCCCTCCCACGCTGCGGTGCACTGGCGACTCGGCCACATCGCCGAAAAACGCCGCGACCCCGCCGCCGCCCGCGCCGCTTACGAAGAATCACTCCGCCTTGATCCCGGGTTCACCCAAGCCGCCGACTCACTGGCCAAGCTGAAGTGAGCCCTCCGCGCCCGGCGACGTTTTCGCTCTTGCCGCTGCCTGCTCCCGCAACCACCCTCCGGCACTCCCATGGCCACGCAGGAATTCTATATCCGCAATGAGTCCGAGACCGAGGCCCGCGGGCCTTTCAACGTCGAACAGCTCGCCTCGCTGCTCGAAACCGGCCAGATCACGACCGACACCCTTTATTACGACGCCACCACCGAGCAGTGGGCGAGCATCAGTGACAACGAGGAGCTGAAGGCCACCCTCTTTCCCGAGAAGAAAAAGCTCAAGGTGAAGTCCAAGGACAACCTCTCCCCGCTCAACGCTTCCTCCTCTGACAGCCGCCCCCCCATCACGGTGGATGACATGCTCGCCGCCGCCGAGGGCCGGACCGAGGACACCAAGGACAAACGCGACCCCGTCCTCGCGATGTCCCGGGCCGCCGCCATCGGCACCTACAGCGGCATCGCAATGCTGCTCATCGCCGCCGCCGGCGAACTCCTGCCTTCCATTGACTTCATCATGGCCTTCGATCTGGGCCAGCTACTGACCCATCCGCTGGTGATCCTCGGCGTCCTGGATGTCGTACTCGCCCTCCTGCTGCTTCTCGGCATGGTCAACCTCTACCCCTTGGTGCGCTTTCGCGCCGCCCTTGGCCTCGGCTTCCTCGGATTCATTTTTTACACGCAGGGTCAAACCTTCGCCCTGCTCTCCGTCATCGCGGGTTCCGCCGGCCTTTACCTGAGCACCGTTTCCGTCAACCTTCTGCCCGTGGCAATCGCGGCGGTCATCGGCATCGTCGGCATGCTCGGGGTGACCCGCCATCTGTTCGGATGATCAACCGGCGCCGGGCCTCATGATCGCGCGACTGGTGGCTCTCTGGAAGCAGTGGACCAATCTCTACCATAAGGAGATTTGGCGGACTGGCTACCTGAAGGATCGTTCCCCACGGGGCCGGCTCTACTCCCTGCTGCGGATCATCTCCACCAGCCTCACCGGACTGGAAGATAACAAGGTCTTCAGCCGGGCGGCGGCGCTCACCTTCAGCTCACTCCTCGGCCTCGGCCCGCTCGTGGCCATCGCCGTGCTCGTCGCCGGCTTCGTGCTGGATCAGAACGATCCCCACCTCGCGGCCAATTCACTGAACCGCCTGCTCCGTTTTGTCGCGCCCCAGATCGCCCTTCACGATGAAGTTCCCGCCGTGGAAGGGATGCCCAAAAGCGACCTCGTGACCGTGGCGGCAATGAACATTCCGCCCCCCGAAAACGCTCCGGCCGACGGCGCCACTCCGGCAGGCGACTCCGACATCGTCTCCCTGATTGACGGCTTCATCGCCGGCTCGCGCAACGGCGCGGTCGGCGCGGTCGGCGCCCTCACCCTCATTGCCATCGTTCTCCAGCTCTTCACCTCCATCGAAAGCGCCTTCAATGAAATCTGGGGCGTGCGACGGGGGCGCTCCTGGTTTGCGCGCATCGCCTTTTATTGGACCATCCTCACGCTGGGAGCCGTGCTCTTCTTCGCTGCGGTCACCGGCCTTTCCGCCGGTGCCTTCTTCAACGCCTTCGCGGAGAAAATCCCTCTCGGACGGGAGCTGGTGGAGCTACTCCAGCTACTGCTGCCTTCGCTTTCCATGGTCGTGCTGGTCGCGATCCTCACCCTCTTCTACCGCTACATCCCCAACACCCATGTGCATTGGCGCGCGGCCTTCATCGGCGCGGTGATCGTCGCGCTCCTGCTCGTGTTGAACAACTTTCTCGCCTTCCTTTACTTCCGCCGGGTCCTCCTCGCCCGCAGCCTCTACGGGTCGCTCGGCATCCTGCCCATCCTGATGATCGGCCTCTACGTCTTCTGGTTCTTTGTCCTGCTAGGCGGCCAGGTGTGTTACGCGGTGCAGAACGCACGCTTTCGCAACTCCCAGATCGTCTGGAACAATCTCGCCGAGTCCACCCGTGAACACCTCTCCCTCATCGTCCTGCTGACCGTCTGCCGGCGATTCCACGAGTGCCTCCCCCCCTGCACCTCCTCCCAGCTCGGCGACATGCTCAAGGTGCCCACCCAACTGCTCAACGAAAGCCTCTCGCGCCTCATCAGCATGAACCTGATCACGGCCATCCCGCCGCCACCCGGCCGCAACGCCACGGATCACAGCTATCAGCCCGCCCGGCCGCTCAACCGCATCACCCTCGGCGAATTCAAGCGACTGGATGATGACCTCGGGGCGGACACCGGCAGCGCCGTGTTCACCGAGCTTGATCCGATCGTCACCCGCTACGCCCAAGCCACTTCCGATTTCTTTCGCGCCGATTTTTTCCAGAAGGATGTGGAGACACTTTTCCGGGATTTCCCGATGGCTGAATCCCGCCCCCCGTTTGCTTTCGGGGTCACCCGGCCGGCCTCGTCCTGAGCGGGCACTTCACCCTTGCCTCACAAGGGCCGCCACCTACTTTTGCTGGTTTTCCCACCATGATCACCTGGCTCCAGCGCAACATGCAGCGGCACTACAAGATCCTTTTCGGGGTGCTGCTCATTGTCATCATCGTTTCCTTCGTCTTCGTCACCAACGCCTCATCCGGACTGGGCTGGGGTGACCGCACGGTCGCCAAGCGGGAGTTCTTCGGCTACAATCTCGCCTCGGCGGAAGACCAGGCCCGTCTCTACGGGGATGCCCAGCTGAGCGCCACCCTGCAGGTGGGTTATACCGATTTCGGCGCCGAACAGATCCAGAACTACGCCTTCCAGCGGGTCGCCGCCCTTCATCTGGCCGAACAGCTCCACCTGCCCGCCGCCACCAAGAAAGACGTCGAGGACTACATCCGCGCCCTGCCTGTCTTCCTTGATGAAAACGGTCAGTTCGACGCCAGCCGTTACACCTCTTTCCGCGACTCGCTCCGTATCCAGGGTCAGGTCACCGAAGCCGATGTTTTCCGCGTCCTGTCGCAGGACGTACGCGCCGGCAAGGCCCAGGAACTCCTGGGCGGGCCCGGCTACGTCCTCGCCCACGATGTGCGCACCGCCCTCGCCCGCATGGAAACCAGCTGGAGCCTCGGCCTCGCCACCGCCGACTACACCGCCTACAAGCCCACGATCGCACCATCCCAGGCCGAGCTGACCAAGTTTTTTGAGGAAAACAGCTTCCGCTATGAAATCGGCCCCCGCGTCGCCGCCAGCGCCGTGGTATTCAATGCCACCGATTACCTCGCCGCGGTCCAGGTGAGCGAAGAGGACATCCGTTCCGTCTTCGACGCCGCCCCTTCCCGCTTCCTCAAGCCCGCCGATGCCAGCGGTGCGCAGCAACTCGCCACCGCCGATGACTACGCAATCGTGCGCGACCAGGTCGAAGCCGAGCTGAAACTCCACCTTGCCCGCAGCCTCGCCGCCAAAGCCGCTTCCGACCTCGCCTATGCCCTTTACGAGGGCCAGGCCGCCGGCAACTCGGACGCAGCCAAGGCCTTCCTCGCTTCCCGCAACGTTCCCCTTCGCTCGCTGGCTCCCTTCACCCGCGAAGCCGGTCCGGTCGAGTTCGACCAATCCCCGGAAATCGCCGCCGCCGCCTTCCGCCTGAATCAATCCCGCCCGCTTTCCGATGCCGTGACCCATCGCAATGGTGCCGTCATCCTGCTCTGGCAGGAAACCGAGCCTTCCCGGACACCCTTCTTCAACGAAGTCGGCGCCCGCGTCACGGCCGACTACATCGAGAACGAGAAACGCAAACGCTTCGTCGAGCTCGGCCGCACCTTGAAAAGCGCCATCGAAACCCGCCTCAAGGCTGGGGACACATACGAGGCGGCCGCCGCAGCCGCCGGGGCCGCCCACGGTCTCACCCTCAAGGTCAGCCAGCCCGCTCCCTTCATTGCCCGCGAACCGGCCGCCGACCTGAACCAGGCCGTGTTCAGCACGCTCGACCGCCTCGAAAAAGGCCAGGTCTCCGACATGGTCATCACCGCCGAACAAGGCCTGTTCGTTTACGCGATCGACAAGCAACTGCCCGACCTCACCGAAGCCAATCCCCAGTATGCCGCCATCCGCGGCCAGCTGGCCGCGCTCACGGCGCGCCTCGGTGCCAGCTCGGTCATCGCCGGCCTGGTCGAGGAGGAGCTGAAGCGCTCCGAGCCGAAGTTCAACTGAGTCCGGCGCACACAGCCTGTATCAGGCGGGGTTTACCACCCCGCCTTTTTTGTGCCCTCATTCGCCGCGGCACCTCCCTGCCCGCCTCCTCAAAACCAGGACCACTCATCCATACAGCGGACCGTTCGACCTTTTTTGACTCGGCAACCCTTCACCGGGCCGCGATTTCTTCTCCCTTGCCATGAATTTTCCTGCAACCATCGCCGGGGCTGGCGCGTCATAGGCCAAGAGGATTCCCCGTATGCGGAAAATCCCGTAACTTTTGGCTCCATCGCGTGTTCTCATCCTGCTTCTCTTCCTTTTTCACCATGTCGTTTTCAACTTTCCGCCCGCTGCTCCTCCTGCTCGCCGCCGCCCTGCCACTGTCCGCCCAGCCTGCCGGCGACCCGGTTTTGACCCTGGAAGAGTGCATCGCCCGCGCGTTGGAAAAAAACTTCGACCTGCAAATCCAGGCCTACGACACCGCCAACGCCCGCGAATCTCTCACCGCCTCCAAGGCCGGTTTCGACCCCACCTTCACCGCACGCACCAGCCGCTCCGTCAGCCAGAGTGACAGCGCCGCCACCACGCTGGTCGGCACGCGCAGCGAGTCCAGCGACACCCGGGTGGGCGTTTCCCAGCGCATCGTCTCCGGCGCCACCGTCAACCTGAGCGGCAGCCTCAATCGCAGCGAGACCAACAACCTTTTCAGCACCCTCAATCCCGCCTACAACGCCGACGTCTCCCTTTCCGTCACCCAGCCCCTCCTGAAAGGCTCCGGCATCGCCGTCAACAAAGCCGCCATCAACCGCGCCACGATCGGCCTCGAACGCGCCGGGATCGACTTCGACGCCCGCATCCTCCAAGTGGTGCGCAGCACCGAGACCGCTTATTACAACCTCGTTTTCGCCCGCGAACAACTCAAGGTTCGCCGTGCCAGCCTCGCGCTGGCCGAGCGGCTGCTCGACGAAAATCAGACCCGCCGCACCACCGGCGTCGCCACGGATCTCGACGTGCTGCAGGCCGAGGTCGGCGTCGCCAACGCCCGACGCAGCGTCCTCGACGCGGAGCGCCTCACCCGCGACCGGCAGGACGAACTCCTCAGCCTCATCGGCCAGTTCGAGTTCGACCTCGCGCTCGGCGAAGTTGCCCTCCCCTCCCTGAGCACCCCCATTCCCGATTTTACCGCCTCCTACCAGCTCGCCCGCGAGCACCAGCCCGACTATCGCTCGCTGAAGGCCGCCATTGAGCAACTGGAGATCGACGTCGTGACCGCCCGCAGCGAGAGCCGGCCATCCCTCGACCTCGGTGCCGCCCTCGGCCACAACGCCCGCGATCGCTCCGCCGGCAGCGCCCTTGATCGCCTGCCCGATGGCGACGGCTACGCCTGGCAGGTGGACCTCTCTCTCAGTGTGCCCTGGGGCATGCGCTCCGAGCGCGCCCGCCGCCGCATCGCAGAGAACAACCTCCAGCGCGAACAGGCCCGCCTCCAGCAGGTCGAGCAGAACCTGATGGTGCAGGTGCGGGCCGCCGTACGGGCCGTGGAAACCAACATTGAAAGCGTCAGTATCTCCGCCAAAGCCACCGAGCTCAGCGAGCGCCAGTATGAGCTCGAGAAAGCCCGTTTTGATGCCGGTCTTTCCACCAGCCGCCTCGTCCTTGAGGCTCAGGACAGTCTGGAAAACGCCCGGGTCTCCGAACTTCAGGCCAAGGTCAATCTGCGCAACGCCCTCGCCGATCTGCATCGCCTCGAAGGCAGCTCACTGCAGCGCTACAACCTCGCGCAAGCCTCCGATTGACCGGCATGACCGCCGCTCCCTTTCCCGCCGCCCTCCGCGCGCTGCTCCTGCTCTGGCTCTTCCTCGCGCTCGCTGCGGGCAAGGTCCAGCTACTGGCCGCACAGCCCCCGCTGGTCGCCCAGTTGCTCATCCCGGCCCTGGCTTTTGCCCTGCTCCTCACCCGGCGCATCGCCTCCGTCCAAGCCTGGCTGAAGACCAGCAACCCCCGCACTCTGGTTCTGCCACATGTCCTGCGCCTCGCCGGAATCTACCTCCTGATGCAGGCCTCCGCAGGCATTCTGCCTCGCGCTTACTATCAGGCCGGCCTCGGCTCACTCGTCACCGGTTCCCTGGCTCTCATTCTCTGCCTGCTGCCCTTGACCCCGGCCCGCCGGCACAGCGCCTTCACCGTCTGGAACGTCGTCGGCCTCATGGACCTCGCGCTGCTCCTCCTCGCCGGCTTCAGCCTTGCCCTCGCGCAACCTGCCGCCCTCGCCCCCTTTCACACGCTGCCGCTCAGCCTCATTCCCACCTTTTTCGCCCCCCTCTACCTCGCCATCCACCTGCATCTCCTGCGCCAGCCCGCGCCGCTGGATGCGCCGGCGTCAACTCCTTGAAGCTTGAGGCTGAGCCCGGATGGGCAACTGTCGGCCCATGAAAGATTGGATCAGCGCTCTGGTTCAGATCGGGCCGGTTCTACTCGTGCTGTGGTGGTTGGGTCGCCACAACGGGCAGCGTGGGAAACTGACGGTGCGTGAGGTCGGGCTCGCCCTCCTCGCCTCCGGCCTCTGCTCCTTGATCGGAACCCTGTTTTTCGGATTGTCCGTCTTTGGCAAAGATACGGTCTCCGATGGAGAAGAAGCCGTCGGGATGGCACTGTTGATCGTAGTGCTCGGCGTCGGCGCGCTCTGCTGCCACTATTTGTTTTTCGTGCTGCTTCCCACCCTCGCAGGACACTTGCGCAATCAGCGAAAGCCGGACCGGACCAAATCACCGTCACCGGACCAAACACCTCCGGTCTGAGCAGGCTTTTCCGCCCGCTGTATCCAATTCGTGATTGAGCAGCCGGATGCGGACGCTGTCATCCAATGACACATTCCGGACATGCAGGATACCTATCGCGAACTCTGCCGGCTGCGCTCCACCCTGGAAGCCTTTGCCGCCACCCGGCTGCCCGGTCACCCGGGACGTGAGGCCCTCCTGCGTACGCTGCACGCGCATCTGGGCCGCCTGAAGAGCTGCGCCCGTCGGGGGGACTACGAGGCCTTCCATCAGGCCGACATGGCACTGCATCACACCCTTGTCGCCTCCTGCCCGGTACCCACGCTGGAAGCGTCCTGGCTCGCCACCACCCGCGCCCTCGACGCGGATATCCTCACGGTGAAAAAAGCGCACTGGCCCAGCCTGATGGCCCTCTATCGCGAGCACGAATTGTTGCTCGCAGCCTGGGCTTCGTCAGAGCCAGCCGTGATCGAGCAGGCCACACATCACCATCTGGAAGTCGGCTGGTATCGCCACGCCCTCGCCGCCGGCCGTCTGCCCGAGGCGGGCGAAGCCGTGGATCGTGTGGCCTCGTTTCTCTCCGCCCATTATGCGAGCGCCATCAACCTGGAGTGGGTCGCAGCCAATGTCGCCTTCATGAGTCCGCGGCACCTGACGCGTCTCTTCTCCGCGCACTTCGGGCAGGCGCCTTGCGCATGGCTGCGCCGTCACCGCTTGGAGCGCGCCGCCCAGTTGCTCATGACCACCGACCTGGCAATCGCCAGTATCGCCCGGAAGGTCGGCTACGCCACTGCTTCCCACTTCGCCCGCGACTTTCGTCGGCAGCACGGACGCACCCCGCAGGCCCACCGGCACGCCGCATGCACCGGTTAAACTGTCCGGTTTCGGACATGCCGCTGACCAGCCGCAGCCAAAAAAGCCGCGGCTCTGCCGCTTCCGATTGTCCCGGGTTGCGCGCAGGATATCCGGTTCAATTCCCTCAGCATGTCCACCTCCCCCGAACTCCTCGCCCTCACCGCATCCACCCTGATCCCGCCCGTGCTCAATACCCGGCCCTTGCCCGACTATGGCTACGACCGGCTCGATTACGGCATGACCATCGGCATCGAACGCACTTCAGGCGACCGGCTATGGGCCTGCTGGGTGGGAGGCGGTGATAATGAAAAGGCCTTCTTCGTCCTCGCGACCAGTGACGATGCGGGCGACACGTGGTCCGCCCCCCGGCTCGTGATTGATCCCCACGACAAGGCGCTCCCCTATTCCCGGGGCACGATTGTCGGCAACCTCTGGCTCGATCCACATGGGCGCCTCTGGCTTTTTTTCGACCAGGCACTGAGCCACTACGACGGCCGGGCCGGCACCTGGTTCACCCGCTGTGATCAGCCGGATGCCGCAGACCCGCAATGGACCTCGCCCGTGCGTATCTGGGATGGATGCGCCCTCAACAACCCCATCATCCTCGCTTCCGGCGAATGGTTGCTGCCCGTCTCGCTTTGGGACCGGGAAAAAATCGCGGCCCCTTTCAAAGACGCGTTTCACGAACTGGATCCCTACCGCATGGCCAACGTGCTGGTTTCCCGCGATCATGGCGCCACTTGGGAACGTCGGGGCGGGGTCGCCTACCCGCATCCTGAGTTCGACGAACCCCAATTGGTCGAACGGCGCGACGGCACCCTCTGGATGACCGCACGCACCCACCACGGCCTGTGGGAAAGCGGGTCGCAGGATGGCGGCGCCACCTGGGCACCGCCGGTCCCCTCAACCATCGCCACCGCCAATTCGCGCCACCTGCTCCGCCGACTGCGCTCCGGACGACTGCTCCTGGTCAAACATGGACTCACCCCGGACACCTGCCCCGGCGTCGCTTACCAGCCCGGGGCCCGCTCACTGCTCACGGCCTTTCTTTCCGAGGATGACGGTGCCACCTGGCGCGGCGGACTTCTGCTCGATGAGCGCGAGCCCGTCAGCTACCCCGATTTCACGCAGGCCCGGGATGGGCGCATCTTCATTTCCTACGACTACAACCGCGACCATGAAGGGCACATCCTGCTGGCCCGGATCACCGAAGAAGATATCCTAGCCGGGAGCTGCGTGTCATCCGGATCCGCCCTCCGCCTTCTGATCAGCGCACCCAGTCCCGCCGCCGTGACCGCTCGCCGCCAGCGGGAAGGAAAATCCTGATCCGGATATGAGCGGCACGCGCAACTCCATCCATTACTGGAAGTGTGACCGCCCTGCCGCGTTGCACGGCGCCCTGCGGCCGGCCAGTGCGATGGATCTGCGCCCTACGCTCACCCCATTTCTCGAAGCTGTCCTCGGTGGGCCCGCGCGGCTGAGCGAAGCCGGCGGCACCGGCAACCATCGCACCTACCTGCTGGACTACCCCGCGGGCCGGGCATTCGTACGGGTCGAGGAGGGTCCCGAGCAGGATGGCCACCTCGCGATGGAATCACGGGTATTGGCCGAAGTCGCACGTACCGGCGTCCCCGTTCCACAAGTTCGCTTCACCGATGCCTCACGCACCCGGGTCCCTTGGGCGGTGCAAGTCATCGAGTATTTCGCCTGCTCCGACCTCAACGTCCTCCACCGCGCCAACCGCCTGGATCTGCCCGGCTTGGCTGCAGGGATCGGCCGCGCCATCGCCCGCTGGCAGACAACCCCCGTCGCTGGCTTCGGTCCTTTCGATCCCGAGCAACCCGACCGGCTCACCGGCTACCATAAAACCTACGCCGCCTATTTCCTGCTGAACCTCGAGCGCCACCTTGGACAGCTGATGGAAGATGAATTTCTGACGGCTCCGGAAGCCGCCACCCTCCGCGAACTCATCAATGCCCACACCGGACTGCTCTCGCTTGCCCAAGGTTGTCTTGTCCACAAAGACCTCGCGCTCTGGAACATTCTGGGCACGCCCGACCGGATTCATGCCTTCATCGATTGGGATGACGCCATCGCCGGCGATCCGACCGACGATCTCTCCCTGCTCGCCTGCTTCCACGACGCCGCCACCGTGCAGGCCGCCGTGACGGGCTACACCGACCTCATGCCGCTGCCATCGGATTTCCAACACCGGTTCTGGCTCCATCTCCTGCGCAACCTGATCGTGAAATCCGTCATCCGCTGCCGGGCCGGCTATTTCACCGAGAAAAACGCGTTCCTCATGGCCTCCGGTCAGGATGGCCCCGCCTTCAGGCAATTCACCCGGGGCCGCCTGTGGAACGCTTTCCATGGCCTGCGTGAAAACCGCCCGCTCACTACCCTCGCCTCCTGATGAAATCCTCCAAGCTGCATTCCTCCGCCGTGTGCCTCGGCACCTGGCTTTCCTCAGGCTCAGCCACCGTCACCGAACTCGCTTCGCTCTGCGGACTCGACTGGTTGCTCCTCGACATGGAGCACGGTGAGTTAACCGAGGCTCACCTGGCCGAAAATCTGCGCGCCATAGCCGGGCAAGACGTTACCGCCGTTGTGCGCGTCCCCACCCATGAGGCGGGGTTGATCGGTCGGGTGCTCGATCGTGGCGCCCACGCCATCATGGCTCCCCATGTGGAAAGTGTGGCGCAAGCCAGGGATATCGTCCGCGCGATGACCTACCCGCCATCAGGTGATCGCGGCTACTCGCGCACCGTGCGCACTTACAAGTATGGGTTGATGGACCCCGCGAATACGCCTCGCCCCCTGCTGATGGCCCAGATCGAAAGCCTCGCCGGCCTCGAACAAGTCGAGAGCATCGCCCAAGTCCCCGGCGTGGATGTCCTCTTCGTTGGCCCCGCCGATCTCAAGCTCAGCCTCGCCGCCCACCAATCTCCGATCACCTATGAAGCCGCATTGATCCGGATCGTCGGTGCGGCCAAGGCCGCCAACCGCCACGCCGGCATCCTGGCCCGCGAGCGCGCTGATGTACCCGGTCTGCGGCAACTGGGCTTCAGCAAAATTGCCGTGGACTCCGATCTCGCGCTCCTCCGCGCCGGTTTCACATCCATCCGCGCCTTGGCCTGAATCATACGCCCCACAACCCGTCCGCACCACGGGCAAGCGCCCACCGGATTCACCCAAACACCAAATCAGATACCTCCGCACCGACAACCGGGTGCGGCGGCAATTGGGTGCGAAACCAGGTGCGCTGTTTTTTCACCAAGGCGCGGGTATTCTTCACAATCTCCTCCGCCAGCCCCGCCTCCGGCCGGTTGCCCGCGAGCCGGGCAATGACCTCGCGGTAGCCGATCGCTTTGGCCGCGCTGGGATTATCCGCCAATCCCAGCGTGAGCAGATGCCTCACCTCGGCCACAAGACCATCGGCCAACATCGCCTCCACCCGTTGCGCGATCCGGCGGTCGAGTTCATCCGGGGCGCGTTCTATCCGGGCGAGCCGGACCTCCCAATCCGCAAACGGTGAGGGTTGCCGGGCAAAGTCCGCCGCCAGCTCCGCCAAGGTCCGCCCGCTGGCCAGACATCGTTCCAAAGCGCGGGTCACCCGGCGCGGGTTGGCCGTGTCCAGCGAGCCAAGGCCGGCGGGATTGAGCGCGTGCAACTCCGTCAACGCCACCTCCGGACGCAAGGCCCGCACCCGCTCCTGCAACGCCGGCGGCACGGCCACCTCGTCGGCCACGGGAGCGAAAAACGCCTTCAAATAAAAACCACTGCCGCCCGTCACCAGCACAGGACGGCCCCGCGCCGCGATGTCCGCCACCGCCCGTTGCGCCAGCGACACATAACGCGCAATATCCATCCGCTCGTGCACCGCGCAGATATCAATCAGGTGATGCGGCACCCGCCCGCGCTCCGCTGCCGTGGGCTTGGCCGTACCGATATCCATGCCGCGGTAGAAAAGCAGCGAGTCACACGACACGATCTCCGCCCCCCGGACCTCCGCCCAGCGCAAGGCCAGCTCGGTCTTGCCGACCGCCGTGCATCCGGTGAGAACATGCAGTATCCGCTCCATTTTCCCCTCACCATTGCCGGTCATACCGACCGGGCCAGCTTGAAAATCCGCCTCATCCTCAATCCCAACTCCGGCCATCTGCGCCGGGATCCCGCCACCCGCCGGCTCGTGCAGGCCTTCGCCGCCGCCCGCGGTCCGCACGTCAGCGTGCATCCGACCACCCACCCCGGGCATGCGGTGACGCTGGCGGCCCAGGCCGCCGCCGACGGCTGCGAACGGGTCGTGGCCGTGGGCGGAGACGGCACCATGAACGAGGTCGCGCGGGGCCTGATCGGCACCTCCGCCGCGCTGGGACTCGTCCCCTGCGGGTCAGGCAACGGCCTCGCCCGTCATCTGGGCATCCCCCTCCAACCCGCCGCCGCTCTCAGCCTGTTGGAGCGGGGAAACCCCCGCCTTATTGATGTCGGCCTGGCAAACGGAAAGCCCTTCCTTTGCGCGGCGGGCCTCGGATTCGAAGCGCACATCGCCGTGCTTTTCAATCAACGCAAGCGGCGCGGCTTTCTCAGCTACCTGCTGGCAAGCGCGCGGGAGTGGCGGCGCTACCGGCCCGAAGCCTATCAACTGACAGCCCCCGGCGGCCCGCCCGCCCATCTCACCGCGTTCACTCTCACCGCGGCCAACGCCTCACAATACGGCAATAGCGCGCGCATCGCCACGCAGGCATCGGTGGAAGACGGACAGCTCGACCTCGTGGCCATTCCTCCCGTCGGCTGGCGCAACGCCCTGCCCCTGCTCACGCGCCTCTTCCGCGGGCGTCTGCAGGATGACGCGCAGGTACGCCAGTTTTCCGGACCGGAGTTCCGGATCACCGGCCCGTTTTCCATGCCGTTCCATACCGACGGCGAATGCCATTCGCCCGCCCGGGAAATTACTTTTGCCGTGAAATCGCGCTGCCTGCGCGTGGTGACACCGGGTTGAGCAAAACAGGCCGGCACGCGATTGTTACAAACGAAGCTTTGTCAGCAGTCGCCGGAGAAGGCGAAGGTCGGCGGACGCTTGAAACTCCGCTTCATCTTCAATCCCCGTTCGGGCCACAACGCCCGTAATCCCTACCTGCTGGCCCGCACCCGGGAATTCATCGCCGAGCACGGGCTCGATGCCACGCTCGTCAGCACGGAGCGGCCCCATCACGCCACCGAGCTCGCCCGCCGCGCCTTGGATGATGGCTGCGACACCGTGGTCGCGATCGGTGGCGACGGCACCATGAACGAAGTCGGCGCCGCCCTCATCGGCAGCGACGCCAGCCTGGGACTGATTCCCTGCGGTTCGGGCAACGGACTCGGCCGTCATCTCGGCATCCCCGGGCCGGGCCGGGGCGCATTCCGCAACCTGCTCTCGGGTCGTCCGCGTCGCATTGATACCGGCCTCGCGAACGGCCACGTCTTCATCAATGCGATGGGCCTCGGGTTCGATGCGGAGATCAGTGATCGCTTCACCCGGGTCACCCGCCGCGGCCTGCCCGCCTATGTCCGCACCACCCTGGTCGCCTGGCGGCGCTTTCAACCGGTGAGGCTCGAAGTACGGACGGCGGAGAACCGGATCCAAACCACGGCTTTCATCGCCACGGTCGCCAATTCCGATCAATACGGCAACGATTGCTACATCGCCCCCGGTGCCCGCGTGGACGACGGCCTGCTGGATCTCACCCTGATCAGGCCTTTCGGAATTGGCGGGGCGCTCCCCCTCGCCGTCCGGCTGTTCACCGGAAAGCTGGACCGCTCGCCACATGCCATCCGGTTGCGCGCCGCGCACTTCACCCTCCAGCGTGCCCAGGGTGTCCTGATTCACACCGACGGCGAACCACGCGCCACGGAAACCTCCGTCGAGGTCACCGTGCGACCACAGAGTCTTCGTGTCATCACCCCGGCCCCGGCCGGCTGATTCAACAGCCCCCGGAAACAACAACGCGGTCGCGACCGCCGGTCTTCGCCGCATAAAGGGCCTTGTCGGCCACCGACACCACATCATCGGCGGCCACCGCCCCACCTGCGTGGACGGCCACCCCCACGCTCACCGTCATCGCCAGCGCAAGACCCGCCTCCACCGGAATTGGTGTCTCCCTTACGATTTTATGCAGGCGACCGGCCACCTCCACGGCAATGGCCCGATCCGCCCGGCTCATGATGATGGCGAACTCTTCGCCCCCGATGCGAGCCACCTGGTCTTCGTCGCGCACCGCCGCCGTGAGCCGGCCGGCCACTTCGCGCAAAACCGTATCTCCGGCCGGATGGCCATGCTGGTCGTTGACGCGCTTGAAGTGATCAATGTCCACCAGGATGAGCGCAAAGCGGCCGCCAAACCTCGCGGCCTGAGTCTTCTCCTCACCAAGAATACGCTCGAACTCGCGGCGGTTGAGCAGGCCGGTGAGCTGGTCACGGGTCGCCAGCCGGCGCAACTCCTCCAGAGTTTCACCCAGCTTCAGGGCATAACGCAGGGAACGCTCCAGCATCCGCGCGCTGATCTCACCTTTCACGAGATAATCCAGCGCCCCCGCGTTCATCGCCTCGATATCCACCTTCTCTCCCGACTCCGCCGTCAGAAAAATGATCGGCACGCGGCAGCCGCGGGCAATGGCTTCACGGATGAGTTCGAGCCCGTCGCGCGGCCCCAACTGGTAGTCCAGCAGGCACGCCACATAATCCCCGCCCACGAGCTTCTCGATCCCCTCCTCATAGGTGGAGGCCCACTCCAAGTCATACTGGGAGGCGCCGAACCCCTTGAACAACTGCTGCGTGACCCGGAACTGCATCCGGTCGTCATCAATCAGCAGGATCTTCCGGTTCGGCGTCGGCTCAACCATGATTCCCCGAGTCTAGCCGTTTCGTCCCCAACGCAAGGTCGGATGCGAGTTCGCCCATCCTCCGGGTGATGGCCTCCGGCGAACCCAGATGGTCGCGGATGCAATTCACCAGGGCGCTCCCCACCACGACCCCATCGGCATGGGCCGCGACCTGGGCCACCTGCGCCCGCGTCGAAATGCCGAAACCCACCGCCACAGGCAGGGTCGTGTGGGCGCGGATCCGCGCGATGGCCTCCGGGATGTTGGCCGCCAGCTGGTCGCGCACACCCGTGACCCCCTCCCGGGACACGTAATAGATGAACCCGCTCGCGGCCTGCGTGATCCGGGCGATGCGCGTATCGGGAGTCGTGGGCGCGATGATGAAAACCGTCTCCATGCCGTGCTTCCGGCAGGCCGCCAGCAACTCGTCCGCTTCCTCCGGCGGCAGGTCCAAGGTGAGCAACCCATCCACTCCGGCGTCGCGGGCCGCGCGCACATAGGCGTCCACGCCATTGGTGAAAACCAGATTGTAATAGGTGTAGAAGATCACCGGCGCCTCGGTGAACTCGCGGATGCGGCGCACGAGCTCGAACACCCGCGCGGCATTCATGCCGCTTTCCAAGGCGCGCTGCGCCGCCAGCTGGTTGGTCAACCCGTCCGCCAGTGGATCGGAAAACGGCACGCCCAATTCCAGCACGTCCACGCCATTCTCCACCAAAGTCCGGCAGGCGGCCAGCGAGGTATCGAAATCCGGATCACCGGCGCAAAGATAGGAGACGAAAGCGGCGCGGTTTTCCGCGCGGGCACGGGCGAAGGCTTGGGCTAAACGGGACATCGTAGGTAAAGCGGTCACGCTGTCAGAAAGACCCTCCCGTGCCAATGCCGTTTAATGTCATTCGCGCAGGGAGAACTCCGCCAGCACGGGACGGTGATCCGAGAGATAGGAGGACACCACCTCGCTCTTGGCGCCTTCGCAGGCCGGGGGCAGAAAGATGAAATCGAGCGCGCGGCTCGGCAGCGGCGAGGGAAAGGTTTTTCCGCCCTGCGGATGAAACGAATAATGGCCGTGCAGCTTGAAATAGCGCATGAGCTCGGCCGTGGCGTCGGGCCGCGTGTGCGGGTTGTTGAGATCGCCGCAGACGATCGGCGGCATATGCCAGTGGTCGTTGCGGTGGGACTGCTTGCTGGTGATGTAGTCCATCACCCGTTCCGCCTGGTTGAAACGGTGCCGCCGGGAGCGGTAATGCAGGTGCAGGTTCATCACCGGCAACCGGCGGCCGCCCACATCAATCTCGGTGTAAAGAAACCCCTTCTCCCCCACCGTACTTTCGCCAAACACCGTGTTCTCCCATTCCAGGATCGGATGCCGCGAAAGAATCGCGTTGCCATAGCTCAGGTTGAGCAGGCCCTTCCGCTGGTTGTTGATCCCGTAAACCGAATAGCGGTAGCCGGTGTGCAGGCGCAGATATTCGAGGTGGTCGAAATTCCCCGCCCAGCGCGAATTCTGATCCACCTCCTGCAAAGCGACGATATCAGGCGAGGTGTTCTCGATCAGGCGGGCGATCTTGCTGAGGTTGGCGCGCAGTTTCCGGGCCATCGTGAGCCCCTGAATGGGAGTCAACCCCCGCCCGTGGGCGATGTTGAAAGTGAGAATGCGCAACCGCGACATATTCACCCACGCTATGGCGGAAACCCTGCCGTGTCCAACCCGACCGGAAGAACCGCCTTACGGGCGGGGTTCATGCCGATAGCCCACGCCATGAACGGTCACGATCGCCCGGGGCGCCTCCGGCTCGACCTCGATCTTCTTCCGCAGCTGGGCCACGTGCTGATCCAAAGTCCGTGTCGTCCCAAAATAATCCACCCCCCAGACAGCGTTGAGCAGCGCGTCGCGGGTGAGCACTTCGCCAGGATGAGCGGCAAAGACCTCGGCCAGCCGCAATTCCCGCGCGGTGAGGGCCGCGGTTTTCCCCTCAACGCGGGCGGTGAACTGACGACGGTCAATCTCCGCCGTTCCCAGCCGGAACATCGGCGGCAACTCCTCCACCGGCGCCGCCGCCGTGGAGCGCGCCCGCCGCAGCAGCGCCTCCACCCGGGCCAGCAACTCGTGAACCCCGAAAGGTTTCACCACATAGTCGTCGGCCCCGAGCTTCAGCCCCACGACCTTGTCAACCTCCTCACCCTTGGCCGTGAGCAGCAACACCGGCACCCGGCTGCCTTGCGCCCGCAGCTCCCGGCACACGTCGTAACCGCTCTTCTGCGGCATCATCACATCGAGGATCACCAGATCGAACTTCTCCTGCGGAAAGAACCGCAAGGCCTGCGCGCCATCGGCCGCGGGCGTGACCGCGTAGCCTTCGCTTTCCAACGTGGCGATGAGCCCCAGGCGGATATTGGCGTCGTCCTCGGCGATAAGAATGCGTGCGTTCATGGCAGTTCCAGAATGAAAGTCGCGCCCCCTCCCGCCCTCGCCGAGTAGGTGAGGTTGCCACCGAGGCCCCGGGCCAGTTGCCGGGCGATCCCTAACCCCAGACCTGTGCCGGGCTTCTCCGCTGTCAGTGAATCATCCACCCGGTGGAATTTTTCGAAAATGCGCTCGCGATGCGCGGGCGGCACCCCCGGCCCCCGATCCGAAATTCTTACGGCAATCCCCCCCGCGGCGCGGGCCGCCAGCTCCACCCTCAGCTCACCGCCGGTCGCGGCATACTTCAGCGCGTTATCCACGAGGTTGAGCACGATCTGCTCCAGCGCATCGCGATCCGTCGTCACCGGCAAGGGTGCCGTCGGCAGCACCCGATGGAGGACCAGGCCGGCCTCGGTCAGCCGCGGCTCCTGCGTGTCGCACAACTGCCCCAAAACCGCCGCGGCATCGCACTCCGCGCGCGCATATTTTTTCTGGCCCTGCTCCAGCCGGCTGAAATCGAGGGCATTGCCCACCAATCGTGACAGACGCTCCGTCTCGCGACCGATCGTCCGCAGATAATCGGTGCGCCGCTCCGCATCAGTCACACGCCCTTCGGCCAGCAGCTCCGCGTAAAGCCGGATCGTGGTCAGCGGGGTTTTGAATTCGTGCGAGACGTTGGCCACGAAGGAGGTTTTCTGCGCGGCTTCCGCCTCGCTCCGCCGCGCCTGCGCCAGCAGCAGTGCCCCCCCCGCCAGGATCGCCACCATGAACGCGCCCACCAGAAACAAACCCACGGCAAAGAACCCCGCGCCCGCCCCGCTCCGGACCGCCGGCACCGTGATAAACGCCTCCACCTTCCAGCCGGGCAGCAGCGCATCCGCCAGCGCCACCTGCACCTCCGCCGCCCGTTCCGCCCGCGGTAGCTGCCCCACCTGATGCATGACGCGCCCCGATTCATCGCGCAGTCCATACCCCTCGCCCTCCCCCACTTCCGCAGGAAGCACATCCCCCAGCCTAGCGATAAGCGCGGCCAGCTCCAGCTCCAGGCCGCGCACCGCGCCCGTCCCCGGGTCGTAGATCCAGCCCAGCAACATCCGCCGCCCTTCCGCCGTGACCACACTCCAGCCGCGCTGTTCCGTGGCCGGCACAGGCAGCGCCTCCCGCCGGGGCGCCGGGGCCATCGCCGACGAAACCCGTTCCGCCTCCGGTGCGGCCGCCACCCGGTAATCACGCGATTGCGCGAGCATCCGGGCATCCTGCCGGGCGGCCTGCATCTTGGACACATTGGCGGAAACCGCGGCCCGGGCAACCGATTCCGGAACGTCTGCCGCCATCGCCGCAACCTCGGGCAGCACAAGACCGCCCCCGTCCTCACCGCGCCACAATTCTCCATTCGCAATCAACCGGGCCAATCGCCGCTGGAAACTCCGCCCCTCCTCACCGGCGGGCACCACCTGCAGACGCCGGTCCGCAGCGGCCCCGCCAAATGCAGCGCGCACCAACGGATTATTTCGCTGCCAAAGGGTCAGCTCCGTCTCCAGAGACGCTGCCGGCATCGCCGCCAGCGTGTCGAGCAGCCCCGACCGCACATCCCCGACCAGCAATTCCAGATTTTCGACGATCAGCGCGCTCCGGGCCTCCACCGCCGCACGCCGGGCCGCCCCGGCATGGGCCTCGCGTTCCGCCAGCCGCGCCTGCTCGCGCTGCAACAGGTGCACGGCCCCCAGCCCGGCCAGCAACGTGGGCACGAGCAGGAGGAGACCGTAGGCCAGAAGACGGCGCGAGGAGGACACGGACATGAACGCTAGGGAGCTTTAGCCTGTTGGAAAGACGCGAAACCAAGCCGGCTCAACGATTCGCCTCACCGGTGGACGACTGCTGGTTGCGGACCTGCAGGCTCTCGGTCCGGTAGCTCTTGCGCTGGGAGTTGTCCAAACCCTCGCGCGCCACCCGTTCGGCCTCGAGCGCCGCCGGAGCCGCCGCCTGCGCCACCACCTTGTTGTCATAAGTGTCCGCCATTTGCCGGAGCTCCGCCGAACGGGCGCTCAACAGCCGGCCCGCTTCATCCCGCCGGCCCGCATCCACCAGCGCGATGGCCTCGTCCTTCGTCATCGCCAGCAGATTGGCCGCGTAATCCGCCTGCACCTGATGGTTGGCCGAGGCGACGATCACCGCTTGGTCGGCACTGAACTTGACCTTGCCGCTGGCCGCAAGCGTGGCGAGACGCTGGTTCTCCACATCCTCGTAGCGCACCTGCGCGCGCGCGATTTCCCGGGTGGCGCCCGCTTTGGCCGGATCCACCTCGACCTCGACCAGGGCAAACCGCTCCTGCCCGCCATAAAGCTGATTGAGCTTCAGCTCGGCGCGCTGGCCGGAAATCTCCCCCTCGCGGCCGACCAGACGCACCGGACGGACCCCGGCGGGAAACTCCACCTCAATGACCACCCGCCGCGCCACAACATTGAGCACGTCGCCCAGTTCGGTGGCAAAAATACGCGGGAGATCCGCACTGTGCTCCACAAAATAGGTGTTGCCATCGCTGCGCTGGGCCAGCCGCGCCATCAGGTCCTCGTTGAAACCCAGTCCGAGACCGATAGTCGTGACGGATACACCCTCCGTCAGTAATCTGGCGCCAAGCCGGCCAAGTTCGTCGGGAGACTGCGGGCCGACATTCGCCTGCCCATCGGAAAGCAGGATGACCCGGTGCACATAGCCGGGCTCCTCAATGTGCCGGCGCACCTCCGCGGCTCCGCGGACCACACCTTCATGCAAAGCCGTCATGCCGCGCGACGTGATACCTCGGATGGCTTCCTCCAGGCCGCTCCGGTTGCGCCCGATTTTCTGGGCGGGGACGAGCACATCCACCAAGCCATCATAAACCACCAGCGAGATGATGTCCTCCGGCCCCAGCCGCCGCACCAGTTCCAACGCGGCTTCACGCGCCTGCGCGATACGCTCGCCGTTCATCGAACCCGAGCGATCAATCACCAGCGCAAGATTGACCGGCGGACGGGCCTTGGCCCGCACCGGAGGCAGGCAGTCGAGCGAGATTTTGACGATGGCCCGTTCCACCGCGTTGGCCGGCAGCACCAGCCGGTCCACCTCCACCTGAAGACGCACGGGCGCGGGGGCAGGCTTGGCCAAAAGCGACGTCGCACCAGTCAGTGCGGCCGCGAAAAACATCCAGAACAGGGTGACTTTTTTCATGGGATTCATGGGTTACGGTCCCCATTGAACCACAAATCACCACCGTGAGTGTCACCACGGCGTCAGAAGTTTGTCAGGGAAATGTCATGCCTCCCCTGATCAATCGGCACTCCAAGTAGGGGGTTGACAGACGCGAATCGGCCCGCGACGTTCTCCGGCTCTTTACGGCGGCCATAGCTCAGTTGGTTAGAGCACCTGATTGTGATTCAGGGGGTCGCGGGTTCGAGTCCCGTTGGCCGCCCCATTTTTCCGGTATTGCCGGAATACAGATTTCGAAGGCACCTGAGAATCACACGCCTTCGGCTGGACAGTGGAACGCTGACCCTTCCATTTTCGCCGTATGTTTTGGCTGAAAAAGGCACTCACCTATCTGTTGATGCCGCTGCAGTTCAGCCTGCTCCTGATGCTGACAGGGATCCTCCTGCTCTGGATCGGACGCCGCCCGCGCTGGGGAAAAATTCTCGTCACGACCGGAGCGGTTCTCCTGCTGGTCCTGAGCCACAAACAGGTCGGCCTGGCCTTGCTGCAGCCGCTGGAATCCCAGTATGCGGCCATTCCGGAAATCACTTCCGGTGAGGCCATCCCCGCCCGGCTGGCCGGGTGTCGGTTCATCATGGTCCTTGGCGGCGGCCACAGTACCACGCCCGGGCTGCCCGCCACCCACCGCCTCAGCAGTGCGGCGGCTTCACGCTTGGCTGAAGGCGTGAGGCTGGCCCACCTTTTGCCCGAAGCGCAGTTGGTGCTTTGCGGCCCTGGCCTGAGCGCGGGAGATGAATCCCATGCCGCCGTGCTGGCCCAAGCCGCCCGCGCCCTCGGTATCGCGCCGGAACGCCTGCACCTCATCACCCGGCCACGCGACACCGAAGGAGAAATCGCCGCCTTGAGCCGGCTCGCCGAAGGTGCGCCGGTCGCACTGGTCACCTCCGCCTGGCATATGCCGCGCACCATGGCCTACGCCCGTCGAGCCGGTCTCAACGCCCTCGCCTGTCCCGCCGATTTTGGCGCCCGCCCCAATGAACGTTTCCGCTGGAATGATTGGAACTTCGATCTCACCGGACTCGAGCGCAGCACCAAGGGGATTTACGAACGGCTCGGCTTGGCCTGGGCCAGGTTGCGCGGGAAAGCCTGAACCCGCGCAAAAGAAAAAGCGCCCGGTATCGTTACCGGACGCTTTTCTAAAATGGAGCGGGCGAAGAGACTCGAACTCTCGACGTCCACCTTGGCAAGGTGGTGCTCTACCAACTGAGCTACGCCCGCAAAACAGGGTGCTAGGACTAGGCCCGGCCGCACTTGCGTCAACAGCTATTTTACAAGATCGCGCCGGAATCGTTCAGCCCTTCCGGCCGCCGTGCGACTCCGGCTCTCCCAATACCAGCTTCTCCTCCCCCGTCCCGCGTTTCCCCCTGGCCTTGGCCGGCTTGCCACTGCCTTCACTGTAGTAGGAGTAGTTGTTCGTATAGTAGCCGTAATCATCTCCGGTGCCGGTGGGCACCTGATTGAGGACCACGCCCAATACCTGGCTCTTGATGCCTTCCAGGATCTGCTGCGCCCGCAGCACCATGCTCTGCGGATTGCGGCGGTGCTGAATCAGCAGGATGGAGCCATCCACCACACTGGCGAGGACGGAGGCATCGCTGACCCCGATGATCGGCGGGGAGTCGAAGATGATCTTGTCATACTGCCCGCGCAGCCCGGCGATCAGTTCCTTGAGCCGGTTGACATAGAGCAGACTCAGGGCAAAGCCCGCCATCGAACCGCTGGGGATGAAATCAAGGTTGGGTGCAATGGCCCGCTGCGTCACCTCGTCGAGGGGCTTCTTACCGAGCAGGAGGTCGCTCAGTCCCGGCTCCTTGGGCCGGCTCGCCAGGCGATGCTGGGTCGGCCGCCTCAAGTCGGAATCAATCAACAACACACGCTCGCCGGCGGCGGCCATGAGCCGTGTCAGCCGGTGCAGAGTCGTGGATTTGCCCTCCCCGGGGCCCGCAGAAAAGATCACCAAGGTGCAGGGTTGGCCTGGCTTGAGCGCGAGATTGAGGTTGGTGTGCAGCACCCGGAAGGGCTCCTGTTCCGCCGGATCCTCATCCCCGCCGTCCGTCGGAGCCCGGCTGAAGGGAATGACACCCAGCACGGGCAGCTTCAGTTTGGTTTCCACATCGGCGACATTCCGGAAGCTGGTGTCGAAATACTCCATCAACACGGCCACGCCGATGCCCAGAAGAAGACCAAATGCGAGGGCCAGGCTGATATTGACCGGCCAGCTGGGTTTGCTGGGCCGACGGGCGGGCTCGGCCAGATTGAGAATCTCGATCGTGCGCTTCGGCACCTGAAAATCGATCTCCCGCTGGCGCAACGTGAGCTTGAGCGTGGTCAGCAGACGTGTCTCGTCGTCGAGCTTTTGCACCGCCTCCTCGAAGGGGCGCATCCGGTCGCGAGCCGAAAGAATCTGGTCCACCCTCGCCTGCGCCAGCTGCTGCCGCAGCTCCGTGACCCGTGACTCGGCCTCGTTGTAGGAAATCTCCAGTGAGCTTTCATAGCCGCGCAGGAGCGCATCCAGCTGCTCGCGGATCTTGGCGCGGTTTTCCTCGGCGGCGATGAGCTCGGGGTGCGCCGCGCCGAGCCGGGACCGGAGCCGCGTGAGGGTCTGGTCCGCCACGAGATAAGCCTGTTGCAGATTCTGGATGTTGGCGTCCTGAATGAGCTCCGCATTGACGAGGCTCACCCGGTCCTCAGGCGGAATGGATCGGAAGCGCTCCCAGCGCGTCTTGCGCCCGATCGCATCCACGCTGAGCGCGATGAGCGAATTCTGCATCTGCCGCAGGGTCTCGATTTCCATGTCCGAATAGCGGGCCTGCAGGTCCACGCCTGAGATGTTCAGATCGTTGCGCAGTTGCTCCACGATATCGCGCTGCGTGGTGACGATCCGCTCCTGGGCCTCCAGCTCGCGTTTCAGCTGTGCGAGTCCCTCGCGCTGTTCGGATGTGGCGAAATCAATGCGGTTTCCGGAATAGACCCGCGCGATTTCATTGGCGATCTCGGCCGCCAGCCGGGGTTCGCGCGCATACACATCAATCTCAATGATGGAGGAATTGCGCTGCGACTCGATGCGCACCATCTGCCGGTTCAGATACTGAAACACCAGATCCGGAGGGACGGAGCCGCTCGCTCCGAGCGCCGGGGCAAGCCGCCGCCCAAGGTCGAGGTTTTCAATCACCGGATAAAAGATGATCTCCGAGCGCATCGTGCGCAGCTGATCCTGCAGGTAATAGGGATCGTAGTAATTGGAGCTCTGCGCCTGGAAGAGCTTCACCTCACCCTCGGGCTTTTCCACCCGAACCTTGGTCGTGGAGACATACCAGCGGGGCAGGAAGGCCGTGACCACCAGGGTGGTCAGCAATACCAGGGAAAGAATGAGCGCAATGAGCGCCTTGCGCAGGCGAAGCACCTGCAGAAAATCAGCAAGCGAAGCCTGTCCGTTGCCGGCGGTGGAAGCAGCCATGAGTGGGCGCAAGCGAAGGTTGCGCGGCTGCGCTCAGCAAGCACTTTGTGCCGCGGATTGCGCGGCCGCCGTCCGGCTCAGAACGCAAACGCCGCATTCACCCCGTAGCGCTGGCGGGACATGCGGCGCGGTGCGAGATCGGAACGCACACGGTCGTTGTCAAGGGTGGCCGAAATCGTCCAATGCGTGGTGGGCAGATAGGTCAGTGCCAGCCCGAACCGGGTCGTGCGCTCATCCACGTCGGGGATCATACCGCGGCCCTGCAATGTGGAGGGCTCGTAGGTCAGCGAACCGGAAGCCACGATGAGGGGGCTGATCGCATGCTGCACGTTCACAAAAAACCGGTTCACCTTGGTGTCAGTGAAAAGCGCGACATCGGAAGCCTCCTCCAGAGTGTGGACATAGCCGCCGGTGAGAAAGGAATTCTGCGCATAGGCATACTTGCCGGAGAGCTCGACGTAGGGAGCATCCGTATCCGTCGCCCCTGCGCGGTCACGCCACTCATAACCCAGCCGGGCGGACGCCGTGAGCTTGCGCGCCAGGGCGTATTCCACCCCGCCAATGAGAAAATCGGAACGTTTGTCCTTGTTCGCCCCGCCCCTGCGGTAATCCACATTCTGCCGGCGTACTTCGCCGAGCAGTTTCACTTCCGGCAGCACAGAATGGGATACTTCGAAACCGAAGAGATTTTCCGTGCGGTCAAGGGCCGTGCCCAAGGTCGCACTGTCGTAATCATAATGGGTCGAGCGAAACTTGGGTGTCAGTCCGGTCTTCTGTCCAACGCTCGCGACCCAGCGGGCGTCAAACTGGTTGCGCTTGTGGGACTGGTCGGTGTTGACGGGCACTCCCGCCAGCAGCGACTCGGGATTCTTGGCGATGAGGTAGCTGTTGCTCAGATCGAGATTGCTAGCCGCGCTGAACGCATGAGCCAGCCGCACTCTGAGATCGTGGCTGTCCAGGGTCTTGTCGCCCGGCCGATCCTGGACGTTGTCCAGCGTGAGCTGGTAGGAGGCGGAAAGGAAGGTCTGATCCGTCAGCGACGAGTTGTACTTCAAAGTCGGTGAAACGGAGAAAACCGTGCTGCTGATGGCCCCGGCCGAGGACCCGAAGATATTGTTATCCCGGGAAACCCCCGCGCGGATGCTTGCCGTGAACTGGCGCCCCTGCTCCCGCTCGGGGATGGGCGCATACACGGCCCATGACACGGGAAGTACAATAAGGGAAAGCAGGGCCGTGGCGCAGCGGAACATTTTCATAGGCTGATGATAACCGAGGTTCAGTGGGCCAACCGCCAGCAATAGGCAATTATTTTTCCCGCAGAGACGGCAGGGTCGGATCGAAAAGCACGTAAAGGTTCTCGTTCAGGCGTTGCGGCGACTGGAGCGGAAAATCGCGGGGCATGCGTCCACTCAACAGACCGGCGTAAACCCCGCTCCACTCCCCATCGCGAACCGTCCCCGCCAGACGCAGATTGACTCCCGCTCCCTGACCGGCGGCGAGATCAGAAAAGAACGGCCGGTCAAGCGTGTGGGGCGTGAGCAGAAGCTGTCCGATGCGCTGCTCCAGCGACACCGCCCTGAAGTCGCGCAGCGTATGCGGCTGTGCCCAGACCCGCTTGCCCCCATACCACACCACGCCGGCCGGCACATCGGCCATCAGCCCAAACCGCCCTTCCGCGCCCCGCAGCTCCAAGTCCCGGCCCATGCCCATGAACAGTCCGGGGAAATAGGGCGGATAATGAAAATGCAGACGCCGCGGCTCCATCACATCGTGCAGCAACGGCACCGCCTGCAACCCCAGCAGCAAGCCGGCGGCGGCCCGCGGCCAGGCGGCCAGCACCGGGTTGCCGCCGAGCAGCACGAAGAAAAAGGCCGCACCGAACACGATGAGCAACGGCGTCAGATAGTAAACCGGCAGGCGTTCGCTCTCGCCCGAATTGAACACCGCCTGGGCCAGCAGCAGAACGCCCAGACTCGCGGTGAACGCCCAGCGCAGCCTGTCCGCCCCCTCATCCCGAAACCGGTAAAACCAGCCCACGATGAAAAAAGCGGAGAACCACAGCGCCCCACCTGACCACAACCGCGAGGACAGATTCTCGCTCAGGGAGGTCAGAACCTTGTTGCCCAGCTTGTTGAGCTCGATCTGCGGGATGCGGTCCGAAAGGGTCGCGCGCACCCGCGCGGGTTCCGCCGTGGAGTCCCCTGCCTTCAAGGCCACATTTTGTCCGGCCAAGGCCATCGGGTGTCCGGTCAGGAGGCTGTTCCGCACCATCCAGGGGCCGGCCAGCACAGCAAAGGCCGCCAGCACCACGCCCAGCGTCAGCCAGCGCGCCCGGGCCCTCCAGACCGCATAGGCCAGAACCACCAGCACCAACGCGCCCGCGGAATACTCGGTCAGAAACAGCAACCCGCATATCGCGCCCAGGGCAGCGGCCCAACCGAGGGCGGACCTGCGTCCGGCCACGAGCGCCTGTTCCCACTGCCACCAACAATGAAACGCCCCCAGCCCCAGAACCATCAGCAAGGGCAAACCATTGACGCCCACGGTCTGTTTCCACAGCGGCATCGACAGCAGCAGCGCCAGCGCCGCCACCCAGCCCACCCTCGCTTCAAACAACCGCCGGCCCAGATCGTAGGTCAGCCAGGCCGCCAGCCAGAGCAGCAGCACATTCAACCCCAGCAGATAGTAATCGGCGGCAAATCCATTCGGCGGCACCGGAGGGCTCGCAAAAAGCGCCTCCCGCGTTGAAGCCGGCAGCACCGCCAGCCCGGCGGCGATCACCATCGAATACAACGGGGCCTGATGCAGTTCCGGATAAGGCCGGCCCGCATCAAATCCGCGCCCGCGCTTTTCCAGCACCGCCGCCGTCTGCGGATAATTGACCTTGGTGGTGAACCCCTCCCCCTGCGCCAGCTGCCGGCCGACATCGGCCTGCACCAGGACCGGCTCGCTGGCCGGACCATGAAACTGGGTCCACGCCACGCGCAACGAAAGCAGCAGTGCCAGCAGCAGAAAGGCGCCCAGTTTCACCCAGCGGGCGCCTCGGCCCAGCTCCAACCAGTGGATGGCCTCTTGCAGCGTACGGGGACGTTTCATCAGTCCGTGACGTCAAGTTCCGGCCATTCGGCCAGCTTGCGATGCAGCGTGCGCCGGCTGATCCCCATCAACTCCGCCGCCTTGGTGCGGTTGCCCCGCGCCTTGATCAGGGCTTCGCGCAGCAGCCGCTTCTCGTTTTCCTCCACGGAAAGCGGATTCGCCAGCGGGACGGCGCCACTCGTCGCAACGGTCGCGACACCGCGAAACCGCGGTTCGAGATCGTATTCCGTCAGCTTCCCGCCGCGGTGCAGCACCACGACGTTCTCGCAGAAATTGCGCAATTCGCGGATATTGCCGGGCCAGGCATAGGCCTGAAGCGTCGTCACCGCGCCGGGCTCCAGGGTGAGCGGCGGCGTCTTGTTCTCCTCGCTGAATCCCTTGATGAAATGGGCCAGCAGGAGCGGGATATCCTCGGGCCGCTCCCGCAGCGGCGGCATCGCGATGCGCACGACATTGAGACGGAAGAACAGGTCCTCGCGGAACTTTCCCTCCCGCACCATCTGCTCAAGATTCCGGTTGGTCGCCGCCACCAGCCGCACATCCAGATCAATGGGCTTCGCCCCACCCACCCGCTCGATGCTCTTGGTCTCCAGAAAACGCAACAGCTTCACCTGAGTTGAAGCCGAGATCTCGCCGATTTCATCGAGAAAAATCGTGCCGCCGTCCGCCGATTCAAAGCGCCCCACCCGCCGCTCCATCGCGCCGGTGAAGGCCCCCTTCTCATGACCGAACAACTCGCTCTCCAGCAGGTTTTCCGAAAGCGCCGCGCAATGCACCGCAATGAACGGCGCGCGCGCCCGAGGGCTCACCTGATGAATGGCCTGCGCCACCAGCTCCTTGCCCGTGCCCGACTCGCCCTCGATCAGAATGGTGGCCTTCGAAGGCGCCACCAAACGCACCCGGTCCACCACCGCCTTCAGCTTCGCCGAATGCCCGATGATGTGGTCGAAACTAAACTTCTCATCCAGACGCTCGTGCAACTGCTTCACTTCGACCTCGAGCGTCTTGGTCTTGAGCGCGCGCTGGATGAGCACCTCCAGCCGCTCGATGTTCACCGGCTTGGTCAGGAAATCCACCGCCCCCCGCTTCATCGCCTCCACCGCCGTTTCAATGTTGCCGTAGGCGGTCATCATCAACACCGCCGGTCGGTTGGGCAACGTCAACGCCCGGTCGATCACCTTGAGACCCGATTTTCCGGGCATGCGCAAATCGGTGAGGATGACATCAAACGGCTGCGCCTCCATCAGGTTGAAGGCCTCGTCGGCATTCGCCGCCACCGACACATCGTAGTCGTCGGCCAAGGCCTGCTGCAATCCCTCCCGGGTATGCTTCTCGTCATCAACGATGAGGACACTTGGAACCATCCCTTTATCACACGCGGACAGATGAAAGCGTCAAGCGCCTGATGAGACAATCCGACACAATCAAACCAGTGGCTTTTTTGCCTGAAAACGGTCACCTAATTTTCTCCCCCCAAAAACTCCATCATCCCCGTGCCCGCTCTCCCGTCATCCCCCCTTTCCTCCCGCGCAGGTTTCCTCCTCGCCGGCCTGAGTCTCCTGTTCGGACTGCTCACGGCCTCTGCCACCAGCCAGGAACCCATGCTGGAGATCAATGTGCGCTCAGCCGTGGATCGCCCCTTCCAGGGCTGGCGCAAGGCGCCACTCAAGGAACACGGCAAACTCTACCATATTGTAGCCATCACCGAGGCGCCTTCGGCCCTGAAACTGGTCAGGCCTGTGGATGAAGCCATGCTGTTAAACGCTCTGCGTGAAGCATTGGCCAAGCGCGGTTTCAGCGAAGCGCTCGATGACACCATGCCTGACATCATCCTGACCGTGCTCTATGGGCGCGGCCGGTTGCGCAATCCCTACCTGGATGGGGTCATGATGGATGAATACGGCGATCCGCCCATCGCCACCCTCACCGGACTCTCCACCACCCACCTGATCCGCCAGCGCACCCACGGCTACGAGACCAAGCTTCAAGCCGCCCAGCAGGAAAAACTCTTCGTCCGCATCTCCGCCTGGGCCCACCCCGACGCACCGCCCCCCGAAAGCAAAAAGGAAAAAGATAAAAAGCCCCGCCGGCTCTGGAAAACCGACATGGTCGTGGACGATCCGGCCAACCGCGACCTCAACCTCTTCATCAAGGAAATGCTCGCCGCCGGCTCCGCCTACTTCGACCGTGAAATGGACCGCGAAGAGGTTTCCATCCGCACCGACATCCCCGAGGGCAAAGTCATCCTCGGCGAGATGCGCTTTCTCGAAGAAGAAGAGAAGCGTTCCGAAAACGCCGGAAAAAAATCCAAACGCTAACTCCAGTCCGTGGACTCGTAGAGCTCCGCCGCCGCCGCGCCGGGATAGGCTGGCGGCGCGTAAACCGGACCGCTGACCGCGCTCTGCGGCGGGAACCCCGCCCCTTCCTCGCAAAAGAAGAGGCCGCCTTCCTGGGCGAATTTCTCCACCGATGAATGGACGCGGGGGCGGCCGCCCGCCGAAGCCGCGCACGCCCGGGCGCTGAGCCCAAATCTGGCCGTCAACCCGCCTTCCGCGTGCCGCAGCCAGGCCAGCCGGTGGGTGTCCGTGAAACGCGCGACTTCCTCATCGTTCCACTCCAGCGGAAGCAGACCCTGCGCAGCCAGAGCGGAGTTCCAATTGCGCCACATGAAGTCGAGCGTCACCCGGCTCAGGCCATCATGAAAATAGCCGCCCCCCACATCGCTGTGACAGCCCGGAAACCAGACCTCCTTCACATTGGGGGCCTGGCCTGCGCGCTGCAATAGCGCCGGGCTGTAAAGCACGCGCTCCTCATCGAGCGCCACACAATGGACCACATGCCCCACCGCGGCATCCGGCTCCAATTCCGCCGCCTTCACTCCCAATGAAGCGGCCACCGTGTCCCACACCCCGACAAACGCGATCTCCAGTTCTTCACCGGGCATCAACGTCTTCGACTGGTGCGTGAACAGGCTCCACACCTCCAGCCAGCTCTCGCCCGCGGAACGCGCCTGCAGGCGCCGACTCTCGATGATCACCTTGTCCAGCAGACCGCGCGTGCGCAGATCGCGGGCGAACAACCGCGCGGAAGCCGCCCCCCGGCTGAATCCGAGGATCGAGAGACGATCCCCTCGCCGGTAGTTTTCCAGAAACGCGAGGTAGGCTCGGCGACGGATGAATTTTTCCTCATTTGCCGCCCCACCCTCGACGAGCGTGTTCAGCGCATCGTTCTCCTCGTCGTTCCCGACTCCGCGAAAATAATGCGTAAGCTGCCCCGGCCCATCCGCCGCGAGTGCGTGCCAGGTCTTGGCGACATTGGTGATGACCGGCGGGTAGGCCTGGCTCTCATCCGCCTTGCTCACCCAGACCCGCCGCGGTTGATCCCAATAAAAGTCCGCCGGGTTCGGCCCGGTCTCATCGTTCCAGGTGCCGTCGAACAGGAAGACATGATGGCGGGAGCCCGCCGACGTTTTCCAGTCTTTCGCACAGGTGACAGTGGAGCGTTTGACCCCACGCGGTTTGGTCCGGGTCTTGCGATGCGGCGGCATGCCCGGATGCTGGCACCGCGACCGCCGCGGTCAGCATTATTCCACCGGGGGATTCACCCCGCCGGCCGCGGTCGCAACGGGCGGGTCAGCGCAATCCCCGATGCTTCGAATGTATGCGCCAGCCACCGCAGGGAGTCTTCCATCGTCGCCCGTTCCATCGCCACGAGATCAAAGCCCTGCGACCGGGCCGCCTCCTCCGGATCAGGCAGGCAGACAAACGGATCGTAAGGCGGATGGTGATACGCACACACTCCTTCGCCCAGCCGGGCCGCGCCCCGCCGATCCCGGAAGGGAGCGCTGTAAGCCCAGCAATTCTCAAAACACACCCGCCTGATGCCGGCCGCCCGCAACGCCTGGGTGGTTTCCACGATGGGCAGATTACCCTTCCCCAACGGCACGCCCATCCAACGCGGCTCGGCATTGCCCGCGGCTCCGGCGGGGATCGTCACATGATCCTTGAGATGTGCCGTGCGCGAATAGTGCCCCAGCTTCGCCACCGACACCGCCGGCTCCTCCATGAAGAGCATCGAGTTGCCATAATCGAAAAGCGCCCGGACCCGCGGGTGATCCACCCGGTCCAGAATCTCCGCCACCTGCGTGGCCGTCAGATCCTCGTGATTTTCCACCAGAAGCGTGACCCCCGCCTTTTCCGCCAGCGGGGCGACTTGCCGGAGATTGCGCACGGCCGACTCCACCTGCTCGCGGTCATCCGGGCGCCGCAGGGTGTAGGTGCGCAGATGCTCGGCCCCCAGCCGGCGCGCAATTTCCAGCATGGCCTCCAGCTCCGCCGGCTCCGTGCCGTTCATCTCGGCATCCAGCCCCACTCCGCAGTCCTCCAGATGCCGGCGCACCCCGTCCAGAAAAACCGGATCATAGCCGCCGAGAAAATCCGGACTCTTGATCCAGAAATTCACTCCGCTGAACCCCAGCGCCGCGGTCTCGTCAATGAGTCCATGCACATCCAGGCCGGCCCGATGCCGAAAGCGGAAATTGAAGGAGTGAAGGTAAAGCTCGAGGGGTGGCATATCGCCGGGGAGGTGCTGATTCATAAAAGCCGATGTCGTCACAATCGCCGCAAGCCCGGACACCATGGTTCACTCCATTCGCATCCGCTCATTATGGAAATCAAGGCAGAGCGCGTGGATGGCTTTCGCCGCATCCATCTTCAACGCGGCCTGAGCCAACGCCCGGGCCTCCTTCATCTTCATCGCCCGCACCAGATAACGCACCGCGGGAATCAAGGGCGGCGTCATGCTGAGCGAATCCACCCCCAGACCCAGCAGGAGCGGCACCAGCACGGGGTCTCCCGCCATCTCACCGCACACACTTACAGGAATCCCCGCGCGGTGCGCCTGATCCACGACATTCTTCAAGGTGCGCAACACCGCGGGGTGCGTGGGCTCATAGAGGTGCGCGATGCGGTTGTTTACCCGGTCGATGGCCAGCAGGTATTGGATGAGATCGTTCGTGCCGATGCTGAAGAAACCGCACTGCCGGGCGAGGATGTCCGCCGTGGCCGCCGCACTGGGAATCTCGATCATCGTGCCCACGGACAGCCCTTCATCAAACGGCAGCCCCCGGGCGCGCAGCTCGGCCTTGCACTCCTCAAGCAGAACATTGGCCCGGGCCAGCTCCTCCGCCCCGCTGATCATCGGATACATGATGCGCACGTTGCCGCGCACACTGGCGATGAGGATGGCCCGCAGCTGATCCTTGAAGATATCCGTGTGCTCCAGACAGAAACGAATGGCCCGGAACCCCATGAAAGGATTGTTCTCCTTGGGGAAAAGCTGCGGGTTGCCCGCCATCGGCTTGTCCCCGCCCAGATCGAGGGTGCGGATGATGACCGGAGCCGGCGCGAACGCCTCCGCCACGGCCAGGTAGGCCGCGGCCTGCTCCGCCTCACCGGGAATGCGCGCACTGTTCAGATAAAGATACTCCGTGCGGAAGAGCCCCACGCCGGCGGCGTTGTATTCACGCACCAGCTCGATTTCTTCCACCTTCTCGATGTTGGCCTGCAACGCCACCTCCACGCCATCAAGCGTGACCGCCGGCCGCTGGTTGGCCTCCATCAGCCGGGTCTCAAGACCCTTCCGATGCTCGCGAATCTTGCCGTAGCGGAAAAGCGTGCTCTCCGACGGGTTGAGGATGACGAGCCCGTCGTAGCCGTCCACGATCGCCCAATCCCCTGTCCGCGCCCGCTGCGTCAGGTCGCGCATGCCGACCACGGCGGGGACCTTCATTGATCGCGCCACGATCACGGCATGGCTGGTCTTGCTCCCCGAATCGGTCACCACCGCCAGCGCCGCGCTGCGGTCAATGCTGGCCGAGTCGGACGGGGAGATATCGTTCGCGATGACGATGCGCTTGTCCGCCAGCCGGGCCAGACTGTTTTCCGCCTGCCCCAGCAGGTTTTGCAGGACGCGCTGCGCGACATCGCGGATGTCGCTGGCCCGCTCCCGCAGATACTCGTCGTCAATCTCCGCAAAGGCCCGGATGTAGCGGGACGAGACCTTGTTGAAACAGGTTTCGATATTGCAGCCCGTGAGCTCGAACTCGCGGATGGTCTCGCCGATCAGCGCCTGATCCTCGAGCACCATCAAGTGCGCGTCAAAAATCAACGCCTCCTCCTGGCCGATGTTGCGCTCCACCTCCAGTTTGATCCGCGCGATCTGCTGGCGGGTCACGAGCAGCGCCTGCTCAAAACGCCCCACCTCCTCGATGCGTTTTTCTGCATCCACCTGATAACTGGGCACCTCGACATCGCTCTGAATGTACACAAACACCGGACCATAGGCGATGCCCTGCGAGGCGGGGATGCCTTGCACGACGATTTCGGTCTTGGTGCGGGAATCCGTGGGCATGGAAGCTTGCCGCCCGCAGGGTGACAGGCGGCGCGGGAGATAACGCGCCCCATGGGGGAGTGGTCAATGCGGATTTACAGCAACCTGCCCTCGGCCACGAAAGCCCCCTCGCCCCACGCCTCCCGGATAACCGCCACGATGGACGGGACGGGAGCGCCGTCCGGCAGCAGCGCGAAACACGCGCTGCCACTGCCGCTCATGCGCGGCGCCAGGCCAAACCGCTCCCGCAGCTCCGCCAGCAGAACCGGCAAGGCCAGGTATTTTTCAAAGACCGCCGACTCCAAATTATTATACAACAATTCCTCCAGAGGCGCCTCCGCTCGCTCGCACCACGCCGCCAGCCGCGCCTCGGCCGCCGCCGCGGGCAGATAATTTTCCGGCGCCCCCGCCAGCCGGGCATACGCCCAAGGCGTCGCAATCCCGAACGCCGGCTTGAAAATCAGCACCCGCCGCCCGGTCAATCGCGCCCGGTCGGCTCCCGTCAGCCGCTCGATCTGCTCCCCCCGCCCCCGCATGATCACCGGAGCTCCGGCCAGGAACAGCGCGCAATCCGAGCCCAACCCGGCCGCCAGCCCGGCCAGCTCCGCCTCGCCCAGAGGCTGCCCCGCCAGGCGGTTGAGCCCACGCAAGGCCGCCACCGCATTGCTGCTGCCTCCGCCCAGCCCCGCCCCCACGGGGATGCGCTTGCCCAGCTTGAAATGCGCTCCCCCCCGCCAGCCCGCCGCCAGGGCAAACGCCCGCGCCGCCTTGAGCACAAGGTTGTGCTCATCGCCCGGCACCGCCGGATCGTCGCACTCCAGCGCGAAACCATTTTCCCGCGCCGAAACCTCCAGCTCATCGCCAAAATCCACCGGGGCCACCAGCGAAACCAAATCATGAAACCCATCCGCCCGCCGCCCGGTCACGGCGAGAAAAAGATTGAGCTTGGCGGGGGAAAACAGGGTGACGGCGCTCACAGTTTGCCCACCCATGCACATCCCCCTGAATAAATCGAGCCTGCCCCGATTTTTTGGGTTTCGATTCGTATCTGTTCGTGTCCACTAAGGAACAACCCATGCCCTGCGACCTGATCCTTGCCCTTGATGTCCCCACGCGCGAAGCCGCCGCGCCGATCCTCCGCCAGTTGCGCGGCTCCCTGCGTTGGGTGAAGATCGGCCTGCAAATGTTCACCGCCTACGGCCCCGATTACGTGCGGGCGGTGGCCGACGAAGGCTTCAGCATCTTCCTCGACCTCAAGCTGCACGACATCCCCAACACCGTCGCCAAAGCCGTCGAATCCCTGGCCCCCCTCCCCATCGGCATGCTCACACTGCACACCTCCGGGGGACATGAGATGATGGCCTATGCCCGGAAAGCCCAGCAGGCGACCAAGCCCGACCTCCTGCTCCTCGGGGTCACCGTGCTCACTTCGACCGACGCCGCCGGCCTCAATGAAACCGGAGTCAACGACCAGCCCGCCGCGCAAGTCGCCCGCCTTGGCTCCCTCGCCGTGGCCGCCGGCTTGAACGGCCTGGTCTGCTCGCCGTTGGAAGTCCCCCTTTTGCGCACTCGCCTGCCCTCCGAAGTGCAACTCGTCACCCCCGGCATCCGCCCGGCCGACGCCGCCGGCGGTGATGACCAGAAGCGTGTCATGACCCCGGCGGCAGCCGCCCGCGCCGGCTCCAGCTACATCGTCGTCGGCCGCCCCATTCTCAAGGCGCCCGACCCCGCCACCGCCGCCCGCGCCATCCTTGCTGAACTCTCCAGCGCATAAATCCCCCCCACCCTAAAATTCACACCCATGGGCCGCACCGCCGCCATCCTTCTCGCCGCCGGTCACGGACGCCGCATGCAGGGCGCCGTCACCGACAAAGTGCTCGCGCCGCTCGCCGGGCGCCCCGTGTTTGCCCACTCCGCCGCCGCCTTCATGGCCAGTGGCATCGCCGATTACTACGTCGTGGTCTATCGCGACCAGCGGCAGATGCTCGCCCTCACCGCCTGCGCCCCCACGCCCTCCGCCCTCGTGCGCGGCGGCCGCGAGCGGCAGGACTCGGTGATGCAGGCGCTCGCCGCCCTGCCCGACGACATCGCCCATGTTTTCATCCACGACTGCGCCCGCCCGCTCATTCGCCCGGAACAACTCCTCGCCCTGCATAAAATCGTCCGCCGCGAACACGCCGCCGTGCTCGCCCACCGCGTGACCGACACCATCAAGGAACACAGCGGCGAAGGTCGCCTCCGCACCCTCGACCGCGCCCGCCTCTGGGCCATGGAAACCCCCCAGGTCTTCGCCCGCGACCTCATCGTGCGCGCCTATGCCCAGGTCGCCGCCCGCGATCTCCGCGTGACCGACGACGCCGCCGCCGTCGAACAGCTGCGCCACCCCATCGCCCTGCTGGAAAATCCGCACCCCAACCCCAAGCTCACCACGCCCGCCGATCTCGCCTGGCTGGAGTTCCTCCTGGCCCGCAACGGGACCTGATTACAACCGCCGGGTAGCGGATTCCTCCCGGTCTGTTTTTTACGCATAAGCCACCGGGCTCCGATTCCATTTTTTCAACCAGGCTCGCGCAGCCATCTGGAGTCGCTTCAGACCAAGCACACTTGGGGGTTTCCCAATACGCAGCGCGAAATTAATACCAGCAGCCCTTGATCGTTGGACTTTAGGTGGACGCGCCGGCCCACCCACAAACCTCCGGCTCCGGCTAAAGTCCAATTCTTTGGGACATTGGTATAAAGTTCTTATTTTTACGCCTCTTTGCGCCTCTTTGGGGCGATGATTCAAGGTCGATTGTTCCAAACGCAGCGGACGATTGGCCGCACCCGCGTGGCTCCCTCACCTTTTTTCGTGTATTTCGTGTAGTTCATGGTGAGTCTCCCCCTATGAGTTTTCGCATCGGTCACGGCTACGACATCCACCGCCTCGTCCCCGGGCGCCCGCTGATCCTTGGCGGGGTCAGCTTCGACACCGACTACGGGCTCGACGGACACTCCGATGCCGACTCGCTCACCCATGCGATCTGCGACGCCCTGCTCGGCGCCGCCGGCCTGGCCGACATCGGCCATTTTTTCCCCAACACCGATCCCGCCTACAAAGGCATCGACTCGCAGGTGCTCCTCCGCCGCGTGACGGAGGAACTCCGCACCCGCCGCTGGAGCATCGTGAATATCGACGCCACCGTCATCGCCGAAAAACCCCGGCTCTTCGTCCACATCGATGCCATGAAAGCCGCCCTCGGCCGCTCCACCGGGCTCGACGACGCCGCCATCGGCCTCAAGGCCACGACCAACGAGGGCGTCGGCGATCTCGGCCGGGGGCTCGCCATCGCCGCGCATGCCGTGGCCCTGATCCGGCAGGATTGATGCCGCCACGACCGATGCGCCTTTCCCCCGCTCTCCGCCGGACCCTCGCCCGCCTGTGCGTCTTTGCCTGTGTCCTCCTCGCCGGTTGCTGGTCGCGCGAAACCGCCGTCGAACGCGGCCTCCGTGAACAGATCCTCCACCGCGGCCTCGGCGCCGATATCGCCGATCTTGATCCGCACATCATCACCGGCCTCTCGGAAATCAACATCGTCAGCACCCTCTTCGAGGGCCTCGTGGCCGAGGATCCGCAGGACCTGAGCCCCGTGCCCGGCGTGGCCGAGCGCTGGCAGATCTCCGCCGATGGGCTCGTCTATACCTTCCACCTGCGCGGCGACGCCCGCTGGTCCAATGGCGACCCCGTCACCGCGCAGGATTTCCTCGCCTCCTTCCGTCGCGTTCTCACCGCTTCGCTCGGCGCCGACTACGCCCACATGCTCTACCTCGTCGAAGGCGCCGAGGCCTACCACAAAGGCTCGCAGGCCGATTTTGCCCAGGTCGGGTTCTCCGCCCCCGATGCGCGCACCCTCATCATCCGGCTGGAGCATCCCACGCCCTATTTTCTCTCGCTGCTTCAGCAACCCGCCTGGTTCCCCGTCCACCTCCCGACCCTGGAGCAAGCCGGTGATCCGGCCCGCCGAGGCAGCACGTGGACGCGCCCCGGCCGCCTGGTCGGCAACGGCCCCTTTATCCTGACGGACTGGCGCCCGGGCAAAGTCGTCATGGTGGCAAAATCACCCACCTACTGGGACGCCCCCCGGGTGCGGCTCAACGCCATCCACTTCCACGCCACCGACAGCGTGGAGGCCGAAGAACGGATGTTTCGCGCCGGGCAGCTCCACCTCACCGAGGCCCTGCCCGTCGGCAAAGTGGACGCCTACCGCGACCCCGCCAGCCGGCAGGGCGACGTCCTGCGCATCAGCCCCTTCCTCGACACCTACTTCTACCGCCTCAACGTCACCCGCCCCTTCCTGAACGACAAAAACCTCCGCCGCGCCCTCGCGCTCGCCCTCGACCGCGACGTCATTGTGGAGCGTATCACGCGCGGCGGCCAGCGGCCCGCCCACAGCTTCACGCCCCCCGGCACCGCCGGCTACACCCCGCCCCGCGATTTCACCGCCGGCCCGGAGCGCGCCCGTGAACTCCTCGCCGCCGCCGGCTACCCCGGCGGCCAGGGGTTGCCCGCCTTCGAGCTGCTCATCAGCAGCTCGGGCAACCACCGCGTCATCGCCGAGGCCGTGCAGGAGATGTGGCGCCGCGAACTCGGCGTCACCGTCACCCTCGTCAACATGGAGAATCGCACCCTCCTCGCCCAGCGCCGCGCCCTCGATTACCAGATCCTCCGCTCCGACTGGATCGGCGACTACCTCGACCCCAACGCCTTCCTCGAAATCTTCACCGGCGCCTCCGGCAACAACCACACCGGCTGGCAGCACAACGGCTACGACGCCCTCATCTACGCCGCCGCCCGCACCGCCGATCCCGCCCGCCGCCACACCCTCCTCCGCGAAGCCGAAACCCTCCTCCTCGACGAGGCCCCCATCATTCCCGTTTACCACTACACCACCGTCCGCCTCATCCACCCCGCCGTCCGCGGCTGGCACGACACCCTCCTCGACCGCCACCCCTACAAACACGTGTGGCTGGAGCAGTAATCCACCGCGACCGCCCAATCGTTCACCCCGCACCCGCGCAAACCGGCTACGCCTGCCTGGCCCGCCTCCCCGTCCGATCCGGAGAACGATCACGATAACGAGAGCGCGGGACGATCTAACCGCATAGGCTGAGCAACCGCGTGGGCATCGCCCTTTACGCGGCCTCACCCATCCAGCGGGCTCCGCACGCCCAGCCCCGGCTTTTGCATCACATGCGTGTAGATCTGCGTGGTCTCCAGCTTTGAGTGCCCCAGCAGCTCCTGCACTGTGCGAATATCCGTCCCGGCCTCCAGCAAGTGCGTGGCAAACGAGTGTCGCAGCACATGCGGCGTCACCCGCTTGTCAAAGCCGGCCCGCGCCGCCGCCGCCCGCACCATATTCTGAAACGAACCATCCAGGATGTGATGCCTTCGCTCCACCCCGGTGAGCGGATCCCGCAGAAACTCCCGCGAAGGAAACAGCCACTGCCATTGCCATTGTTTTCCTGCCGCGGGATACTTTCTGGCCAGACCCTCCGGCAGCCATACGCCGGGAGCATCGGCCTTGCGGTCGGCGGCGAAGATTTCCCGCAGCCGCCCAAGGTGGACCTCCAATCTAGGTTTCAAAATCTCCGGCAATACCGTCACGCGGTCCTTGGCCCCCTTGCCGGCATAGACCGTGATCTGCCCCCGCTCCAAATCGAGATGGTGCACCCGCAACCGCAGCAGCTCCATCAGTCGCAGGCCGCTGCCATACATCAGTTCCACCATCAACCGGTACCCCGGCGACATCGCCTCCAGCAATCGCCCGACCTCCGCCCGGCTCAACACCACCGGAACCTTCCGCCTCGGTCGCGCCCGACGAAACTCCATCTCACCCAAATCGATGTGCAGCGCCTCCTGCATAAGGAACACGAGCGCGTTCAGCGCCTGCTTTTGCGCCGAGGCGCTCGTCCGCTGCTCAACCGCCAGCTTGGTGAGGAACCGCTGCACCTCCTCGCCCCGGGCCTTCCACGGTGTGTCCGGGCTCAGAAAGGCCGCAAAGCGCCGGGCCCAGTTCCGGTAGGTTTGCTCCGTCCGCCACAGCAAACCCTTGCTCCGGAGAGTTGCGACCAACGCCTGTTCCCAATCGCTTGCGCCCAAATCTTCCTTGGCCAAAGGCGGCGGCCTCCCGTTGCCTGCCGGCATCGGCCAAGACTCCAGTTCACCTGGCTCCGACACCGGCGGCCGAAACCCACCCTCACGACGGGTCACACTGCCCTTGCGCTGGGCCATCTGATAAAACCACCGCAAAGCCTCGCGCTCGTAATCCCGCTCGAACTTGGCAAGCCCCCGCCGGGCGAGATACCACCGGATAAACCCGGCCGAGACCGGACGGCGCGCCTGCTTACAGGCTCGCAAAAGCCCAAGAATATCCCTGTGGTAATCACGCCGCTGCTCCAACGACAGATCCGCGCCGGCCAACGCTTCCTTCCAAGCGCCAAACGACACCACAAAATCTGATTGTTCAGCATTTTGGTCTTCCCCAAAACCCATACTCGCAGTATGGGTTTTCAGGAGAAGCGCTCAACCCAAAAACCCATACCCCCGGGCGCTCGCAGCCACCCTTTGTTTCATTTACCATTATTGTTGATTGAGTTATGAAATCCACCAATCAATCACCCCTCTGCGGCGACGTTTTTAACCATCCCCGATATCTCATACTCAGTATGGGCTATTAACACTGATCGCCGGAAGAAAGATGCCACCCGAAGCCAAGATTGCCGTTCGAACCTATTGGAGCGCTGTCGTCGCGATGATGGTGCTGGCCTGCGTCGGAAATGTATTCGGAGAGATCATCCCGCTTTGGTGGAAGATTGGCGCCTGGATTTCTACGCTCATCGTCTTGGTCGGACAGTTGCTCTGCTGGCGGGCCGGCTGGAAGAGATACAATTCGGAATCGGCACCCTTTGCAGGGAAGCGCATCGATAAGTTTGTCGTGTATGTGCTCTTCGCGCCGATCAGTCTTTGGTTCTCGGATATCACTTTCCCCAAATGGGGTTTCTGATGACTACGAAGAAAGAGGCGATCCAGCCACCACAGACAACGACCGGGAGCTGCGCTCCCGGTCGTGTCTGAGTTCAATCGTTCGGCAAGAATCACCAGCGATGGACCATTGCGAGACACCGCCAGAAATTAGAGCTCGCTATCGAGAGATTGATCCGATCCTGCGGCCTTGGGCTCACAGACATGGATTGAGTATCGCTACTGAGCACAGAAGCGAAGAAGTTCGTTCGATGGCTGTTATCGATGATGCAGGCGACATTTACCAGTTATTCGCCACACCTGATTACGATGACCTGAATAGCATCACGGTCGGTGCAGCCCTTATCAGACGCGGAACGAAGAAGCACACATTCTACCGTGAACGACGCAATTTCGACTACCGAAGGAAGGTAGATCTTGGCGGTTTGGCCTCTGCCCTCGACGAAGCTTTAGGATTCGTGTCAGTATGGATTTCCCAAGCTGGTCACACCAGAACACCCGCATGAATACAAACCAAGCCGAACAAGGCGGTGCAGGCAACCCGGCGGAGCCGGGTGCCTGACCTTTGACGTTCGGCGGAAGAACGATGAAGACCATCTTTTCAGCATTGGCACTTCTCTACGTCGCAGCCACTGCGACTGCGATTTGGTCAGCGGTCACCAACTCGGTCACGCGGAGAAGGACGCTCCTACTGTTATCTTGGTTCCTGACGGCCTCACTGCTTCTCGGCACCGGCGCGCTTTTCTGGATTCTGAAAGATGGGTTGGGGCCGGACTCCGTCACGTCCACGGGGTTCGCGGCCATCGGTAGGTTCGCGAAGTCAGCTTGGTTTCCGTTTAGCATCATCTTGCTGACTCCCTTGCTGTGTTCGTTCTTCGGGCGTTCTCGAAGGCCGATCCAGATGCCCGAGCCAACGTCCGGGCTGGCGCCCGGCCGTGGCTCATCGTAATCGATGGGCGAAGAAACATGCGGATCATCGTCATTCTCTTTTTAGCGCTGACTTTGGCGGGCTGTTCACATCAAGAACCCGTTATCGGAGTTGGTGGTCAGTCGCCTAAGTTCGGGGATTATTCCCGCGCCGAAGTTGAAGCCCTTCGAGTCGCCATCGCCAAGCTCACGTTCCCCGTGGCTGAGCACACCTTGGCGAAGATGCTCCCCAAGCAGATCGAGCCTTTGCCCGTGTCGTTCGTTGATTGGGTTCCAGACCGAGAGAAGAAAGGAAGAGTCGGAGGGATGATAGTTGAGTATTGGCTGAATCGTGGCCAAGTCCTCCGAGTAGCGACCGCATATTATGACAAGGACGACACCCATTATAGTATGGAGGAGTGGGCCGTGATTCTCACCGCCGCGGAGCGCGACGACTACAACCGCCGCATTTACTGATGAAGGGCAAGCGGAAGGGGTCAGACTGCGGATGTTGATGTTGACGGCTGAGGCGGACAGGGCAAGCTGTGGAGCATGGCTCGCAAACTGCGACTGGAGTTCCCCGGGGCCTGCTATCATGTGATCAACCGGGGCAATTACCGGGCGGACATCTTCCGCACGGAGGGTGCGCGGGCGGCGTTCGAGTCCTGCTTGTTTGAAGCAAGTCGTAAGGGGGGCAGGCTTTGCCTTTTACCTTCCTCCGCGCCAATCCCCATAAGCCCGCCGCCCGGCAGGGACTGCGTGCCAACCCTCCGGCCATTTCTCGAAGACACAGACAGCGGTTGAACCGGCGGTTCACCTGGGCATGGTAGGCGTGCTCATGAGTTGCCGATCTTTTCGCCGCCCGCCCCTATCCCGCCGTCTTTTCGGACTGGTGGCTTTGGTGGCCGGCGGCTGGCTGGCACTGACCGGTTGCGCGCCGCGTTCTCCAGCCCCCGCCCCCTCCATTCTGCGCATCGCCCAGCGCAATGAACCGGCGGATCTCGATCCCGCCCGGGCCACCCTGCCCGACGATTTTTTTGTCATCCGCGCGTTGAGCGAGGGATTGCTGACGCCCGATGCCGCCGGCGGAGAGCCGCGACCCGCGATGGCCGAACGCTGGGAAGTTTCCCCCGACGGACTCGTCTGGACCTTCCGATTGCGCCGCCATGCCACCTGGTCCAACGGCGATCCGGTCACCGCTCATGATTTCATCGCCTCCTATCAACGCGTGCTGACACCGGCCACCGCCGCGCCCAAGGCGGCGCTCTTCTTCCTCGTGCGCGGCGCGGAGGATTTTTACCGCGGTCGCACTGCCGATTTCGCCACGGTCGGGTTCCACGCACCGGATGACCATACGCTCCGCGTCACCCTCACCCGCCCCGCTCCGCACTTTCTCGCCTACGCGGCCAGCGGCCCGTGGATTCCCGTCCACCCTGCAACCGTCGCCCGCCACGGTCGGCAGTGGACCAAGCCCGAAAACCATGTCGGCAACGGCGCCTTCACCCTCACCGAGTGGCGGCCCAATCAGCACATCATCGCCACGCGCCGCGCCGGTTACTGGGACGCCGGCCAGGTCAGGGTGGACGCCCTCCACTTCCTTGCCTTCGACCATGGCGACGCCGAGGAGCGCGCCTTCCGCGGTGGCCAGCTCGACGTGACGATGGCCGTGCCGCAAAGCAAACTCGCCCCTTACGCCGCCGAGCCCTCCTCCCGGTTGCGGCAGGTGCCGCTGCACGAAACCCGCTATCTCGCCTTCAACACGCAACGCGGCCCGCTCGCCGATGCGCGGGTGCGCCGCGCCCTCAGTCTCGCGCTCGACCGCCGGGCCATCGCCACGCAGGTGATGCAGGGCAGCCAGCTCCCCGCCTTTCATTTTGTGCCCGCCGGGCTCGGCGGTTACCAACCCGCGGCACGTCTGGACGATCGCTCCACCCAAGCCGGCGCCGAAGCGGAAGCGCGCCGCTGGCTGGCGGAAGCCGGGTTTCCCGATGGCGCCGGGTTTCCGGTGCTGGAGCTGTCCGGCTGGAGTCCCACCCCCGTGCTCGAAGCGGTGCAGGCCATGTGGAAAAAAAATCTCGGCATCACCGTGCGGATCGGCCTGCGCGAGGCCAGGGTACACCAGGCCTCACTCGAAACCGGCAACTTCGACATCGGTTTCATGACCGCCATTCCGGATGTCGCCGATCCGGCGGACCTGCTGGAGGACTTCCGTTCCGCAGCGCCGGCCAACTACGCGCACTGGAGCGACCCGGCGATGGACGCCCTGCTCGACCATGCCCGGGCCGCCGTGGATCTGGATGAACGTCTCAACCGACTCGCCGCCGCGGAAGCCCACCTGCTCGAAGCCGTGCCGGTCGCCCCGCTCTATTTCAACAGCCAGAACTTTCTCGTTTCGCCCCGCGTCCACGGCTGGCAGGCCGACGCCCTCTGGACCCGCTTCTACAAAGGCGTCAGCCTGGCCTCTCCTTAGCCGGGAAAACACGCGAAAACCGCAGACAACACTCGGGCAGAATAGATTGGAAGGCGCGAAGGCCGCGCCGCTCAATTGACCGTTTGGGGCAGACGCTTGATGCGCCGTTTTCGCTGCTCGCGAGCAGCTTCGTAGTGGAACGTATCAAGAAAAACCACCGCCGGATTCAGCGATAAAATCATTGGCCACGAAAGGCACCAAAAGATCGGGCTTAAAGTTCTTATTTTTGCGCCTCTTCACGCCTTTTTGTGGCGATGATTCAATTTTAAAACTGACCGCTTGCGAGGTGGGCCGCGCGCTCCGCGCACGGCGGTTTGAACGGGCAAACACATCCCGGCCGGGCGCGGAGCGCCCGGCCCACCTTCCCGGCGGGACCGGTCGTTGTCGCTTTGGGCTTACGCGTAGTGATCTCCGGCCATCCCCAAGACCGGTGGAGGATGGGCCGCGCATTGGGATCAAAATGAGTCACCCCCTTTGCCGTGCGAGGGCTTGCGGGCGCGGGCGCGGGGCCTACCATCGGCCCATGCTCACATTGCTCTCCCGCCTGACCCTCGTTGCCCTCGGCGTGCTTCTGCTGGCCGGGTGCGGAAAGAAGGCCGCCTCCCCCGCCCCCGGGGCCAAAGTTCTGCATGTCGGCAACGGCACCGAGGTGCAGGATCTCGATCCGCAGGTCGTCACCGGCGTACCGGAAAACAAGGTAATCAACGCCCTCTTCGAGGGGTTGGTCATCGAAGGCCCGACAGGCAGTGACACCGCACCGGGGGTGGCCGAGCGCTGGGAAACCTCCGCGGATGGGCTCATCTGGACTTTCCACCTCCGCGCCAACGCCAAGTGGTCCAACGGCGACCCCGTGACCGCCCATGATTTTGTGCGCTCCTACCAGCGCATCCTCACGCCTTCACTGGCGGCGGAATACGCCTACAAGCTGCACCATGTCGTCGGCGCCGAGGCCTACAACAAGGGCGAACTCACCGACTTCTCCCAAGTCGGTTTCGCGGCCCTCGACGACCGCACCCTCCGGATCACCCTGCGCCACCGCACCCCGTTTCTGCTGGAAGCGATGAAACACTATTCCTGGTTTCCGGTGCATATCCCGACCATCGAGAAATTCAACGGGCTCGACCGCAAAGGCTCCCGCTGGACCCGCGCCGGCAACCTCGTCGGCAACGGCCCCTTCGTGCTGCAGGACTGGCGGACCAACCAGAAGATCGTGGTCACCCGCTCGCCTTCCTATTGGGACCGGGGCAGCGTGAAGCTCGACGAGATCCATTTTTATCCGGTCGAGAGCATGGACACCGAGGAGCGGATGTTCCGCACCGGCCAGCTTCACAAAACCAACGAGCTCCCCATCTCCAAAATCGACGCCTACAAGCGGCAGCACCCGGAAAATTACCGCGAGGACCCCTACTACGGCATCTATTTCTATCGCATCAACGTGACGCGCCCTCCGCTCAATGATGCCCGGGTGCGCCGCGCGCTCGCGTTGACGATCGACCGGGAACAACTCGTCACACAGGTCACCCGCGGCGGCCAGCAACCGGCCCACCATTTCACGCCTCCGTCCCCCGACTACGCGCCCACGGCCCGCATCCAGGGCGACCTCGCCGAGGCGCGCCGCCTCCTCGCCGAGGCCGGCTATCCCGAAGGCCGCGGCTTCCCGAAAATCGAGCTGCTCTACAACACCTCCGAAAACCACCGGGTGATCGCCGAGGCCATCCAGCAGATGTGGCGCCGCAGCCTCGGCGTGGACATCACGCTGCGCAACGAGGAGTGGAAGGTGTATCTCGATTCGCAGGATGCCCTGAACTACGACCTCGCCCGCGCCGGCTGGATCGGCGACTACACCGACCCCAACACCTTCACCGACATGTGGGTGACCGGCGGCGGCAACAACGACACCGGCTGGGCCAATGCCGAATACGACCGCCTCGCCCGCGCCTCCATGGCCACCGCCACGGATGAGGAACGTTTCGCGATCTACCAGCGCATGGAAACAATCCTCATGGAGGAGCTGCCCATCATCCCGATCTATTTCTACACCCGGGTCTATGCCATCAGCCCCAGGGTGCTCAACTGGGTCAGGAACCCGCTCGACAACCGCGCCTGGAAATTCATCGACCTCGCCGAGTGAGCCCGCCGCCCCGGCGCGCAAAAACATTGGCAAGCCCGCCGGGCTCCGGCATCGCATAGTCCCAATTTCCCATGTTTCGCTTCATCGCCCGTCGCCTTCTGGAGACCCTTCCGGTACTCTTCGTGATCATCACGGCGACTTTTTTCATGATCCGCTTCGTGCCCGGCGGCCCCTTCACCGCCGAGAAAGCCGTGACCCCCGAGGTCATGCGCAACCTTGAGGCGCACTACGGGCTCGACCAGCCCCTGCACCGGCAATACCTGAGCTATCTCGGCGACCTTGTCCGCGGGGACCTCGGCCCGTCGTTCAAATACGCCAACCGCACCGTCAACGAGATCATCGCCGACAAGCTCCCGGTCTCGCTCGAACTCGGCGCCTGGTCGCTCCTCGTCGCCCTCTGCCTCGGCCTCCCGCTCGGCACCATCGCCGCCATCAAGCGAAACTCGTTTCTCGACTACCTGTGCAGCGGCTTCGGCATGGTCGGCATCTGCATCCCCACCTTTGTCATGGGCCCGCTGCTGGCGCTGCTCTTCGGCATCCACCTGCAATGGGTCAATGTCTCGGGCTGGTATGGCCCCGCCGACCGTATCCTGCCCGCGCTCACCCTCGGCTTCGTTTACGCCGCCTACATCGCCCGGCTCACCCGCGGCGGCATGCTGGAGATCCTCAACCAGGACTTCATCCGCACCGCCCGGGCCAAGGGCGCCTCCGAGCTGCGCGTCATCTTCAAACACGCCCTGCGCGGCGGGCTGCTGCCCATCGTCTCCTTCCTCGGGCCCGCCATCGCCGGCATCCTCACCGGCTCCTTCGTCATCGAGACCATCTTCCAGATCCCCGGCCTCGGCCGCGAGTTCGTCCAGTCCGCCTTCAATCGCGACTACACCCTCGTCCTCGGCACGGTCATCCTCTACGCCACCCTGATCATCCTGCTCAACCTCGTCGTGGACGTCGTGCAGGTCTGGCTCAACCCGAAGCTCAAGTTCGAGTAACCGATGGCCGCCTCCCTCTCCCCCTCCCAACTGCCGGCCGCCGGCATCACCCCCGACCAGCTTGAATCGGGCCATTCGCTGTGGCGCGATGCCTGGCATCGGCTGGCCAAGAACAAGCTCGCCGTCTTCGGCGGCGTGACGCTGCTCATACTCGCCGTCATCTGTGTCGTCGGCCCCTGGTTCAGCCCCTACGGCTACGAGGAACAGAACCTCGCCAACACCTTCGCCCCGCCCGGCGCCGCCCACTGGCTCGGCACCGATCAACTCGGCCGCGACCTGCTCGTCCGCCTCATGTATGGCGGCCGCATCTCCATCATGGTGGGCCTCATCGCCACCTCGGTCGCCCTGGTCATCGGCGTCACCTACGGCGCGGTCGCCGGTTTCTTCGGCGGCAAGACCGACACGGTCATGATGCGCATCGTGGACATCATGTATGCGCTGCCCTTCACGATCTTCGTGATCCTCCTGATGGTCTTCTTCGGACGGCAGATCTGGCTGCTCTTCTTCGCCATCGGCGCGGTGGAATGGCTCACGATGGCCCGGATCGTCCGGGGCCAGATTCTCTCCATCAAGCGGATGGAATTCATCGAGGCCGCGCGCACCCTGGGCCTCGGCAAGCGGCGCATCATCTTCCGGCACATGATTCCCAACGTGCTCGGGCCCATCATCGTTTACACGACGCTCACCATCCCCGCCATCATGCTGCTGGAGGCGTTCCTCAGCTTCCTCGGCCTCGGCGTGCAGCCGCCCATGAGCTCGTGGGGCACGCTCATCAAGGACGGCGCGGAGAAGATGGAGGAATACCCCTGGCTGCTCCTCTTCCCCGGCACCATCTTCTCCCTCACCCTATTTTCGCTCAACTTCCTCGGCGACGGCCTGCGTGACGCGCTGGACGTGAGAGCCGCGAAGGACTGACCGCCCCACCGGCGCCCCGCGCATGACCCTCCGCCGCTTCCGTCCCTACCTGGCTTATCTCAAGCCGGTTCGCGGCCCGCTGATCACGGCCATCATCGCCGGCGTGCTTTACGGCGCCGCCACCGGCGCGGGACTGCCGAGCATGATCAAGTTTGTCTTCCCCGCGATCTTCGACGGGGCCGAGCGCGACCTGCCCCTGTTCACCGTCGCACTGATCGCCGCCTATATTCCGCTCATTTTTCTTCTGCGCGGCATCTTCTCCTACCTGAACGGCTACTACATCCAGGTCGTCGGCACCCGCGTGCTGGAATCGCTGCGCGTGGATTATTTTTCCAAGCTCCAGGTGCTGCCGCTCTCCTTCGTGCAACAACGCCAGACCGGGGATCTCCTCTCCCGCGGACTGGCGGACACCGCGCAGTTGCAGCAGAGCATCACCCTGCTCGCCAACGATGGGATGAAGCAGCCGGGCACGCTGCTTTTCGCCCTGGGCTGGCTGGCCATCGCCACCTTCCAGGCTGAAGGCGTCGGCATGATGCTGGTCTGCCTCGTGATCATCCCCCTCACGGTGCTGCCCATCCGCTACGTCGGCCGCAAGGTGCTCCGGCGCGCGGAGCAACTGCAAACCCAGCTCGGCACACTCACCGGCCAGTTCAGCGAGAACCTGGCCGCCGCCCGCGAGGTGCGCGCCTTCAGCCTGGAAACGCGCGAGACCGACCGCTTCGCCACCCGCAGCCGCACCCTGCTCACCCTCCAGCTCAAGATTGCCAAGTATGCGCAAGCCCTCAGCCCGACCATCGAGGTTGTCTCCGCGCTCGGGATCGCCGGCACCTTCCTTTACGCCTACCACGCCGGCATCGACCGCGACGATTTTCTGGCCGTCGTCACCGCACTCTATCTCTGCTACGAGCCGATCAAGAAAATCGGCGCCTTGAACAACGAACTCAAGCGAGGCGAGGCGTCGCTGGCCCGGCTGGAGCATGTGCTCCAGGCACCCGTGGACATCGCGGATCCGGCGACTCCCGTGGCCGTGGACCGGCTCCGCGGGGATATCGCGTTTGAAGACGTGGAGTTTGCCTACGACGGCAATGTCGCCCTGGCCGGCGTCTCCGCGCACATCCCTCCCGGCACCGTGTGCGCACTGGTGGGCCCGAGCGGCGCCGGCAAAACCACTTTCGCCAATCTCGTGCCCCGGTTCTACCAGGCCCAGGGCGGTCGCGTGACCATTGATGGAATCGACCTGCGCGACCTGCGCCTCGCCGACCTGCGCCGCAACATCGCCCTCGTCTCGCAGGAGCCGGTGCTTTTCAACGACACCATCTACAACAACCTCCTGCTCGGCCGGCCCGGCGCCTCGTATGACGAAGTCATGGCCGCCGCCGTGGATGCGCACGCCGACGAGTTCATCCGCGCGCTGCCGCAAGGCTACGACACGCCCGTCGGCGAACGCGGCGCCCTGCTCTCCGGCGGACAAAAACAGCGCATCGCCCTCGCCCGCGCCTTCCTGCGCAACGCCCCCATCCTGATCCTGGATGAGGCCACCAGCGCCCTCGACTCGGAAAGCGAATCCGCCGTGCAGGATGCGCTGAAGAAACTCGTCGAAGGCAAGACCGTGCTGATCATCGCCCACCGCTTCAGCACCATCCGCGACGCCAGCCGGATTCTGGTTTTTGAAAAAGGCCGCATCGCCGCCACCGGCACGCACGCCGAGCTCTACGCGGGCAGCCCGCTTTACCGGGCGCTCTACGATCGTCAGCACGCCACCGCCTGAGTCCATGTCTCCGGCTCCGCGCATTCTTGTCATCCGGCGCCGTTATCTCGGCGACATCGTCCTGCTCGGCAGCGTGGTCGCCAATCTCCGGAGCCACTGGCCCGATGCCCACATCACCCTCCTCGTCGAGGCCGCTTGCGCCGGCATTCCGCCCCTGCATCCCGACGTCAACGCCACCCTGACCTTTCCCCGCTCGCTCGGTGGCTGGCCTGGTTTTCTGCGCGCCCTGCGGAAGGGTCGCTTCACGCACGTTCTCGACTTCGACAACACCGACAAGACGGCCTTCGTCACCCGCTTCACCGGCGCCCTGCTGCGCGTGACCTACAACCGCGAGCTGATCAAACACCGTTATCCCCGTTTCTATACCCACGCCGCCAGAGTCACCAACGACTTCTACGATACCCACCCCATCACGGAGACCTACCTCGCGCTGCTGGGCCCGCTCGGCATCCCCATCGTCACCCGCGAAATCAGGCTCAAACCCCACGCGTCCGACCTCGCCGCCGTCGCACCGCTGGCCGCCGGCGGCGGTCAAAAAGTCCTCCTCCATCCCGGCAGCCGCAGCGCTTTCCGCGTCTGGCCCGCCGAACGCTTTGCCGCCATCTGCGACCGACTGCAGGACGATCTCAACATCCAGGTCTTCCTCGTCGGCGGTCCCGGCGACGGGGAGCAGATCGCGCGTATCCGCGCCGCCGCACGCACGCACGTCATCGCCCTTGATCCCCGGCTGAGCGTGGGCCGCTTTGCCGCGCTGGCCTCCCGGTTCGATCTCTTTCTCTGCCACGACAGCGGCCCCATGCACATCGCCGCCGGCGTCGGCACGCCCGTCGTCGCCCTCTTCGGCTCGCAAAATGCCACCATCTGGCGCCCGGTCGGGGACGGTCATACGGTGTTGCAAACCCCACTCCCGTGCACCTGCCTGCCGGACCTTCCCTCACCCTGCGTGAAGACCGACTCTTACAGGAGTTATTGCGTGCGCCAGCTCAGCGTGGATGAAGTCTTCCTCGCCGTGGTGCAGGCCCTGCGGCGGCAAAGAGGCGCCATCAGACGCGAAACGCGATGATGGTGTTGGCCACGCCGACGATCTCGGCGAAACGTCCGGCCTTGACCGTCTCAAATATCGCCTGCGTCACCCCGCTGGCCCGGCTGCCAAAATCGTGGAACGCCATCACGCCGCCTTTTTTCAGATAGGGCAACCAGGCCTCGATGTCGGCCTTGCAGCCCGTATAGGAATGATCGCCGTCCACGAAGATGAGGTCGATGCCGCCCCGCTTCGCCGCCAGCGTCCCGGCCGCCGCCAGTGAATCGCTCACCACGGGCTCGGCCCGGGGCGTGAGCCCGAGCGCCGCAAAGTTGGCCTGGAATATCTCCAGCGTGCTGTCGGTCCCGAGTTTTTTGAAATGCCGCTGATACCACGTCACATCTTCCCCGCACAGGGAAAGCCCTTGAAAGTTGTCCACCGCGTAAACCTTCGCGGCCGGCCCCTTCAAGCCCGCGGCGAGAAAACAGGTTGAGGCCCCCATCCATGAGCCGATCTCGATCACCTGCGCATCCACCGGGGCATCGGCCGCGAGCTGGAAGAGGTAGCCGCGCTCAGGGAAGCTGCCCATGTCATCCTGCTTGAACTGGCGCGCCACGCGCAGAAATTCGTTCCAGTCCAGATCCGGACGGCGTTTCCGCGCCCCGCGCAGGTAACGGCTGATCTTCATGCTGAAGCGCACATCGCGCACGCCCGGCCAGTGTTTGAAAGCCATGCGCTGAGACGATGCCACTGGTTCCCGCTCGGCAACGCTTTTTCTTTTGCGGAAAGCCGGACCCGCGCTTGTCATCGCCCGCTCGTCCAGGATGACCGCCTCCGCCCAACTTCCCCGCGTAACCGTCGCGCTTTGCACCTACAACCGGGCGGCGTTTCTCCGGCAAACCCTCGCCGGCATCGCCCGGCAGGACTACCCCGCCGACCGGCTGGAGGTTCTGGTCATTGACAACAATTCCACCGACGACACCCGGGCCGCCGTCGCGGCCTTTGCGGACGGTTCCCATCCGCCGTGCCATGTGTTTGAACCCGCGCAGGGTCTCAATCACGCGCGCAACCGGGGGCTCGCCGAAGCCACCGGCGATATCATCATCCTGGCCGACGACGACATCCTGATGGAACCCGATTGGGTCCGGCAGCTGATCGCCCCGCTTGTTGCCGACACGGAAAAACGGATCGGCTGCGTGGGCGGTGAAGTGGTGCCGGTCTTCCCCGACGGATTGCCGGAATGGATTCGCGAATGGCACGCGCCGCTGGCCTTCCGGCCCGATGCCGGTCCGCTGCCCCCTCAGCACTCGCCGATGGGCGCCAATCTCGCCTTTCCCCGCTGGGTTTTCACCAAGGTCGGCCGGTTCACCACCGGCCTTGATCGCAAGGGCGGCAGCCTGTTTGGCGGAGGTGACGGGGAAATGATCCGGCGCATCCGGACCGCCGGCCACGAAATCTGGTTCACCCCCGCCGCCAGCGTGCGGCACCAGATGCCCGCCTCGCGCACCACCTTCCGCTACGCCGCGCGCCATGCCTTTGATTCCGCACGTTCCCGCGTGGTGGAGCGCGCGGCGCAGGAACGTCGCGCCGGCTATCTGCTCTCGCGCTTCGCGGGCAATCTGCTGAAGGCCGTCGGGTTCACCCTCGGCAGCGCGCTCAATTTCCTGCTCTTCCGCCCCGGTCCGGGCAAAAAGGCCCTCGTCCGCGCCTGGCGCTCCTGCGGTTATCTCTACCAAATCCCGCGCTCGCTGTCCGGCCGCGATTGAGTCTGGATGCAAACCGTGAGCACGCCACTGCCACTCTCCGTCGTCATCGTCGCCCGCAATGAGGCGCATACCCTGCCCCGTTGCCTGGCCAGCGTGCAGGGCTGGGTCGCGGAGATCATCGTGGTGCTCAACGCCACCACGGATGACAGCGAGGCCGTGGCCCGGCGGTTCGGCGCCAGCGTGCACCACACTGAATGGCGCGGCTACCGTGATACCAAAAATTGGGCCAACGCCCGTGCCACCCAGCCCTGGGCGCTCTGCCTGGATGCCGATGAGGAAGTCTCCCCCGCGTTGCGCGCCAGCCTCACCGCTTTCTTTGACCGGAGTGATCGCGACGCGCAGGCCGGCGCGCGGTTTCCCCGCAAAGTCTGGTTCATTGACCGCTGGATCACCCACGGTGACTGGTATCCCGACCTCAGCCTGCGGCTCATCCGCCGCGACCGTGCCCGCTGGGGTGGTGACGCCTTTGTCCATGAAAAGATGGAGTGCGACGGCCCGGTCGTCACATTGCGCGGAGACCTGCACCACTACTCCTTCCCCACGCTCGCGAGCCATGTGGCGAAGATCAACCCCTTCGCCGATCTCTTCCTCCAGCAACAACAGGCCAAGGGTGCCCGTTTTTCCCTGGTCGCCGCGCTTTTCCGACCGGCCTGGCGTTTCTTTCGCGCCTATGTGATCCGGCTGGGCTGCCTCGATGGTTATCCCGGCTTTTACATCGCGTGGGCCACGGCCTTCGGCGCGTTTGTCCGTTACAGCCGGCTCTACGAAGCCGAACATCACCGCTCTCCCGATGCCTGAACAACCGCACCAGTTCAGCAAACTGGCCGAGGCCCTGATCGGCGATCTGCGCCAGGTTCCTTCCAATGAACCGCTACGGCAGGTCAAGCGCCCCACCCAGCCCATCGCCACGCTCATTGAGGCGCTCAAAGAAAAACACCAGATCGGCCACGATGCGCCCGAGCATACCATCCGGGCGCGCTGGGCCGAACTCGTCGGGCCGGCCAATGCCGCCTATTCGCACCCCCTCGCCATTGAGCGCAACCGCCTGACCGTCGTGGTATCGCACGCCGTGGTCCGCAACGAGCTCTTCCATCATCGCGATCAGATCCTGGCCAAAATCCGCCAGCTCCCCGCCTGCAAAGACGTCCGCAGCCTCAATCTGCGCGCCGGATGAGGACCGCGACATGGCCTAAGTTTACGCTTGCGCCACCCCTGTCAGTTGCGGACTCTCGCCGCTTGCGTCAGTGGAAACCCGCCGGTTGCGGGTGGCCACCATGATTGGCCCCGGCCTTGGCCGGGGTTGGAACGGTGACGCCGGCTCAGGCCCGTTTTACGGGATTGGGCGGGCGGCACGGAGCCCGAGAGGGTTCCCTACAATCGTGTTAATCAACAATTAAACCATGTCTACCGTCGCCAAACCCGATATCATCGCAGAATACAAAACCCACGAGAAGGACACCGGCTCGTCCGAAGTTCAGATCGCGCTGCTCACCGCCCGGATCAATCATTTGACCGAGCACCTGCGCACGCATCGCAAGGACTTCCACTCCCGCCGAGGCCTCCTCCAGATGGCTTCCCGCCGTCGCAAGCTGCTCGACTACCTCAAGAAGCACGATCTTCCCAAGTATCAAGAGCTGCTGCAAAAGCTGAGCCTCCGCCGCTAACTGACTTTGTCACACGGGCGACCCGATCCGCGGGTCGCCCGTTGTTCTTACGACACTCGCATCCGACCGGGACATTTCCGTTTGCCTCCGCCCAAGCCGGCGCCAAACGGAAATCTCTCGTGCCGGGCACGAGGAGATGAAGCGGGTTGCGCGCAACCCTCCAACGGCGCCTCACGGCGCCCACCCCTCCTTTCCGGGAGGAACCGAGTCCGTCCAGTTTCGTGTCGCTGGCCGCCGCTCGACTATCCGAGACACATTATCCGCAAATAGAAAATGAAACAGAAACACATCGTCGAAGTGCCCGGCCTGGGCATCCGCTTCTCCACCGGCACCTACGCCTCCCTCGCCAACGGCGCGGTGAACGTCAACGTCGGCGAGACCAACGTCTTTGTCACCGCCTGTGTCGCGCAGACCATGCGCCCCGGCCAGGACTTCTTCCCCCTCACCGTGGACTACCGCGACAAGTATGCCGCGGCCGGCCGCTTCCCCGGCGGCTACTTCAAGCGCGAAGGCCGTCCCTCCGAGAAGGAAATCCTCACCTCGCGCCTCTGCGATCGCCCCTGCCGCCCCCTCTTCCCCGAAGGCTTCCTCAATGAAGTCCAGATCATCGGCCAGCTCATGTCGGCCGACCAGATCAACGACTCCGACATCCCGATGGTCAACGGCGCCAGCGCCGCCCTCGCCATCTCCGATATTCCCTGGGCCGGCCCCATCGGTGCCGTGCGCGTCGGCCTCATTGACGGCCAGTTCGTCGCCAACCCGACCATCGAGCAGATGTATTCCTCCTCGCTCGACCTCATCTACGTCGGCAACGAGCGGGATATGCTGATGATCGAAGGTTCCGCCGACCAGATCGAGGAGGAGAAATTCATCGAGGCGCTCGCCTTCGGCCATCAGGCCATCCAGCCCATCATCGCCGCCATCAAGGAACTCGTCGCCCTGTGCGGCAAGCCCAAGGCCACCTTCGCCCTCGTCGGCGCCACCCCCGAGGCCCGCGCCATCATTGAGCGCGTCGTCCCCACCGAGCGTATTGTCACCGCCATCTTCGGTCACGAGAAAGCCGTCCGCTCCGCCAATGTGAAGGCCCTCAAGGAAGAGGCCAAGGCCGCCCTCCTCGCCGAGCTCGGCGAAGGCAAGTTCACCGATGTGGACCTCAATGTCGTGTTCGAGGACCTCCAATACAAGGCCTACCGCCAGAACGTGCTCGCCAAGGGCGTGCGCGCCGACGGTCGCGGCCAGAAGGACCTCCGCCCGCTGCATGCCGAGGTCGGCGTGCTGCCCCGCGTGCACGGCTCCGCCACCTTCCAGCGCGGCGACACCCAGAACATCGCCCTCACCACGCTCGGGCCCACCAAGGAAGCCCAGGACATGGACGGCCTCACCGGCGGCGCGACCTCCAAGTCGTTCATCCTCCACTACAACTTCCCGCCCTTCTCCGTCGGTGAGACTGGTCGTTTCACCGGCCCCGGCCGCCGCGAAATCGGCCACGGCGCGCTCGCCGAGCGCTCGCTCGTGCCGGTGCTCCCGCCGGAGGATGTGTTCCCCTATTCCATCCGCGTCGTCTCCGAGATCATGGCCTCCAATGGCTCGACCTCGATGGCCTCAATCTGCGGCGGCTGTCTCGCCCTCATGGACGCGGGCGTGCCGATCACCGCACCCGTGGCCGGCATCTCCTGCGGTCTCATGACCGAGAGCGCCTCCGATGGCTCCATCGCGAAATGGGTCACCATCACCGACATCCTCGGTGAAGAAGACCACTTCGGCGACATGGACTTCAAACTCGCCGGCACCACCAAGGGCATCACCGGCTTCCAGCTCGACCTGAAGATCAACGGCCTGCCCTTCGAGATCGCCAAGACCGCGATCTTCCAGGCCCGCGACGCCCGCATTGATATCCTCAAGGTCATGCTCGGCGCCCTTCCCGCGCCCCGCGCCGACCTCAGCCAATACGCCCCCCGGATTCAGACGATCCAGATCGATCCCGAAAAAATCGGCCTGCTCATCGGCCCCGGTGGCAAGACCATCCGTCGCATCACCGAGACCACGGGCGCGCAGATCGACATCGCCGACGACGACTCCGGCAAGGTCTTCATCTATTCCAACAACGGCGAGGCCATGGCCCGCGCCATCCAGGAAATCGACGGCCTGTGCGGCAGCAAGGGCGGCGGCGCCGGCGGCCCCCCGATCGAGGTGGGCAAGATCTACACCGGCCGCGTGACCGGCGTGAAGGAATTCGGCGCTTTCGTCGAATGCCTCCCCGGCAAGGAAGGCCTCGTCCACATCAGCGAGCTTGCCGACTTCCGCGTGCGCCGCACCGAGGACGTCGTCAAGGAAGGCGATTCCATCACCGTGAAGTGCATCGGCATTGACGAGCGCTCCGGCAAGGTCCGCCTCTCCCGCAAAGCCGCGCTGAAGGAACTCGAAGCCCAGAAGCCGCAGGGTGACGCCGCTCCGGCCGCGCCCGAGGCGCCTGCCGCCGAGTAAGCCGGTTGCCAGTTCTGTTCTCCAAGCCGGAGGCGTCACCCGCCTCCGGCTTTTTCATGCCCCAACACCGGCCTGCACTCTACTTCGTTTCATACACATACAGGGTCGAGCGGTCATCCTCCGGCATGAAGTAGGCGCGCAACCCCTTTTCCGTAGCCTCGAGCCAGAACGGATTCTGCGTCATCGGCAACCCACCCTCGGTCCAATGGTCGAACGGCACCTGCCGCACCGGGCGGCCCGTCTTCAGGTCCACCAACTCGATCCCTCCAAGGAAAAACGGCCTGTCCGCACCCTTCTTCCGGTAATTACCCAGCCCTGAGCACACCATGAAGTGCCCGCCGACATACTGGCCATCCTGATAGGCGATGTAATGCGCCGGGTTCTCCCGACGCAAAATCTCGCGTGGAGTCCCGGCGTTGCGCACCCGCCCATTCCGATCCAGTGGCCAGCGATAAAAGTAGCGGGAGCCCCAGCTCAGTCCATGCAACACCCCCTCGTCATGATCGTGCACAATCGCCCCGATGTGATCCTCGTAGCGAAAAACCTCCTCGGCCTGCAGGGTTGCCGGATCAATCCGGTAAATGATGGACCTGCTATCAGGGCGGTATTCGCCCACTGACACCCAGATGTGCCGCCCGTCATAATCAATGCCGCCAGGATGATACATCTCCCCCTCGCCCACGGTGATGGCGGCCAGCAACCGGCCCGACGCATCCATCTTGAAAATATGCCCGATGCCGCCCACCCCGCCGGGTTGTCGCCGTTCCGCCGGGATGCTCTCCACCGAGGAGACATAGAAACAATCCCCAATCCTCACCATGCCCTGAGGATGATGAGTCGGGAAAGCCACCGGCACTCTCCGTATCTGCTCCCAAATCGTGGCGCGCGACAGGGCCTGTACGCGCTTTATCAGTAGATCCGGTTCTTCAATTTTTTGTGCCCGGGCCGACAGGCACCCACTCAGGATCAGCCCGACTGCCAGGCCAATACGCCAAGTGCGTCGCTTTGCTTTGATCGCGGAATTTTTTGCCATTGCAGCCACGCTGAGCCCGATCGGCCCGCCCGCAAGGCCAGGCCCCGCGGCACCCTGAAAATAAACCAACTGAGGTTCGCATCCGGCCCGCCTTTCCTCTGAATGAGGGCATGAAGCTTCTGGTCACCAATGATGACGGCATCGGCTCGCTTTTTCTCCATGAACTCATCTTCGCCCTCAAAGCTGCGGGCCATGAGCTCTACGTGGTCGCCCCGGTGAACGAGCAGAGCTGGACCGGCGCGTCCAAGACCCGCAGCCGTCCGGTCAGATCCGGCGCCGTGGACCGCGGCTTTGGTTGTCCAACCTGGATGGTGGACGGGACCCCCTCCGACTGCGTCAACATCGCCATCGCCCACCTGCTGCCCGCCCTGCCCGGCGCACCGGTCGCCCTCGATGGTGTCGTCAGCGGCATCAACGTCGGCTTCAACTGCTCGCTGGGTTTCATCCTCGCCAGTGGCACCGTGGCCGGGGCCTGGGAGGGCGCCTTGCACGGCCTGCCCGCGCTGGCTGTCTCACAGGATGTTTCCGAGAAAGTCTATGAGCACCTAAAAGAACGAGGGGGCTCGCCTGACGGGGAACTGCTCGCCACCCTCAAGACCTCCGCCACCCACGCGGCGCGAATTGCCGGTGAAGTTCTTCCCGTCACCCCGGCCAACAGCTTCACCGTTCATAATATCAACTGCCCCTACCCTTGCCGGGCCGACACGCCCACCCATCGTACGGTCCCCGCGCAGGTGCAGGTGCCCGGGCTCTTCAGTCCGGCGGCCGATGACGGTTCGCACCGGCTTTTATGGGGCCATATCCGCGATGTCTCCCCGGAAACACCGCTCACCGATATCAAATGCCTCGGACAGGGAGCCATCAGCCATACCGTGCTGGATTACCGCCGGCTTGGGCACGGGTGACCTCCGTCCCGTCCGACGACTGCACCGGCCGGGACGCCTCAACGGCCTTTACCGCACCAGCGAGAAGCCGGCGCGCAGCGCGGTGGTCTTTACGTTGTAGTCCTTGAGACTTTCACCGTAGCCATCCCAATACTGGATCAAGAAGTAGGTCGCGAAATCCAGCGCCCGCTCGAACCGGACAGGGATGGTCAGATCAGCCTGCATACTGCCTTTGTGCCCACCCCGGCCAAGCCGCCCTGCCAATGTCAGCGCAAAGCGATCATTGCGCCCGAAGACTGCCATGAATTCCACATTGCCCCGGTAATCACGGATATCGGCATTGTCGGAAGAGGTGCTGAGATAGGTGATGAAGCGTGGCGCCACCACGAGATTCCAACCGTCCAACCGGCCGAAAGCCACCCCCGGCCGGAAATACGCCACGTTCATGCTGCGGGAATCAAAGCCGTCGCGGCCGTTGGATTCGTGGCGCACACCGACCTGATAGCCCAGCCACTTGAAGCCCCCGGGCGAACCTCCATCAATCACAGATTGCGAGGTAAACATCACCTCGGGCATATAGCTCGTGTCATAGAACGGGCTGGAGTAGCCTTGGATATCCCAGAGCGAACGCTGGGTGTAGCCCAGCTCCAGCCGCCTGACCGGATGATCCTCTTTCCCCGGCTCCGGATCCGCCCCGCCCATGATGCGGTAGCGGAAACTGAATTGGAATTTCGCCGCCTGCGGCTCATCCCCGAAGATGAAGTAAATCGGTTCATGCGCGTTAAAACGGCGGAGAAAAGTGCGCTGCATGGCCGTCTCCACGGTCTGCGGAGGCACCAGGCTGCTCAACGGAGCGCGCACCGGAGTGGATTCCGCCACCGCACCATCCCTGACATCAATCAAGAGGCGGGCCGCCGTCGGAACATCCGTTTCCAGCACCAGGCGGCCCGAGGCCCGACGGGGCAGGCTCAGCGCATACTCGCGCACAGCAAACCCCTTCGCCGCGACCACGGTGGACTCCTGGGAGGCAATCACCCGCAGTTCCACCGGCCAGCTGCGGTTCTCGTTCGAGAGCCGTCCCGCCACCGCCACCGGCACGTTGACCTCGGTCGCCGCCTCCGTCGGATTCAAAATCAAAAGGGACAACCGGACTTCAGCCTCGCTCTTCACCGCATCAGGCGGCGCCACGAGATTGTAAACCACCACTCCCGCCTGAGTTGTCCAAACAGGCAGAATCACCAGTGTGAGCAGAGCGAGGAAGGATTTCATGCCGCTTCCCTAGACTAGCCGGCTCCGGCTTGCCAGCTGGATTTCCCCGACGACCAACCACGCTTCAGAGCAGGGAAATCCGGCTCCATGCAGTCCGCTCGCCTTTCTTGAGCAACGCCCGCAGCGCCCCGGCCATCACGTCATCCACGCCGTAGCCCTCAAGCAAGGCCTCCCACGAACCCGGAGGCAGGAAGCAGGCCGGATACTTCCGGCCAAGCTTGTCAATCGAACGGCGAAAGCGGGCAAGATTGTGCGTCTGCCAGGGGCCCGCCGGTGAAATCCAGGCCTTGTCGAAATCAATCAGGTGAAATTTGCCGCTCTCATCGCGCAGCACATTGCTCACATTGATGTCATCGTGCCGCACCCCCTGGGCATGAAAACGCCGGAGCAACGCACCGATGCGCAGCCAGTCATTCCGGGTCATCAACCCTTTTTCCATCAATTCACGGATCGGGGTGCTGCCTTCGATCCGTTCCGTGATCAGGTCACCCGTGTAAATGAGGCCCGACCGCTTCACCCGGGCCCCGATCGGCCGCGGCACCGGCAGGCCCTCCGCCCAAAGGCTCTTGAGCAACTGCCACTCCCGCCAAGGCCGCGTGTTCTCCAGCCCGCGCCACAGGTAGCGCTCGCGGTTGAAACGCGCCATGCATCCGCCCCGCAGGTAACGGCGCAAAGCCCAGACCATCGCATCCATCTGGGTAAAGAAAACCGTTCCCCGTCCGTGCGCCGTGGCGACAATCGCCTTTCTTTGCTCCCACCAACCCGGCTCAAAATGATTCTCCGTCAGCCCCGGCGTCGCGTCACTGTCGAACAGAAGAAATGCTTGGACGAGACGCGGCATGTGGCTGGGTTGCGATGGGGGAGAGTTTACCTGGTTGCACCCTCCGACACCCTGCGGAAATGACAACCGTGAGACCAGCAAGCCTTCCGCGGGGATTGTCAGGAAAGCTAGGCCGATCAATGAGTGCGTTTACCGCCCATGGCAAGTCCCCATGAGGGCGAATTCCAGCCACCGATATCCCCACTTTGCCTCACGCCTGGTTTATGATTTGTTCGCGGCCCATGATCGAAATCAGGAATCTCACCCGCGTCTTTCGCACCTACAAAAAACAGCCCGGTTTTTGGGGCGGCGTGAAAGGCCTGTTCAAACGCGACTTTGTCGAGACCGCCGCCGCGAAGGATATTTCCTTCGACATCGCCGAAGGGGAATTCGTCGGCTTTCTCGGCCCCAACGGCGCCGGCAAAACCACCACACTGAAAATGCTCTCGGGCCTGATTCACCCGACCAGCGGCACCGCCCGGGTGGCAGGTTTCGATCCCTCCCGGCGGGAAAACGCCTACCGGCGGATTTTCGCCCTGGTGCTCGGCCAGAAGAACCAACTCTGGTGGGATCTTCCCGCCATCGAATCCTTCAACCTGCTCCGCGCCATTTACGGCCGGCCCAGGCATGAATGGAAGGAAACCCTCGACGAACTGGTGGACCTGCTCGCCGTACGCGAAAAACTCAACGTCATGGTGCGCGAGCTCTCCCTCGGCGAACGCATGAAAATGGAGCTGATCGCCGCCCTGCTCCACCGCCCCCGCGTGCTCTTTCTCGACGAACCCACCATCGGGCTCGATGTGATCTCACAGAAGTCCGTCCGTCAGTTTCTCCGCGACTACAACCGCCGGCATCGCGTCACCATCCTGCTCACCAGCCATTACATGGCCGACATCCAGGAACTCTGCGAGCGGGCCATCATCATCCATCAGGGAAGCAAAATCTATGACGGCCCCCTTGATCGGCTCGAACACGCCGGCGGCGCCCGGAAGAAAATCATCACCTTCCTCCCCGGACCCGGCGAGGCCTTCCCCGCAACGTGGCAATCCACCCATGGCGCCACCACCCGCAGCGATGACGGCAAGTTCACGCTCAGGATCCCGGGCGATCAAGTGGTCGCCGTCTCGCAGGAAATCCTCACCACCGGCCCGGTGGCCGACATCACCATCGAGGAGGTTCCCCTTGAAGACGTCATCGCCGAGCTGTTCAGCACCCGCGGCTAACCCGCCGCATCCATCCCAAACATCCTGCACAAGCCCTCGGCACGCAGGCAATTGGCCTCCATATCCGTCATGCTGACGAATCTCGGAGTTGACGCGGATTTTACGCTCTCGTTTCCTGAGCTTCCATGCAAGAGGCCGCCAACGTCGATCCCAGAGTAAAATACAAGAGCATCGTCCTGAAACTCAGCGGCGAAGTCCTTCGCGGCGGCAAGAGCGGCGATCCCATCGATGCCCCCACCCTGGAGAAGATCTGCGCCCAGGTGAAAGAAATCCACGAATTGGGCGTCCAAATCTGTGTCGTCATCGGCGGCGGCAACATCTATCGCGGCCTCGCCGGGTCCAAGCAGGGGATGGACCGCATCACCGGCGATTACATGGGCATGCTGGCCACCGTCATCAACGGCCTCGCCATCATGGATTGCCTGGAGAAAATGGGTGTCAGCACGCGTGTCCAAAGCGCCATCCCCATGAACCAGGTGGCCGAACCCTTCATCCTCCGCCGGGCCATGCGCCATCTGGAAAAGGACCGGGTCGTCATCTTCGTCGCGGGCACCGGCAATCCCTACTTCTCCACCGATACCACCGCCGCCCTCCGTGCTTCAGAGATGCACGCCGACATCATTCTCAAGGCCACCAAGGTGGATGGCATCTACGACAAGGATCCGAAAAAGCACAGCGATGCCGTCAAATACGAGGAGATCACCTACATTGATGCGCTGCGCCAACGGCTCAATGTGATGGATTCCACGGCCTTCTCGCTCTGCCTCGACAACAACGTGCCCATCATCGTCTTCGACCTCAACGACGAGCACGCCATCCGCAAGGCCGTCCTCGGCGAGAAGATCGGCACCTTGGTCCACGGTTAAACGGCCGCGCCGGTTGCGCGTTGAGAGTCTGGGTTGAGAGAGGACTCCCGCCCCCAGCCTCGCCTTTTCGCTTTTTCTCCCCCAACTCTCTCATCCCTCAACCCTCAATTTTCCCGCCATGTCCCATCCCATCCTTACCGAAGCTCAGGCCAAGATGAAGAAGGCCGTTGACTACACGCTGCACGAGTTCAGCTCCATCCACACGGGCAAGGCCACGCCTGCGATGGTTGAGACGGTTGTCGTTGATGCCTATGGCTCCACGATGCGACTCAAGGAATGCGCCGCGATTTCCACTCCCGACGCCCGCCTCATCCAGATCCAGCCCTGGGATATCGGCCTCATCAAGGCCATCACAAAGGGTATTCAAGAAGCCAACCTCGGCTTCAACCCCATCATCGATGGCAAGCTCATCCGCATCCCCCTCCCCGAGATGAGCCGGGAGCGCCGCCAGGAATTCGTCAAAACCGCCAACAAGCTTGCCGAAGAAGGACGGGTGCATGTCCGCAATGTCCGCCGCGACGCGATGGATGCGCTCAAGAAGGCCCAGAAAGCCGCCAGCATCACGGAAGATGACCTGAAGCGTTTCGAGAAGGAGGTGCAGAATGCCACCGACTCGGCCATCAAGGACATCAACGATCATCTCGCCCACAAGGAGAAGGATCTGCTGGCAGTCTGAGGCTGCGGACCTGAACAACGGACGCAGGCCCCTCCTCCTATCTCCCCCTTCGGGCCGCCCCTGTTTTCTGCCGTGAAATCACCCGCCCTGCAGACCCGGCCCCGCCGCATTGTCGTCAAGCTGGGCACCGGTGTCCTGACCTCCGGCATCGGCCAGCTCGACACCGGCCGCATCGCGGCCATCTGCGCCCAGTTGGCGGCGTTCCGCGCGCAGGGCACCGAGGTCATCGTGGTTTCCTCCGGCGCCGTCGGCCTCGGAATGGGCCGCCTCGGGCTGAAAAAACGCCCGGCGGAAGTCGCCAGGAAACAGGCCTGCGCCGCAGTCGGCCAGAGCCTGCTCATGCAGACCTGGCAGGCGGGCTTCACCCCGCAAGGGCTCACCGTTGCCCAAGTGCTGCTCACCCACGAGGACCTGCGCAGTCGTGATCGCTACCTCAGCGTGGCCAAGACCCTCGAAGCACTCATCGCCTACGGCACCATTCCGGTCATCAACGAAAACGACACCGTCAGCGCCGCCGAAATCCAGGCGCTGCTCAAGTTCGGCGACAACGACACCCTCTCCGCGATGGTCGCGAGCTTCGCCCACGCCCAATACCTCTTCATCCTCTCCACCGCCCCCGGACTGATCGACCTCAAGGGCTCGAAGCAGATCGTGCCGGTCGTCGCCAAAATCACTCCCGAGATCGAAGCCATGGCCGGGGGCACCGCCAGCGAAACCGCCGTCGGCGGCATGGTCAGCAAGATTTCCGCCGCCAAGCTGGCCACCCGTGCGGGTTGCGGGGTCTTCATCGCCAGCGGCGCCGAGCCCGATATCCTTCCGCGGCTGCTGGCCGGCACCGGCACCGGCACATTTTTCGTGCCCAGCGGCCTGCCCTTGGAAGCCCGCAAACGCTGGCTCGCCTATTTTCAGCGCCCCGCCGCTACCCTCTTTGTCAACGAGCACGCCGTACCCGTCCTCCGTGACCAGGGCCGCAGCCTGCTGGCCGTCGGCGTCACCCATGCCTTCGGCGAATTCGCCACCGGCGACGTCGTCAATATCGCCGGGCCTGACGGTACGGTGATCGCCCGCGGCCGCAGCACCTACAGCCACGATCAGATCGCCGACATCGCCGGCCGCAAAGGCGAAGCCGTCGCCGCACTTTACCCCCATCGCAAACGCCTCGAAGTCGTCCACCGCAACGACCTCGTGCTCCTCTGAGCATGCCTCACGACTTTCGTCCGGTCAGGGATGCCGACCAGCTGTGGCTGTGGGTCCTGAAGCAGGCGACAATGAAGGCCTATGTCGAGCAGACCTGGGGCCGTTGGGAAGACGCCGATCAGGCCGAACGCTTCCGGCGGAGCTTCGAACCCACGCACATGCAGATCATCGTCGCCGACGGGCAGGATGCCGGCCTGCTCCATGTCGAGCGGACCGCCGATGAAATCCGCCTGCTCAGGATCGAAATCGCGCCGGAATTCCAGAACCGCGGACTCGGCACCGCCGTCTTGCACGGCCTCCTCGCCGAAGCCCGGCACCGCGCCATTCCCCTTCGCCTCCAAGTCCTCAAGGTCAACCCGGCCCGCCGACTCTACGAGCGCATCGGATTCGCCGTCATTGCCGAGACGGACACCCACTTCCTGATGCGCTGGACCCCTTGAGCGGCATTTACGCTTTGCCTCCGGGCCGCTTTGCCTGAGTTTCTGTCCGCTTCATGGATTTCGAACTCGACTCGCCGCGCCCCAGCCAGATTCCGCCGATTGATTTTCGGGCGGAGCTCAACGACGAACAGTTCGCCGCCGTCACGGCCGCGCCGGGCCCCCTGCTCGTGCTCGCGGGCGCCGGTTCCGGCAAGACCCGCACCCTCACCTATCGCGTCGCCTGGCTGCTGGCCCAGGGCGTGAAGCCCGCCGAGATCCTCCTGCTCACCTTCACCAACAAGGCCGCCAAGGAAATGCTCCACCGCGTGCAGGAACTCACCGGCGTCGAGCCCCAGCGGTTCTGGGGCGGCACCTTCCACTCACTCGGCCACCGCGCGCTGCGCATCTACGGCGACGCCATCGGCCTCCCGCGCAATTTCACCATCCTCGACGCGGATGAATCCGAATCCCTGCTGAAGCAATCGGTCGAAGCCGGCGACAAGCTCTTCTTCAAGGACAAGACCAATCCCCGCCCCGGCCCGCTGTTCAGCGTCCTCTCCCTCGCCCGCAACACCCAGCAATCGCTGGCCGACACCGTCAAAAAAAACTTCCCCCAATACGAGGAGATCACCCCGCAGCTGCCGGGCTTTGCCAGCGCTTATGCCAAGCGCAAGCGCGAACAAAACGTCGTGGACTACGACGATCTGCTCGAACTCTGGCTCAAGCTCCTCCGCGAAGCCCCGGAAGTTGCCGAGTATTTCAACCACCGTTTCCGCCACGTGCTGGTGGACGAATATCAGGACACCAACACCATCCAGTCGCAGATCGTGGACAAACTCTCCGGCCATCACCGCGTCATGGCCGTCGGCGATGACGCGCAATGCATCTACTCGTGGCGCGGGGCCGATTTCGAAAACATCATGACGTTTCCCGACCGGCATCCGGGCACCGTCATCCATCGCATCGAAACCAACTACCGCTCCACGCCCGAGATCCTCGCCTTTGCCAACGGCGTCCTCCTCGCCCAGCCCAAGGGCCGCCACTTCGACAAGGAACTGCGCGCCGCCCGCGCCCACGCGCAAAAACCCTACATCGTCCAGACCATGGACGACCGCGAGCAGGCCGAGTTCATCATCAAGCGCATCCGCGCCCTCACGGAGGATGAAGGAGTCTCGCTCAACGAAATCGCCATCCTCTACCGCTCGCATTTTCTCGCCCTGGAGATGCAGCTCGCGCTCTCCCGCACCGGCGTGCCCTACCAGATCACCAGCGGCGTGAAGTTCTTCGAACGCCAGCACATCCGCGATCTCGTCGCGCTGCTCCGCTTCGTTTACAATCCCGCCGATACCCAGGCCTGGCAGCGCATCGCCATCCTCCTGCCCAAGATCGGGGAAAAAGGCGCGCAGAAGATTCATGAAGCCGCCGCCGATCTGGCCCGCCTGCTGCAAAAGGACTTCATCGACGTGCTGCCCAGCGACGACGTGAAGAGCAAGGTCGCCAAGGATGCGCGGCCCGACTGGGAGAACTTCTGCGCGTCCCTCAGCCAGGTCGCCGATGCCATGCGCCGCGCCCGGCCGGACGGGATCGTCGAAACCGCCATTGACGGCTGGTATGGCGACTACCTGAAGGGGGCCTACGCCGATTACGTGGACCGGCTGGAGGAATTGAAGGCACTCATCGGTTTCGCGAGTCGCTTCGATGAACTCCAGGACATGCTCGCGCAAATCGTCCTCCTCAACGGCGAGACCAGCGACCGCCAGGTGGATCCCGACGCCGAAGCCGTCAAACTCACCACCATCCACCAATCCAAGGGACTGGAATACGATGTGGTCTTCCTCATCGGCACCGCCGACGGACAACTCCCCACCCGGCGCTCCATCGAGGCCGACGACATCGAGGAAGAGCGCCGCCTCTTCTACGTCGCCGTCACCCGCGCCAAGAACGAGCTCTACATCAGCTACCCCAAGGTCGCGACCCGCGCCGGCCCCGGCGGGATGATGCTCACCCCCAGCCGTTTCCTCCTGGAACTCCCCACCGATCTCTACGAAACCCTGCGCATCAAACGCAGCTTCGCCTGGTAGGCTTGACGCCCTCATCTCCGGCGCAACTCACCGAATGGAATGATCCATGTTTTCCAGGTGGACGCCTGCGGCGACAGGACATCGTCGCGACAAAAGCACCCCAAGTCCAAAGTAGCCGACGTTATCATCGGCCACTTCACGGCTTAAATCCCGGGCAGACCCACTTTGCCCTTCCCAAATGTGCTATGTTGGGGCTGAAATCCACCCTTCGCCATCATGTCTTCCACCGTTGAAAATGTCGTCATCATCGGCACCGGCTGCGCCGGCCTGACCGCTGCCATCTATACCGCCCGCGCCAGCCTCAATCCGCTCGTGTTGGAAGGCTCCCTGCCCGGCGGCCAGCTCACCACCACCAGCGAGGTCGAGAACTTCCCCGGTTTTCCCCATGGCGTGGACGGATTCCAGCTGACCCAGAACATGCGCGAACAGGCCACCCGCTTCGGCACCCGTTTCGAGCAGGCTCTGGTGACCTCCGTCGATTTTACGTCCATGCCCCGCAAGCTGCACCTGGGCGATCGCACCATCCTGGCCAAAACGGTCATCATCGCCACCGGCGCTTCGCCGCGCATGACCGGTATTCCCGGTGAAAAGGAACTCTACGGTGGCAAGGGCGTGACCACCTGCGCCACCTGCGACGGCGCCTTCTACCGGAAAATGGAAGTGGCGGTCATCGGCGGCGGCGACAGCGCCGCGGAGGAAGCGCTTTTTCTCACGCGGTTCGCCAGCAAGGTTTATCTCGTCCACCGCCGCGACTCCCTCCGCGCTTCCAAGATCATGGCCGATCGTGCCACCTCGCATGAAAAAATCGAGATGGTCTGGGATTCCGTGCCGCTTGAAGTTCAAGGTGTCGCCGAAGGGGCCGTCAGCGGCCTGAAAGTGCAGAATATCAAAACCGGAGCCGACCGCGTGCTGCCCGTCAAAGGCATCTTCGTCGCCATCGGCCACGTCCCGAACAGCCAGGCGTTCACCCCCGCGCTTGAGGTGGATGAAGGCGGCTATTTCAAGCCCACTCCCGGCTCACAGGTGAAAACCAACGTTCCCGGCGTCTATGTCGCGGGCGATTGCTCCGACCATGTTTACCGGCAGGCGATCACCGCCGCCGGCATGGGCTGTCAGGCTGCCATCGAAGCCGAGCGCTGGCTCGCCGAGCACGGCGGGTAAGCCCCGTCACGCACCCCGTTCACGGTTTCAGCTTGGCGCGATAATCGCCGGGCTGATCCCAGTGACCCTTGTCCACAGCCTGCGCAATCGCGGCCTTGCGCATCAGGTCTTGCCCGTCGGCATCCGCCGGGTGCCGGTGGAGAATCTCATCCGCAATGAGCAAAGCCCCGGCGGGATTGCCTGCCTCAAGTTGGGCCTCCCCCAGTGCGATGAGATTGGCCTCATCATCCGGCGACAGTTCGCGGATGGCCTCACGGGCGAAGACCGCCGTCCCGGACCAGCCCAGCCGGGCCGCCGCGCCGGCCAGCAACTTGAGCGCAGTCACGCTCGTGGGATCCGCCGCCAGGAGTTGATCCGCCCGCTCACGCAGGGCGTCCGCCCCCTGGGGTCGGGCGCTCAGGAGAAACGGTGCGCGGGAAAGCACTCCGCCGGCCTTGGCCAGCAGTGAATTCTTTTCATGATACCGGATCAACTGCGCCGCGCGCAGCAGCCGGCGCAACGGCAGGCAGGCCGGATATTGCCGCAACAGCGGTCCACAAATCGCCAGCACGTAATCCGCATTTCCTTGTGCCAGCGCCTCCCTCGCGTTTTCCACCAACTGCTGCTGGCGGACATCAAGCGAGGTGAGCGGAATTTCCGGCATGGCGGTCGGGCCATCAGGATTGCACCACGTCCAGATCCTTGCCCGTGGCGGCCACCAAACGGGCGAGCCCGGCCTCCACCGTGGCTTCATCCGGTCCCTCCACCAGCAACCGCAGCTTCGGCTCCGTGCCGGAATAGCGCACCAGCACCCGGCCGCGGGCGCCCAGCCCGGCCTCCAGGGCCCCGATCTCCGCCTTCAACTCGTGACAGGACTCCAGATCACGCTTCTCGCGCACGACCAGCGCCGCCGTGCGCTGTGGAAATTTAACAAGCACCCGACGCAACTCGGAAAGCGGCCGCCCCGTCTCCTGCATCACCTCGATGACCTTCAGCGCCGCGGCCAGACCATCGCCCGAGGGCGAAATCGCCGCATGCACGATATGCCCGGAGGACTCACCACCGAGCAGCGCCCCGGTGGCCCGCATGCTTTCAGTGACATAGCGGTCGCCCACAAAGGTCCGCACGACATGGCCGCCGGCCGCGGTCACCGCGGCATCCACGCCCAGGTTGCTTTGCACCGTCACCACGAGGGTGTTCTGCGCGAGCGTCCCCTTGCGCAGAGCATGCACGGCCAGGAGGGCGAGTACTTCATCGCCATCCAGCACATCACCCTGCTCATCGCACAACACGCACCGGTCGCCATCCCCATCATGGGCGATCCCCAGCCGGGCCCCGCCCTGCTTCAGCAAAGCCGCCATCCGCCCGGGATGCTCGCTGCCAACCCCGGCGTTGATGTTCTGGCCATCCGGATCGTCGCCGATGCTCCAGACCTCCGCCCCCAGCAGTTGCAGAACCCGTCGGCTCGTCACACACGTCGCGCCATTGGCGGTGTCCAACACCACAGTCCAGCCGGTGAGCGAGCCGGGCGGCAGCAATCCACAGGCCGCATCCACGTAGGCCTGCTCGGCATCCTGCGCAACCAGCGCGACCGCCTCCTCCGGCGGCAGTAACGGCAGCAATTGCTCGATCGCATACTCCTGCTCGTCGGTGAGCTTCACCCCCCCGGGAGCGAAAAATTTGATGCCATTGTCTTTCGCCGGGTTATGCGAAGCGGTGATGGCCACGCCAAGGACGGCGCCGCTGGTCCAGACCGCCCGGGCCACCGCCGGCGTCGGCACGACCCCCAATGAAACCGGCTCCAAGCCGGCCGAAACCAAGCCGGCCGCCAGCGCCGTCAGCAGTGTCTCCCCCGATGCACGCGTATCGCGCCCGATCAAGACCCTCCCTCCTTCCGGATGCAGCCGCCGCGCCCAAAGCCCGGCGGCGTGCCCGAGCCGGGCGACAAAAGACGGATTGACGACCGGGCCTCCATAGGGGCCACGCACACCGTCGGTGCCGAAATACAAACGTTTCATGTGGCGTAAAATTCTCTGGTCGCGGCAATTTTTGCGGCCACGCCTCCGCCCAGCAATTGCTCCCGCGCGGGCGCAAGCCCGCTCCGCACATCCGGCGTGCGACCGCAAATCCAGAGCGCCACCGCCGCGTTGAGCACGATGGTATCCACCAGTCCCCGGGGACCGCGGCCGGCCAGAATTGCCTCGGTCAGGGCAAGGTTCTCCGCCACGTCGCCTCCCTGCAGTTCGGCAAAAGGCGCCGCTTCCAGGCCGAAGTCCGCCGCCTGCCACTCGCCGGCCAGGGGGTGCAGCCGCCCCGCCCCGCGCACGAGGTTGCGCGTGGCCGTGGTCAGCTCATCAATCCCGCCGGCGGGGGTAATCACGCCATGCACCGTGAGGCTGGCTTTCGTCCCCAGCGTCTCCAGTGCCCCGGCCATGCGCTCCACCCACACCGGGGAGAACACCCCCAGAATCGTATGGGCGGGCCGCGCCGGATTGATCAACGGACCAAGGATGTTGAAGACCGTGCGCCGCCCCTGGGCCCCCAGCGTCTTGCGCACCGGGGCGATGTGTTTGAACGCGGGATGGTAATTCGGCGCGAGTAGATAGATATAACCGAGCTGCTCCATCGCCCGCCGGAGCTTTTCTTCCGACGCCGTCAGATCGACTCCCAACCCGGCCAGCAGATCCGCGCTGCCACACTTGGAAGTGATGCCGCGGTTGCCGTGCTTCATCACCTTCAGCCCCGCACTGGCGAGCGTGAGCACGACCAGACTGGAAATATTAAACCCTCCGGCGTGGTCGCCGCCCGTGCCCACAATGTCCACCGCCTCCCCCGACCACTTTTCCATGCCGGGGTCCACCGCACGGGAGAGGAAGGCCCGGGCCAGTGCCGCCACTTCCGCCGCGGTTTCTCCCTTGTCCGAAAGAGCGGTGAGAAACGCCGCCTTCTCCCCTTCGGCGACCTCCGGAGCGGCCAGGGCGACCGCCGCCGCCGCCACCTGTTCAGGTTGAAGATCCACCGCTTCGTTCAGCTGTGCGGTGAGTTCGGTCAGACTGACACTTGCCATATGCGGAGCCTAAAGAGCGGAGCCGGCAAATGTCGGCAAATAAAATTGCTCCGCCGGAAATATACCCTGACGTGGAGACCGTGCGCCCACTGTTCATTCTTCTTTGTGCTTTCGCCACGATCCCGTTGCGGGCGGAAACCCCTGTGCCCTCCGCCCCTGAGCGGGCTCCGGCCGCGGAATTAAGCATCGGCGACGCACTCATCCTCGGCGTGGTCGAAGGACTCACCGAGTTCCTGCCGGTCTCCTCAACCGGCCACCTGATCATCGCCACTCACCTGCTCGGGCTGGAATCCGCCGAACCCCTCACCGACCGCCACGGCCAGCCTCTGTGGCACAAGCCCCCCTCGCCCGAAAACCCCGAAGGCGAACCGCTCACCCTCAAACTGGCCGCCGATACCTACATCGTAGTCATGCAGGTGGGCGCGATCCTGGCCGTCATCCTCCTTTATTACAGCCGGCTCCATCGCATCCTGCTCGGCGTTTTTGGGCGCGATCGCGCCGGACTGTTGCTGCTTCGCAACCTGATCTGCGCCTTTGTCCCCGTCGCCGTCATCGGCCTGCTCGCCGTGAACTGGATCGAAACGCATCTCTTTTCCATCGGCACCGTGATCGTGGCACTCATCGCCGGCTCCTTTTTGATGCTCTACGCCGAACGCCGACGCAGCCTCGGCTCGCCGCCGGAAACCAAGGATCTGGCCGATCTCACCATCCCCCAGGCGTTGAGCATCGGATTCATGCAATGCCTCGCCCTCTTTCCTGGCATGAGCCGCTCAATGGTTACCATTGTCGGCGGCTATTTCGCCGGCCTCAGCCCCGCCCGGGCGGCGGAATTCAGCTTTCTCATCGGTCTGCCTGTGCTGGCCGGCGCCGCCGTCGTGAAAGGATTTCGCTCCGGACCGGCCATGGTCGAGGTCTTCGGCTGGGGCAACATGCTGCTGGGCATGGGGGTGGCGATGGTTTCCGCCGCTGCCGCCATCAAGTTCCTCGTCGCCTTCCTTTCTCGCAAAGGCCTCGGGGCCTTCGCTGTTTATCGGCTCATTCTGGCCGTGGTACTGGCCGGAATATTCTATTTCTGAAGCCCGGGTTAAGCACTTGACGCTGCAAAGCCCGCCTCTTTACTTCTGACCTTTTCACACTTCCATTCGACGTTGTTGCAGAGCAACGCCACCCACTTACAAATCCACTCCCATGGCCAATCCGAAACGCAAGCAATCCAAACGCCGTAGCGCCAACCGTCGCGCAGCCAACGCTTTCAAGGCTCCTGAATTCGCCACCGATCCCACTGACGGCAGCCTGTTCCGCCCGCACCGCGTAAACCCGAAAACGGGCATGTATCGCGGTCGCCAAGTCGTTAACGTCGAGGTCTGAGCCTCGCGCGACTACCGTTTGGCCATCCCTCGCGATGGTTACTGCCTCCGGCCAATCCGGGCGTATCGCAATTGACGCCATGGGTGGGGACCTAGGTCCCGCCGAGGTGGTTGAAGCGGTCAGACTCGCAATAGCCGGAATCGAAGACCTCGCCCCACTTACGCTTGTGGGGGATGAGGGTCGGTTGCGCCCGTTGCTGGCCAAAGCCGGCCTGGAGGCAAACCCGCACATCGCGGTGCACCATGCCTCCGAAGTCATCACCATGGATGACAAGCCGCTGGTCGGCCTGAAAAAGAAGAAGGACGCTTCCATGGTGAGGGCCATTGAGCTGGTGAAAGCCGGTCAGGCCAACGTGGTCGTCAGTTGTGGCAACACCGGCGCCCTCATGGCCGGCGGAACGATCCGCCTGCGCACCATGGAAGGCGTCGCCCGCCCCGCGCTGGCCGCGATCGTTCCCCGGGAAGGCGGCCACTTTGTGCTCATTGATGCCGGCGCCAATCCCGAGAGCCGCCCCGAGTACCTCCTGCACAATGCCATTCTCGGCAGCCACTACGCCCGCATCATGCTCGGCATCCCCTCGCCCCGGGTCGGCCTCATGACCATCGGCACAGAAGAGGGCAAGGGCAACGCCGTCATCACCGAGACCCACGAACTCCTCAAACGGGCCGGCGACCTCATCAATTATTCCGGCCCGATCGAAGGCTTCCAGGTTTTCGCCGAACATGTGGACGTGGTCGTGTGCGACGGCTTCGTCGGCAACATCATGCTCAAAAGCTGGGAATCGCTCGTCCGCTTCTTCACCTCCATGCTCAAGGAGGAACTCCGCGCCAATCCCATGCGCACGCTGGGCGCCGCGCTCTCCTCGGGCGCTTTCCGCGCCCTGAAGGAGCGCATCAATCCCGAGCGCTATGGCGGCGCCCCCCTCCTCGGCCTGCGCGGCAACATCCTCAAGGCCCACGGTTCCAGCAACCGCCACGCCATCCACAGCGCCCTCCGCGCTGCCAACGAAATCATCAAGGCCGACATGAATCATCGCATCGAAACCGATATCGCCCGGGCCAACGAGCTCCTGGCCCAGCCCACCCTGGGCTGAGCGTTCCTTTCTATCCGTCCCTCCGCCTCATGGCATCCCTATCCTCCGTTATCCTTGGCACTGGCAGCTATGCGCCGGCCCGCATTCTCACCAACGCCGAACTGTCCCAGACGGTCGAAACGTCCGACGAATGGATCCGCACCCGCAGCGGCATCCGTGAACGGCGAATCGCCGCCCCCGGTGAAAGCACCTCCGATCTCGCCGTCGCCGCCGGTCAGGCCGCCCTCGCCGATGCCGGGCTTTCGCCCGCCGACATCGACCTGTTGATCGTCGCGACCATCACGCCCGACCTGCCGCTCCCCGCCGTCGCCTGCACCATCCAGCACAAGCTGGGCATCCCGTCCCACGCCGCCTGCTTTGATCTCAATGCCGCCTGCTCAGGGTTCATCTACTCGCTTGATACCGCCAGCGCGATGATCGCTTCCGGCCGCTACCGGCATGCCTTGGTCATCGGGGCCGAAAAACTCTCCTCTATCGTGGATTGGAAGGAACGCACCACCTGCGTGCTCTTTGGCGATGGCGCCGGCGCGGTCGTCCTCGGCGCTTCCTCCGACACAAATCGCGGCATCATCGGCACCAAACTCGGCGCCTACGGTGACAGCGTGAACCTCCTTTGCATCCCGAAAGGTGGCAGCGACCATCCCGCCACGCCGGAATCAATCGCCGCCGGCGATCACTTCATGAAAATGAAGGGCAAGGAAGTCTTCAAACTCGCCGTGCGCGCCATGGACGAGGCTGCGCGTGATATTCTGGAACAACACCAGCTGCGGGCGGATCAGATTGCCCTCGTTATCCCCCATCAGGCCAACCTTCGGATCATCGAAGCGGTCTCCCAATACCTTGAACTTCCCATGGATCGCTTCGTCGTCAACGTGGACCGCTTCGGCAACACCTCCGCCGCCTCGGTGCCGATTGCCCTTGATGAAGCCCGCAAGGCCGGTCGCATCAAGTCGGGGGATGTCATTCTGCTCGTCGCGTTTGGGGCGGGCTTGACCTACGGAGCTGCGCTGGTTCGCTGGTAAATAATTTGCCCATGTCTTCCTCTTTTTTTCGGCGTCCGTTCCTTCTGTTTACTCTGGCCGTGCTTGGGTGCCTGAGCCCCGCCCGGCTGGCCGCCGAGCTGGTCTGGACCCCCGAAACCGGATGGCGACTCGAAGACGGCGCCCTGTCCGGCCTCGTCGGCTCCGAAGGACGGAATGCCCTTGAGCTGATGAACCGTGCGCGCGACCTCGAAACGCGCGGCAATCCCAGCGCGGCGCTCAAGGCCTACAACCGCGTGGCCAAGAGCTACAACAACTCCATCTACGCGCCCGAGGCGCTCTACCGCAGCGCGCACATCTACCTGGCCCGCCACCAGTACAGCAAGGCCTTCAACGCGTTCCAGACCATCATCGGACGCTACCCCAACAACAAGCGCTTCAACGAGATCATCGGCGAACAATACCGCATCGCCAGCTCCCTGCTGGATGGCGCGCGCGCGCGCCACTGGAACTGGTTCCCCGCCCTCAAAAACCGTTCCCGCGGCATCGAGTATTTCGAGATCATTCTCTTCAGCGCTCCCTACAGCGACTATGCCCCCCTCGCCTTGATGAACATCGCCCGGGGACACCAGATGTTGAAGCATCAAGAAGAGGCCATTGATGCGCTGGACCGCATGATCAACAACTACCCGCAGAGCCTCTTGGCGCCGGACGCCTATCTGAAGCTCGCGGAAACCCATGCTTCGCTCGTTCAGGGTCCCTATTACGACCAGGCCTCGACCCGTGAAGCCATCACCTACTTCCAGGACTTCATGATCCTCTTCCCGAATGACGCCGGAGTCGCCGATTCTGAACGGGGGCTGCAGGAGATGCGCACCATGCTGGCGCAAAGCAAGATCAAGATGGCCGACTTCTACTTCTATCGGCGCAGCAATTACACGGCCGCACGCGTCTTTTACAACGAAGCCATCACCGCCTATCCGGACTCTCCGGTGGCCGAGCTCGCCCGCGAACGGCTGGCCGCTGTGGAGGCCAAGGCGGCCGCCGCCCAGCCCGCCGCAGTTAACGGTGAAGGCGCGGCCACGGAAACGGCCCCGCGCAAGAAGCGCTTTTTCTTCTTCTAACCGGATGGCATCCGCGCAAGCTCCGGGACATTCTTCCGCCCGATGATTGCCCGCCTGTTGTTTTATCCGTTCGCCGCCGTCCTGCTGCTTCTCGGGTCCGCGTGCGGGCACTACCAGCTCGGCACCACTGCGGCACCTGTCTTCGCGAGCCTGCACATCGCCCCGGTGGCCTCCACTCCCCTGGTGCCCCAAGCCCGGCCGATTGTCAGCGCGCAACTGCGTGATGCCTTCATTCGCGACGGACGGGTAAGCCTCGCCAGCGATGAAGCCCGGGCCGACGCCACCCTTCTGCTCACACTCACCGACTATCACCGCGAAGTCGCCACGGTTCGCCCCGGTGATACCGGCCTCGCCCGCAAATTCGAGGTCACGCTGGCCGCGGAAATCACCCTGCGCGACAACCGCACCGGGGCCGAATTGTTTTCACGCCGTCCCGTGACCGTGAAACGCGATCTTTTCACAGATGGCGGCCAGCTCCAGGCCGAATACCAGCTGCTCCCCCTCCTCGCCGCCGATCTGGCCGAAAAAGCGCGCCATGCCGCGCTGGATGTGTGGTGATTGCCGCCATGCCCGAGCCGATTCTCTCCCCCTCGCTCCTCGCCGGCGACCACGCCAACCTCGCCGCCAGCGCGGGGATCGTGGCCCGGCACGGTCTTTCCTGGATTCACCTCGATATCATGGACGGGCATTTTGTGCCCAACCTCAGTTTCGGCCCCGAAACCCTCGCCGCCCTGCGACGCGCCGGCAGCACGCTTTTCTTCGACACCCACCTGATGCTTTCAGAGCCGCATCGCTACGTGGAGGCCTTTGCCAAGGCCGGGGCCAACCTCATCAGCATTCATATCGAGCCCGATTACGACCATGCCGCCACGCTCGCGCATATCCGGGATCTCGGTTGCCAAACCGGCATCGTGCTCAATCCCGACACCCCCGCCGACGCCGTCGCGCACCTGCTCGATCAGGTTGACCTCGTGTTGGTGATGACTGTGCAACCCGGTTTCGGCGGGCAGGCCTTCCGCCCCGCCATGCTCCCTAAAATCCGCCAGCTCGACGCCTGGCGTCGGGAACGGGGCTATGGCTGGCGGCTCGAAGTCGATGGCGGCATTGACTTGGGCAACCTGCCCGATTGCCAGGCGGCGGGAGCCGATACCTTCGTAGCCGGCACTTCCTTCTTCAAGGCCGGGGACAAGGCGGCCTTCGCCGCCACGGTGCATAACTTGGGCCGGAGCTGAGAGTCTTACCGGCCGGCCTTCGCCAGCTCCTCCGCACGCCGGTATTGGGCGCGAAAAGCCGCGCCCAGCTCATTGGCCAGGCGGATCTCATCCACCTTGTTTTTAGACGTCAGCGCCCGCTTCACGCGGCCCAGCACTTCGTCATAACCCACCTGGCTCATGTCACCCAGCGCAGCCATTGCCTCTGGCGGACACCCCGCCGCGATCACCGCGCGCCAGGCCCTCACCAGATCCGGATGCGTATCGAGGCACATCACCCGAATGATAAACGCCATCTCACGAAACACTCCACCCGTCCAAGCCGGATGATAGATGAGTTGATCTTCACCCGAGAACGGGCGTTCATCGGGATCGGATCGGTAGGCCAGCCAATCTGGCTGCTCGTAAAAATCCCGGCGCACCGGCAGCCGGCGCAGAGCAAACCGCTCCGGACCGCCCGGAGTCCCCACTTTAAAATTCCAAAGTTTTTGCCCCTCCATCGAGAGCGTGAATTCGATGAAGGCCTCGGCCACCTCCCGGTTCGGCGCGCCCCGCAACAAAGCAATCGGATCCACCGAACTCACCGTGCCTCCCCGCGGAGTCACAAATTCGAGCCGCCCCGAACTGTCACGGCGCCGCACGGCCTCGGCTTGGTAGCGTCCGTAAAAATCAATGCATACGCCGAGTGCCGAATTTCCTTGGGAAACATCAATCGGCGGCTTCTGCGACGAATCGGTGAAATACCGGGCATTGGCCCCCATCAGCTGCAAGATCTGCAATCCCTTGATCCAGCCCTCCCGCACGGCCTGCGCTTCAATCTCTCCGGACGGACGACCTTCCGCGCTGGCGGTCAACGCGCCCAAGCGCGCCTGCATCTCCTGCTGAATGAGATTCTCGAAGGCCTTGGCAATGGAACTGCTCTTGGTCGGATCCGCCAGCGCCACCTCGCCCACATAACGCGGATCGGTGAGGTCACGCCAGACCTCCGGGGGCCGGGTCACGCCCAAACGCGCCAGCGCATCTTTGTTGTAAAGAATCCCATAGCTGCTGATCACGTTGCCGAGCCAGCGACCCTCGCGATCCCAATATTGCTCCCCCGCGAAATGCTCCGGGATGACATCGTCCGCAAACCACTCCGGCCGGGTTTCCAGGATGCGCGAAGCCACCAGGCGGCCCGCCTGCGCCTGACGGATGAAATCGTAGCTGCCGCCGCCGAAAAACAGATCAATACCGCTGCTCACCTCCGAGGCGAGAAACTCGCGCCGCGCCTCCTGCGCCTGCGCCGGCGCCTCCGGCGCGAGCCGATGGTTGGTAAACGCGGACTGCACTTCCATGCTCCACGGCCGGCCCAAACGGCGCATCCAATGATTCTGGAATGAAGCGATGTATTCCGATTCGAGAAACCGGGCGATCTCGCTCGTGCCGCCAATCACGCGCCAGTCGATAAAGACCGTCCGTCCCGTGCGCTCCTGATACCAACGGCGGAAGGCCACGCCATACTCGTGGCGGATGGCCTCGTTGTGCGGCGTGATAATGACCAGGGTGTCATCGGCCCGGCCGACGGCCACCTGCTTGGGCCGCAGGATAAAAGGCAGGGCCACGATCGCGACCAGCGCCAGAATGATGATCGCCCGCTTGAGCATGACCGTCGTCAGTCGGAGAGCACCACCACGTCCTCGGGCGCCACCGTGGCATAGAGCTCACCGCGGGAGGCGCCGTCCACAAAGCGCGGGTTGCGTTCAAAGATCTTCAGCTTCGTGCCATTGCCCGTCACAAAATCATACTGGGCCACCTCCCCGAGGTAGATGGAATCGCCGATCCGGCCGCGGACCACGTTGCGAGTCTCGGCATCGCGGTGCAGCTCCCAGCACTCGGGCCGGATGGACACCGTCACCGCGTCGCCCACCGCCGGCACCTGCTGCGGGTTGCCCAGCAGACCGTCAAAACGGCCCACCGCGGTCTCCACTGTCACATAGTCGCCCGACAAACCGAGCACCTTTCCGGGAAGAAAATCCGTTTCACCGATGAAATTCGCCACCGTCTTGTGGGCCGGACGCTTGTAAACCTCGCGCGGCGTGCCGACCTGCAGGATGTGGCCAAACTCCAGGATCGCCATGCGATCGGAGATCGAAAGCGCCTCCTTCTGATCGTGCGTCACATAGACCGTGGTGAGCTTGAATTCCTTGCACACCCGGCGGATCTCGGTGCGCATCTCCAGTCGCAGCTTCGCATCGAGATTGGAAAGCGGTTCATCAAGCAGCAGACAGCGCGGCCGGATGACCAGCGCCCGCGCCAGCGCCACGCGCTGTTGCTGG
>CAYSBR010000008.1:0-1771 GCA_964429385.1 uncultured Opitutaceae bacterium
CAGGGCCTTGGCCTCGATCTGGCGGATGCGCTCGCGGGTAACCTTGAACTGCTTGCCGACCTCCTCAAGGGTGCGGCTGTAGCCGTCCACGAGGCCGAAGCGCAGCGAAAGCACGCGGCGCTCGCGCTCGGTGAGCGAGTCGAGCACGTCGATGATCTTCTCCCGCAGAAGGGAGAAGGCCGTCATGTCATAGGGGTTCTCGGCGGATTTGTCCTCGATGAAATCACCGAAGGAGGTGTCGTCGCCGTCGCCGACGGGTGACTGGAGTGAGATGGGCTGCTGCGCCATCTTCATGATCTGCTGCACGCGCTCGACGGGGAGGTTCATCTCGTCGGCGACTTCTTCGGGGGTCGGCTCGTGGCCGAATTCCTGAAGGAGCTGCTTCTGGACCTGCATCACCTTGTTGAGCGTCTCGATCATGTGGACCGGGATGCGGATCGTGCGGGCCTGGTCGGCGATGGAGCGGGTGATGGCCTGCCGGATCCACCAGGTGGCGTAGGTGGAGAATTTGTAGCCGCGGCGATATTCGAATTTCTCGACGGCCTTCATGAGGCCCATGTTGCCTTCCTGGATGAGGTCGAGGAAGGAGAGGCCGCGGTTGGTGTATTTCTTGGCGATGGAGATGACGAGGCGAAGGTTGGCCTCGACCATCTCGGTCTTGGCTTTGTGAGCCTCGCGGACGTGGACCATCGTCTGATTGACAACGGCAAGCAGCTGGGCGGGCGCGATGCGCTGGGCGGCTTCGATCTGCTTGAGCCGGGCGTTGATCGTTTTGGTGTCGATCGCCGCGTCCTTCTTGGTCTTCGGGCTCTTGGCGCGGGCGAGAAGGGTCTGCTGGCTTTCGATCTCTTCGAGTACGGGTCGCAGTTGCTCAAGGTATTCCTCGTAAACTTTCAGTTTGAAGAAGAACTTGCCGAAGTTGACCCGGAGGAGGGTCTCGCGTTTGCGAAACTTGGTGAGGATCCGTTTGCGGTCCGCATCGTTGCGGGCCTTCAGGTATTCCGCCCAGGCATCGGCGACGCCGGTTTCGGCCTTCTGGGTATTCTCGACGAGCTTGGGCAGGGCCTTGAAGTAGGCCTCGCGGCTGTCGATTTTCTTGTCGATGACGATGCGGTCGAAGCGCTCCTCGCGGGTGAGCAGCTTGGCGCCGAGACTGGCGATGTAGGCGCCGACGGCGGAGGCCTCGAAGAGCGCGTTTTGCGCCTTGAGCTCGGCATTCTCGATGCGCTTGGAAATCTCGACTTCCTGTTCGCGGGTGAGCAGCGGCACCTGGCCCATCTGCTTGAGATACATGCGGACCGGATCATCGAGGATGTCGTGCTGCGACGAGCGGGTCTCCTCCTCCTCGGCCTCCTCCATGCGCTGTTTGAAGTCGTCAACCTGATCGGGTTCGAGGATCTCAATCTCAAGGTTCTGCAGGATGGAGAGAACGTTGTCGATTTCCTCCTGGTTCTCGACTGATTCCGGCAGCGCCTCGTTGATGTCGTCGAACGTGAGGTAACCCTGCTCCTTCGAGTGGCGGATCAGCTGGCGGATCTTCTCATTGATGCCGCCGGCTTCGACTGGGTTGGCTTTGTCAATGACCTCCTCGACGGCTTCGGAGTGGGTGTTGGTGTGGGCTGACTTGGCTTTGCGCGGCATGGTTGGTGAAAAAGGGCGAACCAGCGTCTCAGGCCGAGGGTGGCAGGCTGATCGGCTGGCGAAGCTGGCGTTGGATTTCGGAACGTTCTTTTAAGAGTGAAATTGGGTCACTTTTACTGTCCGCATGGTG
>CAYSBR010000008.1:1781-95552 GCA_964429385.1 uncultured Opitutaceae bacterium
CCGTGGGTGGCCAAAGCAAGTTCTATTTGCCGCAGGCGTGGCTCAAGGGCGCGGAGGCGGAGTTGGCGGAGGCCTTCATGGGCGACTTTCTCTGGATCGTCGAATTGGGGGGCATCAAAAAGAAGCGAAGCGACAAGCGACTTTTCCTCAGAGGTTTCCAAAAGGGAATCCAAATGTTCGCGCCCGGGCCAGCTGTCGTGTTCGAACTCGTTGAGAAACCGGTCCAGCAACAAGCCGGCGGGATGGGCGGTGTCGATCCAGTCGTGGGGAAGCGCAAGGCTCAGCGGTTTGCCGATCGCCTCGCAGTGGAGGCAAAGCAGGAGGAGATGAAGCTCGGGGGTGACTGCGGCGGAAGGGGCTGGACTGGAAGAGGCGGGATCGGGTGGCCGCGACTGGGGGTTGCGGGTGGCCTGATTTTGGAAGTCCCGTTGCAGGGCGGCGAGCGGCAGTCGCAGGTGGCGTGCGGCTTCGGCCAGAAATTCGGCGCGGGTGACCGCCGCTTCCGCGGATAGAATGATTTCCATCACGGCTTGGGCGGCGCGGGTTTTTTGCTCGGGGCCGGCGCGCTCGGGGTCGGGGAGCGCCGAATGGCAGGCGAAAGCCATGGCGGAAAACGCGTGCCGTCGCAATTCCTCATAGGCGGGCAGGCCATGTTCGAGAAACAGCTGGTCGGGATCGGCCTTTTCCTGGCCGGCGAGGCGGAGGAAACGCACTTCCAGTCCGGCCTTGAGCGCCATGGGCAGAAAGCGCAGCGCGGCTTTCTGTCCGGCGCCGTCGCTGTCAAACAGGCATTCGACCTGCGTATGATAGCGGCGCAGGAGGACGAGCTGCGTTTCGGTGATCGAGGTTCCCTGCGGGGCGATGGCGGTTTTCAGGCCGACGCTCCAGCAGCGCAGTGCGTCCAGCTGGCCTTCGACGAGCACGAAGGGATGGCCCTCGCCGGCGTGGCTGCGGGCGCGGTCGAGGTTGAAGAGCAGGTTGCCCTTGGTGAAAATGGGCGTCTCGGGTGAGTTGACGTATTTCGCTTCGCGGGCGGGGTCGTCCTGCGGGGTGAGCTCGGTCTGGCGGGCGGTGAATGCGACCACGCGCCCCTGATGGTCGCGGATGGGGATCATCAACCGGCCGCGGAAACGGGGGCGGAGTGAGCCGAGCGTGAGCGCGGCGCCGTCGCGTATGAAAAATAGCCCGCATTGCTGGAGCGCGTTTTCAGAAAATTTGCGCTTCAGCAGCGCGGCGGCGAGCCCGTCGTCGGCGGGGGCCGCCGCGCCGATTTTGAATTCATCCGCGAGCTCCGGGGTGAAGCGGCGCTGTTGAGACCAGTAGTCGCGCATGAAGTCGCCGACCGGGCCCGCGGCCTTGAAGGCGCGGTGATAATGGTCGGCGGCGAGTTCGTGGATTTCGAAAATCTCCTGCCGCAGCGAACGTTCCTCCCGGCTTGGTCCGCCGGAGCCTTCCTCGTATTCAATGACAATGCTGAAGCGCTGGCCGATCGCCTCGACGGCTTCGGTGAAGCCGAGTTGCTCGGTCTCGCGGACGAAGCTGATGAGGTCCCCCGCCTTGCCGCAACCGAAGCACTTGTAGAAGCCCTTGTCGGAATCCACATGGAAGGAGGGCGTCTTTTCCTGATGAAAAGGGCAAAGCCCCTTCAGACGCGAGCCGCCGGCCTTGCGCAAGGTCACGACCCGTGAGACAACGTCAGCAAGGTTCACGCGCAACTTGAGATCGCGGACACAGGTGGGCTTGATGACGGGCATGAAACGGTGCGGCGAAACGAAAAGAATGCACTTTCAACCCGGAGGCGGGGGTGTCAAGTTTCGCCGCCTGTAGAGGAAACATCCGCAAATTTCAGGCGACAAAGCACTCATGCGTTTCAGCAAGATCACGGCCCTTTTTATGACGATTTGCCTGTTGGCGGTGGCTGCGTTGGCGGCTCCGGCGACATCCGCGACGGGAGCGGAGCCGATCTGGGAGGTCGCAATGCCGGATTTTCAGGAGGAAACCTATCGCCGGCAGGTGGAGGCGCTGATCGCCCATTATGAGCAGACGAGCGGCCACCGCCTGACGCCTGGCGCGAAGGGCAAGGTGGGCCTGAAAATCTACTCGGATTCCGGGCCGGGCATGTCCACGCCGTTGCCCCTGGTGCGGGCGGTCATCGCCTCGCTGGTCAGCCGTGGATATGCGCGGGAGAATATCTTTCTCGTCGGGCTCAACCAGCTGCGCCTGCGCATGACGGGTTACCTGCCCTCGATGGCGACCGGCGAATCCCCGTTTCCGGACCATCCGCTCTATGTGCTGGAGTCGGGGCAGTTCTACGATCCGGTGTGGTTTTATGACAGCCCGCTGCCGGAGCGTTTCGATCCGATCTTTGTCGAGGCCCAGACCCGGGATGTGCCCAACACCTCGACGCGCGATGAGGATCGCAAGAGCTTTCTCGCCACGCCGCTCTTCCTCGACGCCGATTTCTGGATCAACCTGCCGGTTTACACGGACCATCCGATTCTGGGCGTCAACGGTGCGCTGGTGAACGCCACCCTGTGGAACGCCTCCAATACCGCGCGATTCTTTCGCAGTCCGGCCAGCGCGCCCGCGGCGGTCGCCGAGATGAGCGCCATTCCCGAGCTGCGGGAGACCTGGGTGTTCACCCTCGTCAGCCTGCAGCGCTACCAGTATGTGGGCGGACCGTATTTCAATTCACTGTATTCGATGTCCGAGCCCACGCTCTGGCTGAGCCGCGATCCGGTGGCGCTGGATGCGGCGATGCTTGAACGGATCAACCGCCTGCGCCGCCTCTCGGGCTTCCGTCCGGTGTCCGATGAGATTCGCACGCTTGAGTTCGCCGAGATGCTGGGGGTGGGCTCCACGCAGACCGAGCCGTCCCGCATCCTGCGGGTGAAGTGATAAAACCGCTTGCGGCCCCGATGCCTCCTGCCGCAGTTTTTCCCTGATGCCTTCCGATTATCTGCCGTTTCTCATCCAGGCCGTGCTGGCCGCCGGGATTGCCGCCGTCATCATCGGCGCCAGTCATCTGATTGGCCAGCGCACGCGGACCAATGCGATCAAGGACAGCGCCTATGAGTGCGGTGTCGCCGCCGAAGGCCTCGTGCGCACGCGTTTCTCGGTGAAATTCTACGTGACGGTGATGCTCTTCATCCTGTTCGATATCGAAATCGTGTTTCTTATCCCCTGGGCTTTCATCTACCGGGAATTTCTCGCCCACAATATCCCGATCCTTGGTCCGGTCTTCTTCTTCATCGGCGTCATCGTGCTCGGTCTCTTTTACGAGGTGCGCAAGGGTGCGCTCGAATGGGAAAAGTAAGCGCGCGCTGATTCCTCTCCCATGCGGCTCGACAAGATCATCGCACGCAGCCGCGTCATTGATCTGCACAGCGTCACGCTGCCCGGGGCCTTGGAGGAGCTGCTGGCGGTCAGTGTTGAGAGTTTTCCCGATCTGAAGTCCGATGCGCTCCTGCGCGCGTTGCTGGCCCGCGAAGGCACGATGACCACCTACCTCGGTCTCGGGGTGTGGTTGCCGCATGTGCGGGTGAAGATGAAGCGGCGCTATGTGCTCGCCGTGGGACGCAGCCGCGCCGGCATCCGCCAGGATGGCGTGAAGGACGACGAACGCGCCCGGCTCGTCTTCATGCTGCTCGCGAACCAGGAGGCGCGCGACTACCTGCAGGTGCTGGCGGCCATTGCCCGGCAGGTGAAGGAGGAGGAGCTGGTGGACCGGCTCGTGAGTTCGCCGAATCTGGATGTGTTGCACGAGCGGCTGCAGGCCGGCTTTGGCGGCGTCAGGCCGGTGCGTGCCCGGCAAAGCCGCACCAACCGGCTCATGCTGGCCGAGGCCCTGCGCGTGGCCCGCGGGACGGAGTGCCGGGCGATCATGGTGTTTGGCGATGCCTTTCCCGACGGCTTTCAGGCCGGCCGGCTGCCGGCGAAGTTCAAGACCATCCTGGTGACGCGGAATCCCACCGAGTCCGGTGGGGAAGGGCAGGCGTTTGCGGAGGTTTTACAGGTGCGCTCTTTTTCCAGTCAGCGCATGGCCCAGCTGCGCAGTGCGATCCTGGTCGCGCTCACGCGCGGGATTTTATCGTATGCCGATCGCATCTGCTGTCTCGGCGGGGTGGCGGGGAGCAATCAGTTCGACACGCTGGCGGTGGTGGACATCGAGCGTGAGTTCCAATCATTGCTGGCGCGTGATCACGCGCTGCTGCCGGCCGATGTGAAGCCCGAGGTGCTGGAGCGTGTGATCGCGGTGGCCACGGAACTGGCGGTGGAGGGGCGCGAGGGCCGGCCCGTGGGCTGCCTGTTTGTGGTCGGCGATACGGAGCGGGTGGCGCGCCTGAGCAAGCCGCTGGTGCTGAACCCGTTTTACGGTTACAAAGAGGAGGATCGCAATATTCTCAGCCCCTTCATGGATGAGACGATCAAGGAGTTTTCCTCGATTGACGGGGCGTTTGTCATCCGGGGAGACGGGGTGGTGGAGTCGGCGGGCAGTCTCATCCAGGCGGTGGATTCCGATCACACCCTGCCCAGCGGGCTGGGCAGCCGGCATGCGGCGGCGCTGGCGGTGAGCGTGGCGGCCGAGTGCATTGCCATCGTGGTCTCTTCCAGTACCAGCCAGGTGATGCTTTTCCGGCGCGGGGAGATGCTGCAATTGACCGAGAAGCGGCGCTGAGCCCGGTTGGGCGCAGGGAGAAATTTGTGGTTGCTCCTCCGGAGCCCGCGGCTTTGCTCAGCCCTTCAACCATTTAAAACCATGCAAGAAGTCGTCATTCTGGAGTGCACCGAAGCCCGCAAAGAGGGCAAACCCGTCTCGCGCTACCTCACCAAGCGCAACAAGAAGACGGTGACGGAGCGCATTGAGAAGAAGAAGTATAACCCCTTCCTCAAGCGCCACACCGTCCACAAGGAGATCAAGTAAGACGCGCGTTCACGCGGTCTTATGAAGTGCAAAGCCGGGCGTGATGCCCGGCTTTTTTATTTGCGGCCGATGGGAATCGGCGGGGTGGTGCTGCTGGCGGGGTGCTGGCCGCGGCGGGCGGCCCGCCAGCCTTCGCGGTGCTTGCGGATCCAGTCCAACAGCGCGCGCTCGAAGCCGATATCGTAGCCGAGTCGCTCCGACTCCAGCCACTTGTGCTTCAGGATTTCCTCCCGCTCGGCCAGAAACTCCTGATAGAGGCTGGACTGTTTGACAAAGTCGCGGGAGGCCTCGGGTTCTGGTGAGAGTGAAGTCATGCCAAAATCGGGGGACAGATGAGAGCATTCAGACGCCGCCTGTCAATGCCCTCAATGTTTCTAAAAAATTACATGCCGGGCTGACGCGGCTGGGCGAGGTGCACGAGCAGCGTCTCGGCGATCTCGCGGAAGGTCGTCGCGGCGGGATCCTGCGGGTGGCTGACCACCAATGGTTGTCCGAGATCGCCGCCGGTGCGGATGGCGGGTGAGAGTGGCACCTGGCCAAGGAGAGGGGTCCCGAGTTTTTCAGCGAGGACTGTGCCGCCGCCGGAGCCGAACAGTTCATGACGGTTGCCGGCGGGATCGGTGAACCAGCTCATGTTTTCCGCCACACCGAGCAAAGGCACGTTGACCTTCTGGAACATGAGGGCGCCCTTGCGGGCCACATTGGTGGCCGCCGGTTGCGGCGTGGTCACGATCACCGCACCGTCGAGGGGAAGGGTCTGCACCAGTGAAAGCTGGGCATCGCCGGTGCCGGGAGGCAGGTCGATGAGCAGCACGTCGAGTTCGCCCCATTTCACGTTTTGGACGAATTGCTGCACGGTCTTCATGATCATCGGTCCTCGCCAGACGACGGGTGTGTTGTCGTCCACGAGGAAGCCCATGCTCATCACTTTCACCCCGTGATGCTCCATCGGGATCAGCTGCGCGGTGGGGCCGTCGCCCTCGATCTCGGGCCGGCCGGAGAGTCCCATCATCAACGGCACGCTCGGCCCGTAGATATCGCAGTCCATCAGGCCTACGCGACCGGGCCGACCGCGGGCGGTCAGCACCTGCGCGAGGGCGCAGGCGAGGTTGACGGAAAATGTGCTCTTGCCCACGCCGCCTTTGCCCGAGGCGATGGCGACGGCGTGCTTCAGTCCTGTGGGCAGGCTGGCTCCGCCGGCGGGGGCGCTCCCGGACGGGGGATTGTTTTTCAGCGGTGTCACCGCCACATCCACGATGATGTCTTTCACGCCGGGCAGCGTGCGCAGGCATTTCTCAACCTCGGTCTTGAGATGGAGCGGTACCTTGGGGTCGCCTGAGGTGATGGCCAACGATACCTTGGCTGTGCCTTCGACCAGTGCGGCGGAGCGCACGAGGCCGAAGGAAACGATGTCCCGGCTGAACCCCGGGTATTTCACCTGCTTGAGATGTTCTTTGATGGCTTCGGTGGTCACGACTGCGTCAATTTTTTGGAACCGGAAGGGGAATAAAGTTGTTATGCCTAGGGGGGGTGTAAATAGAAATGCCCACCCTTCCGACACCTTTAAGCACAGCTGCTTCACCATGCAAAAAATACCGCGTTTGGCCCTTTGGTTTCTGCTCTCCCTTGTCCCGGCGCTGGCGCAGCGCGAGATCGGCCCGGTGGAGGTCATCGCCGACAGCAATGTGCTGGCGGTGCGTGTCTCATCGAGTGCGCCCGAGCTCAACGCCCTCGCGCAGCAGGCCTTCGGCGCCCACGGTCGCTACCGGCTGGCGGCGAGTGGTTTCCACTACGACATCCGGTTTACTCCGGCCGGGGGCACGGCGGTGCGCGTGGATATTACGCGCGGAGATGGTTCCGCGGTGCACTCGGAAACGGTGAGCGGGGCCAATGCGCGGCAGGCCCTGCTGCGCGCCGCCGATGTCGCGGTCGAGCGCACCAATGGAGCTGGGTTGCGCGGTTTTTTCGCCTCCCGCCTCGCTTTCATCGGTGAGCGCAGTGGTGCCAAGGAGTTGTACGTTTCGGATCTGTTCTTTGGCGAAGTGCGGCAGGTCACCAATGATCGCGCCCACGCCTTCGGCCCGCGCTGGTCGCCGGATGGCGGCCGGCTGCTTTACACCAGCTATTACCGGTCGGGTTTCCCGGATATTTTCCAGGTGGATCTCAGTACCTATCAGCGCACGATCTTTGTCAGCTTCAAGGGAACCAACAGCGGCGCGGTTTTCAGTCCCGATGGCCAGCGCGTGGCCATGGTGCTGAGCGGCGAGGGGAATCCCGAAATCTATGTGAGTGATGCGCAGGGCCGCAATGTTTCGCGGCGCACGCGCACTGATGCGGTCGAGGCCTCGCCCAGTTTCTCGCCTGATGGGGCGCGCATCGTCTTCACCTCTGATGCCGCCGGCGGTCCGCAATTGTATATCATGCCGACCGGGGGCGGTTCGATGCAGCGCGTGCCCACCAATATCAGCCGTTATTGCTCCGAGCCGGACTGGAGTAAGGCCAACCCCAACAAGATCGCCTTCACCACGCGCATCGGCCGCGGCTTCCAGATTGCCGTGCATGATTTTGCCAAGGGGCGGAGCGAGCAGGTTTCCCGCGCGCCTTTCGACGGGGTCGAGCCTGCCTGGCTTGCCGACGGCCGCCACCTCGTTTACACCGAGCGGGACAGTTCATCCAGTCGTCTGTGCATCCTCGACACCGAGACGGGCCGCCGCGTGTTCGTCAGCCCGGCTAACTTTGGTAGCGCCATGCAGGCCGGAGTCTGGAAACAACGCTGATACGCGGGCGCCGTTTTCACCCGGGCCTTCCGGCTCCGTGTTAAAAACGGCCGACCATGAAAAAGCCGCACCCCGAAAGGTGCGGCTTTTTGTTGGAGCATCCGGATGGCCGGAAAGTCAATCAGGCGAGGGCGGCGGTGTAGTTCGCTTCCGCAGCGTCCCAATCCACCACGTTCCAGAACGCGGCGATGTAGTCGGGGCGGCGGTTCTGGAAGTTGAGGTAGTAGGCGTGCTCCCAGACATCGAGGCCGATGACGGGCTTGCCTTCAACCGAGCCGGTCACGGCCTTGCCCATCAGCGGGCTGTCCTGGTTGGCGGTGGAGCCGACCGCCAGTTTCTTGTCGGCGGTGACCACGAGCCAAGCCCAGCCGGAGCCGAAGCGCGTCGCGCCGGCCTTGGCGAACTCTTCCTTGAATTTGTCGAAGCTGCCGAAGGTGGCGTTGATGGCCTCGGCCAGCTTGCCCTTGGGGGCGCCTCCCTTGCCGGGGCCGAGGATGGTCCAGAAAAAGGCGTGGTTGCTGTGGCCGCCGGCATTGTTGCGCACGCCGCCGCGGATGGCCTCGGGAACCTTGGAAAGATCTGCAATCAGGGCGTTTACATCAAGCGCGGCCAGATCGGCGTGGTCCTTGAGGAGGTTGTTCGCGTTGGTGATGTAGGTCTGGTGGTGCTTCGAGTGATGAATCTCCATCGTCCGGGCATCGAAGTGCGGAGCGAGGGCGTCGTAAGCGTAGGCGAGTTTCGGGAGTTCGTAGGCCATGATGATGAGAGGTTTTGGATCTGATCCTTCGATCGAGGGAGGTGCAACATGCACCAGCCGTCGGAGGCGTCAACCACCGGCTGTGTCTTCTTCGCGACGTTTCAGGCGAAAAAAAGCCTGAAGGAGCTCGCGGCACTCGGTTTCCAGTACGCCGCCGGCGGTGATCTCGCAATGATGGTTGACCCGGGGCAGGGCGTTGAGGTCGGTCGCCCCGCCGAGGCAGCCCATCTTGGGGTCGGGCACGGCGTAGCATACCCGCTGAAACCGCGACATGAGGGTGGCGCCCGAGCACATGGGACAAGGCTCCTTGGTCACATAGAGGGTGCAGCCCTCCAGCCGCCAATCTCCCGTGGCCGCAGCGGCTTGCGTGATGGCCAGCATCTCCGCGTGGGCCGTGGGATCGCGGGTGGCCTCCACGGTGTTATGGGCGGCGGCGATCACCTCGCCGTCGCGGGCGATCACCGCCCCGATCGGCACCTCGTCGGCCCGCCAGGCGTCCACCGCCTGGTTGTAGGCCAGGCTCATGAAGAAGACGTCGTCCCGCAGCAGTTGCGACGGGAAACGCTTTTCAAACGGGCAGGGCAGGGAGGTCGGTTGGGTCATTGCCGAGGTAAAGCCTTGACTTACGGGGGGGCTTTCCGGCTTACAAGTGGCTTTTAAGCACCGACCTACTGTATGAAACAAACCACCGCTGATTCCTCGCGTCCTTTCCATGGCTGACGGCAATTCGATTGAAGTGGAAGGCAAGGTGGTGGCTGTTCTTCCCGGGACGATGTTCAAGGTTCAGCTGTCCAACGGACATGTCGTGCTCGCCCATATCTCGGGCAAGCTCCGCAAGAACTTCATCAAGATCGCCGCCGGCGACACGGTGAAGATGGAGATGAGCCCCTACGATTTGGAGAAGGCCCGCATCACCTTCCGCATGAAGGAGAGTTCGGCACCCCCGCCGATGGCCTTCCGCCGCCGCTACTGAGCGGCCTGACGGCCATGAAAGGCCGCACTCCAGCAGGTCGGGTGGACGCCAGCAGGGCGCCCGCCGCCTTTGTTTCCGACTTGGAGGCGTTTCTGGGTTTCCTCGATTTGGAGCGGGGCCTTTCCGCGCGGACCAAGCAAAGCTACCGCTCGGACCTCGACCAGTGTGCGGCTTTTCTGGCCAAGCGCGGTGTGCAAGGCTGGGCAACGGTCACCGGCGAGGATGCCGGAGCTTGGATCCGCTCGCTCAGCGAAAATGATTACACCGTCACCAGTCTGGCCCGCAAACTCGCCGCCCTGCGCGGACTCGCCCGGCACCTCGTGCGGGAAAAAGTGCGCGACGATGTGTTCACCGATCTGCTCGCCGGCCCCAAGCTGTCGCGCCGCCTTCCTGGTACCCTCACCGCGGAGGAGGTTGAGAAACTTCTGCAGGCTCCCGCTGGCGGCGATGCCTACGCCCTGCGCGACCGCGCCCTGCTGGAGCTTTTTTATTCGAGCGGCTTGCGCGTGTCCGAACTCGCCGGACTGACGCTCCAGCAGATCGACCTTGAGCACGGCTACCTGCGCGTCTTCGGCAAAGGCGCGAAAGAGCGCGTCGTGCCTGTCGGCACCAAGGCGACCGATGCCATTGCGACCTGGCTCGCGTCGGGCCGTCCGCACTTCGTCAAGCCGCGCACCGGCAGTCAGCTCTTCCTCAGCGAGCGCGGCACGGGCCTCTCGCGCGTCATGCTGTGGATGATCGTGAAGAAGCACGCCCGCCGGGCCGGCATCACGAAGAACGTGAAACCCCATCTTCTGCGGCACTCCTTCGCCACGCACCTGCTCAACGGCGGCGCCGACCTGCGCGCCATCCAGGAAATGCTGGGTCACGCCAATATCGGCACCACGCAGATCTACACCGCCGTCGAGACCCGGCGCCTCCTCACGCAACACACCAAGTTTCATCCCCGCGGGCGCGGGGAATGATCCGCCGTCCGGTTCGCTGCGGCGTGCAGGTTTCCGGCCTTGACCGGGCCTGCCGGTGCTTCAACGTCCTCCCTCCTTCCTTTTGCCCGATGGTGTAATGGCAGCACAGGTGACTTTGACTCACCTAGTCATGGTTCGAATCCATGTCGGGCAGCCAAATCAGGGACGCCAAGAGCGCCCGCATTACCCTCCGAAACAACGCTTTGCGCGAGGGTAATCAATTCCGAGAGGAGACCCCGAAACCGGCTTGATGTAGTAATAGACGCACAAACCTGTGCGTCATCCGCTACATCGGAGCCCACCACCCAAGGCAGCTTCGCAACCTCATCATGCAAGCGCAGCGCCGCCGTATCCGTATAAACCCCCGCCGTCAGAGATGGATCTGAATGCCCAAGCACCTCCTGTGCTGAACGCTGACCGACACCGGCCACACTCCGCCCACGGTCGCCAAACCCCGTCGGAAGTCTACCGCCAAACCCAAACCGAACAGGCCGCCTGACGGCGGCCGGGGAGAGCGGGGCGGGAGCCAAGCTCCCTCCCCTGCACCCCTCCCGCAAATTTACTTTCCGTCAGAGAAACCAAACCATAGCTAAAAAACACACCCAACCTGTCCAACCGACGGGGTCCACTTCACTCCGGCGATGGATACTCCGCCTTGCGCAGGGTGAATTCCCTAAGTCTTTGGCGGACTTTGGGCTGGAGTAGGGGTGGGGCGGTGGCATGACCAAGGTTTGTATGACCAGTCAAACGCTGCCGGAACGACCGATTGCGAGCAGGTTGCTGGTGGCCTTGATGGTCTTGTTGCCGGTGGCGGGGGTGCTGGTGTGCGTCTGGTTGTTTCGCATGCAGGAGCGGGTGGGGCCGGTGCCATTTCCGGATGCTCCGGGTAATCTGATCGAGGTGCTGCCTGAGCCGGGCCGGGAGCTGACTTTGGCGGAGGTTTTGTCGGCGGAGTGGCGGGATGAGTTTGTGCCGTTGCATTTGGGCTGGCCCGAAAGGGCGATTCGCACGTCAACCTGGTATCGGATCACTTTGCTCAATCCTTCGTCCGAGGTGAAAACCGGGGCGCTGGGTTTTCCCGACATCTATCAGGGCCGGGCGACGTTGTTTCGGGAGGATGGCCTGGGCGGGTATGTGGCGGATGTCACCGGCGAATGGACGGCGTGGCATGAACGCTCGATTTCCGGGCCGCTGTTGGGCTTTGATCTGCCGCAAGCGCCGGAGCGCGCAACGGTCTTCCTGCTGAAGGTTGAAGGCAGGGCCTGGCGGCCGCGTGGTTTTCTTTTCTGGGAGCAGGCGGATCATTTTCACGCCTACGCGCATAATCTCGTGATACTCTATGCGCTTTATTTCGGTGTGTGGGGCGGTCTGCTGGGCTACAATCTGCTGCTTTATGCGATCCTGCGTCGGCGGGAGCTGCTCTACTACGTATATTACGTGGCTGGGTTTGGTTTTCTCATCCTGTTAGGCGGTAATATCTATAATGTCTTCCGGGCTTGGCCGGAGTGGCCGTTGCGGGATGTCCTGGTCATGGGGGGATTTTATTTCACCATGTTCAGTCTGGTTTTGTTCAGTCGCCGGTTTCTGGACACGCCTCGATGGTTGCCGCGTCTTGATTGGGTGTTGCGTATGAGCCAGTGGCTGGGCCTCGCCGGGGTGGCGCTGGCTTGCGCGAGTCCGTGGTCGCTGGTGATCGATAGCGTGCTGATCATCGGGACCCTGCCCTATATCTGTCTGGCTTTTCCGCTGCTGTTGACGGCCGGGGGGCTGTGCTGGCGGCGCGGGGAGGCCTCGGCGGGGCTTTATCTCTACACTTTTGTGCCGGTTCTGGGCGGGGTGGCGTGGGCCATCTATGTGAACAGCATGCTGGTGATCGAGGAGCATCTGGTGGTGGGGCCGCTGTTGACGGGCGGGGCGCTGGAGCTCGTCTTTTTGTCACTGGCCCTGGCCTACCATTACCGGCAGGTCGAGGCGGAGAATGCGCGCATCAAGGCCGAGCAGGCGGACCGGCTGGAACAGGAGGTTGCGGCGCGCACCACGGAGCTGAGCGAACTGGCGGAGAAGCTGCGGCGTTCAAACCAGTTCAAGGACCGGCTATTTGCGATCCTCGGTCACGATTTGCGCAGTCCGGTGGCCAGTACGATCACGCTGACGTCGGAGATGGCGCAGCCGACGCGGGGGTTGCCGACAGAGGATGCGGCGCTTTTTGCGGAAATGCGGGATGCGAACGAGCAGCTGCTCGCGCTGCTGGACAACCTGCTGGCCTGGGCACGGGCGGAAAGTGGCGAGATCGCCCTGCAGCCGAGAGGGCACGCGCTGACGGAACTCGTGGAGCTGGTGCTGCCGGTGCTGCGGCCGTTGTGGACGTTGAAGGGGATCACTTGCGAGGTGCGGGTGCCGCCGGACCTGCACGTGAGGGCGGATGCGAACACGGTGCAGACAATCCTCCGCAATCTGCTGTCTAATGCGATCAAGTTTACGCCGGCGGGGGGGCTCATCACGGTGGAGGCCAGCGCGGTGGGCGGGCAGGTGGAGCTAAGGGTGAAAGACAGCGGAGTGGGCATGAGTGCCGAGCGGCTGGCGGCACTGGAGGAACAGGGCGGGACGGTGAGTGAGGCAGGAACGGCGCAGGAGAAGGGGGCGGGGTTTGGCCTCGCGCTTTGCCGGAGCTTTGCGGCGTTGAATCAGGGCTCACTGCGGCTGCAGAGTGCACCGGGCAGGGGGACGACGGCTATCCTTACACTGGTGCGGGCGGCGGATGCGCCCTGAGCGAACACCCTGCAGCGGGCACGAATGGGCTGGAGGTGTGCGGATCAGGATGTGCTGCGCCGAGAACGGTCTGGCACTGACCCGGTCCGGCCTCAGCGAGGCCGTCTGAAAAATCCGGCGCAGGCGGGACTCCGCATGTGCGGGTGAGAGGGCATGCCCTGTAACAGCGCCGCCAATACGCAGGGGGACGGCGCTTCGCCTTGGCTTTGATGGACAAGCCGCCGTAACCGCCTTCTTCGGTCGGCGAGCTCCAGATCGAACCGCCTCTTCTATGCGGTTCAAAAGAGTCATCTGGAAGGGCCCGGGCGGTTGGATTCCGCGGAAATCCTTCGCTTGCGATTCCTCCTCCCTGTCCTAGGCTCCGGTCAACCCGCAGTTTTTCGTCATTACTCCATCAGGGCTGCGGGTGTGCTTTTTATGAATCTACCTCGCCGCGTGATTGGAGACATGGCTGTTGTCGCCGGGGTGGTTTTTGTGGCGGCGTCGTTTGGGATTCTGACGCGACCTTTGGGGTTTCTCGCCGCTTTCTGGCCGGCTAACGCGTTGCTCATGGGGTTGATGGTCCGGTGTCCGCGGCTCGCATCGCCGCTGGGCTGGAGCGTGGCGTTTCTGGCGTTTGTCGCGGCGGATCTCGTGACGGATGGAGATTTGATCCTGATTCTCTGGCTGAACTTTACGAATGTCGTCTGCGCGATGGTGGGCTTTGTTCTATTCCGGCTCTTGAGCGAGGATGATCGCCGGTTGCGCCGGCCCTCGTCGGTGCTGCATCTCTTCTGGATTTGTGCGGTCTCCGCGTTTACCGCCGCACTGGTGGGTGGCGCGGTGGTCCCGGTGTTTTTTGACAAGCCGTTGCTGGAGGGCTTCGGCTTCTGGTTCTCGACCGAGCTGGTCAACACGGTGGTGATCATGCCGGTTTTGCTGGTGGCACCGGGCCGGATTGCGCTGGTGGCGGCATTCCGGGGAGGATGGGCTCCCGGCCTTTCGTGGGGCAAGAGTGCGCCGATGCTGGCGTTGATGGCATCCATGGCGGCGGGGGCCTGGATCGGCGGACCGGGGGCGATTGCCTTTCCTGTGCCGGCGCTCCTGTGGTGCGCTCTCCGTTACAGCTTCTTCACCACGACGATCATCACGATGCTGTTGTGCGGGGTGATGATGATCGCGATCTCGGCCCGCTTCGTGCCTTTGCCCCTGGAGGGTGATTTCATGCAGGCGATGACGTCGGTCCGGCTGGGCATCATGCTGATGGCGCTCGCGCCGCTGACGGTGGCGAGCGTCAATGCCGTCCGTAATGAGTTGCTGGTGGCGGAGCGCCGGAATGCCGTGAAGTTGAAGCAGGCAAAGGAAGCGGCGGAGGCGGCCAAGCGGGCCAAAAGCGACTTCCTGGCGATCATGAGCCACGAGATCCGCACGCCCATGAATGGCATCATCGGCATGAGCGAACTGCTGGCGATGACGCGGCTGGACAAGGACCAGACGGAGATGGGCCGCGTGATCAAGAACAGCGCGGAGAGTCTGCTGGCCATCATCAACGACATTCTGGATTTCTCCAAGATCGAGGCCGGCAAGCTGCAGATCGTGCCTGTGCGGTTTGATCTGCGGCCGCTGGTGGCGGAGACGGTGGCGTTGCTCGGCCCGGCGGCGCGGGGCAAAGGGCTGGTGCTGGGGGCGGAGATCGATCCGGGGCTGGCGCCATTTCTGTGGGGCGACGATGGCCGGATCCGGCAGGTGCTGCTCAACCTGATTGGCAATGCCATCAAGTTTACCGTTCAAGGTTCGGTGACCGTCACGGTGCGTCAGTTGGAGAGAACTGATTCCAGCGCCACGGTAAGAATCGCGGTGCGCGATACCGGCACCGGACTCACGCCCGAGACGCAGGCGCGGCTGTTTCAGCCCTTTACCCAGGAAGACGGAACGGTGGCGCGCCGTTTTGGCGGCACCGGGCTCGGGCTGTCGATCTGCCGGCAACTGGTCACTTTGATGGGGGGCGAGATCGGCGTCACCAGCGCGCCGGGGCAGGGGGCGGAGTTCTGGTTCACCCTTGTTTTGAAGGAGAAGCCGGCGGAGGCGCCGGCGTTGGTGGGAGGCGATCGCGGTTCCTCCCGGACCGCGCCTTTTGCCGCGCCGCGCCGGTCGCTGCATCTGATGGTGGTGGATGACAATGCCATCAACCAGGCGGTGGCCCGGCGATTGCTGACGGTGATGGGGCACCAGGTGGATGTCGTCGGAGGAGGCGAAGAGGCGCTCGCGCAGCTCGCCCTCAATTCCTACGATGCTGTGCTGATGGATTGCCAGATGCCCGTGCTGGATGGTTACGAGACGACGCGACGCATCCGGGCCGGCACTCTCCCCGGGATCAACCCGCGCATCCGCATCATTGCGTTGACGGCTTCAACGATGGCGGACGACCGGGCCGAGTGTTTTGCGGCGGGGATGGATGATTTTGTTGGCAAGCCGATCCGGCCGGAGGAGATGCGGGCGGCGCTGGAGCGCCTCGGCTGACCTGGAGGAGGGCGAAGAGGCCGGGGGGCGTTCAGACTGTAAGATTTTCTAAACGTTGCCCGGGCCGGGCTGCATGCCTCGATGAAGGTGTTCCCCTTGCTCATGCCGTTTACCCCCGGTTCATCAGTCTTGTCTGCGGTTGCCCGCCTGAGTGTGGTCTGCTTGGTGTTCGCGTGCCGGGCTCCGGCGCGCGAGGTCGCGAGTGACCCATGGCAGGCGGCGCTCAATTTTGATTATAACGTGGCCTCGGATGAATTTGCCCGGAGGCATGCGGAGGTGCCGGCGGATGCCCGCATGGCCAACGCTTATGCGGCGAGTCTGTTGGTGAAGCAGCCCCGCACGGCGGACAATGTGACGTTGGCGCGCACGGTTTTGGAATCGGTGCTGGCTCGCACTTCGGGTGGAGATCAGCGGGCACTGGCGCTGTATCTGCTGGGTCGGATTGACCATGAGCATGTTGTCCCTGCGCGGCTGGAGGAGGCGCGGGGGCGTTACGAGCAGCTCCGGCGTGAGCAGGCGGGGCACCCGCTGGCGGACCACGCGGCGGTGCATCTGGGCCTGATGAAGGCGTTCCAGTTTCCGGCGACCGCGTTGGCGGAAAGGATCGCGCGGGTGGAATGGCTGCTGTCGGCGGTCACGGCGCCGAGTGCCCGGCGTGAACTGCATTATCTGCTGGGCCATTTGCATTGGCGGGTGGGGGGCGATGCGGCGGCGGCGCTGCCGCATTTTCTGGCCGGTCGCGGCCTGGGGTTTGAGACGCCGTATCGCAACAGCGAGGTGGACCTGATGATCGCGGGACTCGCGGCCGAACTCGGTCGTGATGGACTGGCCGCGCAACATTACCGCGCCTTTGCCGCGGCCCAGTCCCGCGATGCCCGGGCCCAGACCGCCCGGCGGCTGGCGGATGAAGCCGCTGCCCGGCAGGAGGCCCGGCCATGAATCCGGCGAACTGGCGGCGTTTCTTTGCCTTCGCCTTGCTGACCTTGGTCTTTGCCGGATCGGTCTGGCATGTGCTGTCTCATCGTCGTGCGTCCGCCGGGCCGGATACGATCGAGCTCTACTTGGGCCACTGGCTGATGCACACGGGAATGCGCGAAGCGTTTGACGCCGCCATTGCCGGTTACCAGCAGCTGCACCCGCAGGTGGTGATCAAGCAGATCCCCGTGCCGGTGCGTTCCTATGAAGCGTGGGTGCGCACCCAGCTCATCGGCGGTACGGCGCCCGACATCACCGGGATACTGCGGATGAACGAGGAGTTGATCAGCCGTTATTACCTGCCGCTCACACCCTATCTCGATCGACCCAACCCCTATAATGCCGGCACTCCGCTGGAGGGGGTGCCCTGGCGCGACACTTTCGTGGACGGGCTCACCGCGATGAGAAATCTCACGCCGACTTCATCGGAGATCTGCGGGATCAGTCTGCAAATCAATACCCAGCGGATTTATTACAACAAGGAGCTGCTGCAGGCGATCACCGGCGGCACCACGCCGCCGGCGGATTTTGCCGGGCTGGCGGAGTTTGGCCGGCAGGTCGCCGCCTACAATGAACGGACCGGCCGCCAGCTGGTGCCGATTGCCGGCAGTGGTCCCTATGCGCAGTATCTCTTCGATTTTCTTCTGCCGTCGCAGACGCAACGGCTCACCCTGGAGGAAAGCCCCAATCGCAATCTCCGTGTTCTGCCGGTGGAGCTCACCAGCCTCATGCTGGAGGGCAGGCTGGACTACGACACACCGGGGTTGCGCCGGAGCCTGGAACTGCTGCGCGACATGTCGCTTCTGCTTACGCCGGGTTATCAGCAGTTGCAGCGGGATGACGCCATCTTCGCTTACCTGCAGCAGAATGCGGTGATGTTGTATGCCGGGAGCTGGGACTATGCGGTGCTCCTGCGGGACGGTCGCTTCACCACCGGAATCGTGTCCCTGCCGATGCCGGTGCCGGAGGATCCGGTGTATGGCCCGCTCACGCTGGGGCCGGTTTCCGAAGCGGCGGGCAATCCCGAGGCCATGCTGGGGGTGATCCGCTCCAGCCGGCATCCGGAGGTCGCGCTCGATTTCCTGCATTACCTCAGCAGCCAGCCGGTCGCCGCGGAATTCGCACAGATCAGCCATCGCATTTCCTCGGTGGTGGGAACGCCGCCGCCGTCCGATGGCGACCAGCTCGCGCCACGATTGGAGGGCGCGCTGCCCGGCTTCACCGTGGATTTCCGCTGGTTCTCCGCCGGCAATGCTTCGAATCTTTTCCAACGGCACCGGCATCTGGCGCTCGGTCCGCGCGGCGATGTGGAGACGTTTGCGGCCCGGCTCAACGCGGAGATGCCCCGTTACCTGCGGCAGGATATGGCCTGGCATCTCCAGCAGATCCGTCGTGATGCCCAGCGGCTCGATGGGACGATGGCGTTTTATTACACATTGCCGGAAGACGATCCCCGGCGGGAAGCCTGGACGCGCTTGGTCGAAACCCAGCACCAGCGGCAGTTGGAGAATCTGCATTACCGGCCGTTGACCGAACCCTGAGCGGCGATGTGGCGCGGGCTTGCGCTCACCCGGGGGCGGCGTTCCCATGCGCAGTCCGCATGATTCCTGTCGCTGATGCCTTGCAGCTGGTCCTGACCCACGCCGCCCGCGTGGAGTCCGCATCCGTGCCGCTGGGCGAGGCGTTGGGGCGTACCTTGCGGATGGAGGCGGTGGCGGATGAGGATTCTCCTCCCTTCGATGCCTCGGCGATGGACGGCTATGCGCTGCGTCGGGCGGATATCACCGGGCCGCTGCGCGTGATCGGCGAAGCTGCGGCGGGTGCCTCCTATGCGGGGCGCGTGGGGGCGGGGGAGTGTGTGCGTATTTTCACCGGAGCGCCTGTACCGGAGGGGGCGGACCGCGTCGTCAAGCAAGAGGACGTGGTCCGCACGGGCGATCAGATCCGCGTGTCCTGCATAGATGGCCCGGATCATATCCGCCGTCGGGGTGAGAACCGAAAGCGGGGCGATGTGGTCGTGCCCGCGGGGGCGTGGTTGGGTGCGCCGGAACTGGCGGCATTGGCCGCGACGGGGATTGAGCAACCGGTGGTCACGCGGGCGCCGCGGTGTGTGCACCTGGTGACCGGGGATGAACTGGTGTCGCTGGGCCAAACACCGGCACCGGGGCAGATTCGCGACAGCAATTCGACCTTGGTCGCGGCCCTGTTGCGGAGACACGGCGCAGTGCTCGCGGCCCACGGCCATGCCGGCGACGACCTTGCCGCCGCCCAGGCGGCGGTGGAGGCGATGCCCGCGCACGAAGTGCTGCTCATTTCCGGCGGCGCCAGTGTCGGGGATCGTGACATTGCGCGTCCGCTGCTGGAGGCGCTCGGTTACACGCTGCATTTTCAGGCGGTGAACCTTCGGCCGGGCAAGCCGCTGACCTTTGCCAGTCGGGGCTCGCGCCTGGCTTTCGCACTGCCGGGCAATCCGGTTTCACACTGGGTGGTTTTCCACCTGTTTGTGGCGCCGGTGCTGCGCGCGCTGGAGACCGGGCGGGCGGTGGAGCCCGTCCGGCTGCGGGGGCGGATCGCCGAGGGGGGCCGATTGCTCCCGCCCGATGCGCGTATCACCTACTGGCCGGCTACGGCCACGGTGGTGGCGGGTGCCTATGCGCTGACCCTGCGTCCGCTCATGAGCTCGGGCGACAGCAGTGGTCTCGTCGGCGCAAATGCGTTGGTGCCGTGGCCGCCGGGCGGCTTCGCCCCGGGGGGCGAGGTGGAATTTATACATTGTCCATGAAAGCAACTCCGACCCGATTCAGCCACCTCGACCCCGCCGGCCGCGCCCGGATGGTGGATGTGGGCGACAAGCCCGATTCCGTGCGCGTGGCAGTCGCCGAAGGCCGGCTCACTTGCGCGCGAGCCACGATCCGTCAGTTGCGCGCGCAGGCGTTGCCCAAGGGCGATGTGCTCACGGTGGCGAAAATCGCGGGCATCCAGGCGGCGAAAAACACCAGTGCGCTGATCCCGCTCTGTCATCCGCTGGCGCTGACGTCCGTGGAGGTGGATTTCACCGTGCGCGCCGCCGCCATCCTGGTGCGCGCCACGGTGCGCACGACGGGGAAGACGGGGGTTGAAATGGAGGCGCTCACGGCGGTCTCCGTCGCGGCCCTGACGATCTACGATATGTGCAAGGCGGTGGACAAGGGGATGAGCCTTGAAGGCATCCGTGTGGTGAAAAAGACGAAGCAATGAAGATCGCGCGCGTCACCCTCAGCGACCGGGCGGCTTCCGGGATTTATGCGGATGAGAGCGGGCCGGAGATCGAGCGCGTCATCGCGCAGCATTTTGCCGAGCGGCTGGAGTGGGTCCGCGTAGTGCTGCCCGACGACCGGGCCGGATTGGAACAGGCTTTGCGCCGGCTCACGGACGAGGAGCAGTGCCTGCTGGTTGTCACCACGGGAGGCACGGGCCCGTCGCCGCGTGACATCACGCCCGAGGCGACGCGGGCCGTGCTGGACAAGGAGCTGCCCGGTTTTGGCGAGGTGATGCGGATGCAGAGTTATTCCAAGGTAAAGACGGCGATCCTTTCCCGCGCCACGGCGGGGGTGCGCGGGCGCGCCCTCATCATCAATCTGCCCGGGCGGCCGCGTGCCATTGGCGAATGCCTGCCCCTGCTGACCCCGGCCATTGCCGAGGCGCTCGATCATATCGCGGGTTTTCGTCCCCGGCTGGCGGAGTAAGCGGGCGAATCGCGCGGGTGATCGGCCAGGCCGTTCCGGTGCTTGCCTGGACAGGGTCGAATAGAAAAACTCGGCGCGTGCCCAAGTCATCCGCCGCCCTTTCGATCGAGCCGCGCTTTCGGATCAATCATGGCCGGCGCCTGGGATTTGGTCCGGGCAAGGCGGATCTGCTCGGGCAGATCGAGCAGACGGGATCCATCACCGAGGCGGCGAAGGCGATGGGCATGTCCTACATGCGGGCCTGGACGCTGATCAAAAGCATGGAGCACGGGTTCGCGGAGCCCTTGGTGAGGAAGGTCCGCGGCGGTCACACCCATGGCGGCGCGGAGCTGACCGATACCGGGAAGCAGGTGCTTGAAATCTATCGTGAGCTTGAGGACGGCGTGTTGCCGGCGGTGCGCCGGGCGAAAAAACGACTGGGGCCGTTGTTGCAGGGATGACGGCCGCGGAGTGCGCCGACATATTCTATTGAATAGGTCGGAAGCCTGGGCCAGCAAGGCAGGCATGAGTCTCCGGTTGTCGGTCTGGCTGATCCTTTTGTTCGCAGGCATGCCTGTGTGGGCGGCGCCTCTGCTGACGGTCGTTTATCAGGATCAGCGCCGGGAGTTCACGGCGGAGGACCTTGCCGGATTGCCGAAAACGGAAGCCGAGGCCGTGGTGCGCGGGGAGCCCCATCGGTATCGCGGGGTCGCGGTGCGCGATGTGCTGGCCCGGCTGGGGCTGCCTTCGGGCCGCGACATGCGAGGGGCGGCCCTTTCGCTGGTGGTGCGGGCGGAGGCGGCGGATGGCTATGCGGTGGTGTTTGCGCTGGCGGAGTTCGACGCGGCGTTCCGATCCCAGGCGATCCTGTTGGCGGACACCCGTGATGGAGCGCCCCTCCCGCCGTGGGAAGGGCCTTTGCAGATCATTTGTCCCGGCGATCTGCGCGGTGCCCGTTCCGTGCGGCAGGTGGTCTCGCTGGAAGTGATTCCGCTGCCGTCGGCACGCCCGCGGCAAAGAATGAAGGCGGAGGGCGCGCCATGAATCGTTTTTTCATCCGCTGGCTGCTGGCCGGCTGCCTTTCTCTTCTCCTGTTATCGTGGACACGCGCGGAGGAGCTGACGGTGTTTGCCGCCGCCAGCCTGTCGGATGTGCTGCGGGAAATCGCTCCGCGCTACGAGGCGGAGACCGGCGTGTCGCTGCGGTTCAATTTCGGCAGTTCGGGTTTGCTGGCGCGGCAGATCAAGGAAGGCGCGCGGGCGGATGTGTTTTTCTCGGCGGATGAGGCGCGGATGGATGAGCTGGCCGCGGCGGGGTTGGTCGTGGCCGGGACGCGCCGGAGCCTGCTGGCCAACACCCTTGTCATCATCGTGCCAGCGGATGCGGAGGGAGCGATTGCCACGCCGGCGGATCTGGTGGGAACGCGGGTGCGCCGCCTGGCGTTGGGTGAAACACAATCGGTGCCCGCGGGCATCTATGCGCGGGAGTATCTCACCGGCCTCGGGCTTTGGGAGAAACTGGCGGCAAAAGTGGTGCCGCTGGCCAATGTCCGGGCGACACTTGCCGCGGTGGCATCGGGCAACGCCGATGCGGGGATGGTTTATCGCACGGATGCGCTGGGCTCGCGCCAGGTGCGGATCGCCTATGCGGTGCCGGCGGCGGAAGGCCCGGCCATTTCGTATCCGGTGGCGGTGATCGCCGAGGGGCGCGCGCCCAGCCGGGCGGGGGAGTTTGTCAATCATCTGGCTTCGGCCGAAGCGCGGGCCCTCTTTGTCCGCCACGGTTTCCTGCCGTTGGAGGATTGAGCCGGTGGCGAGCATGGAAATCTGGCAGGTCACCGCGTTTTCGCTGGGTGTCGCCGCGTTGAGCACGGTGCTGATTCTGCCGGCAGGGGTTGCCTTGGCCTGGCTGCTGGCGCGCGGCCAATGGCCGGGCAAGTCGCTGGTGGAGACCCTGGTGGCGCTGCCACTGGTGATTCCTCCGGTCGCAACCGGGTTGATTTTGCTCAAGCTGCTGGGCCGGCGCGGTCCGATTGGGGCCTTTGTCGAAAGGACATTCGGCTGGGAAATCGTCTTTACCTGGAAAGCGGTGGTGATCGCGGTGGCGATCATGGCGTTTCCGCTGCTGGTGCGGACGGCGCGGGTGGCCTTCGAGAACGTCAACCCGCGGTTGGAGCAGGTGGCGCGGACACTGGGCGCGGGACCTTGGCGCGTGTTTTTCACCGTGACGCTGCCGCTCGCGGCGCGTGGCGTGGCCGCGGGCGTCGTGCTGGCCTTTGCGCGGGCGCTGGGTGAATTTGGCGCCACGGTCATGGTGGCGGGTTTCATCCCCGGTCAGACCGCGACGCTGTCGCTGTCCATCTATCATCTCGTGCAGCTCGGGCGTGATACGGAGGCCGGAGTGCTGCTGGTCATTTCCCTGTTGCTCGCGTTCGGCGCGGTGGGGCTGAGCGAATGGTTTATGCGGAGGCGGCGCGCATGAGCATCACACTACGTAACGTGCGATTGTCTCTGGCGGATTTCACCCTGGAGGTGGATCTCGCCTTGGCGGGCAGAGTCACCGCGCTGTTCGGCCCTTCGGGAGCAGGCAAGACGACTTTGCTGGAGATCATCGCCGGGTTGCGTCGGCCGGAGGCGGGCGGCGTGATGGTGGCAGGCGAGACGCTGACTGAGGTGGCGAAAAAACTACATGTGCCGCCACAGCGACGGGCCATCGGCTACTTGCCGCAGGACGACGCACTGTTTCCCCATCTCAACGTCCGCCAGAACCTGCTGTATGGCCGGGGCGCTCGCGGCGCGGTGGTCGATGGTCCGGACTATGACCATGTGGTGGAGGTGCTGGAAATCGGTCCGCTCGTGGGTCGTGCGACGGGCACGCTTTCCGGTGGCGAGCGCCAGCGGGTGGCGCTGGGCCGGGCATTGCTGGCGAATCCCCGGTTGCTCTTGCTCGATGAACCGCTGGCCCGGCTTGATGTCGCGCTGAAGGAGCGGTTGCGACCCTGTCTCCAGCGCGTGTGCCGCACTTTTTCCCTGCCGGTGATCTATGTCACCCATGCGCCGGATGAGGTGATGGCCTTGTGTGACGACGTCGTGGTGCTGGCGAGAGGCCGTGTCACGCATCATGCGGCACCGTCCGCGCTGTTCACGCTTTCCGCTCAACCCCGCTACGAATTTAACCCGGACTCCTCGCTTCCGGAGACAGAGCCCTTCCGGTCTTTTCCTTTGAGATAACGGCGGGTTGGACTCTCTTTACTGTACCTCGGCATGCCCTTCGACCGCTACAATCGTGACATCAGTTACCTGCGCATCTCGCTCACGGATGCCTGCAACCTGCGCTGTGTCTATTGCATGCCGGAGGACATGACCTTCCGCCCGCGGGAGGAGCTGCTTTCCGACGACGAGCTGCGCCGGCTCATCAGCCGCTTTGCGGCGGTCGGCTTTCGCAAGATCCGGTTCACCGGCGGCGAGCCCACATTAAGGGCGTCGCTGGTCGATTTGGTGGCGCATGCCGCTCAGACGCCGGGGATCGAGACCATCGGGCTGACGACCAACGGGGTGTTGCTCGACCGGTTGGCCGCACCGTTGCGCGCGGCCGGCCTGCGTTCGGTCAACCTCTCGATTGACACACTGGACCCGGAAAAATTCCGGCGCATCACCCGGTGGGGAAAACTCGATCGCGTATTGGCGGGGCTTGATGCCGCCGCCGAAGCGGGGCTGCGCATCAAGCTCAATGCGGTGGTTTCCCGCGGGGAGAACGACCACGACGATGTCATCGCGCTGGCGCGCTACACGCTCGCGCAGCCCTGGCAGGTGCGGTTCATCGAGCAGATGCCGTTCGGCAACAATGCCGTTTTCCAGAATCGCAGCCGCGTGACGGAGGACGCATTGCTGGCCGTGCTGGCGGATGCCTATGGTCCGTTGGAGCTCGTCAACCACGGCCGGCTCGATGGCGAAGCGCGGCTCTACCGCATCGCCGGGGCGGCGGGCAGCATCGGTTTCATCAGCCCGATCTCCAAGCCGTTCTGCGCGGACTGCAACCGGCTGCGGCTGACGGCGGAGGGCATCCTGCGGCTCTGCCTGCTGCGCGATAATGAAGTGGATCTGCGGCCGTTGCTGCGCGGCGGAGCGGATGATGCGGCGATTGATCACTGTATTCGCGAAGCCGTTCATGGCAAACCGTGGGGGCATGGTTTGGATGAGCAGGTGATTCCCACCCGCGGCATGTCGGAGATCGGTGGCTGAACTCTTTTGATCATGAGTGAGTCCCGTAAAATTCAGGTCAGATTTTTCGCGGTGCTGCGTGAGCAGGCCGGGGTTTCCTCGCTCGAATGCGAGACCGCGGCGCGCACGCCGGCGGAGCTTTACGCAGAGTTGCAGTCCGGGCGCGGGCTCACGCTGCCGGCCGCACTGCTGCGGGTGTCGGTCAACGAGCGCTATGCGGACATGGCCGCGCCGCTGCAGACCGGCGACCGTGTGGTTTTCATTCCGCCCGTGGCCGGAGGTTGAGACGATGTTCGAGCTTACGGATCAACCGATTGATGGAGCGGCATTGCGGGCGCGGCTGGCCCGGCCCGATGCCGGTGCCTGCGTCGTGTTCGAGGGCTGGGTGCGCAATCACCATGCGGGCAGGCCGGTCACGAAGCTCGAATACGAAGCCTTTGACGAACTCGCGCGGCTCGAAGGCGCGGCCATCATGGCCGAAGCCGGACAATCTTTCCCGGGCTGCACGGTGCTCTGTGTCCATCGCACGGGTTCGTTGCCCGTGGGCGAAATGGCGGTGTGGGTCGGCGCGGTATCGCCGCATCGGCATGCGGCTTTTCTCGCCTGCCGACAGGTCATCGAGGAGGTGAAGAAACGTCTGCCGGTCTGGAAGAAAGAGCATCATCCCGACGGTGCGGCCGAGTGGGTGAACTGCACCGCCGAAGCGGTCGCCGCGCGGCTTTCGGAGAAAAACTATTATGCCCGGCAGATGGCGTTGCCGGAGGTTGGCGAGGCGGGTCAGACGGCGCTCGGCGCGGCCGATGTGCTGGTGGTCGGCGCGGGTGGGCTGGGTTGCCCGGCCTCGCATTATCTGGCGACCGCCGGGGTGGGCCGGCTTACGCTGGTGGATGCGGGCAAGATCGAGGTTTCCAACCTTCACCGGCAGATCCTGTTCACGGCGGATGATGTGGGGGCAAACAAGGTTGTGGTCGCCGCGGCCCGGTTGCGTGCGTGCAACCCGCTGGCCCGGGTTGAGGCGCTGCCGGTGGATGCGACTCCGGGCAACATTCGCACATTGGTGGCCGGGCGGACGGTCGTGCTCGATTGCACCGACAATTTTGCTTCGCGCTTTCTGCTGCATGACGCCTGCCGGCAGGCGGGCGTGCCACTCGTGCAGGCGGCGGTGCATCGTTTCGAGGGCGAGTTGAATCTCTTCCGCCCGGGCGACACCGGTTGTCTGCATTGCTTGTGGTCCGGGCGACCGGCCGCCCAGTTGGAGGGGGCGGAGAACTGTTCCGGCGGTCCGGTCTTTGCACCGGCGGTCGGTTTGCTCGGGATTCTGCAGGCGGCCGAAGCCATTAAGCTGATCCTCGGGCTGCCGGTGGACGGCACGCACACGCGGCTGGTCAATCTGCTGGATGGTACGACGCTGGCGATCGAGCGGGCGGCGGATCCCGCCTGTCCGGTTTGTGGTGCGGCGGCGGTGCAGACTTCTGCGCCGCGGGACGACGGCACGGTGTCGGCTGTGGTGCTGGATGAGGAGGCGCTGCTGGCCCTCGGTGCGGTGCAGTGGGTGGTGCTGCTGGAAGCGGGCGAGTCACTGGAGCCGGCGGCGGCGCGGCCGCAAACGACGATTTTGCCCCTGCACGATCTGGCAGGGCTGAGGGAATTGGCGGGGAGGGGAAATCGTCTGGTGCTGGCCTGCCGTCATGGTCTGCGCAGCGCGGCTCTCGCCCGGCTCCTGCGGGCGGAAGGATTTGGGCAGGTCTATGCCTTGGCCGGCGCAATGACCGCGATCCGTCGCGCAACCGCGCAGGAAATCCGGTGAACAGGGGGTGACTCTGTTTGATTGCGCCGTGGGACTGCAGCTCAACTTAAACCGCGGCAGGCTGACGCCTTTGCCGAGGTGGGCCGTGCGCTCCGCGCGGGGCGGCTTTTCTTTTCCCCTCCGCCATGAAGCCGCGCGGCGGAGCGCACGGCCCACCTTCAGCCGACTTTCATGCGGAGCAAAGGGTAAACGCCGCGCTTGCCCTGGCGGAGGAGCGGGGTGAGCGTGGAGCAATGCTTATTCACTCCGTGTATTTCTGGCTGAAACCCGAACTGACTGATGCGCAGCGCGCGGAATTTATCGCGGCGCTCAAGGCCTTGGAAGCGGTGCCGACGGTGAAGGCGTTTTACCTGGGCAAGCCGGCGGGGGTGGCGGACCGGCCGGTGGTGGACAAGAGTTTTGATTACGGGATCACCTGTGTGTTTGAGAACCTGGAAGCGCACAACGCCTATCAGGTGCATCCGCTGCATGTGGCGTTCGTCGCTACGGGCAAGCCGATGTGGACACGGGTGCAGATCTACGACGCCGAGTAATCACGCGGCGATAGCCGGGCGGATTCACCCGCGGGGGGGATGGGGCCGGGCGGACTATTGTGCATTCCGGCCTGAAGTGGCGGTCTTTTGCCCCTTCGGGCTTGTGCTTTTGTTTTTTGTGCGCAGGGTCAGCTGCGTGAAATCGCAACACCTGCTCCTACCGAGCAAGCAATTGCTTACCTGACGCGGTCGCCCTGTATATTCCGGCGGCCGCGCGGTTGGTTGTGCGTGGCGCCGAAGCCCTCACACCCTGCTTTCCGGACTCCTGCTGGATTCCTCACGCCCCTTTGACGGGCTTTGCCCGTCCTTAACTCAAACCCCGTAACTTCAACCCATCCATTGATCATGAATCCCTCCACAACCACTATCCTTCCGACTCTTCGCATCTCCAGGACCGATCACGAGCGCCTGCGCCTGCTGATTGAAGTGGTGATCAAATCTCAGCCGCGCCTGCGGGAGGCCTTGCAGCAGCTCCGCACCGAACTGGAGCGGGCGGACGTCCTGGCTCCCGAGGTCATCCCGCCCACCGTGGTGGTCATGGGCTCGAAGGTGGAGATCGAGGACCGCGAGAGCGGCGAGGTGGATGCCTACACGCTGGTTTATCCCGAATACGCCGATGCGGCGGCGGGGCGGCTTTCGATCCTCGCTCCGATTGGCACCGCCATCATCGGCTTTGCCGAGGGCGACACTTTTGCCTGGCGCACGCCGGGCGGCACGCGGCAGTTGCTCATCCGCAAGGTTGAGCCGCCGGCGGCCTGATGCATTTCGCCACCGCTCCGGTGGCATTCCACGCAACCCATCAACCCCATGAGCTTCGCATTGGTCTTCCATGACGACGCCCCCCGGAGACATTCCGGGGCGGGCAGGGCTGCGCCTCACTGTCGGGAATAGCAACCGGCAACGTGGAGGCGTGCCCCGCCGCGCTCCGCGTATGATCCGGGGAGGAAAACAAACGGCCCGGCCGCGATCTGCGGTCGGGTGATGTGTGCCTGCATCCGCAGATACAAAACCCGAAATCCTCCAATCAATCCCGACATGACCTTACTTCACGTTTCCGATCTTCATTTCCGCCAGCCGTGGTTCCAGTGGCTGCGTGAGCATGCCCCCAACCACGATGTGCTGATCATCAGCGGCGATCTGCTGGACCATCGCCGCACGGATGTTTCCGCCCAGATGGACTGGGTGGCCGAATGGCTGCGCGCCAGTCAGGTGCCCGTTGTCGTCAGCAGCGGCAATCATGACTTGGAATGGGACAGTGCGCGTTACCGCTGGCAGCCGGCCTACTGGTTGCGCCGGCTGGAGCCGCCGGTCTATGCGGATGGCGCGGTGCTGGGCCGCGGGGGCCTGCGCCTCGCCGGTATCGCCTGCACGCAGCGACCGCGCAGCGTGCAGGCCGATGTGTGGGTGGTGCACACTCCACCGGCCGGTACCGCCATCGCGCGCACCTCGGCGAGGCATGATCGCGGCGACCCCCTGCTCACCGCGACGATCCGCCGGGAAGCGCCGGCGTGGGTGTGCAGCGGCCACGTGCATGATGCGTCGGTATGGCATGACCAGATCGGCCCGACGACGGTCTTTAATCCCGGGGTGAATCCGCATGGGCGGTTTCCCAACCATATCCTCATTGAGCCTGAGACGGGGGAAGCGCGCCGCATTTCCGATCGCCTGCAGGGCGAGGTCAGCGACGAGCGGATGCAGCTGCCTGACTCGCTGGCCTTCAGGTGAAATCAGAAAACGGCGGGACGCACGTCCCGCCGTTTTCTCCTGTTGCGCCCCGTCGGCTTTGCCTGAACCTGTCGGACATGGCCGCCGAACCCATCCGTTTTTACAACCGCTCCACCCGGCAGATCGAGATCGAGCAGATCTACGGTGAGAAATGGCTGCGCTTTGCCTACGAACACCCCGTGGGCGGCGCCTTTGTGTGGCTGCTGGCGAAGCGTCGTTTCTTTTCGGCCTACTTCGGCTGGCGGATGTCGCGCCGTTACAGTGCGCAGCAGGTGCTGCCTTTCATCATCGACTACAATCTCGACACGACTGAGTTCGCGAAATCGCCGCTGCGCTACAAGACCTTCAACGAGTTCTTCTACCGGGCGCTCAAGCCCGAGGCCCGGCCCATCGCCGCAGGTGATGGCGTGGCGGTGCTGCCCGCCGATGGCCGGCACCTGGCGTTTCCCGATGTGGACGCGGCGGACGGATTTTATGTGAAGGGGGCGAAATTCACCCTGGCCGAACTGCTGGGCGATACGGCGTTGGCGGAAAAATTCGCCGGGGGGGCGATGCTCATCTCGCGGCTCTGCCCGGTGGATTATCATCGCTTTCATTATCCCGCGGCGGGGACCCCTTCCGAGCCGCGGTTGATCAACGGCTGGTTCTACTCGGTGAGCCCCATCGCCCTGCGGCGCAATGTCCGTTACCTCGCGGAGAACAAGCGCGTGCTCACGCTGCTGGAGACGCCGGCCTTCGGCGCCGTGGCGATCCTGGAGGTGGGCGCCACGAATGTCGGCAGCATCCGCCAGAGCGGCGTGCCCGGCCGACCGGTGGTGAAGGGGGAGGAGAAAGGCTATTTCAAATTCGGCGGCTCGTGTGTGATCACGCTTTTCCAGCGCGGCCGCATTCGCTTTGACGCGGATCTCGTGGAGCAAAGCGCCCGCTGCGTGGAAACCTACGCCAAGATGGGCGAGCGGCTGGGTGAGGCGGGATGACAGATGGCGTGCCGATGGCGGAGCGCGGAATGGTTTAGCCCTTGCGCATTTCACTCCGAAATCCGCATGCTCGGCGCCGAAATCTTTCCGCCCGGGTGATGGAATGGCAGACATGCGGGTCTTAGAAGCCCGTGCCGTAAGGCGTGCAGGTTCAAGTCCTGTCCCGGGCACCAGTCTTCGCAAGGTTAGGGCTGGCCGCTTTTCCTTCGCTTTGCGGGCCGCGGAGCACAGGCCGCGCCGCGCTAAAATGTTCACGGCATAGTCATGGGGCGGGCAGAGGTAAATCCCTCGCAAGTGGCGGGAAAAGTGCTTGTGTTCAGTTCGAGCTGACAGTGATCCGCCGCCAGTGCGGCAATTCCGACCCCACCCCATGAAAACATCCCCTGCGCTTTCGACGGTGCTTGTTGCCGTCTTGCTTGTCGCCACGCTTTCCCCCCGGGCCGCGGCGTGCACCCGTGTCGTTTATCTCGGTCCGGAGGACCGCATCCTCACCGCCCGCAGCATGGACTGGAAGGAGGACATCGGCACCAACCTATGGGTGCTGCCACGCGGGATCGAGCGCACGGGCGAGGCGGGCCCTGATTCGGTGCGGTGGGTTTCCCGCTATGGCAGTGTGATCGCCTCCGCTTACGACATCGCCTCTTCGGACGGGGTCAATGAGGCCGGACTTTCGGCCAACCTGCTCTGGCTGGTGGAGTCCGGGTATCCCGAGATGCAGCCGGGCCGGCCGACCATCGCCATCTCGCTTTGGGCGCAATATGCGCTCGATTGCTTCGCCACCGTGGCGGAAGCGGTCGAGCATCTTTCCTCCGAGCCGTTCCTTGTGGTCACCAGCCATCTGCCCGGGACCTCGCGCCTGGCCACGCTGCATCTGTCGCTTTCCGATGCCACGGGCGACAGCGCCATCTTCGAATACGTGGAAGGCCGCCTGGTCGTCCATCACAGCCGCACGCATCAGGTCATGACCAACTCGCCCCTTTTTGACCAGCAACTCGCGCTTAATGAATACTGGCGGCAGATCGGCGGCACCGTCATGCTGCCCGGGACCAACCGGGCGGCCGATCGCTATGCGCGCGCCATGTTCTACATCAATGCGATTCCGCGGATTGAAGATCGCACCCAGGCAACGGCCTCCGTTTTCAGCGTGATCCGCAACGTTTCGGTGCCTTTTGGCATCAACACACCGGAGGAGCCGAACATCTCATCGACCCGCTGGCGCACGGTCGTTGATCACAAGGACCGGCTTTACTATTTCGAATCCGCGGTTTCGCCCTCCATCTTCTGGGTGGATCTCGGCAAGTTTGATTTTTCCGCCGGCGCGCCCGTGCGGGCCCTCCGTCTCGGACCCGATCAATCGCGTGTGCTGGCGGGTGAAGCATCCGGTTTTTTCGAGGAATCCCGGCCCTTCCTTTTTCAGGGACTCTGAGCGCCGCGTATCGACTTGCGTGCCGGATTGGAGTCGGGCTCCACTGAGCGCATGCGTAATCCATTTCGTTGGTTGGCCGTCGCCGGGGTGCTGGTGGCGGGGTTGCAGGCTGATGTGCTGCGTCCGGGTTCTAACCTGGTGGTCGAGGGCATTCCCGACGTGCCGCTGGAGCTGGTGCAGGAGGTGAAGCGTTACACCGAGGCGCGTTCCGCCAGTTTCGGTGGCTGGCATCCCGAAAGGCCGGAGATGCTGATCGGTACGCGCTTCGGCAACACGGCGCAAATCCATCAGGTGTCGAGCGCGTTGGGGATGCGTCGCCAACTGACTTTCTTTGAAGAACCGGTGAGTTCGCTGGGCTACGACCCCGTGGCGGGTGGCTTTTTCCTGTTCAGCCGGGATGCGGGTGGTTCCGAATTCCGCCAGATTTACCGGTATGATTTCGCGACGGGTGAGGCCACGCTGCTCACCGATGGCGGCCGCAGCCAGAACGGCGGCGTGGCTTGGAGCACCGCGGGTGATCGCATCACCTACGGCTCCACCCGGCGCAATGGCGCCGACCGCGATCTTTACGTGATGAACCCGCGTGAGCCGGCCTCGGACCGGCTGCTGCGGGAGATGAAAGGGGGCGGGTGGAGCGTCAGGGATTGGGCGCCCGACGATGCCCAGTTGTTGGTTTATGAGTATGTGTCGGTCAATGAAAGCCACCTTTGGCTGCTTGATCCTGCCACGGGGGAGATGACGGAATTCACGCCGCGGGACCGCCGGGGAGTCGCCTATGGCGACGCCGCCTTTACGAAGGATGGCAAAGGCGTGTTGGTGACGACCGATCAGGATTTTGAGTTCAAGCGCCTGGCCTACATTGATCTGGCCACGCGGGAGACCCGCTATCTGACATCGGGCATCCTGTCCGATGTGGAGGGCTTCAGCTTGTCCAAGGATGGGCGCCATCTGTTGTTCGATGTGTCTGAGTCCGGGCTGAGCCGGCTCTATCTGATGGAACTGGAGAATTTTGGCTACCGGCCGATCGAGCAGCTTCCAGTGGGCGTGATCGGCGCCGTTTCCTGGCATAGGGACAACCGCCATGTGGCGATCAGCCTCAACTCCTCACGTTCCCCTTCGGACATCCATGTGCTGGATGCCGCCACGGGTGAAGTGACCCGCTGGACGGAAAGCGAGTTGGGCGGGCTGGTGGCCGATCAGTTGAGCGAGCCGGAACTGATCCGCTGGAAGAGTTTTGATGATCTGGAGATCACGGGTTTTTATTACAAGCCGGCCGCCAAGTTCACCGGTCCCCGTCCGGTGATCATCAGCATCCACGGTGGCCCGGAGGGGCAATCGCAACCGGTGTTCATCGGGCGCGGCAACTATTACCTCAATGAACTCGGCGTGGCCATCATCTATCCCAATGTCCGCGGCTCCACGGGTTTTGGAAAAACCTTTGTGGCGCTCGACAACGGCTTCAAGCGGGAGGACTCGGTGCAGGATATCGGCGCCTTGCTGGACTGGATCGCACAGCAGCCCGATCTGGATGCCAGTCGCGTGATGGTGACCGGCGGCAGCTACGGCGGCTACATGACGCTCGCCTCGGCTGTTCATTTCAACGACCGCATCCGCTGTTCCCTCGCGGTCGTCGGCATCAGCAACTTCGTCACTTTCCTCAAAAACACCGAGGATTACCGCCGCGACCTGCGCCGCGTGGAGTATGGCGACGAACGCGATCCGGCGATGCACGCGCATCTGTTGAAAATCTCGCCGACCACGCGCGCGGCCGAGATCACCAAGCCGCTTTTCATTGTGCAGGGAGCCAACGATCCCCGCGTGCCGCGCACCGAGGCGGTGCAGATGGTGGAGACTGTGCGGCGGAACGGCTCTCCGGTGTGGTATCTTGAGGCGAAGGACGAGGGCCACGGCTTCCGGAAGAAGGCCAATGCCGACTATCAGTTCTACTCGACGGTGCTGTTTGTGAAGGAAAACCTGCTGCGTTGAGACCTTCAGCCTTGGGCGGCCGGGATGGCGGCCCAAGGCAACGCGTCGAGATCCACATTGCCGCCGGTGAGAATAATGCCGGCGCGCATTCCCCGCACGGGGGCCTGTTGTTCCATGATGGCGGCATAGGGCACGGCGGCAGAGGGCTCGATGATGATCTTCAGCTCCTCCCAAAGCTGGCGCATCGCGGTGGCGATGCCGGCTTCGGAGACGGTGACAACGGCATCCACCTGGCGCTGGATCAGAGCGAAGTTTCTTTCGCCAATGGTGGTGCGCAGGCCGTCGGCAATGGTGTCCACCTTGTCCGCCGCGACGATGCGGCCGGCGCGGAAGGAGCGCGCGGCATCATCCGCGCCCGCGGGTTCGCAGGCGATGACCTTGATGGCGGAGCGGAGGCTTTTGGCGGCGACGGCGGTGCCGCACAGCAGCCCGCCGCCGCCGACCGGACAGAGGATGAGATCGAGATCGGGCACCTCTTCCAGCAGTTCAAGGGCGGCGGTGCCCTGGCCGGCCATGACGTGCTCGTTGTCGAAAGGATGAATGAAGACGGCGCCCGTGGTGGCGGCGATCTGTCCGGCGGCCTGCTGGCGGGCGTTGTCGTTGGGCGCGCAAAAGGTGATGCGCCCGCCTTCGCGCTCGACGTTGCGGATCTTGGTCTTCGCCGCATTGCGCGGCATCACGATGTGGGCGGGGATCCCACGCAGCCGGGCGGCCCGGGCCAGCGCGGCGGCATGGTTGCCCGAGGAGTGGGTGACCACTCCGCGGGCGGCCTCGGCTTCGGTGAGCGCAAAGACCGCATTGGTGGCGCCGCGGGCTTTGAAGGCACCGATCTGCTGCAGGTTTTCGCATTTGAAGAACAGCGATCCGCCGGTGGCGGCATCGAGCGACGCATTGCGCACAACGGGCGTGCGCACGATGTGCGGGCGGATGCGGGCGTGCGCGGTACGGATGGCGGCGAGGTCGAGGAGCATGAGGGGAGTTTTCGATTTTTGATTCCCGGTTTTCGATTCAATTCCGAATGTCGTCGGGCCGGGCCTTGCCCGCGGATCATACGGATGATCCTGGTAGGCAAATCGCGCGGCGCCGCCGCACCCGAGGTCGCACGTTGCATCCGCGCTTATTCGCGTGATTCGCGGGCGAAAACACCTACGGTTGGGCCATGGTCAAAAAGCTTCTTCACACCCGCATGCGCGTTAACGATCTGGCGCGCACCGTTAAATTCTATGAGGATGCCCTCGGGCTGAAGCTGACGCGGCAGCACACGTCGCCGCGCGGGGCTCAACTGGCGTTTCTCGCGACGCCGAACAGCGATGAAGAAATCGAAATTTGCCAGATGCCGCCGGGCGCTCCCCCCGTGCAGGTACAGCCGGACTTGATGCATCTGGCGTTCGAAGTGGAGGACTTGGCGGCCTATGAGGCGGCCATCAAGGCGAAGGGCTACGCCTTGAGCGACGGGCCGACCAAGACCAGCAGTGGTTCGGTAATCGCGTTCATTGATGCGCCCGAGGGCTACGAAGTGGAATTGATCCAGCGGGAGAAGTGATCCGCGTGCGCGTGTCCTCGGGTTGCTCGCGGGCTTGAGCGCGCTCGTAGGCGAAGAGGTATTGCTGGGCAAGGCCGGCGAGCGGGCCGAAGTGAACGCGCCCGAAGTGAGCGACTTGAGCCGGTGTCCAACCGGCGAGGCCGTAGCGGCGGCTCATGGCCTTGAGTATCCAGGTGTCCACCGGAAAGGCTTCGAGCTTGCCGGCGCCGAAGAGCAGGACGCAATCGGCGACTTTCTCGCCAACGCCAGGCAGTTCGAGCAGGCGGGTTTTGGCTTCCGGGTAGGGCAGATGTTCGGTTTCCTCCAGCCAGCCGGGGCGGAGGGAGAGAAAGCGGGCGGTGTCCTTGATATAGCGGGCGCGGAAGCCCAATAGGCAGGAGCGAAGATCGGTTTCGGAAATCGTGGCGAGCTCGTCCCAGGAAGGCAGCTGGTGGAGGGTTTCCGGTCCGATGCGGACAAGGGGGCGACCGTGCCGATTTGCGAGCAGGGCGACCATTTGTTTGATTTGCACGATCTGCTTGGTCGCACTGCAGAGAAAGCAGAGCAGGGTTTCGCCAAGGGGTTGGCGGGGGAGGCGAAGCCCGGGAAACGCGGCCAGACAGTGCGCGAGATGAGGATCGCTGCGCCAGGGGAGGGAATCGGCCAGGGCGTGGAAGTCGTGCGCGAGCACAAGATAATCGGTGAGCGCGGCGGCGGCTCGGGGCAGCCGCGCGGACGGGGCGGTCCACTCCAGTTGATTGTCGGTGCCGAGTCGCACTTTTACGGCGCAATCGGCCCATATGCCGGTCCAGGCGCCGGCTGAGTCCGGCTGCCAGCGGAAGGTTTGTCCCCCGTCCAAAGTCTCGGCGAGCGTGCCGGGAGAAAGCTGGAGCGGGAGTGGTTGCCAGTTATCACCCCACAGAGTGGAGGAGATAGAGGTGGTGAGGGAGGAGCGCATGACGGCCAAGGCCGGCATGCTGGCTGGTCTATGTGGCGCAGACAAGCCGGCTGGCTTTGGGGCTTGTCAGCGGTGGCGATTAAAAAAGCCCAGTGCGAGCTGGCAGAGCGGCACAAGCAGGGACGACCCTCGACTGCGGCTTTGGAGGAAGGAGAGCAAGCGCGGGAGCAGGCCCAGCCAGGGGAGTGCCTGTTTGAGGTAACCCATATAAGGAACTTGGGATTCTTGCTGCCGCAGACGGTGAATGTAGAGCTCTGTGCGATCACCCTCGCAGAGGGTCACCAGGAGGCGTTTGCGTTCGGCGGGAGTCATGGCTCATCCATCAGGGTTTCGATGCAGGCGGCATCCTGCCGCAGTTGTTCCTTGGTGAGGGCGAAGGGATCCCAGGTGCGCAGGAGTTGACGGAAGCGGAGAAAACAGATCCCGGCGCCGGCTATGTGGCAGAGCCCCAGGATGGCGATGGCGTGCAGCCGGTAGGCGGTGTCCCAAAAGGCGGCGGCCACAAAGAGGGTGAGCACGCCGCCGGCCAGCAGGGCGAGCAGGGCTGCGCCGAGCAGGAGGAGGAGTGCGATCAGCAGTCGGTCGCGTGCTTCCCCCAGCTCGATGCCGGCCAGTTCGGAACGATGGCGCAGGCCGCGCAAGGCCACGCGGACATACAAGGGAAGATCTGCAAGCATCGGAAGCCGCGTCGTCTGCGGAGAGGCGCGGTCAGCGCCGGGAGATGAAGTAGCCGAGCAGCACCCCTGCGGCGAGCGCGACGCCGAGGGATTCGTAGGGGTGGCTGCGCACCAGTTGATCGGCCTGCTCGGCTCCGCGCCGGGCGGAAGCGCAGGCGCGCTCGTAAAGCTCGCCCCCTTCATCGGCGGCGGCTCGGAGCCGCTGGCGCAGATCCTCCAGTTTGTCGTCGGTCAGCTCGCCTCCTTTTTGGAGGGCTTGCTCGGCGTCATGGATCAGGGCCTTGAGATCGTCGAGGGTGTGGTCGGCTGCTTTGGCGGCGGAGGAAACAGGATTCTTTTTCATGATAGGGTAGGGTTTGGGGATACAGGGGGAGGGTTTCAGTGGGAGCGGTTGGCGAATACGCCAAATCCGCCGACGACAACGCCGATGAGGCCCAGTGCGATGAGCCAGAGGCTGCGATCGGAGGGGGTGCCGGTGGCCACCTCGGAAATCTGTGAGGCGACGGACCCCGAGGCATTGAATCCGAGGATGAGCAGGACGGCGCCGACAATCAGAAGCGCCACGGCCAAGGCTTTGTTCATGATGAGGGAGGGTTGAGGTTTTGCCCAAGCCCGCGCATCCGTTATGGTGTGGCAGGCGCAAGGGAGTATGGCGCCCGTTTTGCACGGCGCATGCCAAGAGAGCGGCTCAAGCGTAACCTATTTGAGTCAAGAAGCTTGCCCAAAGACTGCCCGGAGGGCTGTTGCGTTTATCGTGCAGGCTGCCCGGTGCGAAGGGCGGCCTTGCTGCACTCTGCACGGCTTTGATCGCCGATGGCGGTGGTGTTACCGCTTGGGCTGAGCCGCAGGTTTTTCCCAGAGGAAGCTCTGCTGCACGGCGAGTTCGCGGTCATCCGCTGTCAGCAGGCGCAGCTGCCAGGCGACCGGCTGGGTTTTGGCATCAGGCCAATCCTCCCCGGTGAGGCCGAGGTTGAAGGTGTGCCGGCCAGTCGGGATGGTCGCCGGAAAAAGATGCACGCGCGGGTGGGGCGAATCGGGCAGAATGACTTTCAGTTCAAACCGTGCGCCAGCGCGGGCCGCGTCGCGGTTATCGGTCCGGGCAAGAAAGTAGAAGCCGCGGCGCTCTCCGGATTGGGTGCGGAGGATGGTCTGACGTCCGGTATTCTCCGTGCCGCCGAAATACTCCGAGATGCGGACAAAGGAATCGGATTCGCGCCAGGCCGGCCAGATGCGCACGAAGTCAACTTCAGCCGCGCCAGCGGCTGAAACGGCAAACAGCGCCAGACTGAGAATGCAGCCACGGATAGCTCGGATAAGCACGGATGAAGTCATTGGCGGCGTGGTTGCGGGCAGGCAAGGGCGGAGTGCCGTTCAAGGCTCCAGGTGCAGTTTCTTGTATTGATGGAAGCCGAGCAGGGCGGGCTCCCAGCCGCGAACGGACGGGTGGACCAGATGAACGCGGGTGCCGAAGAAGACGGGGGTGATCGGAGCGGATTCGAGGAGGAGCGCTTCGGCCTGTTGGAAAAGCTCCAGACGCGCGGCGGGATCGCTTTCAATCGAGGCGGCCGCGATGAGGCGGTCATAGTCCGCATTGGCCCAACCGGTCCAATTGTTCCCGCCCTGGCCAACGAAGAGATCGAGAAAGGTGAGGGGATCGGCAAAGTCGCCGATCCAGCCCGCCCCGGAGATATGGTAGGCGAGCGCCTGCTGATTTTGCACCCAGGTCTTTTGTTCAAGCGTCGCGATTTCAATGCGTGCGCCGAGTTCGCGTTGCCACAGGGTTTGCAGGACTTCGGCCATGCCCGGCTGCTGGGCGTCGTTGCGGACCTGCAGCGTGAGTGCGGGCAGGCCCTGCCCGCCGGGATAGCCGGCGGCGGCGAGCAGGGCGCGGGCGGTTTCGAAGCGGGTTTCAACCCGGGCGCGGGCCGTGTAGCCGGCGAGGCCGGGCGGGGTGAAATGTGCCGCCGGCGGATTGGCGCCGCGCAGGATGCTGCGGACGATGGCGTCGCGATCGACGGCGAGGGCGAAGGCGCGCCGGACTTCGGGCCGGTCGAAGGGCGGCCGGGTGGTATTGAAGCGCAGAAAGAGGGTCTGGAGAAACGGATCGGTGCGGAGCGCGGCCGGGTTTTGTTCACGATAAGGCGCGATCTTGGTCGTGGGGAGGCTGTGCGTGATGTGCAGCTGCCCGGCCCGAAAATTGCGTTCCTCGGTGTCGGCGCTCTCGGTGGGATAAAACACCAGCGATTGCAGGCGGACGCGGGCGGCATCCCAGTAGTGGGGGTTGCGGCTTGCCCGCACATGCGCGTGGGCCCGCCATTCTTTCAGACTGAAGGGGCCGTTGCCGACGAATGTGTCCGGCCGGGTCCATGGGTTGGCCCGGTCGGTCGTGGCGCCGGCGGCGGCGATCACGCGGGGATTGAGGGGAAACCAGACGGGGTTGGCGGTGAGTGCGGGCAGGTAGGGCGTGGGGTGCTCAAGCGTGAGCCGGAGAGTATGCGCGTCGAGCGCCGCGGCGCCGATGAGAGCGGGATCGGTGATCGCGCCGGTGTTGAACCCGGCGGCGTTTTTGAGCGGGTGGAGCAGGTAGGCGTATTCGGACGCGAGTTCAGGAGAAAGCGCGCGATGCCAGGCGAAGACGAAGTCGGCGGCGGTGAGTGGCTCGCCGTTGGACCACTTCAACCCTTCGCGGAGGTGAAAGGTGTAAACGAGTCCGTCGGGCGAGAGTTCCCAGCGCTCGGCGGCGGCGGGAACGGGCAGGGAGGTGCGTTCATCGAGGGCGCAGAGTCCCTCGAAGAGGGCGAGCAGGATATTCTGGTCGGTGTAGGCGGTGGCGAGGTGAGGGTCGAGGGATTGCGGCTCGGCTCCGTTCCCGAGGTGGAGGGTCTGCGTGCGGACGCCGGCCTCGACCGGAGTTTCCCGGCGCGCGCAGCCGACGCAGAGACCGGCGAGGAGAAGGACGAAAAACCAGCGCATACGGGATGTTAGGCATGCGGGACTGGAAATGCCAAGACGGCGTGTCCGGCCGCGGATGCCGGTGGGCAAACTCAGCAGGAAGCCGCGGTTTCCTGCGATCAAGCGATTATCTCACTCTCGGCCGGCTGCGTTGCCGGGTGGGCCGCGCGCGGCGTGGATGTTGGTTGTCGGCTCAGACTGCCGCGCGCGGAGCGCATGGCCCACCTCGAGTATGTTGCGCGAGTTTTTCTGTCTGGGTTATCGGAGGCGATCTGGGCTCGGTTGTCTGTTTCCGGCTAGGCATTTGACTCCAAGACGGCGGCTTCACGCTCGCGGCGGAATTGATGGGTGTAGAGCTCGTAGTAATGCCCGCGCTGACGGAGCAGTTCTTCGTGCGTGCCGCTTTCCTCGATGCGGCCTTTGCTGATGACCAGGATGCGATCGGCGCGGCGGATGGTGCTGAGCCGGTGGGCAATGACGAAGCTGATGCGCCCGGCGAGCATGGTCTCCAGGCCGCGTTGGATGAGCTGCTCCGTCCCGGTGTCGATGGAGGAGGTGGCTTCGTCCATCACGAAGATCCGTGGATTGGCGAGCAGGGCCCGGGCGAAAGAGACGAGCTGGCGCTGGCCGGTCGAGAGGCGGTTGCCGCCTTCGCCCACGGGGGTGTCGTAGCCATTCTCCAGCTGAGCGATGAAATCATGGGCATTGACCATGCGCGCGGCGGTCTCGATTTCGGCATCGGTGGCTTCAAGGCGTCCGTAACGGATATTTTCGCGGATGGTGCCCTTGAAGAGATGGGGGGTCTGCAGGACGATGCCGAGCTGGGATTGCAGCCAGCTGAGCGGGTGTTCGCGATAATCGATCCCATTGATGAGGATCTCGCCCTCAACCGGTTCATAAAAGCGGCAGACCATTGAGACGATGGTGCTCTTGCCTCCGCCGGAGGGGCCGACGAGTGCGATGGTCTGGCCGGCCTTTATCGTCAGGTTGAATCCGGAGAGCACGACCGGCCCGGTGCTGTAGCGGAAGGTGACGTTGCGAAACTCGATCGCATCGATGGGCGTCGTGTGATGGGGCGTCGCCGTGCCGCCTGCGCGGAGGCGTTGGAGGACGGCGGGGCTGTCCTTGATGGCGGGTTCGGTTTCGAGCAGGCCCATGACACGCTCGCCCGCCGCCTGCGCGGCCTGGATCTCGGTGAGACGCTGGGCGAGCTGGTTGATGGGGTTGAAGAACATACCGGCGAAGTTCACGAAGGCGACGAGCGTGCCGAGGCTGATCTGGTCGTGGGCGGCCAGCCAGCCGCCGCGCCACAGGGCGAGACCGGCGGCGAGGCTGCCGAGGGTGATGACGATCGGGTAATAGACGGCGTTCTGCCGGGCATTGAGCACGGCGGCTTCAAACATGCGGGCGGACAGTTCCCGGAACTCCTCCAGATTGCCGGCTTCGCGCACGAGGGTCTTGGTTGTGCGCACGCCCTGGATGGATTCATTGAAGGTGGCGGTGATCTGCGAGTTGTGTTTGCGGATGTCGCGCGCGCTGAAGAGCAGCTTTTTCTGAAAGTAGCGCGAGATGAGGGCGAGGGGCGGCACAATGGCGATGATGATGAGGCCGAGCCGCCAGTTGAGCACGAGGAGGCTGATGGCGATCATGAGCACGAGGCTCAGTCCCCAGACGATGTCGAGGAACCCCCAGCCGATGGTGCGGGCGAGCCGGTCGCAATCGCCGGTCAGCCGGGTGATCAGCCAACCCACGGGCCGCGTGTCGAAGAACGCGAATTCGAGCTGTTGCAAGCGGTCGAAGCCATCGCGACGGATATCGTGGGCGAGCCGGTTGGAGATGTTGCCGGCCAGCCAGATGAACAGCCACACACAGCCGCACAGCGTGAGGGTCACGGCCAGGTAGGCGGCGGCGTAGAGGGTGAAGTCCGCATCGGTGCCGTCGCGGACGACCCCGTCGATGACCCAGCGGGTGATCAACGCGAAAGCGGCGTCGCAGATGGCGAGGATCAGCGAGGCGATGAAGAGCGGGATGAGGTAGCGTTTGAGGTGGAAGGCGCGGCGGAGAATTTTCCACCACAGGCCGGCGTCGAGCCGGGCTTTGAAATCATCTTCCGGTTGAGCGGGTGCGGACATGGCGGTCAGGAGGTTTTCAGTTCGTTTTTGAAGTCGGTCTCGACGCTGGTCTGGATCTGCCACAGGCGGCGGTAGAGGCCGTCCTGCGCGGAGAGTTCGGCGTGGGTGCCGCTCTGGATGATGCGGCCGTGTTCGAGCACGAGGATGCGGTCGGCGTGCACGAGGGTGGCGAGGCGATGGGCGATGACGAGGGTGGTGGCCCGGCCGCGGCGTTCGCGCAGCGCGTCGAGGATGAGGGTCTCGGTCTCCGCATCCACGGCGCTCAGGGCGTCATCGAGGATGAGGAGAGGGGCGCGTTTGAGGACGGCGCGGGCGATGGCCACGCGCTGGCGCTGGCCGCCGGAGAGGGTGACGCCGCGTTCGCCGATGACCGTTTCGTAACCGTGCTCGAAAGAGAGAATGGTCTCGTGGATGCACGCGGCCCGGGCGGCGTGTTCAATCTCCTGGTCGGGTGCGCCGCCGTGGCCGAGGCGGAGGTTGTCGCGCAGGCTCTTGGAGAAGAGGAAGGGTTCCTGCATGACCACGCCGATCTGGCGCCGCACCCACTGGCGCGGCAGCGCGGACAATTCGCGGTCGTCGAGGCGGATGGAGCCGTGGCGGTAGTCGTAGAGCCGGAGCAGCAGGTGCATGAGCGTGCTCTTGCCGGCGCCGGAGGGGCCGAGGATGGCGAGCGTCTCTCCGGGGCGGACATCGAACGACACGCCATTGAGCGCCCCGCGACCGTCCGCCGGCAGATCGCTGGCGGCATGGTGGAAATGCAGGTCGCGCACGCTGATCCGGCCCGCCAGCGGCGCGGCGGTGAGCGCGGGATCGGCCGGGGGCTCGGGTTCGCGGGCGACGCGGAGAATTTCATCAATGCGGGTGAGCGCGACGGTGGCCTTGCCGAGATCGGTGAGGATGCGGCCCATCATGCGCACGGGCCAGAGCATGATGCCGAGGTAGGAGAGAAAGGCGAAGAGCACGCCGACGGTGAGCTGTCCGGTGGCGACCCAGTAGGCGCCGACCAGCAGGGTGAGCCCGAGCTGGCTGAGTGCGACGAGGTCGCTGACGGACCAATACCACGACATCAAGCGCAGCATGCGGAGGGAACGGTCGCGATAGAGGGCATTGGGCGCCGAGAACTTTTCGCGTTCGTGATCATGGCGGGCGAAGGCCCGCACGACGCGGATGCCGGTGAGGTTCTCCTGCACCACGCCGGTCAGCTGGCCCTCGGCTTCGTCCACCTGTTTGAAGATGTGCCGGACCTGGCGGAAATAAATGTAGCCGTAGATGACGAGGGGCCCGATCAGCGAAAACGAGACGAGTGTCATCGGCACATGGAGCGCGAGCATCAGGGGCAGGGCGGTGCCGGCGAGGATAAGCGCGTTGCCGATGTCCATCACCTGGGAGGCGAGGAAGAGCCGGGTGGTTTCGACGTCGCTGGTGCAGCGTTGCACGAGGTCGCCGGTGTCCGCGCGGTCGTGATACCGGGCGGGCAGGTGATTGAGGTGATCGTAGAGTTCGTCCTTGAGGCGGCGGGCGATGCCATCGCTGGCGAGGGAGGCCTGCCAGCCTTTCAGGTAGCTGAAAATGCCGCCGATGGCGCAGAGCAGCACCATGGCGACGGGGGCGAGCCAGAGGTGGGTGCGCAGATGCTCGGCCCCGCCAAAGACGGCCAGCAGCCAGCGCATGGGCGCGGAGGTGTTTTCATCGGGATTTTGGCCGGCGACGGCGAAGTCAATCGTGACACTGCCGACCAGCGGCACCCCGTAATTGAGAAGGGTGGCGACCAGCAGGCAGCCGAGCGCGAATCCGTAGCGCAGGCGGTGGCCGCGCATGAGGGTCCAGATGGCTTGAAAGGGGGAGGACATGGGCAGGGATCGAAAATGGACGTGAAAAAACCCGCTCGGGTCGGAGCGGGTGCGGAAAGACGTTTTTTGATGCTTCCGGGCCCGCTCTGGATTCGCGGGCCGAAACCGGCCTAGACGGCCGGGATGCCCGCGCGTGGGACGAGGTGAATAGGATAGGAGGCGCGGTTCATCGTGAAAATGGGGTTGGGCGCGGAGACAAGATGCGGGCCGGGAGGCTGGCAAGCGGGATTTGGGGGAATTTGCACGCCGCCGGGAGGCCGGGCCGGGCTGGGCGGGTTTTGCCGGGTTTCAATTTCGGAAAAACTCCCCTAATAAATCCGGTTGTTGCGCGTCTAACCATTTAAGCCACCCCATGCCCATCCAACCGACGCAGCCGAGGGAGCCTGACACGCATGACACCGTTTTGCTGGAGCACATTTTCCGGGAGCAGCAGGCGCCCCTCACCCGCTATGCGGCGAAGCTGCTGGGCGACGCGGATCGGGCACGCGATGTGGTGCAGGATACGTTTGTGCGGTTCATGGCGCAGCCCCGGGCGGCCGTGGCGGGGCATGAGGTCGAATGGTTGTTCACCGTGTGCCGGCACCGCGTGGTGGACGTGGCGCGGAAGGAGGGGCGCATGAGATTCTTCGAGGAAGGGGAATTGGAGCGAGTGGCGCAGGACGCGCCGCGGCCGGGCCGGGCGCTTGAGCAGAGGGAAACCCAGGGGGCGATTCTGCGGCTGATCGACCGGCTGCCACCGCGCCAGCAGGAGGTGATCCGGCTCAAATTCCAGAATGGTTTCAGCTACAAGGAAATCAGCCGCATCACCGCGCTGTCGGTGACCAATGTCGGCTTTCTCATCCACACTGCGATGACGCGGCTGCGCGCGGAATTCGCGGCTCAACAACCGTGAAGCAGGTCATGAACGAACCAGACCCATCCTTTGATGAAGTGAAGCTGACCGCCTATGCGCTCGGCGAACTCGATGAAACGGAGCGTGCGGTGATCGAGGCCTGGCTGCGCGAAAATCCCGGGGCGCACGCGACGGTGGCCGCAATCCGCGGGACGGCGGTCCAGCTGGAAAAAGCGTTGGCGGACGAACCGGTTCCTCAGGAAAAAGTGAGCGAGGCGGGAGGTTCCCGGTCGCAGGGGAAGGGTGGGCTGCTGGCGTTTCCCCGGCTTTATTTTGTGATCGGGACGCTGGCGGCGGCGTGTTTTGCGGTGCTGGTGGTGCGCCACGAGCCCAAGCCCAGGCCGGAGGAAGTGACGACCCGCTATGTGGAAATGGAGTTGCCGCCCTGGCCGGAAACCACGCCGGCGAGCCGGCCGGCGCCGGACGCCCAAGAAGAGGTTGGTGCGACCGCAGGATTTGATGAGGAGGCGATGCGGGCGGATTTGCGGGCCAAGGCGGCGGAAGGACGTCTGGCCGCGATTGTGCCGGCGGAAGGTACGCTCACCTTAACCGGGGGCGTGTTTGTTCGCACGACGGAGCATCCCGTGTCGGAGCTGCCTCTTCGGGTGAGGCCGGATGCGCTTGAGGAGATCCGGCGCGATCTGCTGGCCGGGCGGCTGCCGGCCCCGGAGAAGGTGAAAATCGAAACGATGTTGAATGCGTTTCCTGACAGTGTGCCGCCGGCCGCACCCGGAGAGCTTTTTGCCCTGACCCTGGAGGTCGCCGGGACGCCTTGGGCGGACGGGCATCGCCTGATCCGCGTCGCACTGGCAACTCCGCGTTCGATCCAGCCTATTGCGCCGATACTGGCTACGGAGATGGAGGTGCGGGTGCGGTTCGATCCGTCGCAGGTGCGGGAATACCGGCTGCTGGGCTATGAAGCCGCGGGGGCGGGATCGGCGAGGGAGGAGGTTCGCGCTGGCCTGGCCGTGAACGCGCTCTATGAGATCGTGCCGGAAACGGGGGATGAACCCGGCCCCGTCCTGACTCTGGTGATGACCGGGCGGGAGGAAAAAAACGGGGCCGCGCTGCGGGTGGAGCGATCGCTGCATGATGTCGGCACCACTTTTGCTGAAAGCGGGGAGGATTTTCGCTGGCTGGCGGCGGTGGCTGCGTTTGGCGAATGGCTGCGGGGAGGCGGCCGGGCGGGCCTCCCGGCACTGCGGGAAACCATCGGCTGGGCGGAAGCCGCGAAGGGGGAGGATTCGTCCGGTCGGCGCGCCCAATTCATCCAATTGATGCGACTGGCCGCGGCGGCCCGGTAGCGGGGCGGTGTGGCGCCCGAGGAATGTTTCTTCCGTTAAAACAAACAGGCGGCGCCGAATGACGCCGCCTGTTTTATGGGACGGGATTACAGAGGATCAGGCGGCCCGACGGCGGCGCCACAGGGTCCAGCCGACGAAGACGAGACCGAGGCCCATGAGAGCGTAAGTGGAGGGCTCGGGGACGGGCGTGAAATTCAGCACAAGGAATTCGTTGCTGCCGTCAACGGACAGGCTGAAGAAACCATCGTCCACGCCATTGAAGGAAAGGCTGTTGGTGAACTCGGAAGTATCGAGGGTGAAGGCCGCGGGATCGAAGCCGGACAGGACATCGAAGTCGAAAAGGGTCCAGGCATAATGCTGACTCGGGTCGAACCCGTCGAGCGCGCCAGGAGCGCCGCTGCCGTTGAGCGACATGACCTTGATGGAGAAAGGATCGGCACTGGTGGCGGTGACGAGCAGGGTGTCCATCAACGGGTCTGGATTGAAGACCACGATATGGTCGTAGCCGACGCCGGGAGCCCCGTTGGGGTTTTGGATATGCCATTCCAAGACGCCGCCGCCCTCGAGTTCGAGATGTTGGAACTCAAGTGTGCCGATATCGCCGGATTCGGCGAGACCGGGGGAGATGACCGCGCCCGCGCCGATGGTGACGTTGGTAAAGCTGCCGCTGCCGGCGAGGATCCCGTTCGAGATGACAATGGGATTTTGGACGAAGGCCAGATCGCTCAAGGCGAGGGTGCCGCCGTTGACCCAGAGGGTGGCGCTGTTGTTGAAGAGGCTGAAGTCCTGACCAATCGCCAAGGTGCCTTCGTTGACCTGAAGGCTGACCTGGGGTGAGCCGGGCAGGGAGTTCTCAATGATGCCGTTGGAGACGCCGCTAGTATTGAAGACGTCGCCGTAGGAGCCACTGTTGAGGGTCAGGGTGCCGGCCCCGGTTTTGACCAGGCGCATGGTTTGGTTTGAGGTATCTTCGGTGTAGATATTCCCGTCGAAGATGCCGTCGGTCGTCTGGTTGATGGTGAAAATAGTATTGTCCGCACCGAATATGAGGGTTCCGAAGCTGTCCCCCTCGGTGGACAGGCTGCCGATGGTCGGCTCGGCGGTGGAGAAGATGACGCCCTCCCCGTAGTAATAAGCGCCATCATCGGCGTAGAAGGTAAGCGGACCGGTGCCGGCGGCGTTGTCGTGATCAAAATAGAGGGTGTGGGCCGGGCCGATGCGGACGCCTCCGGTGAAGGTGTTGTTGCCCGAAAGATACGTCCAGCCATAGCCATCGAGGGCGAGCCCGCCCGTGCCGCTGATCTGTCCGTCGAGCACCATGCTGGATTCGCCCAGAGAGATGCTGAGGTCGGAATTGAGCACGATATCGTTGCCGAGGTTCGCATTGCCGGTGATCTGAGGCAGGGGGAGGGAGCCGTCCGGATTGCGCCACTCCTCCGGCAGGGTCATGCCTTCGACGATCAGGCGGCCAACGCCCAAGGGGGAATTAAAGGGTGAGTATCCCATATGCAGCGAGCCGCCAAAAAGGACGACATCACCGGTCAGGCCGCTGTTGTCTCCGGCAAGTTCAACAAGGGAATAGTCGCCGGTCGAGACATCCCCAAAGGAGCCGGGCGAAGCGGGGTCGCCGATGTGGACGGGGGTGCTGCCGGAGAGATCGGTTGCGACAACCAACTGGCCGCCCTTGTAGGCGCCGAAGCGGAGGACTCCGTCCTGCTGCGGGGTGATGCTGCCGGTGAGCACGGCGTTCGTGGCGGTGCCAAGATAGATGCCGGGGGCGGTGTCGGAGAAACCGCTGAGGTCAATCGGGTCGGAGATGAAGACCGGCGAATACACATCCGACGAGTCGAAGCCGATCATGCCACGGTCGGTGGCGGGATCAAAACGATCAATGAAGCCCTGGGTGAGCCCGTTGCCTTGAGGGAGAGCCATCATGCCGATGTAACCGCCGTCATGCAGGGTCAGGGGGCCGGCTCCGGCCGGCAGGGAGACGGGGGTGAAAATCAGTCCGGTGTGCGTGGCGGAGACGGTGCCGGTGAAGTCGTTGCCCGTATGGGTGAACTGAACGACCAAGGGCAGCGCGGCGGGAGAGTCGCCGACGACGTTGCGTGCGCCGGTCAGCTGTGACTGCACGATCAACAATCCGCCGCCGCCGCCGAAACGGTAGTCGGAACCTTGGGGGGTGATCTCCGCACCGGAACTCAGGACCGCGAGGGTGGCCGAGCCCAGCCGAGCGCTGGCGGCGAAGCCACTGAGATCGATGGGAGAGGAAATGAAGGTGGTCGTGGGGTATTCCTCCATGGTATCCGAATCGAAGCCGATGGTGCCGAAGACGGCGGCGGGGTCGAATTTGTCGAGAAATGCGCCCTGAACATTGGTCGCGGAGCCGTAGCCGACGTAGCCGTTGGCCGCCACGGAAATGCTGCCGGTGGTGGGCAGGGTGCTTTGGTTGTCGAAGATGAGGATGCCTTTTTCGACGTGCGTGCCGCCGGTATAACCACTGCCACCCTTGATCACCACGGCGCCGTTGGCATCAATGGTCAGCCGGCGGGCGCCGCCCGCTTCCTCGATGTTGGACTCGATGTAAAGCGGCCGGCCGGTGACGGAAAGGGTCGTGTCCTGGGCGAGTGTCACGTTGCTCTCATCGGGGACGAAAATCACCGGCACGTAATTGACCATGGAGATCAGGCCCTGGCTGACGATGGGGTTGCCGAGGATAAGCGGAATATCCCCGTAACCAAAGGAGTCGGGACGGGCGACCAAGGTGCCGCCTGCGAAGGTCAGGGGGCCGGTGCCAAGGGCGTTGGTGGGGGCAGGGTAATAATCGAGCTGAACATCATAGTCCATATAGGCGCGGATGGCCACCTGACCGGCGGCGAGGGTGAACCCGCCGGAGAACGCTCCATCGGTTGACTCCAGAATCAAGGTTCCGCCACCGGATTTGATGAGGCTGAAATTGCCGGCGTTATCCGTAACCATGCCCTTGATCACAAGGGTGCCGTCGGCGATGTTCCACTCCTGGTTGGCGCCGAGCACAACGTTATCCGTGATGGTGGAGCGGATATCCCCTGCAGGGTTGTAAACAAGGCCACCGCCGCCGAGGTAGATCGTGCCTCCGGTCAGGCTGGTCAACGCATAGGAACGCGTGATGCCGGAGAACTGAAGCTGATGGGCGTCGATCTCGTAGTAGTTCAGCCAGGTGCGTTGGGCCGGGCCAAAAGTGAAGATTTCCGAACCGTCATTGATGGGGATCGCGCCGCCGACCCAGTTGCTCCCGGTGGCGAGATCTTGGAAATAATAATACTCGCCCGCACCGGTCCATGTCACGGTTGCCTGGCCCTGTAGTCTGGCCGTGCAGACAGCCAGCATCAGAATGGTCACGATCGCCAAGAGAGCGCGGTGCGATTTCATGAGGGGGATATGCAAGCCAGGCCTCCTTATCGCAAGGCAATTACCCTCGGAAATGGCTGGTAATGAGGGCTGAGGGGTATTGGCCCGCCTGCCTCCGGCGGGATTGGTCTGAATCTGGGTGTTACCCCCTAGGCGGAGACTTTGAAACCGATCAGCGGGCAACCAAGGGACGCAGGGTGGTCCATACGGTTTCGGCCATGATTTCCTGTCCGCGGGCGGTGGGGTGGATGAGGTCGGCCTGGTTGAACTCCGGATGGCCGCCGATGCCTTCGAGCAGAAAGGGAATCAGGGCGAGGTCGTTGGCCTGCGCGAGGGCGGGGAACAATTCGCGGTATTCACGGGCAAAGCCCTCGCTCATGTTGGCGGGCATCTGCATGCCCGCGAGCACCAGGCGGATGGAGGGATACCGGGCCCGGGCGCGATCAATGATGCCCTGCAGGTTGGCGCGGGTGACGGCGGGATCGATGCCGCGCAGGCCGTCGTTGCCCCCGAGGGCGATGACGAGGATGTCCACCTGCTGGCGCAGGATCCAATTGAGCCGGCGCAGTCCGCCGGCGGTGGTGTCACCGCTGATCCCGGCGTTGACGACGCGGTGAGGCAGCCCGGAGGCGCGCAGTTTTTCCTGAATAAGGGCGGGGTAGGATTCGCCCAGGGGATTTTCCAGCCCGTAGCCGGCGGTGAGGCTGTCGCCGAGAAAGACGATGGCGGGCGCCGGTGTATCGGCCTGGGCGGAGGGGCCGCCCGCAAAATACATCAAGCATACGAATAGAAACCTCCCGATGAATTGACGGCTGATTTCACCAACCCCCGCGCGAAAGGATTTTGGCCGATCCCGGCCGATCTGCGTGGCAAGGCTCGAGGGGGAGATGGGGGGAGGAAACAGGCCGGAGGGCATCACGTGCTTTCTTTTGTGCGTTTCGTGTGTTTGGTGGTTCCTTTCCAATGACTGACCAAGTGATGTTGAAAGTCGAGCGGCTCACCAAGATATATACCACGGCGGCCTCATCGGAGGGGTTGACTGTGCTGCGGGACGTGAACTTCGAGCTGCGCGCCGGGGCGAGTCTCGCCATCGTGGGGCCGAGCGGCAGTGGCAAGACCACCCTGCTTGGCCTGTGCGCCGGGCTCGATCATCCCACGGAAGGAGACGTTGTGCTGGCGGGCGCCTCCCTGGCCGGGCTTGACGAGGATGCGCGGGCGCGGGTGCGCAACGCGCACGTGGGGTTTGTGTTTCAAAATTTCCAGCTCATCCCGACGCTCACAGCACTGGAGAATGTCCTGGTTCCGCTGGAACTGCGCGGGGAAAGCGGTCACCAAGCCGAGGCGCGCGCATTGCTGACCCGGGTGGGTCTGGGCGCGCGGTGCGATCACTATCCGGTGCAGCTTTCGGGCGGCGAGCAGCAGCGCGTGGCGCTGGCGCGGGCCTTCATCAACCGCCCGAAGGTCCTGTTTTGCGATGAGCCGACCGGCAACCTCGACAGCGACACGGCCGCGGCGATGATCGAGCTCATCTTCGGGATCAACCGCGAACGCGGCACCACGCTGGTGCTGGTGACACATGATCTGGAGCTGGCGAAGCGCTGCCAGCGCATCATCCGCCTGAAAAACGGTGCGGTGGTGAGCGATTAATCTTTGATCGGATTGGGAACCACGAAACACACGAAATACACGAAAAAGGAGGAGCCATGAGTGAGATCATTTATCCTGAAGAATCGTATCGAATCATGGGCGCCTGCTTTGAGGTGTATAAGGAAAAAGGCTGTGGATTCCTCGAGGCGGTTTTTCAAGAATGCCTGGAGATGGAGTTCGCCGATCAAGACATCCCCTTTGCAGCGCAGCCGCGGTTGGAGCTCAGCTACAAAGGCCGGCCTCTGAAGCAGACCTACACTCCCGATTTTATCTGCCACGGTAAAATTATCGTGGAACTAAAGGCCGTGTCGGCGTTGACCGATGAACATCGCGCGCAGGTGCACAATTATCTGCGGGCCACCGGCCACCGCTTGGGGCTGCTGGTCAACTTCGGCCATTATCCGAAGATAAAAGCCGAGCGGATCGTGCGGTGAACCTGACCGGATTTTATTTCGTGTATTTCGTGGTTCTCGCATGAACTTCATCCTCAAAATGGCCTGGCGGGATTCGCGGGCTTCACGGCGGCGGCTGGTGTTGTTCTCGCTTTCGGTGGTGCTCGGCATCGCGGCGCTGGTCGCGATCGGCTCGTTCAGCGCCAACCTGCGCGTGGGCATTGACGACCAGGCCAAGGGGCTGCTGGGGGCGGACCTGGTGGTCACGGCGCGGCAGCCGATTTCCCCCGAGGCGCAGGCCCATCTCGACGCGCTCGGCGGCGAGCAGGCGCGGGAGGTTTCCTTCTCCTCGATGATGGTGTTTCCCTCGCCCGAGGGCGACCGCACCCGGCTGGTGCAGGTGCGCGCGGTGGAGGGAAGGTTTCCCTTTTACGGTGAGTTTCTCACCCGGCCCGCCGATGTGCCCGCCCGCCTCGCGGCCGGCGGACCGGTGGTGGTCTTGGAGGAAACATTGCTCAGCCAGTTCGGGCTGGAGCCGGGTGACACGGTGCGGCTGGGCCGGGTCACATTTACTGTGGCGGGCGCGGTGCTGAAGGTGCCCGGCGACTCGGTGGCGATCACGCAGCTGGCGCCGCGGGCCTTCATCCCGCTGGAGCAGCTGCCGGACACGGGGTTGGCCGGGCCGGGCAGTCTCGTGCGGCATCGCATCGCGCTCAAATTGCCGTCCGGGATTGATCCGCTCGCCGTCGAGCAGGAGATGCGCCGCAAGTTCGTCACCGAGCGGATGGGTTACGACACGGTCGAGGAGCGGAAACGCGACCTCGGGCGGGTGCTGGACAACGTGCATGCGTTTTTAAGCCTGGTGGGCTTCGTGGCGCTGTTCCTCGGGGCGATCGGCGTGGCGAGTGCGATCCACGTCTATATCCGCCAGAAGATCACCACGGTCGCGGTGCTGCGCTGCCTGGGGGCGAGTGCGCGGCAGAGCTTTGCGGTCTATCTCGTGCAGGGGCTGGGGCTCGGCCTGTTCGGCGCGACGCTGGGGGCGGCGCTCGGCATCGCCGTGCAACTGGCGCTGCCGCAAGCCATCGGGGGACTGCTGCCCTTCGAGGTGGAGTTTTTTATTGCATGGGCCGCCGTGGGCCGGGGCATGGCGGCGGGACTGGTCATCTGCCTGTTGTTCACCCTGCTGCCGCTGCTGGCGGTGCGCCGGGTGCCGCCCTTGGCGGCGCTGCGCGCGGCGTTTGCCGGGGGCGGGGAACGGGTGGACCCGTGGCGCGTGGCGCTGGGCGTGGTGATCGTCGGCGCCATCACGGCCTTTGCCATCGCGCAGACGCGCAGTCTCGCGCTGGGGTTGGGTTTCACAGGAGCGCTGGCGGCGGGATTTCTGGTGCTGGCGGGGCTGGCGCGCGGGGTGGCGTGGGCGGCGCGGCGCTGGCTGCCGCGGGGGCTGCCGTATGTCGTGCGGCAGGGCGTGGCCAATCTGCACCGGCCCAACAATCGCACAGTCCTGCTCCTGGTGGCGCTGGGGCTCGGCACGTTTCTGATCGTAACGCTGTATCTCACCCGCACGACCTTGCTCGCCCAGATCCAGGGGACCGCCGGCGGGGACCGGCCCAACCTGCTGTTCTTCGACATCCAGGACGACCAGATCGGCCCGGTGAACGGGTTGCTGGCCCGCGAAAAAGTGGCGGCGTCGCAGCAGGCCTCGATTGTCACGATGCGGATTCGCACGCTCAACGGCCGCGAGGTCGAGGAGGTGTTGCGCGATTCCACCAATCCCATTCCCGGCTGGACGCTCCGCCGGGAATACCGCTCGACCTATCGCGGCGGGCTCACCGACACCGAGACACTGGTCGCGGGCGAGTTCGTGGCGCGCATCGAACCGGAGACGGCGGTCATCCCGATCACGCTGGAGGAGGGGTTGATGCGGGACATGCGGTTGCAGATCGGCGATGAAATCGGCTTCGACGTCCAGGGCGTGCTGTTGCGCACGCGAGTCGCCGGTGTGCGCAAGGTGGACTGGCAGCGGTTGCAGCCGAATTTTTTCATCGTCTTCCCCGAGGGCGTGCTGGAGGACGCCCCGCAATTCTTCGTCGTGGCGTTGCGCACCGCGGCGGCGGCGGACTCGGCGCGCTTGCAGCAGGCCGTGGTGCGGGAGTTTCCCAATGTCTCCGCCATTGATCTGACGATGCTGCTGGAGACGTTCGACACGATTTTCTCCCGGGTGGCGCTGGTCGTGCAGTTCATGGCGTTTTTCACCGTGGCGACGGGGGTGATCGTGCTGGCGGGCGCGGTGCTCACGGGGCGTTACCAGCGCATCCGCGAAACCGTGCTGCTGCGCACGCTCGGGGCCACGCGGCGGCAGCTTGTGCGCATCCAGTTGGTGGAATACGCCATCCTCGGCGTGCTGGCGGCGCTGGTCGGCTGCCTGCTCGCCGTGGCGGGCAATTTCCTGCTGGCGAAGTTTGTCTTCAAGACCGCCGCGACCGCGGATCCGCTCACGCTCGGACTCGCCGTGCTGGCGGTGACCGGCATCACCTTGCTCACGGGCTTGCTTTCCAACCGTGGGGTGGCCGACCATCCACCTCTCGAAATTCTCCGCCAGGAAACATGAACCGCCGCGTCGTCTCCCTCCACTACACTCTCCGCGATCCCGCCGGGCGCGTGCTCGATACTTCCGCCGGGGCCGCCCCCATTGTTTATCTGGAGGGCGCCGGTCAGATCATTGACGGGCTTGATGAACAGCTGCGCGGCGTCCCGGCGGGGACGAAGACGCGGGTGCAGGTGCCGGCGGCGCGGGCCTATGGCGAACACGATCCCGCCCAGGTCCAGCCGGTGAAGCGCACCCAGCTCCCGGTGGACGGCGAACTCAAGGTCGGGGACCAGTTCCAGACGGACACTGATCCCGGCGCGCCCATCGTGACGGTGGTGTCCATCGAGGGGGAATGGGTGACGCTGGATGCCAATCATCCGCTGGCGGGGGTTGATCTGACTTTTGATGTGGAAATCGTCGCGGCGCGCCCGGCGACGGCGCCCGAACTGGCGCACGGTCACGCCCACGGGGCGGACGGTCTGGGGCGGTGCGAGTAAAAATCCGTGGCATCGGGCGCAAAAGCTGTTTGCCTGTCCGGCGTATGAAAGCACTGGGCATTGATATCGGGGGATCGGCGCTCAAGGGCGCGCCGGTGGACACGAAGACCGGACGGCTCCTCGCGGAGCGGTTCCGCATCGCCACGCCGGACAAGATCACGCCGGCGCAGATGGCGCGGGCGATCACACAGATGGTGGCCCATTTCGACTGGCGCGGTCCGATCGGGGTGGGCTTTCCCGGCGTCATCCAGGGATCGCGCATCCGCACGGCGGCGAACCTGCATCCCAAGTTTGTTGATTGCGACGGGGGCAAGTTGTTTGCCCGGGCCGCCGGCGGTCCGGTGGCGCTGATCAACGATGCCGCCGCCGCCGCGCTCGCGGAAATGCGCTTCGGGGCCGGCCGCGGATTTCAGGGCAAGGTGCTGCTGCTCACGCTTGGCACCGGGGTGGGTTCCGCGCTCGCTCATGAAGGTGTGGTGGTGCCGTGTGAATTCGGGCACCTCCCGTGGAAAGGGCGCGCGGCGGAGAAGCATGTGGCTTCATCCGTGCGGGAAAAGAAGGACCTTTCCTGGGAGAAGTGGGGCGGCCGGCTGGCCGATTATCTGGCCGTGCTGGAGACCATGCTCTGGCCCGAGCGGATCATCATCGGCGGTGGCGTGAGCGCCAAACATCAGAAATTCTTCCCCTACCTGAAGACCCGCGCGGAGCTTATGCCGGCGCAGTTCTTCAACGAGGCGGGCATTGTCGGGGCGGCCCTGCACGGGGCGATTCACCCCAAGGGCTGAGGCCGGCCTGGCCCCATTTATCCGTTTTCGGGGCCGTTCATCAAAGTTTCGTGTAACTTTCCCGGCTGGGCCGTGTTGTAGACCCATGCAAGTGAGTGGTGTTCACGCCCTGGGGTTGACCGGAGCCGGCCTGCGATTCGTCGCCGGGCGGCTGCGTCCGGCCGCAGCTGTGGGTGCCGTCTCACGGGCATTAGTTAATCAGTTGTTGTGTTGTGGAGGGGTCGTTGTGGGCCCCTCCACTTTCATTGGTGCGGTCCGGGCTGGCCGCTTGCCATCGGGGGCCGGATATCGAACCCTCCCCTTCTAAAAACCTCGCCCCTGCGACTCATGAATCAATCCCCCTCCACTCCCGTGTCCCGCCGCAAATCCAAGATGAAATGGATCGTCATCGGCGGCAGCCTCCTGCTGGTCGCCCTGGTGGTCGCCGGCCTCTCCTCCAACCGCAACAAAGACCGTGGCATCATGGTCACGACCGAAAAGGCCGTGGTGAAGACGATCACCCAGGTGGTCACCGCCACCGGCAAGATCCGGCCCGAGGTCGAGGTGAAAATCTCACCCGAGGTTGCGGGCGAGATCATCGAGCTGCCCGTGAAGGAAGGGCAGTCCGTCCGGCGCGGCGATCTGCTTGTGCGGATCAAACCCGATTTTTACCAGGCCCAGCTGGAGCAGCAGGAGGCTGCGCTCAGCTCGGCCAAGGCGGCCAGTGTGCTCAGTCAGGCGCGGCTCACCAAGGCCGAGCAGGATTACCGTCAGGCGCAGGAGCTGCACGGGGTGAAGCTGATCTCGGATTCCGACCATCTTGCGGCCAAGACCAACGTCGAGGTGGCCCGCGCCGACTTCGCCTCGTCGCAGGCGCAGATCCGCCGGGCCGAGGGCTCGGTCAACCAGGCGGCGGATCAGCTGAGCAAGACCGCCATCTATGCGCCGACGGATGGCACGGTGAGCTCCCTTTCCAGCGAAGTGGGCGAGCGCGTGGTCGGCACCGGACAGTTTGCCGGCACCGAGATCATGCGCGTGGCCAATCTGGACAGCATGGAAGTGCGCGTACGCGTGAATGAAAACGACATCATCAACGTGAAGGTGGGCGATCCCGCCCGCATCACGATCGACGCGTTCCCCGGCCGGCGCTTCAATGGCGAGGTGAAGGAGATCGCCTCCGCGGCGCTGACCTCGGGCCAGAACACGCAGGAGGAGGTCACCAATTTCGAGGTGCGCGTGCGCATCACCGACAAGGAGCTGCGGCTGCGCCCGGGCATGAGCGCCAACACCGACATCGAGACGCTCACCGTGGAGAACGTGGTGGCGGTGCCCATCCAGTCCGTGACCGTGCGTTCGCGGGAGGGGGCCAAAACCATCGAGCAGCTGACGCAGGAACGTGAACGGAAGGCCCGCGAGAATCAGGGCGAAGGCGCGGCGGCGGTGGTCAATGAACGCCAGCAGCGCGAAAGCGAGCGCGCGGACCGCGAGGCCCTGCAGCGCGTGGTCTTTGTGCGGGAGGGCGACAAGGTGAAGCAGGTGCCGGTCGAGACCGGCGTGGCCGATTCCACCCATATGGAAATCAAGTCCGGCCTGGCGGAAGGCACCGAAGTGGTGAGCGGCAGCTTCAGCGTCATCACCCGCACGCTCAAGGACGGGTCCTCCATTCGGGTGGAGCGTGCCCGCGGGACCGCGGAGTCGGGAAAATAACGCCATGACGCCGTCTGCTCCTTCCGCGGCCGCACCCCGGTCCGTGCGCCCGCCCGGGCCCCTCGTGATCGAGATCGAGGGTGTATCCAAGCTCTACAAGATGGGGGCGGAGACGATCCATGCCCTGCGCGGGGTGAGCATGAAGATTCACCGCAACGAATACCTCGCCATCATGGGGCCTTCCGGCTCGGGAAAATCCACGCTCATGAACATGCTTGGCTGCCTTGATACGCCCACGGCCGGCCGGTATGAATTTTCCGGCAAGAGCGTCGCGGGCATGGTCGATGACGAGCTGGCGGATATCCGCAACCGTGAGATCGGTTTTGTTTTTCAGAGCTTCAACCTGCTGCCGCGTTCCGATGCGCTGCACAACGTGGAGCTGCCCCTCATCTATGCCGGGGTGCCGGCCGCGGAACGGCATGAACGCGCGCGCGCCGCGCTCGAGCACGTGGGGCTGGGGGAGCGCATCCATCACCGGCCCAACGAACTCTCCGGCGGCCAGCGCCAGCGCGTGGCCATCGCCCGGGCGCTCGTCAACCGCCCCTCGATCCTCCTGGCCGACGAGCCCACCGGGGCGCTCGACAGCAAGACCGGCATCGAAATCATGGCCCTCTTCGAGGAGCTCTATGCGCAGGGCAACACCATCATTCTCGTCACACACGAGGAAGACATCGCCCGCCACGCCCGCCGCATCGTCCGCCTCCGCGACGGCCTGATCGAGTCGGATGCGTCCGCATCCTGATTCTCGATTTTCGATTTCTGCCATGACTGAAAAGGAACTCAAACAACGGACGAAGACCTTCGCCCTGCGAGGGCTGAAGCTGATTGATTCCCTGCCGGACACGCGTTCCGGCCGCGTTTTAGCCGGGCAGTTGGGTCGCTCCGGCACATCCGTCGGCGCCAATTATCGAGCTGCCTGCCGTTCGCGTTCCACCGCCGAGATGATTGCCAAACTATCGGTGGTCGAGGAAGAGGCGGATGAAGCGGCCTTCTGGCTGGAACTGGTGGCCGAGCACGGTCTGATGACAGCGGCTAAAATTGCGCCCCTGCATCAGGAGGCAGAGGAACTGACCGCCATCATGGTCGGGTCCCGTCGGACGCTCGCGAAGCGCGGGCTCAAATCGAAAATCGAGAATCCAAAATCGAAAATCCCGTGAGGCGCTTGCTTTACGAGTTAAACGAATCCCTGCGCATTGCGTTTGCGCAGATCCGGGCGAACAAGATGCGCTCGGCGCTCACCGCGCTGGGAGTGGTCATCGGTATCGTTGCCGTCACGCTGATGGGCACGGCGATCAAGGGCATTGATGTGGGGGTGGATCGCAGCATGGCCGGCTTTGGCGACGACGTGCTTTATGTTTCCAAGTGGCCCTGGCGCGAAGTGGAGGACTGGTGGAACTACCGCAACCGCCGCCCGATCCAGACCACGTATGCGGCGCAGATCAACCAGTGGATCGCGACCCATCCGGAGGGGCCGCTCACGCTGGCGGTGCCCACCGCCAACCGGGGCAGCACCATCATTCGCGGAGAATCCCGCGTGAACAACATCTGGACCCTCGGCACCTCGGCGGATTTTACGCGCATGTCGAAATCCGACATGAAGGAAGGCCGCTTCTTCAGCGAATTCGAGGCGCAGGCGGGGCGGAATGTCCTCGTTGTCGGCTTCGATGTGGCCGCGGCGCTTTTCCCCGGGGAATCGCCGTTGGGCAAGCAGGTGCGGGTCGAGGGGCAGACTTTTGAAGTCATCGGCGTGGCCGCCCGCCAGGGCAGTTTTCTCGGGCTCTTCAGCTGGGATTCGATGGTGGCGATGCCGCTCACGACCTACCGGCGCTATTTTTCCGCCCGCGATGACGGTGAGGTCCGCGTGCAATACGATGCGGCCCGGATGGCGGCGGCGAAGGATGAACTGCGCGGGTTGGTGCGGCGCATCCGCCAGCTCGGACCCGAGCAGCGCGACGATTTTGAAATCAACGAACAGGGCGCGATTCGCGAGCAGCTTGATCCCATCAAGAACGGCATCGCGCTGGCCGGTCTGCTCATCACCGGCCTGGCGCTCTTTGTCGGCGCGATCGGTATCATGAACATCACCTACGTGAGCGTGAAGGAGCGCACCCGGGAGATCGGCACGCGCAAGGCTCTGGGGGCCCGCCGCCGCACGATCCTGCTGCAATTTCTGATCGAGGCGGTGTTCATCTGCGTGATCGGCGGCCTGGCCGGTCTCGCGTTTACGGCCGGCATCGCCGCGGCGGTGGGGGCGATCGCGCCCTCGTTTCCGCTCGTGTTTTCCGGCGGCCTGGTGGTGGCCGGCTTGGTCATCTCCGTTGTCACCGGCGTCGTCAGCGGGTTCGCGCCCGCCTGGCAGGCCAGCAAACTCGATCCGGTGGAGGCGCTGCGCTATGAATGAGCGATACGGAGTGAAGAGTGTGAGTTTCCGCCCTGAAAGCCCTGAGCTCAAGGAGCGTGCCAAACGCTTTGCCCTGCGCATGAGCCGTCCGCCGACCGCACGATCCCTCCGCAGGGCCGCCAACCCGCTGTCCGCAATCTGCACGCCGCAATGAACTTCCTGGAGACCATCAAGCTGTCCCTCGCGGCGCTCCGGGCGAACAAACTGCGCTCGCTGCTCACGATGCTGGGCATCGCCGTGGGTGTCTTTTCGGTCATCGGTGTGATGACGGTTATCAGCGGTCTGCGCGCCAATATCGAGTCCGGCCTCAACGTCCTCGGGGCGAATTCGTTCCAGTTCTCCAAATATCCGGCGGTGAACTTCAGCGATCCCCGGCAGCGGTTCGCCAACCGGCGCGACATCACCTACCAGCAGGCGACCCGGTTCAAGGGGTTGATGGAGGGGCAGGCGGAGGTGTCGCTCACGATCATGCGCGGCGGCCGGCGGGTGGTCTATCTCGACCGCTTCACCAATCCCAACGTCCTCCTCGGCGGCGGAGACGAGAATTTCATCATTGCCCGCAACTTCGAGATCGCCGCTGGCCGCAACCTCAGTCCCGGGGATGTCGAGTTTGGCCGGGCGATCTGCGTGCTCGGTCATGACATCGTGAAACGCCTGTTTCCCAATGAGGAAGCGCTGGGGAAGCCCGTCCGCATTGATGGGCAAAGCTACACCGTCGTGGGGGTGGCCGGCTCCAAAGGTTCTTCTTTCGGGCAGAGCCAGGATAATTTCATCCTCATCCCGATCACCCGCTGGCTGCAGGTTTATGGCAGCGCCCGGCGCTCGATCAGCATCAACGTGCAGGCCCCGAATCAGGAAATCCTGCCGGCGGTGCAGGATCAGGCCATCGGCGCGATGCGCCTGGCGCGTGGGCTTGAGCCCGAGGATCCCAACGACTTTGAGCTGTTCTCCAATGAGTCCCTCGTCGAGGCGTTCAACAACATCGCTAGCGTGGTGGCGATCGGAGCCTTTGTGATCAGTGCCATCGCGCTGCTGGCTTCCGGCGTGGGCGTGATGAACATCATGCTGGTGAGTGTCACGGAGCGCACCCGGGAGATCGGCATCCGCAAGAGCATCGGAGCGAAGAAGCGCAACATTCTCCAGCAGTTCCTGCTGGAGGCGGTGACGCTTTCCCTGCTCGGCGGCCTGGGCGGCGTGCTGGCGGGCATCGCCGCCGGCAATCTCGCGGGCATGCTGCTGAGCGCCGCCGTGGTCTTTCCGCTGGGCTGGGCGATCACCGGTCTCCTCGTGTGCAGCGCCATTGGCATCGGCTTCGGTCTCTATCCCGCCTGGAAGGCCGCGTCGCTCGATCCGATCGAGGCGTTGCGCTATGAGTGATCCGATCGCGTGGCGGATGATTTGCGGAAAATAAAAAACCGTGCGCCGGGTATGGCGCACGGGTGTGAGAGGGGCGGGACGACTCAGGCGGTCCGGGCCGGGGCGCTGTAGGTGGCGCTGCCGAAGCCGAGGATCGGATAGAAAATGAACCCGAGGAAGGCGAGACCGAGACCAAACCCCGCGCCCTTGCCGAAGGCCTTGGCGACATCAATGGCCACGATGATGGCGATCACCAGGTTGACGAGCGGAATGAGGAACAGCAGCAGCCACCAGCCCGGGCGGTTGGCCACCTTGAGCAGAATGTAGGCGTTGTAGATCGGGATGATGGCGGCCCAGCCGGGCTGGCCGGCCTTGGCGAAGGTTTTCCAGATTCCGGCAATGATGAGAACGATGATCGCGAGCTGAAACAACAGGACGATGAATTCCATGATGGTGTGGATTTGATGGTTGAAACTGACCCTGGCTGCGCCCGGAAGAAAGTCCGGGCAGGCGAGATCACTAAGGCCTGCCATGGGGCTCGACAAGCGCGCAATCCGGGGAGCAGGCTCGCCCGCGAATGAACACGCGCAAGCCTCTCGACGGCCAGGCAACCGGGGTCATGGTCGTGCTCTGTGCGATCTGGGGCCTGCAGCAGGTCGCCCTGAAAGCGGCGGCACCGGATATGGCGCCGGTGCTGCAGATTGCCCTGCGCTCCGTGGTCACGGCGGGGGTGGTCTTTCTCCTGGTCTGCTGGCGGCGTGAATTGGCGGCCCTGCGGGGCGGAACGTGGAAACCAGGGCTGGCCGTCGGCGTGTTGTTCACCCTGGAGTTCCTGTTCGTGGGCGAGGGGCTCCGTTTCACCAGCGCCTCGCACATGGCGATTTTCCTCTATACCGCGCCGATTTTCACGGCGCTCGGTCTGCATTTCAAGATGCCGGAAGAGCGGTTGACGGCGGTGCAATGGACCGGGATTGCCCTGGCTTTTGCCGGGGTGGCTGTCTCCTTCTCGGGCCGCGGCGGTGTCGAGGTGGGAAACCAGGCCTGGGTGGGGGATCTCCTTGGGCTCGCCGCAGGCGTGGCCTGGGCGGGCACAACCCTGACGGTGCGATTCTCCCGCCTGTCGGGGGCGCCGGCCACGGTGACCCTGCTGTATCAACTCATCGGCGCCTCCGTACTGTTGCTGGCGGCGGTCTGGCTGTCGGGCCAGACGGCGGTGACGGTTACCCCCGTGCTGCTCTCCAGCCTCGGCTTCCAGATCATTGTGGTGTCGCTGTTCAGCTTCCTCGTGTGGTTTTCCCTGTTGCGGCGCTACCTCGCCTCCCGCCTGGGCGCGCTTTCTTTCCTGACTCCGGTTTTTGGTGTGCTTTTCGGTGTGCTGATTCTGCAGGAGCAGCTCGACCGGAGTTTTGTGCTCGGGGCCGGTTTGATCGTCGCGGGTATCCTGCTCGTGAGCGCCCGCGATCTGCTGGCGCGGGGGAAGCCCTGACGGATCCGTGCAGTTTAGTTCCGATCGCTCCCGGCGCCGCCCAAGACGGGTGAATCACGACGGAGGCATGGCGGAGATGGCGTGGTAAGAACACGAAACCTGCCGGATCGGCGGAGTGTTAATGCCTCCTTTCCCGCAGCCCCATGCGGCGATCCTGTCTTTCTGCATCATTCCGGCCAGGACGTTTCCTTGGGGGCAGGCAAACCGGCCAACGAATCGGCTCGTGCCCGCCGTCCGGCGCGACAGGATGAGGGCATGGGCAAGGTTTTTGAGAGCATCACGCCGGAGCTGCGCGAGTGGATCGGGGCGCAGAAGCTGTTCTTCGTTGCCACGGCACCGCTGGCGGCGGACGGGCACGTCAATTGTTCGCCCAAGGGCGGCGATACGTTTCGCGTGCTCGGACCGCACGAGGTGGCGTATGCCGACCTGACGGGCAGCGGGATCGAGACGGTGGCGCACCTGCGGGAGAACGGCCGCATCGTGGTGATGTTCTGCGCCTTTTTCGGGGCGCCCAAAATCGTGCGCCTGCACGGTCAGGGAGAGGTGCTGGAGCCCGGGGCGGAGGGCTTCGAGCAAGTTCGTGCGCAGTTTGGCGAACTGCCGGGGTTGCGCTCATTCATCCGCATCCGCGTGACGCGGGTGGCGGATTCCTGCGGGTATGCCGTGCCATTCTACGATTTTGTGGCGCCGCGCGAGGTGCTCGACAATCTGGCCGCCAAGCTGGGCCCCGAGGGCCTGGCGGATTACCGGGCGAGGCGCAACCGCCAGAGCATTGACGGGCTGCCGGGGCTGACGTGAAGGGGCCATACCTGTCAAAAATGCAGGAAGCTCTCGTGAGTTGCAGAGGCCGACGAGCCAATGGCCCATTCTCGGAACCCGCAACCAGTCCTTCATTGCTCAAGCTACAAGGCTGTTGTTTGTTGATTATCGATGTCCGTTTACCTGTCCCAAGCCGGCTAAAGCGCCTCGCCAACGTGCTTGGCAAGCAGTGCATTCCGGCTGGGCTGAGGTGCCTCGATGACCAGTTTTGCATCAGGACATAGGCGTGGAAGATTCAGCTGTAGCGGGTCCTTCGTTTCCCGGCGCACTCGCAAAAAGGTCTGCGCCACACCTGCATGCGCACAAAGAGATCCCGCTGGTAATTGCCACGATTGATGACATGGTAAAGTGCCCTAGGATATTGGATGCGCAGCTTCCGCTGCTGTCTGGTGGAAACTCCCATGCCCAAGCCTTCAGATAATCACATAATCAACAAACAACGGCCTGACTCCCTCCTGTGTCCCGTTGAATAATAATCACGCGAGATCCACTATCAAGCTGTAAATAAGGATCTTGCGTGAGTATCCCGCCGCATCCTCACTGGTTCCGCCGTGCCAAAGTTAACGCCATTCCGGCCTTGATTCCCTCCTGTGCGTCGTGCGTTTAGTCATTTTTTGTTTTATCATCTATGATAAGATAAACTCCCATAATCACGTTCATCGCCCCGATTAATTTAGTATGCATCCCATAAGAATATCCCCCTCTAGAGGTTCCTTCTTCTATAAATAGCATTATTATAATACCTATAATGATAAAAAATAAAGGAACTGTGTGTTTTTTTATTTCCATGGGGGTATAAGAGGGTAGACCGTTAGGTGTTAGGTTTGGCCTGGTGCAGGCAAGCCTTGGGGTGTTCGGTTTACCCAAGTGGAATCGAGGGCGGATCCAGGGCCATCAGAGGGGGGCGGATGGCGGAAATTGTCGGGCGTCTTTCCTCGCTCAGCCGCGCCGAATCTCGGAGCCTTGGAAGCGGATTTGGATGCGGTAAACCTTTTTGACGCGGCAGGTGATGGTGCCGGTGGCGAGGTCCATTTTCTCGGGGACTTCGATGCGGTGGATGTCCACCACGGCGTGGTAGCCGCGCTCGGAGAACACATCAATGAGCATGGCGAGGGCGAGGGCGTCGTCGAGGAGGGCGTCTTCGCGATTGATGAGAGCGACGCCCGAAATGGCGTGCTTCAGCACGATGGGCATCATCTTGCTCTCGATGAAGGTGGTGACCTTGGCAAAGAGCTCGTTGTGCTCGAGTTCGTAGCTGTCGAGCCGCTTCACAAGCTCCTGCCGGGCGTGGATGACGATCTCGCTTGCGACCGGGATGCTGCGCAGCCGGTCGTGGGTGCGGGGGTCGAGCTCAAGGCTGCTTTGGTATTGGAGCTCCTTGAGGATGTTCTGCTCGACCTCGTCGATGGGGCCCTGGGCATCGATGAAATGGTAGTGGAAAATCTCCTTCAGTGACTGGAGCGCGTCCCAGGTCTGCTCCTTGAAGACGCGGTAGCGGCGGCGGGCGAGGCCGGCGTCGTGATCGGTGGGGCGGTCTTCGCGGAAGGCGTCTCCGTTGGTGCGCTTGACCTCGTCGTTGTGGGCGCGGGTTTCCTGGCCGCGCTTGAGCTGGCGGGCGACGGATTCCTTCTCATCCACGAAGAGCACCATAATGTGGACGGTGGGCTGGCGGAAAAAGATGCTGAGCGGCGTGTGGTAGAAGCGGCTGCGGAGCTGGTGCATCTTGTCCACCAGAAGCTTGAGGCACTCGACCTGCACTTGCGTGCGAGGGAAGCCGTCAAGGATGACGCCGTCGCGGTAAACAGGGTTAAGGAGCTCGCGGAGGAGAAGGTTCACGACCTCGCGGTCGCCGACCATGTTGCCCGCATCCTTGAGGCGCTTGGCCTCGGGGGAGTCCAGCAGCGAACTCATGACGATGGGCGGGCAGGTGAAGCCGCGGGTCTTGGCGATGAAGGCGGTGTTGGTGCCTTTGCCGGAACCGGGCGCGCCGCCCAAGAGAATGATTTCCTTGGGGAAGCGCAGGTTTTCCAATCCGAACTCCGCTTCCAGATCCTCCCAGACCGAGGTGAAGATCAGGTGGGCATCCTTGATCTCGAGATCGGTGAGCTTGGCGGGGGCACCATGCGGGGCGGAAGCGGGGGTGGAATCGGTGTGGGGAGGCATTTCGGTTACGGTCCCATGACGGTGGCAACCGCAAGGGGCGACAATAGAAATCTGCTCCCGGCGAAGGGGTGTCATGATGAATGATCTGTCGGGAACCCATCGGCCTGAAGCGGGTCGGTTAGCAGCGATGACAGTTCCGTCGGCTCAAGCCGGTGGGAGTGTCTGTTGAAGCTGGACCTGGCGGGGTCGCGCGAGCGACCCCGCCTTGGCTTTTTGAGACTGGCGCGGTTCCCGCCCCGAAGCCATATACCAACCACTAAACCCATGCGCGTTCTGATTGTTGATGATGAAGCCGGCATACGCAAAACCACCCGCATCGCCGTGGAGACCGCCGGGCACGAGGGCGTCGAGGCCGTCAATGGCGCCCGGGCGCTGGCCCTGCTGGGGGAGGAGGCGTTCGATGCCTGTTTTCTCGATCTGAATCTGGGCCGCGACGATGGCCTGGAGGTGCTGGCCAAGCTGCTCAAGGCCCAGCCTTCGCTCGCGGTCGTGATGTTCACGGCCTACGCCAGCATTGCGACCGCGGTCGAGGCGATGCGGCGCGGAGCCTATGATTTCATCCCGAAGCCCTTCACGCCCGATCAGGTGCGGGCCGTGCTGACTAGGATCGAGAAAACCCATGCCCTGCAGCAGCGGGTGCGGGCGCTGGAGACCCAGCTGGCCGACGAGGCGCCGGTGATTGACATAGATTCACCCGAGCCCGCGATGCGGCGGGCCCTGGAGGTGGCCTTCAAAGCCGCGGCGACGCCGGCGACGATGCTCATCCTCGGTCCGAGCGGCACGGGCAAGAGCGTGCTGGCACGCGAAGTGCATCGCCGGAGCGCGCAGCGCGAGGCGGCCTGCATCACCGTCAACTGCCCGAGCCTGTCGCGGGAACTGCTGGAGAGCGAACTTTTCGGGCATGTGAAGGGTTCATTCACCGGCGCCGTGGCCGATACGCTGGGCAAGGTGGCCGCGGCCGACGGTGGCACGCTGTTTCTTGATGAAATCGGCGAACTGCCGCTGGCCATCCAGCCGAAGCTGCTGCGTCTGCTGCAGGAGCGCGAATACGAGCGGGTGGGCGAGACGAAGCCGCGCCGGGCCAATGTGCGCGTGATCGCGGCGACCAACCGCGATCTGGAGGCCGAGGTGAAAGCCGGGCGGTTTCGCGAGGATCTGTATTACCGGCTCAATGTGATCAGCGTCACGCTGCCGGGCTTGCGGGACCGGCCAGGCGATCTCAGCCGATTGGCGGAGGGTTACCGCGCGCATGTCGCGGCGCAACTGGGCAAGCCGGTGAAGGCGTTTTCCCCGGAAGTGACGGCGGCCTTCGCGGGTTACGCCTGGCCGGGCAACCTGCGGGAGTTGCGCAACGTCATCGAGCGCGCCGCGATCCTCTGCACGGGTGACGTCATCGAGCCGCGCGATCTGCCGGAGACTTTTTCCGCCAATCCCAATCCCGAAATCACCGTGGGGGGACGGGTGACGCTGGAGGCGCTGGAGGCCGAGCACCTGCGCCGCGTGCTGGCGGCGGCGCGCAATCTCGATGAGGCCGCCCGCACCCTCGGTATCGATCCCGCCACCCTGTATCGCAAGCGGCAGAAGCTCGGTCTGCCCTGAGAGGACGCGTCATGCTGCGCACCCGGTTGTTGCTCGGCTTTCTCCTGCTGCTGGTGCTGCTGGCCGCGGTGGGCTCCTATGCGGTGTGGACTACGCAGCAGTTGGGCCGGACGGTCAGCGCGACGATTGCCGCGAGCGCGCAGGGATTGCTGGCGGTGCAGGGTTTGAAGGAAGGCACCACGCGGCTGGGCGGGGCTTTGCGGCAACTGCGCACGCTGGACAATTTCGAAAACCGGGGGGAATTCCAACGGGCCCGCGACGCCTTGCTCGGGGTATTGAGAAACGAAGTGGTGCAAAATGTCTCCGGCGAGACCCGGTTGGTCCGGCTGGATGCGATCGAGGTGGCGGTGGAACGGCTGGTGGAGCGCGCCTCGGTCCAGGGCGGCCCGGGCCGCCCGCTCCAATGGCTGCAGGCGGACGAGGCGGCGGTGTTCGGTGTGTTGCAGGCCATTGAGCAGCTCGCGGCCTACGATGCGCGCCTGCTGGAAGAGGCGGAGGCGCGCGCCGCGCACATGACCGAGCGGGCGACGGATATTTTCACCCTCGGTCTGGTGGCAGCGGTGTTGCTGGCGCTGGGGTTTGCCTGGGCGTTGGGCGACGCGCTCCTGCGTCCGATCCGCGAGCTCACGGTTTCGGCCGCGGCGCTGGGCGAAGGGCGGCTGGAGCGCGATGTGCCGGTGGCATCGCGGGATGAATTGGGCGAGCTGGCCCGCACGTTCAACACCATGGCGGGCCGGTTGCGGGCCTATCGCGATGCGATGACCGAGAAGGCGCGGCAGGCCCAGCGCACGATGGAAGCCACGCTGACTTCCGCGCCGGATCCTGTTTTTGTGGTCGGCCAGAACGGACGGGCGGAGGTGAGGAATCCCGCCGCGGAAGCCCTCGCGGGGGCGCCGGAGTTTGCGGAGGGCTGGCCCGAGGAAATCGGCGATCCGCTGCAGGAGGTGCTGGGTTCGGGCAATCACTACCTGCCGACCGAATACAACCGGGCGGTTACCATCCGGGATCGCCATTACCTGCCACGAATTCTCGCGATTGGCGACGCGCTGACGGATTTTCGCGGCGCGGCGCTCATCCTGCAGGATGTCACGAAATTCCGCCTGCTTGACGATGCGAAGACCAACCTCGTGGGCACGGTCAGCCATGAGTTGAAGACCCCGCTTACCAGCCTGCGCATGTCGCTTTACCTGTTGCTGGAACAGCAGGTGGGCGCGCTGACTCCCGCGCAGGCGGAGTTGTTGGAAACGGCGCGGGATGATGCCGACCGGTTGCTGCGTATTCTCAACGATCTGCTGGATCTCAGCCGTATCGAGGGGGGCGTGATGGCCCTGGATCGGGGGCCGGTGCCGGTGAAGCCGTTTCTGGATGAAATGGTGCGGGAGGTGAAGGCGCTGACCGAGCCCGCGAGGCAAACGGTGGAGGTGCAGGCCGCAATGCCCGACTCGGTGCCGATGGATCGGGAGCGCATCCGGCACGTATTCATCAACCTTTTGGTCAACGCCTCAAAGTATGCGCCGGAAGACAGTGAGATCGTGCTGTATGCCGAGCCTGAAAAGGAGGGCGTGGTCCGTTTCGGAGTCAGGGATCGCGGCCCCGGCCTGACTGAAGCGGAGGCGCGGCGGGTGTTCGAAAAATTCTACCGCGTGCCGGGGCAGACGCAGAAGGGGGCCGGATTGGGGCTTTCGATCTGCCGGGAGATTGTCGTGGCCCATGGTGGCAGCATCGCCTGCAGCAGCCGGCCGGGAAGCGGTTGCGATTTTTACTTTTTACTGCCTGTTTCCCTCAACCCCAACCCTGAAAACCCATGAATAAGTTCATCCTCCCCCTGATCCTGATTGTCGCCGGCGTGCTGGTCATCGTGATGGGCACGCGCCGTGAAGATTCCGTTGCCGGAAGATCCGAGAGTGTTACCACCAGCGTCGCCAACGCCTTCGATGGCAAGGCCCGCCAGCCGCAGCATGTCTGGTTTTATGTCGGCGGTGGCGTGCTGATCGTGGCCGGCCTCGCCTCGGCCATGCGGAAGAAGGCTTCCTGAGCCGCGCTCAGCGCTTGCGAAAAATCACCTGCGGAGCGGCTTCCATCTGCCCGCGGGTGACGCCGAGCTGGTTCAGCAACTTCAGCTCGCGCCAGAGCTCGTCGCCGGTGATCTCGCCACGCAGCAGCTGTTGATAGCGGCCGAGCGTGCGGGCGACTTCATCGGCGCTTTCCGTGACAAACTCGACGCGGAAGTGGGCGGCGCCGAGCTCACGCAGGCGGGAGACGTATTCGGCGCCGGTCTGCGCCCGGTTGTTGAAGACGGTGTTGCGGCAACCGGCGTCGGCCTTGAGCGGCAGCTCCGCGCCGACGCGATCCCGCAGGGCGACACGGTGCTGGTCGCAGGGGCGGCCGCAATCGCGGTAGTCCTTGCCGGAGGAGAGAAACGCGCAGAATACGCAGTGCTCCATGTGAAACATCGGCATGTGCTGATGAATCGTGATGTCGAACCAGTCGCCGGGAGCGGCCTGCAGCAGGCTTTCCAGCTGGGCGATGTTCAGGTCGTAGCTGGCGGTGACGCGCTCCAGGCCGTGATGCTTCAGGAAATGCGACGCGGTGAGCGGATTGGCGACGTTGAGGGAGAAATCGCCCCGCAGGCGTTCGCCGGCGAAGAACGCGAGATGCTCGTAATTGCGCACGAGGTAGCCATCGGCCTCGCAGGAGCGCACCTGCTTGAGAATCCACTCTTCGCCCGGCTTGAAGATGCGCGGCGGAGCGACCCAGATGCCGGTGGATTGCGGATGGGGGAATTCGGAATGCGGATGGGCGGGCAGGCCGGCTTGCCAGGACCGGAAGCGGGCAACGGCCTCGCGGTAGTTTTTTGGGTTTTCGAATTCGCAGTAGAGCGTGCCGATGCCGGGACAAGTGAGGACGGCCTCCAGCTGATTGAGGTCGCGCACGACGGCGATTATCTCCGGCGGTGTGGATAAGGCCGGCTGCTTTTCAATCCGCATTTCGCGATCCGCACTCCGCATTTGCCAGCGCTTGGGGGCGGCGCGCAGGCGGTCGAGTTCGGCGGCCAGGTCGCGGCGCAGGCGGTTGAGCTCGCGCAGAGGGAGAATCACCGCGCCTTCGAGATGGGATTGCAGGGTGTGCAGCCGGAAGGGGGTGCCGCCGAGGCGGCCGAGTTGCTCGCCCAGTCGCTCGGGTGTGAGGGGCTGGTTTTCGGCGGCGGCGAGCGGGACCGCGGAGTCAAGCCGCGCGACGTGACCCTCGCCATCGTCGGCAATCAGGGTGAGCGGGGTGCCGGCGCGGCCATGGACTTCCATCGTGATCGGGCGTTGGAAGCGGATCTTGTCGCCGGTGAAGGTGGCGCGGAGCTCGCGGTCGAGCGCGGGGTCATTGGTTTTCCACACGCGATGGCCGGGCTGGAGCCGGCGGAAGTTCACATCGCCGTCGCCGAAGTGGAGCACGGTTTCGCCGGCGCGGGTTTCGACCTGATAGATGCGACCGCCTTCCTCGCCGGCTTCGGGTGAGCCGGCATCGAAGACCACGCCGTCGCCGGGCTTGACCGGTGCGACTGCATGCAGGTGCACGCCGGGGCGGGCACCCGGGCTGATGCGGGTGATGGTGCCGAGAAACACTCCTCGCTTGGTGCCGAAGCGGCCATGAGCGAGCTCCTGATTGTTGATGCCGCGGAACCAGCCGGTGTAGAGTCCGCGGGAGAAGCTCATCTCCAATTCGTAGCGGGGGGAAGGGGAGTTGCGGGCTGAGGGTTGAGCGTTGGGAGGCGAGGGGCGGGTTTGAGGTATCGGATCAACGCTCAGCTCCGGACTCTCGACAGGCGCCAACTCCGCCATCGTGCGGTCAAGCGCGGCGCGGTAAACCCGCGTGATGCTGGCGACGTATTCCGGCGACTTGAGCCGGCCTTCAATCTTCAGCGAGGCGACGCCCGCCCGCACCAGTTCCGGGAGCACATCAAGTCCCGAGAGATCCTGCGGGCTGAGCAGATAACGGCGGTCTCCGAGGTCCACCTGCCGACCGTCGGCGATGAGGTCATAAGGGAGCCGGCAGGCCTGGGCGCATTCCCCGCGGTTGGCCGAGCGACCGCCGAGAGACTCGCTGGTGAGACACTGGCCGGAGTAGGCGACGCACAGGGCGCCGTGGACGAAGACCTCCAGCGGGAGCGGGTTGTCGGCCTGGGCCGCCTGGATGCTGTGGATTTCCTTCAGGGAGTTTTCCCGGCCGAGCACGATAAGCTGGGCGCCGAGGTCGCGCACAAATTTCACGCCCCCGGCGCTGGTGACTGTCATCTGGGTGGAGCCGTGAATGGGAAAATCCGGGGAGAGCTGCCGGATCAGCCGGCAGATGCCGATGTCCTGCACGATGGCCGCATCCACCCCGCTGGCGATGATGGTGCGGAGGTAGTCGGCGGCATCGTCGAGCTCGTGGGTGAATACGAGCGTATTGAAGGTCACATACCCGCGCACGCCGCGCCGGTGAAGAAATTCCATCAGGGCGGGGAGATCGGCCTGGGTGAAATTCTTCGCCCGCATGCGGGCGTTGAAACGCTCCAGGCCGAAGTAGATCGCATCGGCACCGTTTTCCACCGCGGCGCGCGCGCACTCCCAGTCGCCCGCAGGGGCGAGCAGCTCCGGCCGGCGGAAGGCCGGGGGAGGGGAGGAAGGCGTGGGCGACGGTGCGGCGACGGACATGACCGCAAACTGACGACAGACCGATGGCTGGCAATCCGTGAAGACTGAAATCGGGTGTCGGTTCCGGTTGCCGGGGTTGGCGGGGATCGCCTTCAGAAAGGAAAGCCGATGGAGAAATGCAGGGTGCCGTCCGGATCGCGCGGACGGGGGTTGAGATTGCGGCCATATTCGAGGCGCAAGGGGCCGAGCAGGGTCTGGTAACGCAGGCCCAGGCCGGCCGAGGCGAGGGTGTCGTCGAAGGGGTAGTCGTTGAGCCGGGCGGTTGTGCCCAAACCGTCGAAGAATACGACGAGGGACCATTTGGCGGTCAGGAGTTGCTCGACTTCGAGATTGAGCAGCAGCTGGCTGCGGGCGCCCACGAAGCGGTCGTTGGCATCAAGGGGCGCGGCCTCGCCGGAGGCGTAACCGCGGATGCTGCTTTCGCCGCCGGGGAAGAAGAGCCGGTTTACCGGCACGGCGCTGCCGTTGAACACGACTCCGTGAAAAACCCCCGCGTGCAGCCAGCGCCCGTCGCCCAGCGGCTTGTGCCAGGAGAAGCCGGCTTCGAGCCGTTGATAATCGGTTTCGCCGCCGAGCTGCTTTGCGGCGATTTCCGAACGGAGGAACCAGCGGTGGCCTCGCTGCGGGAGCAGGGGATTGTTGCGGGTGTCGCGGGTCAGACCGAGATCAATGCTCGCGACCCGGGTGCGGGTTTCATCGGTCAGGCGGGTGCCGAGCTGGCTGGCCCCGGCCTGCAGGTCCTGATAGGTGTAACCCACGGTGCCTTCGGCGCGGAGCCAGGGGAGCGGGCGCTGGAAGGTCACGCCGCCGCCGTATTCACGGCGCACAAACGCCTGTTCTTCCCGGCGCAACCCGAACAGGCGGAGGCCGCCATCCACCGATTCGCCGAACAGCTCGGGCACCCGATAGGTGTAGTCGGCCCGCGTGCTTTTCATGGATTGGACCAGGCTCAGCCGGCTGTGGTGGGCGCGGCCCCAGAGGTTGGCCTGCGATAATTCGAGGCCGATGCGCAGCTGTTCGTAACTCCCGTAGCCAAAGAGCAGCGCGGCATCCCAGCGGGGGTTTTCGCGCAACACGAACACCGGATCGCGCCGGCCTTCCCCGGATGGTTCATCACGCACATCAATGGTTTCAAAGATGCCCAGCCGGCTCAGCCGCAATCTCGACCATTCGATCCGCTGCGGGTCGTAATTGTCGCCGGGTTTCAGGTTCACCCGTCGGCGCAGAACCGATTCCTTGGTGTGGGTCGCGCCTTCGAAGCGCACGGCGCCGACCCGTACCTGAGGGCCGGGGGCGGCCTTCACTTCGACGCGGACCGGGCGCTCGGAGCCGGCCGGTTCACCCGGCAGAGGCGTGCTGCTCACCGTGGCATCCGGGTGACCCATGCGCTGGTAAGCGCGGCGCATGGCGACATTGATATCCTGGCCGAGCAGACGAGACCAAGGGCGGCCTGTTCCGGGAAGGGCCAGTGTCTCTGGCGAGGGCTGACCTTCGGCTGACACTTTGTCCACCGTCTCCACCCGCCAAAGGGGGCCCTGACTTACGCTGACGGCGACCGTGGTCTCGCCGGTGGCGGGATCGGTCTGGATCCCTGCTGTCTTCACCACAGCCTCGGCAAAGCCGGCCTGGCGCAGCGCTTCCTCCAGCCCGGCGAGGCTTCGCCGCAGCCGGCCCGGTGAGTAGGCCCGGGCGGATGCGGCGGTGAACAATCCCTGCCGGGCGCGGAAATAACTTTCCGCATCCTTGGCCGGCACGGCATCCAGCCCTGAGAAAGCGACCGCCTTGATCGTATGGCGGATGCCAGGACGCACCTTCAGCTCCACTTGCCGGGCGGAGAACGGCCGCGGCAGGGTGCGGGTCAATTCCGCATCGAGTTCGTGCTCGGCCAGAGTCCCGTCGGGCAGGAGTGCGGAGACGAGAATACGGGCATCCAGATAGCCTTCGTCGGCCAGTTCCGAGAAGATGACCAGCGATGCGTCTTCGATGGGGTTGGCGTCAATGGTGGGGGCTTGTTGGTTGCCCAGCAAAAGCTCGAGCGAACGCGTCAGTATCCTGCTGCGCAGCCAGCCCAACCCGGTCACGCGCAGGGAGGCGGTTTCGGAGAAGGTGGGGGCGGGCGGAGGTGGGGTGTCGCCGGCCGCGCGGAGGGGCGCGATGGTGAAGGCGAGGATCAGCAGCCCCGCGGTTGCCCGCAGGAGGGGCCGCCACTTACTGCGCCTCATCATCGGACTCCTTTCTGCCTGGCGGTGTGATCCGCCATTTGACGCCGGCATTGTAGTCGTCGAACTCGTCGTATTCGCCAACCAGTGACCAGCGTGGGTTGAGGCGGTATTCAAAGCCGTAGGTTTCCCTGCCCTGGCGGGAGACCTTTTCGCCCGAAGTGATCAAGAGTCTCTCCCCATCGGTCTCCAGGCCGACCACATTGCGCAGCACATCGCCGCCCAGGTAGGCGCCCAGGCGGGCCATGCGTTGAGCGGAGGTTTTCTGGCCGCCGTTTTCGGTTGGCGGGGTGCCGGCCATTACCATCAGCAGCACGGCTTCGGAATCGAGGGGCGGGCTGGAATGGAATTGCAGGACCGGGGCGTCCAAGGTTCCGGACAGCTCCATGCGCAGGTCGTGATCGAGCCGGCGGGACGCGGCGTTGACGCGCAAGCGCGGCGAGTAAGGGTCGGCTTCCGTCAGCGTCACGCGGCCTTCCTGCACGCGAAAGGTGGCGAAGGGGAATTTAACCCGGCCTTCATCCACGGTCACTTCTCCGGTCAGCCGGGGTTCGCCCAAGGTGCCGCCCAGCCGCAGCCGCGCACTGCCCAGGCCGTCGAACAGGGTGGTGCGCACTTTGAGCGCATCTTCTCCACGGATGCTGACGTTCAGCTCCCAGCGATCGAGGGGCGCGTAGGTCACGGAGAAATAAGGCGGCCGGCGCGCGGGGCCGCGGGGGCCGCCCGAGGGGATCAGCGCCCGGATATCCGCGAGGAAAAGACTGTCCCGGAGCCGCGTATGGCCTGTGATCCTGGTCTGCGCGCCGTCTTCCGATGAGATGATTTTCAAATCGAGATCGCCGCGCAGCAAAAGTCCCGTCTGCCGGACAAAGGGAAGATTCTCCCCTTTGAGCGTCATATCCAGCAGCGGGGTATCGCGTGGTCGCCAGCGGGCCTTGCCGGCGATGACCACCGGCTCTCCACCGGTGTGGGCACGGATCGAGTGCACGGTCATTTCCCGCCCCTCGAAAGTGACATCGGCTTCCATATCCTGCAGCACGCCCAGCGGGCCGAGGGGACGCGAGGAGGCGCCGGTGATGCGCAGGCTGCCGTGCACGCCCTGATCCGGCGTGGCTTGCAGCGCGAGGGAAAGGCGTCCCGCCGGAGCCAGATAAGCCGGGGCATACCGCGCGAGGGCGGCGACCTCGGCATCGGTGACGCGCAGCTGGAGGGACGCTCCTTGCTCGATTGCTGCCAGCGGCTCCTCGAACAAGTGGCGCCAACCCCGCCGGGGCATGGGCAGCGTGCCTTGGGCGGAGAGGCTCTGCCCATCCACCTTTAACTGGAAGGCCTCAAGCGTCAGGTGCGTGCCATCCGCGCGGATGTCCGCGTTCAACGCCTCAATGCGGGGCAGGGCAAACCGGGTCCAGTCCGGCGGAAGCTCGGCGCGGGTTGCTTTCACACGCAAATGCCCGGTCGGGGCTTGCAATGTTCCACTCAGGTCTCCGCCGAACTCCAGACCTTCAATTCTCACGCCGGTCAGCGTGGCGATGTCCTCCTGCCAGCTGCTCTCGGAGCGCCCGGTCAGAGTCAGGGCGAATTGTCCGGTCTCCGCCACCGTCACTCCCGCCGAGGCACCCGGTTGGATGCGTACGGGAACATGACCAGTGGCGGCCAGCAGTTCCCGGCCCTTTGAGCTTACGGTGGTGGTGAGCGACAGTTTTGTGCCATCGCTTTCGAATGCGGTCTGGGCGGTGAGCGTGCCGGCTTGTGCCACGGTCACGCGCGTGGTGGCGGAGACCCTGCCCTGCAGCGGGGTGCTCTTTGTCCAAGCTACGTGTCCGGTGGCCGCGGAGATGGCCCACCGGACGGGAGGAAGCTCGACCCAGTCATCGAGCCAATGGGATTCAAATCCTGTGATGCGGAAATCAGCCGCTGAGGTTTGGTCCTGCAAAGCCAGATTCAGGTTCAGTTCATGATTATCTCCACCTTTCAGATTGAGCGCGGTGATGGCTAATCCTGACGAAAAATCGATTTCCGCCGGGGCCTGTAAGCGGAGCAATTCGCGCCCGGCCTGAGTCCAGCTCACGGCCTCCAGCCGCAGCTGGCCGGGCGAGAATTGGCCGGCCGCGACCAGTGAGGATTCACCGGCGGTGGCGGTCAGATCGTTGATGGCGATGGTGGTGTGTTCTCCGGTCCACGACACGGTGGCGGTCACCGGCTTCACGCTGGCCGCCTTGGCTCCCGTCACAGAGATGGAGCCTTGATGGATCAAGGCGGTCAGGAGACCGGCGGCGGTGCCAGTGAACCGCAGGCTTTCCATCTTCCAGTCTTGCGGGAGCCAGCGGGCGAGGGCGGCTTCCGGTAATTCGCCATGGAGTTTTCCGTCCGCCAGACGCTTTTGCGCGAAGTCCCAATTTCCTTTGGCCTCCACTCGTCCTCCTTCTGCGGGCGCGAGCACGACTTCATCCAAAGACAGCAGTGGCCAATCCAGCCGACCGCGCAGGGTTGCGGTGTTTACAGCGACTTCCTGCCAGACCACATTCGCGGCTGTGGCGGTGAAGGTGGCGCGGGCCTGACCCTGAATGCCCGGTTCGATCAAGGCCTCTCCTTGAACATGCCCGGTGGCCGCCAAGGCAGGGATGCCGGCCAGATCCGCCTGCCATTCAAAGCGGGAAACCTGACTCAAGAGCCGGCCGGAAAAATCGAAAGCGACCGGTTCGCTCAGATGCGCGCGGGCATAGGGCGCGGATATTTCCAGAGCGGTGATTTCACCGCCTGTCCGGGTGAGTGCGGCGCGGATATTGGCGATGAGCGGGGGCGCGTCGTGGCCTGCGGTCGGTCGGGCTTTGGCGTTTGCGGCCACGCTCATGGCACGGTGGTCGCCCTGCACAATGAAGCTGCCCGTGGCATCCTCATAAAACTCCGGCAATCCGAGCGCGGCGGCCGCCGCCCGCCAGTCCGTGCCACTCAGCTCGAACTTGGCCGGCAGCCAGGTGCCTTCCTGCAGCGTGGCATGCAAGCCGGCCTCATTGCCGTGCCAGTGCAGATTGCCGGCCAGCGCCGGGCCGGTCAGTTGGGCGGTCAATTCAAGATCGTAATCTGGCAGTGACAGGCGGGCGGATAAGGTTTCGCCCAGACGGGCCCGCATATCGGCCATCCGCCCGGCCGACTCGAGGGAGGCGTGCAGGGTGCGATTTTCATAAGTGACGGAGGGAAGGCCGAGAACCTTTTCGCCAAGGGTGATGCGGCCGTTCTCCAGCCGCGCGGTGCCCAGCCAGCGGTCAAGCTGGCCGGCAATCTGCGCGATCTGGCGCTGTTGTGCTTCGCGGGGCGGGGCGGCTTGATCGGGGACGTCTTCAACGGGCGTGACGGACAGTTGCCAATCGTGCACACCCAGCGCGGCCTCCCGCGTGCGCAGCCACGAGACCAGCGAGGCTGATTCGATGCGCGTGGCGCGAAACCGGATGGATTCGGAGGTCCATTGCACTTCATGCAGGGCGATGCGTCCGCCACCGACCGATTCGAAGCGCGTGTAGGAAACATCCGTCACCCGGGCGCCCAGGGCGAGCAGCGGGCGCAGGCCCCACCAGGGCAGCGTGAGCAATGCGCACCCGGTGACAACGAGGGCGGGGAGCAAAAAACGTGAACGCGAGCCGGACATGATGGGAGGGTTTCTAGACGTCGCTCAGTGGGTTTCGTTCCGGTGAAGTCCCGCCTCCTGCGGCCGGCGCAGCGACGGCGTCCGCGGCGAACTCATCCGGTGGCGACGGGTCACTTGTGCCCGTTTTGCCGGATGATGTTCCAGATGATGTAGAGGCCGAGCAGCGCGGAGATGATGTAGCCGACGATGCCGAGCGCGGGGTAGCCGAAAAGGTGGGGCCGGATGCCGGTGGTGATGATCATGGAGGACCCGATGATCAACGAGGCGATGATCACGCCGAGCGTGATGCGATTGGCGGCGGTCTGAAGCGAGTTCTCCACCTCGCCGAGTCCCCGGTGCTGGAAGTTGATGGTGAAATCGTCGTGCTCCAGCCGGCGCACGAGACGGTGCAGTTCGGAGGGCAGTTCGCGCAATCCGCTGAGCGTGTCGCGCAGCATTTCCCGCAACCGCCGGCCCACCGCGCGGGGACTGGCTTGGCCGAGATAGAGTTCGCGAAGAATGGGCTTGGTGTGGACGCGCAGATCGAATCCGGGGTCGAGGGAATGGCCGACTTCCTCGATGGAGAGCACGGCCTTGGCCATCAGGGTGTAGTCCTTGGAGAGGGAGATGCCGTGGCGGCCGAAGATGTTGAGAAGCTTGATCATCGCCCGGCCCAGTTCCTGGTGGCCGAGGGTGAAGTTGAGCTCCTCGCGCAGGGCGATGGTGACCTCCTTTTCCATCGCATGGAAATCCACGCGGACGTTGGCCGGGGCGAGGCTGGCGGCGATCTGGACGATGCGCTCGGCATCCTGGCTGACGGCGGCTTCCCAGAATTCGGCGAGGGCGAAGCGCAGTCGCTTGGTGAGGTGTCCGACCAGGCCCCAGTCGAGGAAGCAGAGCCGGTGGTCGGCGGTGATGAGAACGTTGCCCGCGTGGGGGTCGGCGTGAAAAAATCCGTCGATGAGCACCTGTCGCACAAGGGAGCTGGCGCCGCGCCCGGCGATCTCGCGGCGGAGCTCGGCGCCGAGGGCAACGGAAGAGACGGCCTCGCCCTCGATGCGCTCCATCACGATCACATGCTCGCCGGAATGCCTGGCGTGGATGGCGGGGGCGAAGACCTGATCCGGGTGAGGGTTAACGATGTTGAAATACTGCTGGTTGCGCGCCTCGTTGCGAAAATCGAGTTCGGCGAGCATCCCTTGACGGGCCTCGGCGACGGCGGCGGGGAGGTTGAAGGGGCGCAAGGTTTCCGAACGTTGGTGCAGCTGTTCGGCGAGCCAGATGGCGAGATCGAGATCGATCTCCATGTTGCGCCGGATGTCGGGCTTCTGGACCTTGACGGCCACGGCCTGTCCGCCCTCGCGCAGACGGGCTTTGTAAACCTGGGCGAGCGAGGCGGCGGCGAGCGGGGTTTCGTCAAACTCGGAGAACAGTTCCGTCGGTTCGCCGCCCAGCGCGGAAACGAGGACGGGTTTGATCTTCTCGAAGGGAAGCGGGCTGACGCTGTTCTGCAGTTTGCGCAGTTCGAGGATGAGGGGTTGCGGCAGCACATCGGGCCGCATGGAAAGGAATTGGCCGAGCTTGACGAAGGCGGGGCCGAGTTCCTCGGCTGCGAGGCGCAGGCGCTCGTAGGTCGTATGCTCCACCGCCGGCTGGGGCAGCAGGCGCTGCCAGAAGCCCGTGGGCAACTCCAGGTGACTGATCAGATCGGCGAAGCCATGTTTTGCCAGCACACCGAGGATGTCCTTGGCCCGGCCGGCATGACTCAGCAGATCGAAGGCTTTCACGCGGACTTGCGCTTGGCGGTCCGCTTCTTGGTCCGGGCGGCGGCAGGCTTTTTGCCTTCAAGTTCGGCAATGCGGGCTTCCAAGGCGGCGATGCGGGCCTTGGTGGCGGCATTGGATTGGGAGGCGAGGTGCTTGACCTTGGTTTCGATCTCGCCGCTGACGGTCTTGAATTCTTCGCGGCCCTGGGCGGCGATCTTGCGGGCCATGGCCCGGGCGTCCGCGGCATTGACCTTGCCGGACTGAACGAAGTCGGCGAAGGCCGCCTCGGCTTTTTCCTTGGTGATGACGGCGGCGCCCACGCCGACCAGCAGGGTCTTTTTGAGTGCGTTGATCATAGTCGCTCCAGCATGGGGGAAATCCGCCGGGGTGCAACTGTGCTTACGCAGCGGGGCCGGCGGCGTCCGCGGGCGCGGGATTTTTGGCCGCATGGGGCGCGGCGGCCCGCAGCCAGGCGGCGAGGATGACGGTGAGCACGAAGGCGACGGCGGAAATCAGGCCGGCCCGGGGATAACCGACGAGCTGGCCGGCGGCATTTTTCGTGATCAAGAGTCCGGCGGTGATGTTGGCGAGGGCTCCGGAGGCCTGCTGAATGGCGGAGTTCACGCTCATGAAGCCGCCGCGGTAGCGGGCTTCCACCGCATTGGTGACCATGGCCATGGTCGGGGCGAAGCGGCCGGACATCGCGATGAAGAACAGCGTGGTGACGATCAGGATGAAGGGCAGCGGCGCCTCGCCCAGACGGGTGACGACCAGCACGACGCCGATGGCGACGATACTGATGGCGAGGAGCACATGGAGCTTGTCGTGCCGGTCGGAAAGCCGGCCGAACCAGGGCATGGTGAAAAAGGTGAGCGCTCCGCCGAAAAGATACATGAGCGGCAACTGTTGTTCGGAGAGCCCGACATTGGTCACCATGGAGGGAGCGAGGAAGGGGATGACGCAACCGCCGCCGAAGACGAGCACGGCGCTGAGCAGAAACCCGCGGATGTGGATGCGATGGGTGAGGATTTCGAACATCTGCCGGACCGGGTGGGTGGCGCTGCGATGGCTGGCGACGTGGGGCAGGACCTGCCGGGCGAAAAACCAGACCCCGGCGCTGACCACGGCGAGCAGGTAGAAGGGCGCGTGCCATTCCAGCCAGCTGGCCAGCAACAACCCGACGGGCACGCCCAGCACCGAGGCGAGCGGAAAGGCGGTCATCACCAGCCCCATGGCCCGGCCGCGTCGCTCCGGAGGGATGACATCGCCGACCATGGCGGTCACCAGCGAGCCGGCCACGCCGCCACAGGCCCCCGCCGCCACCCGGGCGGCCATCAGGAAGGTGTAGGTGGGCGCAAGGGCGCAGGCCAGAGTGGCGACGCAAAATCCGGCGTAGAGCGTCAGCAGGGCGTTTTTGCGGTCAAACCGGTCCAGCACGAATCCGCCGAGAAAGCCGCTCACGGCGGCGGCCAGGCCGTAAGAGGCCACCAGCAGGCTGAATTGGGCGGGACTGATATCGAACACCCGCATGAGGCCGGCTCCGAGCGGCATCATGATCATGAAATCCATGATATGGGTGAACTGGATGGCCGCCAGGGTCCGCAGGAGCGAACGCTCGTTTAATGCGGGCTGAGTGGGCGCGGTGGTGGCAGACATGAAAACGGCAACGTCGGGGCGGCGCGGACAAAGGGCAACTGCCATCAGCCTGGGGCGTGACTCATTTTGGGATCGGGCCCCGGCTGGGAGGGCATTATCAAAAGCGATAGGCCCTATCAGTTGTGTCTTTGATTACGGGCGCGGGCCGGAAGCGGCTTTGCCAGTGCGTCGTGCGCGTGCTTCGCTGGGTGCCTCTTATGCCTACACTTGTCGGAAAAAACGCGCCCACGTTCAACGCCAACGCCGTCGTCAATGGTGAGGTCGTCAGCGACTTCTCCCTGACGCGCTACCTCGACAAGCAATATGTCGTGCTCTTCTTCTACCCGAAGGATTTCACGTTCGTGTGCCCGAGTGAGCTGCACGCTTTCCAGGCCGCCTTGTCGGAGTTTGAGTCGCGCAACACCGCGGTGGTGGCCTGCTCGACCGACACCGAGCAGTCGCACTGGGGCTGGCTGCAGGTGCCGAAGGCGCAGGGTGGCATCCAGGGAGTGACCTACCCGATCGTGGCCGACACGAACAAGACCATCTCCGCCGCCTATGGCGTGCTGACCGGCGAATACACGTTCAACCCCGGGGCCGGCGTGCCCTTCACGGCGACCGGCGAATTGATCGCCTATCGCGGCCTGTTCCTCATTGATCGCAAGGGACTGGTGCGCCACGCGCTCGTCAATGACCTGCCCTTGGGCCGCAATGTGGACGAAGTCCTCCGCATGGTGGATGCGCTGCAATTCTTCGAACAGCACGGCGAGGTGTGCCCCGCCAACTGGTCGCGCGGCAAGTCCGGCATGCGTGCCACCAGCCAGGGCGTGGCCGAATATCTCGCGCGCAACTGAGCCGCCTCCAGGCTGCCTGTAATTTCTCCGCTCCCGGCCGTGAGGTCGGGAGCTTTTTTGCGCCCGGTAAAGGATCCCGGGTGCTTGCCGGCCGGCGGGCCCGAAGTTTTATTCGGGATATGGATTTTTCCCGTGCCGTATTCCTCCGGCTTCCGTTGTGGCTGGCGACCTTGGGTTTGATGATGGCCTGCAGTCTCCCGGCGCAGGAAGTGCGGCGGATTTACCAGGAGCATTGCGCCAGCTGTCACGGCGTCCGCTTGGAAGGTGGTTTGGGTGGAAGCCTGGTGGATGGAGTCTGGGTTCATGGCTCCGATGACGAAAGTATCACTCGGGCGATCCGCGCGGGTTTGCCGGAAGCCGGCATGCCGGGGTTTGGCGCTGTGCTCGATGCGGCGCAGACCCGTGCCCTGGTGGTCTATATCCGTGAGATGAGCACCCAGGCTGAGGCGAGGGGGGCGGATTTCAGCCGACCGACGCCTGCGTCCGTCACCCGCAGCGAAGCGCATGCTTACCGGTTGGAGGAAGTGGCCACGGGACTGGAGGTGCCCTGGTCGATCGCCTTCCTGCCTGATGGACGGATGTTGGTGACCGAGCGCGCCGGTCGGTTGCGTGTGGTGGAGTCGGGGCACCCGGAGTCTTTGGAGGTGGCGGGGACACCGGAGGTCTGGGCGCGAGGGCAGGGCGGTTTGCTGGCGGTGGGCGTGCATCCGGAGTATGAGACCAAAGGCTGGATCTACCTTGCGTTCAGTGATCCCGGCGCCGGAGGCACGGCGATGACGGCCATCGTGCGCGGGCGCCTGCGCGAAGGTCGCTGGGGGGAGCAGGAGGAGATCTACCGGGCGCCGGCCGGGTTGTATAAACGCGGCGGAGTGCACTTTGGCTGCCGGCTGGTGTTTCACGATGGCTATCTGTTTTTTACGCTCGGCGAGCGGGGCGCGCCGCAGGATGCGCAGGATCTCTCCCGCCCCAACGGCAAGGTGCACCGCATCCATGACGATGGCCGGGTGCCGGCGGACAATCCTTTCGTGCAGACCCGCGGAGCGTTGCCGACGATCTGGACCTACGGCAATCGCAACCCGCAGGGGCTCGCGCTCCAGCCGGGCACGGCACTCCTGTGGGAGACCGAGCATGGCCCGCGCGGTGGCGATGAACTCAACCTCATCCACCCGGGCCGCAATTACGGCTGGCCGGTCATCACCCACGGCATGAACTATGATGGCACGCCGATCACGGGTCTTACAGCCCGGGAAGGAATGGAACAACCGGTGTTGCATTGGACGCCTTCGATCGCGGTGGGGGACATGGCCTTTTACGCCGGTGACCGGTTTCCACGCTGGCAGGGCAACCTGTTTGTGACCGCACTGGCGGCGGAGGAATTGCGCCGCCTCGTGATGACCGATGGGCGGGTGACGCATCAGGAAGTCATTTTCAAGGGCATCGGTCGCGTCCGCTCGATCGCTGTCGGCCCCGACGGGTATCTCTATCTGGGGCTGGAAAGTCCCGGTCGCGTTGTGCGGTTGGTGCCGGCGGAACCTTGAAATCGGGCCGGGCCCCGGCACAGGATCAGGGGATGTCGAATTCGCGCCAGAAGATTCTCGTGGTGGAAGATGAGGCGGCCATTGCGGACACGATTCTCTACGCACTGAGGACTGAGGGCTACGAGCCGGTGTGGCGCACGACCGGGCGCGAAGCGCTGGCCGTCCTTGCGGAGCAGGCCGTGGCGCTGGCGGTGCTGGATGTGGGTCTGCCGGACACGAGCGGCTTTGAGTTGTGTCGCGAGATCCAGCGACGGAGTGCGTTGCCGGTGATTTTTCTGACGGCGCGCAGCGCGGAGGTGGACCGGATCGTGGGTCTGGAACTCGGGGCGGATGACTATCTGGCCAAGCCTTTCAGCCCGCGGGAGCTGACGGCGCGCATCCGCGCGGTCCTGCGGCGGACGAATGGCAATGGTGCGGTGAAACCCGCCACCGCGGGCGAAGTCTGGCGGCATGATGAGACGCGCTGCCGCATCATTTACCACGGGCAGCTGCTCGATCTCACGCGCAACGAATATCGGTTGCTGGGCGCGCTGCTGGCCTCGCCGGGCCGCGTGTTCAGTCGCGACCAGCTGATGACCGCGGCGTGGGACGATCCCGGCGCGGCGCTCGATCGCACGGTGGATGCGCACATCAAGCAGCTGCGGGCCAAGCTGCGCGAGGTGGCGCCCGCCGAGGATCCGATCGCCACCCATCGCGGGCTGGGGTATTCGCTGCGGGAGGCATGATGAGCCTGCGTCTTCGATTGCTGCTTGTGCTGCTGCTCATTTATTGCGTCGGCGGCTGGTTTCTAACGCATAAGGCGCTTGAGCAGGTGCGCCCTCGTTACCTCGAATCCATGGAGGAGACGTTGGTGGATGTATCCGTATTACTGGCTTCAGTGGTTGAAGATGAATTTTCGGATGACCGGTTGGGTACGGATGGATTGGGTCGGGTGCTTGCTTCTGCGCAAAGCCGAGAGTTTGAGGCCCGTATTTTTTCACTGCGCAAGAGCGGGATGGACCTGCGAGTCTATGTCACCAATTCGGAGGGGCGGGTGCTTTATGATTCGACCCATCAAAGTGTGGGGCACGACTTCTCGCAATGGAATGACGTTTCGCGCACCTTGCGCGGTGAATACGGCGCGCGTTCCACGCGCGATGAACCTGGCGATGATAGCACTCAAGTGATTTACGTTGCCGCTCCCATACGCCATGAAGGACTTATCGTGGGGGTGTTGTCCGTGGGCAAGCCAACCCACGGCATCAATGAACTGGTGGCCGTGGCCAAACGAAGGCTGCTGCTGGGCGCTGGCGCTGGCGGTATCGCGGTGCTGGCGGGACTTTTGCTGGTGGCGTCATGGGTGATCACGCCTTTGGAACGCCTGATGATTTATGCCCGTGCTGTGCGGGACGGCTGCAAGTCGCCGCGGCCGATTTTGCCCGGACGTACGTTGCGTGATCTTGGTGCGGCGTTTGAAGAGATGCGCGACGCCTTGGAGGGAAAGCAACACGCCGAGCGCTACACCCAAGCCTTAGCCCACGAGGTGAAGGCGCCGCTGGCGGCCATCCGGGGGGCGGCGGAGTTGCTCAATGAGGATATGCCGCCGGAACAGCGTAGGAAGTTTATGGAAAACATCCGCGGCGAGTCGGCGCGCATCCAGCAAAGCATCGAGCGGTTATTGGAATTGTCGTCGCTCGAAGCTCGGAAGGTGTTGAAGCAAACCGAACGAATCGAGGCAGGTCTAATTCTCCGGGAGGCGATCGATGTGATGCGACCGGCCATGGAGGGAGCGAGGGTCAAACTGAATGTGACGAGAAGCGATGATGCGGTTGTGTGGGGTGAGCGGATTTTGCTGCGCGAGGCGGTGGTAAACCTTTTGCAGAACGCGGTGGATTTTTCTCCAGCGGGCTGCGGGGTGGTGTTGAGCGCACGGCTGGAAAACGCCCGGATAGCGTTCACAGTCGAGGACTGCGGACCTGGTGTGCCAGACTACGCTCTGCCGCGGGCCTTTGATCGGTTTTATTCGCTGTCGCGACCAGCTTCCGGCAAGAAGAGCACGGGACTCGGACTGGCCTTGGTGCGCGAGATCGCTCATCTGCATAGTGGCGAGGTGGTACTGGAAAACCGGCCCGAAGGCGGTGCCAGGGCTGTGCTCTGGATTCCAGTGGAAGTGAATAAACCTGACCGCTGATAAAAGCGGTTTGTTGTTGGATAGGCTTAAATCGGTGTGAACTCGTGGTTCGAGGTAGTTTCCTGCGGATTTCATCTTCGCTTCATACAGACTTCACGTAGCCAGAGCAGAGTAGGGCATGGACTCCAACCAACCTCCTGTCATTCCCACGCCAGCTTCACGCCGTTTCTCAATTTTTATGAAAATCGCGGGCATCTGCCTTCTGGTCATCCTGCTGCACGGACCGTTGGCCTTAACCCACGGCGTGCTACGTGAGCGTCAGGCGCAACAGCGCCAGGCAACCGATACTATCGCAGGCATCTGGGGTCGCGCCCAACAAGTTACCGGTCCGGTGCTGGCAGTCCCCTATGTTTACCGTGCGCAGGTCATCCGATCCAAGGTGGTTGCGGGAAAAGCTGTGCAAGTTGAGGAGAGTGATCTCGTGAGGGCGACGGCATATTTTTTGCCTGAAACCCTACTGGTTGAGGGTAAGGTCAACCCGGAGGTCCGCCAACGCGGTATCTATGATGCTGTGGTGTATGCTGCCCGGTTTAATCTAACCGGACATTTCCTGCCAGACTTTGAGGTGGCGGGGATTCAGGCTGAGCGCATTGATTGGGAGGGATCGCAGGTGCTTTTCGGCCTGACTGATTTAAGAGGCATCCGCGCGGTAAGCCCGTTGACGTTGGCTGACGGAAGTTCCACGCCATTTGAGTCGGTGACGGGTGCGCTGGAGCCGGTCCTTCCCTTGGGCGCCAAGGTCAGCAAGGTCGGTGCCGGAATCAGACTGGAGTTCAGTTTTGAGGCTGCGTTGCAAGGCAGTGAGCGACTGCAAATCGCCCCAGTGGGGAAAACCACATCCGTTAAGATCGAGTCACCATGGGCCGATCCGTCATTTGGCGGCGCCTATCTGCCCATGAAGCGCGAAATTAGCGAGAAGGGCTTTATGGCTGAATGGGAGACTACGCACTTCAGTCGTGGTTTTCCTCAAAGTTGGAGCAGCCGAGATGAAAATCGGCGTGAGATTTTGCATAAAATCGAGGCAGCGGGCTTCGGAGTGACATTTGCACAGCCGGTGGACGGATACCGATTGGCGGAGCGGGCGCAAAAATATGGTGTGCTCTTCTTCGTGCTGGTTTTTGCGGTGTTCTTCCTCTTCGAGGTTACGTCGACGTTGCGTATCCATCCGCTTCAATATGCAATGGTCGGTGCAGCCCTCTGTTTGTTTTTTCTTGGGTTTCTGGCGCTGACGGAACTTTTGCCGACAACTCACGCCTATGCCGTGGCCGCGGGCGCCTGCACACTGATGGTGTCGCTTTATGCTTGGAGTTTTCTGAAAACGAGGTGGCGAACGCTGATCATCGGTGGCGGGCTGGGTGCGACTTATGGCTATCTGTATTTCGTGCTGAAATCTCAGGATTACGCGCTCTTAGCCGGGACGGCGGCGCTCTTCGCGGCGTTGGGTGGAGTCATGTTTTTCACCCGCAACGTGGACTGGTTTGCCCAGGAGGCGGGGCGGTCTGAAGCCGGTGCTTGATTTGCCGCAAGACCGCCCGATATGCCGCGCGGTGCGGCTGTCGGGCGGTAATTGGCTTACAGCAAGCGGCCCTGGTCGTTGCCGAGGGATTTCAGGCCGATGGCGGTGTAGCCCTTGGGGGTGAGTGTGCGACCCTGCGGGGTGCGCTGGAGGTAGCCTTCCTGAATAAGGTAGGGTTCGTGAACTTCCTCCAGGGTCTCGGCTTCCTCGCCCACGGCGATGGCGACGGTGCCGAGGCCCACGGGGCCGCCCGCGTAGTTCTCGGCCATGACGCGGAGCATGCGTTTGTCCATTTCATCGAGACCGGCGGCGTCGATTTCCAGCAGCTCCAACGCGGCGGCGGCGACGGGCTGGGTGATTTTGCCCTTGGCGCGCTCCTGTGCGTAGTCGCGGACGAAATTGATGAGGTTGTTGGCGACGCGCGGCGTGCCCCGGGCGCGCGCGGCGATTTCCTTCGCTCCGGCGGGATCGATCTCGACCTGCAGGAGTCCGCAGCTGCGGCGGACAATGGATTGCAGGGTCTGCTGGTCGTAATAGTCGAGGCGGGTTTGCAGCGTGAAGCGGGAGCGGAGCGGCGCGGTGAGCAGGCCGCTGCGGGTGGTGGCGCCGATGAGGGTGAAGCGGGGGATGGAGAGACGGACGCTGCGGGCGTTGGGCCCCTGGTCGATCATGATATCGAGCCGGAAGTCCTCCATGGCGGAGTAGAGGTATTCCTCGACGGTCTTCTGGATGCGGTGAATCTCATCAATGAAGAGAATGTCACCCTCCTCCAGGTTGGTGAGGAGTCCGGCAAGGTCGCCGGCTTTTTCGATGACGGGGCCGGAGGTCACGCGCACATTGCGGCCGAGTTCCTGGCCGAGGATGAACGCGAGCGTGGTTTTGCCGAGGCCGGGCGGGCCGGAGAGGAGAATGTGGTTAAGCGCTTCGCCGCGTCGCTTGGCGGCGCCGACCATGACCTGCAGGCGCTCGATGGTCTTGGGCTGGCCGGTGAAATCGGCAAACGAGAGCGGGCGCAATGCGGCCTCGGCGGGCGAGACGGGATTGGCCAGTGCGGAGGCGAGGAAGTCCGTGCCGGTCGCGGGGGACGACGGGGTTTTCGATTTCTGATTTTCGATTTTCGGTTGGGCCACGGTGTGAAGGTGTCAGCGGGTGCGGGAATCGAAAATCAAAAATCCAAAATCGGAAACCTCTTCACTTCCACTCAACGTCGGCGCCGAGGGAGCGGAGGTTTTCCACAAAATTGGGATGAGCGCGCTTGATGGTGTCGGCGTTCTTGACGACGGATTTGCCGGGGATGCTGGCGGCGACCATGTAGAGGGCGACGGCCGCGCGGATGATGTAGGGCGCCTCGACGGTGGCGGGGCGGAGGGGCCTGGCGCCGAAGAGAGTGACGCGGTGCGGATCGCTCACGACGGCGTGGGCGCCGAACTTGGCGAGCTCGGTCATCCAGGTGAAGCCGCCTTCATAGACCTTGTTCCAGAACATGACGGCGCCTTCGGTGCGGACGGCGAGCGCGAGCATGCAGGGCAGCAGGTCCACCGGAAAATAGGGCCAGGGGGCGGCTTCGATCTTGGGCAGGAGATTGGTGGTGAAGGGCTGCTCGACGACGAGCTTCTGCCGGCGGCGCACGATCGCGGTGTCGCCGCTGTGCTCGACCTTGACGCCGAGCTTGGCGAAGGAGCGGGTGATGAGGTCGAAGTGGTGCGGCAGGGACTGTTTCACGCGCACTTCGCCGCCGGTGATGGCGCCGAGGGCGAGGAAGGTGACGATTTCGTGGTGGTCGCTGTTGATGGTGATATCCCCGCCCCGGAGGCGGCGCACGCCGGTGACGGTCAGCTGGCTGGTGCCGATGCCGCCGATTCGCGCGCCCATGGCCACGAGGGCGGTGCAGAGGTCTTGCACATGCGGTTCACTGGCGGCGTTGATGAGAACGGATTCACCCTCGGCCAGCACGGCGGCCATGACGAAATTCTCGGTGGCGGTGACGGACATGTAGTCGGGCCAGTGGCGCGCGCCTTGGAAGCGGCCGGTCAGCGTGAGGGTGAGGGTGCCGCCGCGGGTGGTGACGCGGGCGCCGAGTTTTTCGAGGATCTCAAGGTGGGGATCGAGTTCGCGGATGCCGAGCGCGCAGCCCTTGGCGTTGGCGGGAATCGCAAACTTCTTCATGCGCTGCAGGAGCGGGGCGAAGAGCAGCACGGCGGAGCGCATGCCGGCGGGGAGTTCGCCGTTGAGGTGGCGGGCATCGAACGCGGCGTGGGCGAGCGTCATTGTGCCGGTGGCCCGGTTCCAATTGATGGCGGACCCCTGCTCGGTGAAAAAGGTGACGAGTTTCTCGACGTCGGTGATGTTGGGGACGTTGCGCAGCGTGACGGGGGCGTCGGTGAGCAACGAAGCGCAGAGGATGGGCAGCACGGAGTTTTTATTGCCCGAGGGAGTGATGACGCCGGAGAGAGGTCTGCCGCCGTTGACGATGAGATCGGCCATGAGGAAAGTGGAGGAAAAGGGAGCGGGCGGGCGTCTTCCCGGGCGAAGGCTCCGGAGACCGGGCGCTTCGCGCCAATAAAAAGGCGCCCGCGGTAAAGCGGACGCCTCGGATGCGATTCGCGCGGAACGCGCGGAGCAAGGTTTAACTGGGCTCAGATGGCGCCGCCGCCCTGCTGACCTTCGGAACGGGGTTCGCCCCGATGCCGGTTGCGTCCGCCGCGGCGACGACGGCGCTGGCCGCCACCGTCCCCGTGCCGGGAGTCGCGCGGCTCGCCGCCGTGTGGGCGGTGGCCTTCGGAAGCCTGGCCCTGAGCATCGCGCGGGCCGTTGTGGCGTCCACGTCCGCCGCGCTGGCGCCGCCGACCGTGGCGCTCGCCGCCCTCGTGAGCGGAGTCGCCGTTTTGGCCGTTGGATTGGCTGCTGGTGGAAGGGGTGTCGTTGCCACCAAAGAGTCCTTTGAGCCAGCCGATGAAACCACCGGACTTCTTGGGCTGTTCCACACGCGGAGCGCGCGGTTCGCGGGGAGCGGGTGCCGCCTGGGTGGGAGCGGGGCGGGGGGCGGCGGGTTCGCGCTGCGGCCGGGACTCGGGGTCGCGCCGCTCTTGCCGTGCTTGCCGTTCACGTCGCTCCGGACGGAAGGTGGGCCGCTCTTCGCGGCGGTTCTGCCCGTTGGATTCCCAGCTTTGCGTGGAACGCTTGTTCTCCTCCGGGGGGAGGATGTTGAGTTCGGCCTTGTCGGCTTCCTCGGCGGGCGCCGGGGTCGGAGCGGGGGCGGGAGCGCGAAGCTCTGCGGGGGCAGGCGTCGTGGCGGCGATCTCCGCGGAGGTTTCCGCCTGCACAAGAGTCTCGGCCGAAGGGGCGGCGGAGACGGGCTCAACCGGCGCAGGCGTCGGCACGGAGGTTTCCCCGGTGAACGGGTTCTTGTACTCGCTCTTCGGGGTGATGACCTCGATGGAGCTGGGCTGGTAGCCGCGGGGAGCGGCGGGCGAAGCAGCCGAGGCGGCTGCGGGGGTGGGGCGCTTGCCGCGGGCGAGACCTGAGCCGCGGGATGAGCCGAAAGCGCTGGTCGGCTGGGATGCGCCATGAGTGGCGGCGGGTGCCGCGCTGGCGGAGTCCGGAGCGGCGGCAGGAGCGGCGGCTTCGGACGTTACTGGATCTGACATGGTTGTATCTTTTTTTGTTGGCTATGGCGCTCATGCCGCAAGGCGGAGAGCTGCCGGTTGGATGGCGGGCGGAGCGCGGAAATCACACTCGACGCATGCCAAGAGGCGGAAACATCGTTCCCCTAAGGGCTTGGAGCAATCTCAAATTCCCGGGAGCCGGGAAAAAAGAGAGCTTCGGAATATATAAGCTTATGACACATAGGTTGTTAAAAATCACCCCGGGCAAAGGGTGGGCTTGCCAGCGGGCGGAGCGAGCCGCAGGGTGGCCACATGGACAAACTTGAGGAAATCTTCCGCATGCAGGACGCGCTCAACCAGCGCATTGGCGTCAATCTTCCGCCGCCGAGTGATGAGGAAAAGGCCAAGTGGATTCTCAATTACACCCGCGCGATGCAGCAGGAAACGGCCGAGTTGATCGACAGTGTGCCGTGGAAGTGGTGGGCGAAATACCAGAAGTTCGACGAGCAGAATGCGAAGGTCGAGGTCGTGGATTTGTTTCACTTCCTGGTGTCGCTCGCGCAGACGCTCGGCATGACGGCCGATGATGTTTATCAGGCGTATCTGAAGAAAAATCAGGTGAATCACCAGCGGCAGGACAGCGGCTACGCGAAGAAAGATGAGTCCGACTCAAAGCACATCTGAAGATCTGCAGGTCGGCCTATTGCTGTTTCCGAGACTGACGCTGTTGGATTTAGTGGGGCCTAGTGAGGTGTTTCTGCGCGTGCCAGGAGCCAGGGTCCATCTGGTTTGGAAAAGCCGGGAATTGGTATCCTGTGGCGGACAGATGGTGCAGCCTTCGGTCACATTTGCCGAATGTCCGCAACTGGATGTACTCTGCGTGCCGGGTGGTCCGGGCCAGGTGGATTTGATGGAGGATGAGGAGACGCTGGCTTTTCTCCGAGCGCAGGCGGAGCAAGCGAAATGGGTGACCTCGGTCTGTACCGGTTCGTTGGTTTTGGCGGCGGCGGGACTGCTGACTGGATATCGTGCTGCTTGCCATTGGGCCTCCCTTGATCAACTCGCGCTTTTCGATGTCATTCCGGTGAATGAGCGTGTCGTCTTTGATCGCAATCGCGTTACCGGTGGTGGCGTGACCGCAGGGCTCGATTTCGCGCTGAGCCTGGTGGCGAAGATGCAAGGAGAGAAACTCGCTAGAGCCATTCAGCTTACCATGGAATATGATCCGGCGCCGCCTTTTGCCGGTGGTTCGCCGCAAACTGCGGATCCAGCTTTTGTCGCAGAAATGCTGCGGCAGATGGAATCGTTCCTTGCTCCACGTCGCGCGGTGAGCGAACGCGTGGCGGCGAAGCTACGCGGCCGACCCTGAGGGGGCGGTCTTATCGCGTGACGACGAAGGCCGCGGTGACGTCCACGGCGGTCTCGCCTTGCTCGACGACGCGGGCGCGCAGTTTGAGCTTGGCCTTGCCGTAACGGGCCAGGGCTTCCTTGAACTCGGCGATGGCCGCCTGGGCGGGGCGTTCGCAGATGGCGCGCAGGTCGCCGATCACGGGGCGGCGGTAAGCGGCGCGGCTTTCCTTCACCACGATGCGCCATTCGGATTTTTCCGCGCCTTTTTCGTTCTTCATCAACTCCCACACGACGCCGTAGCCGGCGAGGGTGGCGAGCGAAACGAGGCTGCCGCCAAAGGCGGTGTTGAGCGGATTTTTGTTCTGCTCCTTGGGCGCTTTGAGCGTGAGCGCACGGTCGTCACTGACCTCCACGCCGACGCCCATCATCTTCGCGAGGGGGATCATCTCGTGAAGAAAGAGCTCAAAGGCGGGAATTTTGACGGACTTCATGGAAAGCGGAGGTTGGAGGAAAAAAACGCGTTCGTCAAAGCCACCGCAGATGAATTTGAACCAGCCACCGCAAGTTTGACCCGGCGCGAAGGTTGGGTTCCTCTCCCCAGGCATGATCACCCCCGGTAAGAAACTTCCTGTTGGTCTTCGATTGAGAGTATTGCAAGATAATGAGGAAAAAGAGGTTGAGTTGGGTGAATTGCTGGCCGGGCGCACGATCATCTCGGTGTACATGCGCAATAACACCGGTGGCTGCGACAAGCAGAATGACAGCCTGGCAAAGCACGCGGCGGCATTGGCCAAGGCCGGCTACAACCTCGTGGCGGTCAGCCGTGACACGATTTCCTCGCACCGGAAATACGCCGCGAAGAAGGGTATCCCCTATCCCTTGGTGAGCGATCCGGAGGATGCTCTGGCCAAGGCAACAGATTCGGTGATCGAGAAGTCCATGTATGGCCGGAAGTTTCTCGGTCCGGCCCGCGCTGCGTATGTGATTGATCAGGGTGGCACGGTGCTGGCGGTGATCCCCAAGGTGGACACCGCCGACCACGGGGCGCAGTTGCTGGCCGTGTTGGCGGAGCTGAAGTGACGTTTCGCTCAACCGCAGTCTTCCTTCACGGCACCCTGCGGTGTTTTCGCATGCTCATCATGCAAACATTCGGTCCGGCGGTGGGTGATTAGCTTTCTTTCGACTGTTGGGTGAACAGTTTCACCAGTTCGCTGGCGGCCCGGCCGGGAGGGCGCTGCCGGGGCCAGACGAGCACGATCTTGCGCTCGGGTTGCGGGGATTGCAGCGAGCGGTATTCCGGTGAGCGGCGCTTGGCCGTGCGCTGGGCCATGGCGGGCACGAGCGAGAGGCCGAGGCCGGCGCAGACGAGCTCCTGCACGGTTTCCAATTGGGCGCTGCGAAAGCTGATGCGCGGTTTGACTTCCTGGCGTTCGCAGAAGCCCAGAACCTGGTCGCCGAGGCAGTGGCCGGTTTTCATGACGATGAGTTTCTCGTCGCGCAGATCGGCGGAGGTGAGCGTGCGTTTTTTGGCCAGGGGATGCCTGGGGGGCAGCGCCAGCACGAGCTCCTCCGTGAAGAGCTCGGTCACGACCAGCCGGTCGTCGAGGATGGGTTCGCTGGCCACGGCGAAATCGATTTCGTAGGCGTGCACGAGTTTGAGGAGCTGCGCAGTGGTGTCCTCATGCACGGTGATGTCCACCCCGGCAAAACGTGCGCTGAAGCGGGCCATCACCGGCGGGAGCAGGTAGGGGGCGATGGTGGGGAGAACCCCGATGGCGACCGAGCCCTGCTTGAGATCGAGCGCATCGCTTGCCTCGCGCTTGGCGGCGTCCACCTCTTCCAGGATGCGCACCGCGCGCGGGAGAAAGGCGGCGCCATGGGGGGTGAGCCGGACCTGCCGTTTCATCCGGTCGAAGAGTCGTTCACCGAGCTCGTCCTCGAGTTTCTGGATCTGCTGGCTGAGGGAGGGCTGGGCCACGTTGCAGTGCTCGGCGGCGCGCGAAAAATTTCCGGTGCGGGCGAGGGCGACCACGTAGCGCAGTTGATGCATTTCCATAGGCGTTACCTATAGTGGCAAGAGGAACAAAGTATTTCAACAATAGCCGTGGTTTTGATTTAATCACGGCGGTTCACGGCATCCCGTCGTGGACCGTTTTGGCCACAATCCCCGAACCTGGCTGCCGCAGCGCAGCGATCGCAGAGAACCCACGCATCCCCTGAAGAACATCATGGACACACCACAACCTGAGAAAAGCGGCGGAAAATGCCCGTTCCCCCACCTGCACGGCACCCAGCCGAAGCCCACATCCACGACCGCCGGCGGCCGTTCCAACCGCGACTGGTGGCCGAACCAGCTCAACCTGAAAATGCTGCACCAGCATTCGGAGCGGTCCGATCCGCTGGGGCGTGATTTCGACTATGCGGAGGAGTTCAAGAAACTCGATCTGGCGGCGGTGAAGGCGGACCTTTACGCGCTCATGACGGATTCGCAGGACTGGTGGCCGGCGGATTTCGGGCACTACGGTCCGTTCTTCGTTCGCATGGCCTGGCACAGCGCGGGCACTTATCGTCTGGCTGACGGGCGCGGTGGCGCCGGGGCGGGGCAGCAGCGTTTTGCGCCGCTGAACTCCTGGCCTGACAACGCCAATCTCGACAAGGCCCGCCGCCTGATCTGGCCGGTCAAGCAGAAA